>DATJYC010000001.1:0-117764 GCA_035499735.1 Burkholderiales bacterium
TCCTTCGTCGCCCGTATCGGCTGGCGCGTTGGTCTGCGCGCCGGGCTTCGACCGATGCACCCAGCTCGACAGCGCCGACGCCAGCACGATGCACGCGCCGCCCGCCCATTCGCGCGGACCGGGCACTTCGCCCGCGAACAGCCACGCGGTGAGCGCCGTCACGACCAGTTCGAACAGCATGATGATCGACGCGCGGTTCGCCGGCACGCGCGCCAGACCGAATTGCACCAGCATGTTGTTGGTCGCGAGCACGAAGCCGATGCCGAGCACCAGCAGCGTCAATTCACCGGCGTGAGCGCCCGGCGGCGGCGCGGGCATCGCCTCGAACAGCGAGGCGAGCGCGCCGAAGATCGCCGCGCCGCCGAAGATCACGGCCGTGCGCATTTCGGCCCGCATGCCGGGCAACTCGCGGCTCGTTCTGACGATCAGCACATTGCTCATCGCGAACGACATGCCCGCCACGAGCCCTGCCCATTCGGCGAGGCTGCCGGGCACGGGAATGCCGAGCTGCGGCGACCACAGCATCATCATCGCGCCCGCCAGCGACAGCGCGGCGAGCCCCGCGCCCGCCCACGTCAGCCGCTCGCGCAGGATGAAATGCGCAAAGAGCGCGGTCCATGCGGGCGTCAGATAGAAAAGCAGCAGCACGCGCATCACCTGGCCGTGGATCGCGCCCCACACGAAGCCGAGATTGGTGATGCCCGCGAACAGCGCGAGCGCGGGCAGCAGCCAGTGCCAGCGGACTGTTTTGATCGCGCTGCGCCGTACGAGCAGCACGAACAGGCAGCCCGCGCCGCTCGTCAGCGCGCTCGCGGCCGTGCCCGACACGCCGAGCGCATTGAGCATGCGCAGCGGATACCAGACCATGCCCCAGACCGACGCGCCCATCATGATCGCGAGCGTCGGCCATGCGTTGTGAAGCGTAGTGCGAAGCGGGAGATTCATCGCGCGGCGCTCCCGACGATGTCCAGCGTGTGCTGCATGACTTCCTTGCCTTGTGTGTTACCGGCTCCGGCGGCGCGTGATCGCTGCCAGCCGTTGCCCTTGAATTCCTGACCGTTGCGTCTGGTCATTGCCTGCATTGTGTCTCCTGTCTTCTTCGTGCGTCAGGTCGTCCGATGCGCCGACGGCCTCTTCGCCGCCGCTGCAAAGCCTTGTCCAATCGGACGATGCGCCGTGCCCCGGCCCGCTGGCACGCTATAATCATTCGCTCATCGACGGGACTGCGCGGCTGCTTCGACTGCCTCGCGCATGCCATCCGTCTTGCGCCGTCTTCACCCGTGTCAGCCTGTGTCAGCACGGCAGTCCGTTGTGCAACACGCCGAATCTACGCCGAACCGCCAAGTGAATCCGCTACTCGACACCCTCCAGCCCTATCCCTTCGAAAAGCTGCGTCTGCTCTTCAAGGACGTCACGCCGCCCGCCAGCCTTGCTCACATCAGCTTCGGCATCGGCGAGCCGAAACACCCGACGCCCGAGCTGATCAAGAAGGCCGTGATCGATTCGCTCGGCGGTCTCGCCTCGTATCCACTCACGCTCGGCACGCCGGCGCTGCGCGAGGCGATCGCGAAGTGGGTCACGACGCGCTATCACCTGCCGCCCGTCGATCCCGCCACCCAGGTGCTGCCCGTGGCCGGTTCGCGCGAGGCGCTGTTCGCGCTGGCGCAAACGGTGATCGACCCGAAAAAGAACGCGCAGGGCGAGCCTGCGATCGTACTCTGTCCGAACCCGTTCTATCAAATCTATGAAGGCGCGGCGCTGCTGGCGGGCGCGCAGCCGTATTTCGCCAACAGCGACCCGAAGCGCAACTTCGCGTGCGACTACTCGGCCATTCCCGCCGACATCTGGGCGCGCACGCAGCTGCTGTACGTCTGCTCGCCGGGCAACCCGACAGGCGCCGTGCTGACGCTCGACGACTGGCGCGAACTGTTCGAACTGTCGGACCGTCACGGTTTCGTGATCGCGTCGGACGAATGCTATTCGGAGATCTATTTCGACGAGGCACGTCCGCCGCTCGGCGCACTGGAAGCGGCGCACAAACTCGGCCGCGGGTTCGAGCGGATCGTCGTGCTGTCGAGCCTTTCGAAGCGCTCGAACGTGCCGGGCATGCGCTCGGGCTTCGTCGCGGGGGACGGCGCGATCCTCAAGTCGTTCCTGCTCTACCGCACCTACCACGGCGGAGCGATGAGCCTGGCTGTCCAGGACGCCAGCGTCGCCGCCTGGCGCGATGAGGCTCACGTGCGCGAGAACCGCAGCAAGTACGCGGAGAAGTTCGAGCGCCTTCTCCCGGTCCTGCGGACCGCATTGAACGTCGAGGCGCCCGAGGCCGCCTTCTATCTCTGGGCGCCCACGCCCGTCGCCGACACCGAGTTCGCCAGGCGGCTGTACGCCGAGCAGCACGTGACGGTGCTCCCCGGAAGCTTCCTCGCGCGCGAGTCGGGCGGCGTGAACCCGGGAGCGAACCGCGTGAGGATGGCGCTTGTCGCCGAGGTCGAGGAATGCCTCGAGGCCGCGCGCCGTATCGTAGAATTCGCGAAATCCCTGTGAAACCTATGGACCAGCTTCGGGACACGATCGAGCGGGCCTGGGAAGAGCGCGCGAGCCTCGTCCCGGGCAGCGCGCCCGCGCGCGTCGGCGAGGCCGTCGACCGGGTTCTCGGCGAGCTCGACCAGGGCCGGCTGCGCGTAGCCGAGAAGGTAAGCGGAGGCTGGACTACGCACCAGTGGATCAAGAAAGCCGTGCTGCTCTCCTTCCGGCTGGAAGGCAACCGCCCCATCCACGCCGGGTCGCTTCAGTTCTACGACAAGGTGCCGACCAAGTTCGAGCGCTACGACCGCGAGCAGTTCGAGCGGGGCGGGTTTCGCGTCGTCCCTCCGGCCGTGGCGCGCCGCGGCGCCTACGTCGCCAAGAACGTGGTCCTCATGCCCTCCTACGTCAACGTCGGCGCTTACGTCGACGAGGGGACGATGGTCGATACCTGGGCCACGGTCGGCTCCTGCGCGCAGATCGGCAGGAACGTGCACCTCTCGGGAGGCGTGGGCATCGGCGGGGTGCTCGAGCCGCTGCAGGCGAACCCTACGATCATCGAGGACAACTGCTTCATCGGCGCGCGCTCGGAGATCGTCGAGGGCGTGATCGTCGAGGAGAACGCCGTGATCTCGATGGGCGTGTTCATCGGCGCAAGCACTCGCATTTTCGACCGCGCGAGCGGAAAGATCCTGCAGGGCCGGGTACCGGCCGGATCGGTCGTAGTGCCCGGCACCCTGCCCTCCCCGGACGGCAAATACGGCCTATACTGTGCCGTGATCGTGAAGCAGGTCGACGCCAAGACCCGCGCCAAGACGAGCATCAACGAGCTGCTGCGCGGCGAATAGAGCCCCGGAGGAAGACCATGTCCGCAATGAAGCGACTGTTCCAGCTGATGGCCGAGAAGAAGGCCTCGGATATCTTTCTCTCAGTCGGCGCTCCGATCAACATCAAGATCAACGGCAACGTGCTGCCGATCAACCAGCAGGTCATGGACGGCGCCACGGTGCGCGGTTTGCTCTACGAGGTGGTCGACGACCGGCAGAAGCGGGACTACGAGGGCACGCTCGAGCTCAATACCGGGTTCACCTTCCCGGGCGTGGGTAGCTTTCGCATCAGCGCCTTCCAGCAGAAGGGGTCGCCCGCCGTGGTGGTGCGCTTCATCCCCGCGACGATTCCGCCGATTGACACGCTGGGCCTTCCGCCCGTGCTCAAGGACCTGATCCTCGAGAAGCGCGGACTCATACTGATGGTGGGCGCGACCGGCTCGGGCAAGTCGACCACGCTCGCGGCGATGCTGGACTACCGCAACGCGCAGACGACCGGCCATATCTTCACCCTCGAGGACCCGATCGAGTTCGTCTTCCAGAACAAGAGATCGATCGTGAACCAGCGCGAGGTCGGGACCGACACGCTGGACATGAAGACCGGCCTGAAGAACGCCCTGCGCCAGGCGCCCGACTGCATACTCATCGGCGAAGTCCGGGACAAGGAAGGCATGACCTCGGCGCTCCAGTACGCCCAGTCGGGTCACCTGTGCCTCGCCACCCTGCACGCCAACAACAGCTACCACGCGATGAACCGCATCATCAGCTTCTATCCACTGGAGAACCGCACGGCTCTACTGCAGGACCTGTCGGCGACGCTCAAGTGCGTGATCTCCCAGCGCCTGGTGAAGAACGTCAAGGGGCTGCGCTCGGCGGCCGTCGAGGTGATGCTCAACAGCCGCTACATCGCCGAGCTGATCGAAAAAGGCGAGATCAACGAGATGAAAGAGGCGATGGAGAAGGCCCTGACGCCCGGCTCGCAGACTTTCGAGCAATCGCTGTTCAAGATGATCGGCGAAGGCACCATCACCCAGGACGAGGCGCTCGCCAACGCCGACTCGGCGAACAACCTCCTGTGGCTGATCAACAATACCGAGGCCGGCGCGGCGATGGCCGCCGGGGCCGACAAGAAGGCCCAGGCCAAACCCGTGCACGATCCCAACACGACGTACAGCAACTTCAAGCTGGACGCGACCGAGGACGCGTAGCGCTTGGAAGCGGGCGCTACGCTGCGGCTCGCGCGCGACCTGATCGCGCGCCGCTCGATTACCCCGAAGGACGAAGGTTGCCAGGCGCTTCTCGGCGAGCGCCTCGCGCGCCTCGGCTTCGAGGTCGAGCCGGTCCGCAGCGGCGACGTGACCAATCTCTGGGCGCGCCGCGGAACCGCCGCGCCGCTCCTCTGCTTCGTGGGTCATACCGACGTCGTTCCCACCGGCCCCCTCGACCAGTGGGCGAGCGACCCTTTCGTCCCCACCGAGCGCGACGGCAAGCTCTTCGGGCGCGGCGCGGCCGACATGAAAACCTCGATTGCGGCCTTCGTCGTCGCGGTCGAGGATTTCCTCGCCCGGCACGCCTCGCACCGGGGCTCGATCGCGCTGCTCGTCACCTCGGACGAGGAGGGTCCGGCGGTCGACGGGACCGTCAAGGTCGTCGATCTGCTGAAGAGCCGCGGCGAGCGCATCGACTACTGCCTCGTGGGCGAGCCGACCTGCGCGGCGAACCTGGGCGATACAATCAAGAACGGCCGCCGGGGTTCGCTCGCCGGGGTGCTGCGCGTCAAAGGCGTGCAGGCGCATATCGCCTATCCCCACCTGGGGAAGAATCCCGTCCACATGGTTGCGCCGGCGCTCGCGGAGCTCGCCAAGACCGAATGGGACAGCGGGAACGATTCCTTCCCCCCGACGACGTGGCAGATCTCGAACATCCACGCAGGCACCGGCGCCGACAACGTCACGCCCAACGACGTCGAGATCAAGTTCAACTTCCGCTTCGGCACCGCGAGCACGGCCGACGCGCTCAAGCAGCGGGTGCATTCGGTGCTCGACCGGCTGAAGGTCGATTACGATCTCAAGTGGACGCTCTCGGCCGTGCCCTACCTGACGCCCCGCGGCAGGCTTGTCGACGCGCTGTCCGCGTCGATCAGGGACGTGACGGGCGCGGCGCCCGAGGTGAGCACCACCGGCGGAACTTCGGACGGGCGTTTCATCGCCGAGATCTGCAGCGAGGTCGTAGAATTCGGCCCGGTGAACACGACGATCCACAAGCTGAACGAATGCATCGATCTCGCCGCAATCGAGCCTTTGCGCGAGATCTATCTGCGTCTCCTCGCGCGGCTTCTCGCACCCTGACCCTGAGCGACCGCCTCGCCGCCGTCGAGCGCAAACTGCGCGCGGCGCGCGTCTCCTTCGGCCACGGCACCGCGAATGCCCGCGACGAGGCAGCCTGGCTCCTCGCGCACGCGCTGCGGATGCCGCACGGCGAATTCTCCGGCTGCGCGGACCGCGAGCTGACCGCGCGCGAAGAGCGCAAGGTGCTGCGGCTGCTGGACCGGCGCGTGCGCTCGCGGAAGCCGCTCGCCTACCTCATCCACGAGGCCTGGCTCGGCGATCACCGCTTCTACGTCGACGAGCGCGTTCTGGTGCCGCGCTCCTTCATCGCCGAGCTGCTGCGCGAGCGGCTGCGTCCCTGGGTGACGCGGCCCGTCGGACGAGCCCTCGACCTCTGCACGGGATCGGGTTGCCTCGCGATCCTCCTCGCGCTGGCGTTTCGCGGGGCAGCGGTCGATGCCACCGACATCTCGCGCCCGGCGCTTGCCGTCGCCAGGAAGAATGTCGGCCTCTACCGCCTCGGTCGCCGGGTCAGGCTGGCGCGCGCGGACCTGTTTCCAGCCTCGCGCAAGCGCTACGATCTGATCGTGGCAAATCCGCCCTACGTCGACGCCGTCAGAATGCGCAAGCTCCCGGCCGAGTATCGGCGCGAGCCGCGGATTGCCCTCGCCGGCGGCCGCGACGGCCTTTCCTTCGTGCGCCGCATCCTCGAAGGGGCGAGCCGCTTTCTGAATCCCGGCGGATGGCTCGTCGTCGAAGCAGGCCACAACCGGCGCGCGGTCGAGCGCGCGTTTCCGAAGCTCCCGTTCGTCTGGGCCGAAACCAGCGCCGGCGACGACTGCGTGTTCCTGCTGCGGTGCGAGGACCTTTAGCCTATACAATAGCTGCGCCCGCCCATGAACGATCCGCGCGCCGCGAAGGTCTGGAACGACTACGACAGCCCGCACGCCGACCTGCGCGAGTTCCTCGTGCGCATCGAGCGCGCCGGCGAGCTCCTGAGGATTCCCGGCGCGCACTGGAACCTCGAGATGGGCACGCTCGCCGAGAGCGTGAACGAACGCTCCAACGCGCCCGCGATCCTGTTCGAGGACGTTCCGGGCTACCCGAAAGGCTATCGAGCGCTTTCCGGGTCGACGAACTCGATGAAGCGCCTGGCGATCACGCTCGGCTTTCCGGTTCCCTCGCATCCGCTCGACGTGGTGCGGGCCTACCGCGATCGGATGAAGACACACGGGCCCGTTCCGCCGCGCGTCGTCGCCAAGGGCCCGGTGCTCGAGAACCTCATTTCCGGGAACGAGGTCGACGTGCTCAAGTTCCCCGTGCCCTTCCTTCACGAGCTGGACGGCGGCCGCTACATCGGCACCGACGACCTCGTGATCATGCGCGATCCCGAAGGCAACTGGGTGAACTGCGGCACCTACCGCGTCATGGTGCACGACGCGAAGCGCGTCGGCGTGTGGATGTCGCCCGGGAAGCACGGCCGCCAGATCCGCGAGAAATACTTCAGGCAGGGCAAGCCCTGCCCCGTGCTCGTCTCCTGCGGCCACGATCCGATGCTCTTCCTCGCTGGCGGCAACGAGCTGCGCTTCGGCCTCTCCGAGTACGACTACGCGGGCGGCCACCGGGGACTGCCCTTCGATGTGATCGAGAGCCCGCTGCACGGGCTGCCCATGCCGGCGCACGCTGAGATCGTCCTCGAGGGCGAGATGCATCCCGGCGAGACCGCGCCCGAAGGCCCGTTCGGCGAGTTTACCGGCTACTACGCCGGCGGCCAGAGCGAGCAGCCGGTGATCCGCGTGCAGCGCGTCTACCACCGCGACGACCCCATCCTCACCGTGGCGACGCCGATGCGCCCGCCGTCCGACTTCTCCTACAGCAAGTGCGTCATGAAGGCGGGGATGATCTGGGACGAGGTCGAGCGCGCGGGCGTGTCGGGCGTGAGAGGCGTGTGGTGCCACGAGGCGGGCGGCGCGCGCATGTTCAACGTCATCGCCATCAGGCAGGCCTACGCGGGACACGCGAAGCAGGCGGCGATGGCCGCCGCGAGCTGCCAGTCGGGCTCCTACCTCGGGCGCTTCGTCGTGGCCGTCGACGAGGACATCGACCCGACGAACCTGTTCGAGGTTCTCTGGGCGATGTGCACGCGCTGCGACCCGGCCGAGGACATCGACTTCATCAGGAAGATGTGGAGCGGGCCGCTCGATCCGCGCATCCCGCGCGGCACGACGTGGAATTCCCGCGCCGTTATCGATGCGTGCCGACCCTACGAAATGCTCAAGGATTTCCCGCCGGTCGCGCGGGCGACGCCGGAGCTTCGGGCGAAGGTCGAGGCGAAGTTCGGCGAGATCCTGAAGAAGCTCTAGCCGCGCTGCGTTATAATCCCGCCCCTACGGTGGCAGTAGCTCAGCTGGTAGAGTCCCGGATTGTGATTCCGGTTGTCGTGGGTTCGAGTCCCATCTGCCACCCCACTCTCCCCCCTTCCGCGATGGGCAAGAACAAGAAGATCCGCTGGCGCGCCGAGCCTGAGCCGCACAACTATCCCGCCGCCGAGTCGTACCTGAGTCTTATCTACGATGCTCCCTCGGCCAGGCGGCTCGTTCAACAGCTGCGCCGCGCACGAGTTTCCACCTTTAAATCGAAGGATATCTTCCGCGCTTCCGGCCTCTCGCTCCTGGGCGTCAGCAACTCCCACCTCCAGCGCGACCGCGAGAAGATCAGGGAGGGCGAGAAGCTCTCTCCGCTGCTCCTCGTTCGCCACCCGGCATTGGGCAAGATGATCGTCGCGGACGGCTACCACCGCCTGTGCGCGGTCTACTCGTTCGACGAGGACGCCGAGATCCCCTGCAAGATCGTCTAGCCGGTGGACGCCCTCTCCGACATGCTCAGGCTGGTAAAGCTCACCGGCGCGGTCTACTTCGCCGCCGATTTCTCGGCGCCCTGGTGCATCAGCGCCGACGATGAAGCCGCCGGCGGCGCGCTGCCCAAGAGCGAGCACATGATCTTCTTCCATCTGCTCACGCAGGGAAGCTGCTTCGCCAGGCTCCCCGACGGCGAGTCCGTGCACTTCGAAGCCGGAGACCTGATCGTCCTCCCTCACCAGGACTTTCACGTCATGGGGAGCGAGCCCGGCCTCGCGCCGGTACCGATCAACGAATTCTTCGTGCCGCCGGCCGCCGGGCAGATCGCCCGGGCAAGCCTCGGCGGCGGCGGGGAAGTCACGCGCATCGTGTGCGGCTTTCTGTCCCTGGACAAACGCCTCGCGCGGCCGCTCCTCGACCACCTGCCGCGCCTCATCCGGGTCCGGGTCGATCGGGACGAGGCGGCCGCCTGGCTCGCCAGCTCCGTCAAGCTGACGCTCGCCGAGGAAGCCTCGCCCCGCGCGGGCAGCGGCGTCATGCTGGCCAAGCTGTCGGAACTGATGTTCGTCGAGGCTCTTCGGAACTACATCGAGGCGCTGCCTCCCGAGCAGACCGGCTGGCTCGCCGGCCTGCGCGACCGCTACGTCGGCCGCGCGCTCACGCTGATGCACGCGCGCCCGGCGGAGCCCTGGACCGTCGACTCTCTGGCGAAGGAAGTCGCGCTCTCGCGCTCGGCGCTCGCGCAGCGTTTCACCGAGCTGTTGGGGCAGCCGCCGATGCAATACCTGACGCGCTGGCGCCTGCAGCTCGCCGCGCAGATGCTGCATTCGGAACACCGCGGCATCGGCGCCGTCGCGAGCGACGTCGGCTATGAATCCGAAGCCGCGTTCAACCGCGCGTTCAAGCGCGAGTTCGGCGCGCCGCCCGCCGCCTGGCGCAGGGGCGCTTCGGCCAAGCGCGGGCCCCCGCGGCGCCGGCTTACTTCCCCCGCATGACCCCAGCGTAGCGGTCGGCCGCCTGCGGCTGCGACGCGTAGCGATCCATGCGATTGCCCATGGCGCGCTCGAGCGCATCCAGACGCGCTCCCGGGTCCGGGTGCGTCTCGAACATCAGGGCCAGATTGGAGTCCTTGGGATTTGAAGCCTGCAGCATCTGCACCACCGAGGGAAGCCCGTACGGGTCGTACCCGGCACGCGCCGCGATGACGACGCCCATGCGGTCGGCCTCGAACTCGTCGTCCTTGTCCAGGCCGCGCAGCATGACCTCCTTCATGCCGCTCACCAGCTTCTCCTTCGCTGCCGCGCTGCGCTGCTGGTCGAGGTACATCGACAGGACATTGGCCCCCGCCTCCATCCCCTTTCCCTTCTTCATCGCGGTGAGGTGATGCTTCTTCACGACGTGGGCGATCTCGTGCGCGAGCACGCCCGCGAGCTCGGCCTCGTTCCGCAGGCGCTCGAGCAGGCCGCGGCTGATCAGCACGTAGCCTCCCGGAGTCGAGAAGGCGTTCACCGTGCCCGTATCGAGCACGCCGAACTGCCAGTTGAGGCCGGGGCGCTCCGAATTGAGCGACAGCCAACGTCCCACGCGATTGACGTAGCGCTCGACCTCCGGGTTGGCGAGCAGCGGCCCCGTGCCGAGGAGGACGGCGGCGTATTCGGCGCCGATCTGGGCTTCCTCTTTCTCGTTGACGTCGCGGGTCGCGTCCCGGATGTTCTTTCCCGTCTCGATCAGTTTGTTGATGTTCAGATTGAACTGGGCCGCGGCGGTGGCCGAGACGAGAGCCAGAGCGAATGCGAGAAGAGCCCGTGTCATTTCGGCGCCTGGAGATAGTCGATCTTCTGGCTCTTCAGCAGCGGGTTGCTGGCGGCGAACTTCTCGGCGTCGCCCTTGCTCGCGGAGAAGCCGGCAAGCTTCTTCAGCTCCTCGGGGTTGGGCTTCGCGTTCTTGATGTCCTCCTTGTCCAGGCCGCGCACGCCCGTGGTGACGGTCTGTCCCGAGGAGCCCGTGCGCGCGACGGAGAAGAGCGATCTCAGCCCCGAGGCGAAGCTCGACTGGCCGGAGTTCATGCGGATCGACAGCATCCGCACCCAGCCCGAGAGCGCTCCCGATTCGACCTGCATCCACCCGCCCTGGCGAGCGAGCACCTTGACCTGCGCCTTCTCCGCCAGCGTGCCCACGGTCTGCGCGTCGCTGAACGGCTCCTTCTTCACCTCGGTGTCGCGCACCGCGAACCCGGTCTCCTGCGCGAAAGCCGGCGCGGCGGCGAGCAGGCAAAGAAGGACCGCGATCCTCATGCGGACCCGGCCCGAGGCTCGAACAGCTCGACTTCCTGGGTTCTCCCTTTCACCTTGTAGGACCCGCGCGAGGCGAATGTGAACGAATTATGGCACGCGGCCATGGTCTCGCGGGAGACCAGGATGCGGCAATGCGCATCCTTCGTCAGGCCTTCGATGCGGCTCGCCAGGTTCACGGCGTCCCCGATCGCCGTGTAGTCCAGCTTCTGCTCGGCGCCGATGAACCCGACCACCGCGGAGCCGGAGTGGATGCCGATTCCCACGTCGAACTCCGCGGCCTCGCCCAGCTCGCGCTTGAACGCGAGCAGCACCTGCTCCATCTCGAGCGCGGCGGCGACGGCGTGCTCGGCGTGGCGCGCATCGTCGATCGGCGCGCCCCAGAACGCCATGATGCAGTCGCCGATGAACTTGTCGAGCGTGCCGCCGTGGCGGAATACGACCGCCACCTGCCGCGAGAAATAGCGGTTGAGCAGCGCGACGATCTCCTGCGGCGGACGCGTCTCGGACAGCGTGGTGAAGCCGCGGATATCCGAGAACAGGATGGACATCTGCCGCGTCTTCCCAGACAGCGACTCGATCGTCTCGCCCTGGTCGACGATCTGCTTCACGACGGCGGGGTTGAGGAAGCGCGAGAACAGGCGCACCGCCTGCTCCCGCGTGCGCTTCTCGCGAAGGTACGCGAGCATGGTGCCGAATAGGTAGAGCGCCCACGCGAACCCGAGCGGCACGGTCACAGGCAGCAGAAGCCCGGCGCCCAGCGCGGCGTATTGCGCGCCGAACAGGCCCGCGGAGACCGCGGCGAGCGCCACGCCGGTCTCGACGGCGTTGTGCCTGATATGGAACGCCGCGAACACTAGCGCGAGAAGCACTGCCGCGATCGCCATGCGCGCATACTCCGGTGCGACTCTCATCGCCCGCCCGTTCTTCAGGTTGTCGATCGCCGTGGCGAGGATCTCGACGCCTGGATGCGTGTTCGACATCGGGGTGACGCGCAGGTCGCCGAGTGCCGACGCGGTCGCGCCGACGACCACGATCATGTCCTTCAGCTCGTCCGCCGGGCGCGCGCGCTGCTTGCGGGCGAAGTCCTCGTAAAGATCGGCGAAGGAGATGCGCGGGTACGCGCCCGGCGCCCCCCGCCAGTCCAGGATGATGGCCTCGTCGTCGGGAACCGGCGCCCCGAGGCCGCGGGCCACGCGCGCCGGGAGCGAGGGCAGCCTCCAGCCGTACGCCGGCATCGCCACCCAGTAGCGCCGGCCGACGTCGTCGCGGTCGGGAAGAAAGTTGATGAGGCCCGAGCGCCGCCAGTGCTCCTCGTCGAGCGCCTTGGGCGGAAGAAGATTGATGCGCGCATCGGGCTGCGCCGCGGGACCGCGTTCGAGTCCCAGGACCTCGGCGACCTGGGCGGCCGGGGCGCCCTGGGCATCGCCCGCCGGGTCGAGGCGCACCATCGAGAAATAGACGTTCTCCAGCCCCTTGAGGGTCCGGTTGAAGCTGCGGTCGAACTCGGGGTCGCGCGCGTCGGCTTCGCTGAAGAGGATGTCGAACACGATTGCCCGCGGCTTCTGCGCCTCGATCCCGCGGACGAGGTCCGCGTAGACGGAACGCGGCCAGGGGAATTTGCCCGCCGCGTCCTGCATGCGGTCCAGACTCAAGTCGTCGATGTCGACGATCACGATGTCGGCGTCGGGCGCGAGCGCGCGGCCGTGGATACGCACCAGGAGATCCGATACCCGGCCTTCCACGCCCTGAAGCAGGTTCAGTTTCCCGATCTCGACCAGAGCGACGAGGAGCAGGAGCGCGGCGGCTGCCTGAAAAGGTCGGTCGCGTACGCTCACCGGCCGCTCTTCAGCGCTTCTGATACTGCGTCGCGCCGAACAGGATCTCGCGCGCCCGTGCGTCGTACTGGCCTGCGGGCGTGGTCTGGACCTCGGCGAGGGTCTTCAGCGCGCGCTGGACGGCCGGTCGCGCGTGGATTCCGTCGAACCAGGCCTTGATCTTCGGGAACTCCGCCCAATCGATTCCGTTGCGCTCGCTGTTGCGAAGCCAGGGGAAGATCGAGATGTCGGCGATCGAGTACTCGGGCCCGGCGAAGTACGCGGCCTCCGACAGACGCTTTTCCATCACGCCGTGCAGCCGTCTTACCTCGTTGCCGTAGCGCTTCATCGCGTACTCGATCTTCTCCGGCACGGCGTTGCTGCGGAAGTGGCCCGACTGTCCCATCATCGGTCCGATGTTGCCCATCTGGAACATGAGCCACTGCAGCGCCACGTACCTGCCGCGGTCGTCGCCAGGCAGAAGCTTGCCGCTCTTGGCGGCCAGGTAGACGAGGATCGCGCCCGACTCGAACACCGAGATCGGCTTGCCGTCCGGCCCGTCCGGGTCGACGATCGCCGGAATCTTGTTGTTCGGGCTGATCCTCAGGAATTCCGGCCCGAACTGCTCGCCCCTCCGGATGTTCACCGGACGGATCTCGTGCTCGAGGCCGGTCTCCTCGAGCATGATGTGGATCTTGTGGCCGTTGGGCGTGGGCCATGTATACACTTCGATCATCCTCTTCCCTTTCGCTGGACCTACAGGAGAACTGGCGCGCCCGGCGGGACTCGAACCCACAACCCCCAGCTTAGAAGGCTGGTGCTCTATCCAGGTTGAGCTACGGGCACGTGAAGCTTCGTGCCGCGGCCTCCACTCATCGGCCGCGAGAATCTGGTCGGGGTGGAGAGATTTGAACTCCCGACATCTTGCTCCCAAAGCAAGCGCGCTACCAGGCTGCGCTACACCCCGCGGGTGTCGCATATTACGCCTGCCCGCGCATCAGGGTCAACGCGCCGCGACTCTCGCTGACCGGGTGAGAACCGCTTGCGGATTTGCGATTTCTGGTATCAAATGATTTCTCGGGAGCGCAACGCGGAGTCCGCAATTTTGGAACTGCTGTCCAAGGCTTTTCCCCCCTATGTACCGAAGAAGGGCGAGGAGTACATGTGCCTCCCGCAGCGCACGCATTTCAGGAAGATGCTGTCGGCGCTGAAGGTGGAGCTGTCGCGCGACATCGACCGCACCGTGCACGAAATGCAGGACGACGCGACGGTGTTCGCGGACCCCAACGACCGCGCCAGCCAGGAGTCGGACATCTCGCTAGAGCTGCGCAACCGCGACCGCGAGCGCAAGCTCATCCGGAAGATCGACGAGACGATCGCGCGTATCGACAAGAACGACTACGGCTATTGCGAGAAATGCGGCATCGAGATCGGCCTCAAGCGCCTCGAGGCGAGGCCGACCGCGAGCCTGTGCATCGACTGCAAGACGCTGGACGAGCAGCGAGAGAGGCAGAGCGGGAAGTAGCCCGCGCCCGGTATTCCCCTCAGTGCTGCGCCGCTGCGGCGGCCTCTTTCACCGCTTTCATGGAGAGGCGCACCCGGCCCTTCTCGTCGGCCTCGAGCACCTTGACCTTCACCTGCTGGCCTTCCTTGAGATAGTCGGACACGTTGTTGACGCGTTCGTTCGCAATCTGCGAGATGTGCAGCAGGCCGTCCTTGCCGGGCAGCAGCTGCACGATGGCGCCGAAGTCGAGGAGCTTCAGCACCGTGCCGTCGTAGATCCTGCCGACCTCGACGTCGGCGGTGATGTCCTCGATGCGCTTCTTCGCGGCCTGCCCCCCTTCCGCCGACACGCAGGCGATCGACACCGTGCCGTCGTCGCTGATCTCGATCGTGGTGCCGGTCTCCTCCTGCAGCGCGCGGATGACAACGCCGCCCTTGCCGATGACGTCGCGGATCTTCTCCGGGTTGATCTTGATCTTGATGATGCGCGGGGCGAAGCTCGAGATCTCGGCGCGCGAGCCCTCGAGCGCCTGCTTCATGATGCCGAGGATGTGGAGCCGCCCTTCGCGCGCCTGCGCGAGCGCAACCTGCATGATCTCCTTGGTGATGCCCTCGATCTTGATGTCCATCTGGAGCGCGGTGATTCCGCCCTCGGTGCCCGCGACCTTGAAGTCCATGTCGCCGAGGTGGTCCTCGTCGCCCAGGATGTCGGTCAGCACCGCGAAGCGCTTGCCTTCCTTGATGAGGCCCATCGCGATGCCCGCGACGTGCGCCTTCATCGGCACGCCCGCGTCCATGAGCGCGAGGCTGCCGCCGCACACCGACGCCATCGACGACGAGCCGTTCGACTCGGTGATCTCGGAGACCACCCGCATCGAGTAGGCGAATTCCTCCGGGCTCGGAAGCATCGCGACCAGCGCCCGCTTGGCGAGCCGCCCGTGGCCGATCTCGCGGCGCTTCGGCGACCCCATGCGGCCGGTCTCGCCCGTAGCGTAGGGCGGCATGTTGTAGTGGAGCATGAAGCGTTCCTTGTATTCCCCCATCAGCGCGTCGATGATCTGCTCGTCGCGCCCGGTGCCGAGCGTCGCCACCACCAGCGCCTGGGTCTCGCCGCGCGTGAACAGCGCGGAGCCGTGAGTGCGCGGAAGAACGCCCACGCGCACCGTGACCGGCCGGACGGTGCGCGTATCGCGACCGTCGATGCGCGCCTCGCCGTCGAGAATCTGATTGCGCACGATCTTCGACTCGAGCGCGAAGCAGATGTCCTTCACGACGTTGGCCTCGGGTCCGCCTTCGGTCCCGACGCCGACCGCCTCGTAGACGCGCTTCCAGATCGCGTCGATCGCCTCCGAGCGCGCCTGCTTCTGCCTGACCTTGAACGCCGCCCGCAGATCGCCTTCCGACAGCTCCTGGATCTTCTCGACCAGCCCCTGGTCCCTCTCGGCGGGCTTCCAGTCCCAGTCCGGCTTGGCCGCCTGGTCCGAGAGCTCGAGAATAGCCTGGATCGCGGCTTGCATCTGCTGGTGGCCGAAGACGACCGAACCGAGCATCACGTCCTCGGGCAGCTGGGCCGCCTCGGATTCCACCATGAGCACCGCGTGCTGCGTGCCGGCGACCACGAGGTTGAGCTGGCTCTCCTTGAGCTGCGTCGCGGTGGGGTTGAGGACGTATTCGCCGTTGACGTAGCCCACGCGCGCGGCGCCGATCGGGCCGTTGAACGGAATCCCGGACAGCGTCAGCGCCGCCGACACGCCGATCATCGCCGGGATGTCGGGATCGACCTCGGGGTTGCACGACATCACCTGGGCGACGACCTGCACCTCGTTGTAGAAGCCGTCCGGGAACAGGGGGCGAATGGGCCGGTCGATCAGGCGCGAGGTCAGCGTCTCCTTCTCCGACGGCCTTCCCTCGCGCTTGAAAAACCCGCCGGGGATCTTGCCGGCGGCGTAGGTCTTCTCGACATAGTCGCAGGTGAGCGGCAGGAAGTCCTGACCCGCCTTCGCCTGCCTGGCGCCGACCACGGTACACAGCACCACGGTGTCGTCCATGTTCACCACGACGGCGCCATGCGCCTGGCGCGCGATCTCGCCCGTTTCGAGCGTGACCTGGTGCGCTCCATAGGTGAAAGTCTTCTTGATTGGGGCTAGCGCCATGATGGTATCGATCCGTTCAGTGAGCCCGGGCGACGGCCCGGGGCGATTCTTGGTGAGGGGTGGCACCGGCGAGAAACGCCGTGCCTTGGGAGGAGCTCGGGGCGCCCGTCAGGATCCATGGGCGCCGAGGAAGGTCACTTGCGCAGGCCAAGTTGCTCGATCAGCTGGTGATACTTCCCGTTGTCCTTTCGCTTGAGGTAGTCGAGCATCTTGCGACGCTGGCTGACGAGCTTCAGCAGCCCGCGGCGCGAATGGTGGTCCTTGACGTGCATCTTGAAGTGATCGGTCAGCCCGTTGATGCGGGCCGTGAGCAAGGCGATCTGGACTTCCGGAGAACCCGTGTCACCCGCGGCGCGCTGGTATTGCTGGACGATCTGCGCCTTCTGCGTAACGCTCACCGACATGCTCTGCTCTGATTTGTCTCTTCGCGAAAGGCGGGCATTTTACCTTGGAATCAGCGCCTTTCACAAGCTTTTCGCGCCTTCAGGAGCGTGCCACCAGCCGCCTCGGCTTGAGCGATCCGCCGGAGACTTCGCCGGCGCCGAGGAAGGTCTCATCCTCGCCGAACACTGCGACGCGGCCCTCGCGTGCGCCGGCCGGGACCGCCTGTCCCAGGCGGAACCTCGCCGCGAGCGCGGACCCGAGCCGCAGGCGCGGCCAGGCGTCGAGCAGGACCTGCGGCGGCAGCAGGCGTGCCCGCCTCTCGTCCATCGAGAGCCCCTCGAGATCCGCCACGCCGACCGACTGCTCCACCGTGAAGGGTCCGACGGCGAGGCGCTGGAGCGCCGCTACGTGCGCGCCGCAGCCCAGGGCCTCGCCGATGTCCTCGGCGAGCGAGCGGATGTAAGTGCCCTTGCTGCACTCGACGTAGACAGTCGCGGCACCCCCTTTGAAGCTCTCGAGGTCCAGCCGGCGGATGGTGATGCGTCTGGCCGCACGATCGACGCTTTCGCCGCGCCGTGCGTACGCGTACAGCGGGCGGCCCTCGTGCTTGATGGCCGCGTGCATGGGCGGCACCTGATCTATCTCGCCGCGAAAGCGCTCGAGCGCCGCTCTGAGGCCGCTCTCCGAAACCGCCATGTCCGAGCGGGACAGCACGGTCCCCTCGGCGTCACCCGTGTCCGTGCGGGCGCCCAGGGCGATTCGCGCGCGGTAGGCCTTGTCCGCCTCGAGCAGCCCCCCCGAGAACTTGGTCGCCTCGCCGAGCGCAACGACGAGCAGGCCGCTCGCAAGCGGGTCGAGCGTCCCCGTGTGGCCCGCCCGCGCGGCGCCGAGCAGCCGTCTTGTCCGCTGCAGCACCGCGTTCGAGCTGGGCCCGGAAGGCTTGTCGAGCAGCAGCACGCCGTCGAGCGCGTCACCCACGGGGTCTACTCGTCCTTCTTCCCCGCCAGGGCCTCGTCGATGAGCCTGGAGAGCCGCGCGCCGCGCTCGACCGAAGGGTCGTGCACGAAGCGCACTTCGGGAGTGACGCGGAGCTTCAGGCGGCGACCCAGCTCCGAGCGCAGGAAGCCGGCGGCGCGCGCCAGACCCGCTTCGGTGCGCGCGAGCGCCTCGGCGTCTCCGAGCGTGGTGAAGAACACCTTCGCATGGGCGAGATCGGGAGACACCTCTACGTCGGTGAGCGTAATCATACCCACGCGGGGGTCCTTGAGCTCGGTATGCAGCAACGCCGACAGCTCCCGCTGGATCTGGTCGGCGACGCGGCGCAGCCTTTGCGATCCGGCCATCCGGGACTCCGCGCTTCGTGCTAGAGCGTCCGGGCGACTTCCTGGACTTCGTAGATCTCGAACTGGTCGCCGACCTTAAGGTCGTTGAAATTCTTCAGCGACATGCCGCACTCGAAACCGCTCTTCACCTCGCGAACGTCGTCCTTGAAGCGCTTGAGCGAGTCGATCTCGCCGGTGTGGATGACCACGTTGTCGCGCAGCACGCGCACCAAGGCGTTGCGCCGCACCAGGCCCTCCAGCACATAGCAGCCCGCGACCGCGCCGACCTTGGAGATTTTGAACACCTGACGCACGTCGACCAGCCCGAGGACATTCTCCTTCTTCTCGGGCGTGAGCATCCCCGACAAAGCGGCCTTCACCTCGTCCACGGCCTCGTAGATGATGTTGTAGTAGCGCACGTCGATCCCGGAGGCCTCGGCGGCCTTGCGCGCCGCAGCGTCGGCGCGGGTGTTGAAGCCGATGATCACCGCCTTGGATGCGAGCGCGAGGTTCACGTCGGACTCGGTTATGGCTCCGACCGCGGCGTGCACCACGTTCACCCTCACCTCCGCAGTCGACAGGCCGGAGAGCGCGTGGACGAGGGCCTCCTGCGAGCCCTGCACGTCCGCCTTGATGAGCAGGGGCAGCACGCGCGCTTCGCCCTCGCCCATCTGCTCGAACAGGTTCTCGAGCTTGGCGGCCTGCTTCCTGGCGAGCTTCACGTCGCGAAACTTGCCCTGGCGGAACAGCGCGATCTCGCGCGCCTTGCGCTCGTCGCCGAGCACCATGACGTCCTCGCCGGCTCCGGGGACATCCGACAGCCCCTGGATCTCGACCGGTATGGAGGGACCGGCCTCGGGAACGGCGCCTCCGTTCTCGTCCAGCATGGCGCGCACGCGGCCGAAGGAGCTGCCCGCGAGGAGCACGTCGCCGCGCCTGAGCGTTCCCGACTGCACCAGCACGGTCGCCACCGGGCCGCGGCCCTTGTCGAGGCGCGCCTCGATGACGATGCCCTTGGCGGGCGCGTCGACCGGCGCCTTGAGCTCGAGAACGTCGGCCTGGAGCAGCACCTGCTCGAGCAGCTCGTCTATCCCCTTGCCGGTCTTCGCCGACACGGGGACGAACGGGGAGTCGCCGCCGTATTCCTCGGGCACGACGGACTGCGCCACCAGCTCCTGCTTGACCTTGTCCGGGTTGGCTTCGTGCTTGTCGATCTTGTTGATCGCCACGACGATCGGAACCTCGGCCGCCTTGGCGTGGTGGATCGCCTCGATCGTCTGGGGCATCACCCCGTCGTCGGCGGCGACGACCAGAATGACGATATCGGTGACCTTCGCTCCGCGAGCGCGCATCGCGGTAAAGGCCTCGTGGCCGGGCGTGTCGAGGAAGGTGATCACCCCGCGCGGCGTCTGCACGTGATAGGCACCGATGTGCTGCGTGATGCCGCCCGCCTCGCCCGCGGCCACCTTCGTGGTGCGGATATAGTCAAGGAGCGAGGTCTTGCCGTGGTCGACGTGCCCCATCACCGTCACGACCGGAGCCCGCGGCTTCTGCTCCGCCTCGTGGTGCTCAACGGGCGTCTCGGCCAGCAGGGATTCTGGATCGTCGAGCTTGGCCGCCTTCGCGCTGTGCCCCATCTCGGTCACGACGATCATCGCCGTTTCCTGATCGAGCACCTGATTGATGGTCACCATGCTGCCCATCTTCATCAGGGTCTTGATGACTTCGGCAGCCTTGATCGACATCTTGTGCGCGAGGTCGGCCACGGTAATGGTCTCGGGCACCATGATCTCGCGCACGACCGGCTCGGTAGGCGCGGTGAACTGCGGAGCGCTCTCCGTCGCGGTTCCCCCGGTCTTGTGTCGCGCGCCCTTGGGAGTGTGCCAGCCAGAGGCACCCTGGACGTCCCCGCGCGTCTTGATCGTGCGCCGCTTGACGCCCTCGTCCTGCCAGACCTTGATCTCCTTCGCCTTCTTGACGCCCTTCTTTTCGACTCCCGGAGCGACCTTCGGTTTGTGCAGAGTCTTGTCCGGGGCAGCGGGAGCCTGGGTCTTGGCTTCGACGGGCTTCTGCTCGGCAGCCTTGCGCTCGCGCTCCTGCTTCTCGGCGAGCTCGGCTGCCTGGCGGGCGGCCAACTCCTCCTGCTGGCGGCGCTCCTGCTCGCGCAGCTCGGTCTGGCGCGGATCGACCGCCGCGACCGGGGCAACCGGAGCCTCAGTCGACCCGGGCTCGGACTCACGCTTGACGAAGATGCGTTTCTTCTTGACCTCGACCTGGATGGTGCGCGCTTTTCCGCTTGCGTCGGACTTCTTGATGATTTCGGACGTCTGCTTGCGCGTGAGCGTGATCTTGTTCTTCGGCTCGGCCGAGCCGTGCGAGCGGCGCAGATAGTCGAGGAGCTTGGTCTTGTCCTGCTCCGAGAGCACGTCCTCGGCGACGCGCTTG
Source organism: Burkholderiales bacterium (assembly GCA_035499735.1). Classification (GTDB taxonomy): domain Bacteria; phylum Pseudomonadota; class Gammaproteobacteria; order Burkholderiales; family SG8-39; genus VBDM01. Next base: position 20,454 of record DATJYC010000001.1, read on the forward strand.
TGCACGCCGGCCGCCCGCAGCTGCTCGAGCAGCTGTGCGGGCGGAACTTTCAGCTCGCCGGCGAATTGCGCAACGCTCGTCTGTGCCATGGGTCGGTGCTATCCCTGCGTGAACCAGTGCTCGCGCGCCTTCATGATCAGGGCCTTGGCGCGCTCCGCGTCGATCGCCGTTAGCTCCACCAGGTCATCGAGTGCGAGATCGGCGAGGTCGTCCCGGGTCTTTACCCCGGAGGTGGCGAGCTTGGCCGCGAGGTCCTTGTCCATCCCCTCCAGCCCGAGGAGCTCCGGGTCGAGGTTCTCGGCCTGCTCCTCGCTCGCGATCGCCTGCACCAGGAGCGCGTCGCGGGCGCGGTTACGCAGCTCGTTCACCGTGGCCTCGTCGAATCCCTCGATCTCCATCATCTCGTTGATCGGCACGTACGCGACCTCTTCGAGGGTCGAGAAGCCTTCCTGGATGAGCGCGTTGGCCACCTCCTCGTCCACGTCCAGGCGCTCCATGAAGAGCTTCCTCGCCACGGACGACTCCTCCTCGTTCTTCTTCTGCGACTCCGCCTCGGTCATCAGGTTGATCGCCCAGCCGGTGAGCTCGGAGGCGAGGCGCACGTTCTGCCCGCTTCGACCGATCGCGATGGCGAGGTTCTCCTCGTCGACCACCACGTCCATGGCGTGCTTGTCCTCGTCGACTAGGATCGAGGACACCTCGGCGGGCGAAAGGGCGCCGATCACCAGCTGCGCCGGATCCTCCGACCAGAGCACGATATCGACGCGCTCGCCGGCGAGCTCCTGAGTGACGGCCTGGACCCGCGCTCCGCGCATCCCTACGCAGGTGCCGATGGGATCGATGCGCTTGTCGCGCGAATGCACGGCGATCTTGGCCCGGATGCCAGGGTCGCGCGCCGCGGACTTGATCTCGAGCAGCCCCTCTTCGATCTCAGGAACTTCAAGACGGAACAGCTCAATGATGAACTCGGGCGCTGTGCGCGACAGCACGAGCTGCGGCCCGCGCACGTTGCGGTCGATGCGCATGACGAGGGCGCGCACGCGGTCTCCGACGCGCAGGTTTTCCTTGGGGATCATCTGGTCGCGCGGCAATACCGCCTCGACGCGTCCGACCTCGATGATGGCGTTGCCGCGCTCCACGCGCTTGATCGCGCCATTGATGAGCTTCTCGCCGCGCGCGAGGAAGTCGTTGAGCAATTGCTCGCGCTCCGCGTCGCGGATGCGCTGCAGGATCACCTGCTTCGCGGTCTGTGCTCCGATGCGGCCGAAATCGATGGGCTCGAGCCCTTCCTCGATGAAGTCCCCCAGCTGGAGATCGGGGTCCTGCTTCCGGGCGTCGGCGAGCGCGACCTGTTGCGCCGGGTTCTCCACGGTTCCGTCGGCGACCACCTGCCAACGCCTAAACGACTCGAATTCACCCGTATTGCGGTCAATCGCGACGCGCACGTCGACGTCTTCGCTGAAGCGCTTCTTGGTCGCCGAAGCAATCGCCATCTCCAGTGCGCCGAACACCACGTCCTTGTGGACGTTCTTCTCCCGGGCAAGCGCGTCGGCCTGCAGCAGAAGTTCCCGGCTCATGTATCCCTCCGGCATCATAGCTTCGGCACCAGTCGCGCGCGGTCCAGCTCGGCCAGGTCGAATGCCATCCGGTCGCCTTCGAACTCGAATTCCACGCGCTCGCCCGTCACGCCGCGCAAGATTCCCGTGAAGTTGCGCCGTCCGTTCACTGGTCGTCGCAAGCGCACCTGGGCCTCGTGTCCGGTGAAGCGCGCGAAGTCCGCCGCCTTCTTCAGCCTGCGGTCCAGTCCCGGCGAGGACACTTCCAGCCGGTCGTAGGCGACGCCTTCGACCTCGAGGACGCGCTGCAGCTGCCGACTCACCGACTCGCAGTCGGCGACCGTCACGCCGGCTTGCCCCACGCCGGGCCCTAGCTCACGTAATTTCTCAATGAACACCCGTAACATCCTACCATTGTTGATAAATTCAAAGTCTGCGAGGTGGTATCCCAACCCGCGGACAGTGCGTTCTACCAAGGGCTCGAGCACGCTCACGGCCATACGAAACCCTTGGGCATAAATAAAAAATGGGCTCGAAAGCCCATCGCAAGAACCGCGAAAGTATATCAAGAATCCCCGGCCGGAACAACGGAAAAAGCGCTCTAGAGCAGCGCGAGCAGCGCGGCAGTCTCCTCGGGATCGAGGTTCTTCCATTGTCCCCGGCGAAGGTATGACGGGAGCATGAACGGCCCGAAGCGGACCCGGATCAGCCGGCTCACCGTGATGCCGAGCGATTCGAAGATGCGCCTTACCTCGCGATTGCGCCCTTCGCGCAGCACCACCTGGTACCAGCGGTTCGACCCGGTTCCCCCGCCGGGGGAAATGCGGTCGAACTTCGCCGGTCCGTCCTCCAGAGTGACGCCGCGCACGAGCCGGCCGAGCTGATCCCGGGAAAGCTCGCCCCGCACCCGCACCGCGTACTCGCGCTCGATCTCGCCGCGCGGGTGCATGAGGCGATTCGCGAGCTCGCCCGAATCGGTGAAAAGCAGCAGCCCCCCCGTATTGAAGTCCAGCCGGCCCACGGCGATCCACTGCCCTGCGCGCAGAGGGGGCAGCCGGCGAAATACCGTCGGCCTGCCCGCCGGGTCGTGCGCTGTCACCAGCTCGCCTGCTGGCTTGTGATAGATGAGCACCCGCGGCGCCCTGTCCCCGGAGTGCCATCGCACGGTCCGCCCGTCGAACGCAATGCGGTCTGCCGGCGTGACTCTCTGCCCCAGCGCGGCGCGCGTGCCGTTCACCGCAACCCGGCCCGCGGCGATCGCCACCTCCATTTCGCGGCGCGAGCCGAGGCCCGAGCGCGCCAAGACCTTGTGCAGCTTCTCGGCCGGACCCGCCCTAGAGGGCGCCGGTCTGAACCGTCTCTGCGGGGGTCTCTGCGCGGGTCTCCCCGGCCGCTTCGGGTGCCGGCTGCGGGGCGGGTAAGGGGATTTGCGTGAGCTCAAGCGACTTGGCGATCTCTTCCAGGGGCGGCAGTTCCTCGAGGGAGCGCAGCCCCAGGTCGTCGAGGAAGGCCTTGGTCGTTGCATACAGCGCCGGCCGCCCGGGCACCTCCTTGTGGCCGATCACCTCGACCCAGCCGCGCTCCTCGAGGCGCCGGATCACCTCGGTTGAGACGGACACGCCCCGGATGTTCTCGATATCCCCGCGCGTCGCCGGCTGCCGGTAAGCGATGATCGCGAGCGTCTCCAGCACCGCTCTCGAGTAGCGTGGAGCCCGCTCCGAGTGTATGCGCTCGAGGTATCTCTGGAGCGAGGCCTTCGTCTGGAAGCGCCAGCCGCTCGCCGTGGAAACGAGCTCGACGCCCCGGTCCGTCCACGCCTGGCGCAGCTCCTCGAGAAGCAGCCGCACAGTGTCGGCGTCGATCTCGTCGTCGAACATCTTCCTGAGCTCGGAGACCGGCAGCGGCTCCTGCGCGGCGAGCAGCGCCGCCTCCATCACGATTTTTATCTCACTCGGGGTCAGCATGGGCCAGCTTCACGTAGATGGGCGCGAAAGACTCGACCTGGGTCACTTCGAGCAGCCCTTCTCTTGTCAGCTCCAGCACCGCGAGAAAATTTACGATCAGCACCGCCACGCCCCGCGCCGGGTCGAACAGCTCGCCGAATTCCGCGAAACCGCGCCCGCGCAGCCTGCGCAGGATGAGGCTCATGTGCTCGCGCACCGACAGCTCCTCTCTGGTGACGCGATGATGCTGCGTCATTTTCGCACGCACCAGCAGGGCGCGCCACGCCTCCCGCAGGTCGACCACGTTCACCGCGGGCAGGCGCTGCGCCAGTGTCTGCTCCACCCACACTTCGACCGGGAGGAAGTCGCGCCCGAGCTGGGGCAGGGCGTCGAGCTTCTGGCCGGCGAGCTTCATTTTCTCGTACTCGAGCAATCGCTTCACCAGCTCGGCGCGCGGATCGGCCTCCTCGCTCGCTTCGGCCGGACGGGGCAGCAGCATGCGCGACTTGATCTCCATGAGCATCGCCGCCATGACGAGGTACTCCGCGGCAAGCTCGAGGTTGCGAGTGCGCATCACCTCGACGTATTCCATGTACTGCTCGGTGAGGCGCGCCATCGGGATGTCGAGCACGTCGATGTTCGCCCTCCGGATGAGGTAGAGCAGCAGGTCGAGCGGGCCCTCGAACGCCTCGAAGTAGACCTCGAGCGCGTCGGGCGGGATGTAGAGGTCGTGCGGCAGCTCGGTCAGCGGCTCGCCGCGCACCTTCGCCAAGGGCAGCGGCGCGGTCTGCGTCGCGTCGCTCATGTGTAGGACAGTCCCATCGCTTCGCGCACGTCCCGCATGGTCTCGCGCGCGAGCTTGCGCGCCTTCTCGCATCCGTCGGCGACGATATTGCGGACCAGGGTCGGGTCGTCCAGGTATTTCTGCGCCCGCTCGCGCATTGGCGCCTGCTCTGCCAGCACCGCGTCGATCACCGGCTGCTTGCATTCCAGGCACCCGATGCCCGCGGTGCGGCAGCCGATGTTCGCCCATTGCCGCGTCTTGTCGTCGCTGTAGACGAGGTGGTACTGCCATACTGGGCACTTCTCGGGATCGCCCTTGTCGGTTCGCTTGACCCGCGCGGGGTCCGTGGGCATGGTGCGGATCTTCTTCCTCACCGACTCGGCGTCTTCCCGGAGCGAGATGGTATTGTTGTAGGACTTCGACATCTTCTGCCCGTCGGTGCCCGGCAGCTTGGAGGACTCGGTCAGCAGCGCCTCGGGCTCGACCAGAATCATGCGGCCCGCCCCTTCGAGAAACCCGAACAGCCGCTCGCGGTCCGACACCGATAGATTGCCCTGCTGGTCGAGCAGCGCGCGCCCCCCCGCGAGCGCCTCGGCATCGCCGTGCTCCTGGTACCTGGTGCGCAGATCCATGAATACCTTCGCCTTGCGGCTGCCGAGCTTCTTCGCAGCCGCCTTGGCCTTGTCCTCGAACCCGGCCTCGCGCCCGTAGACGTGATTGAAGCGCCGCGCGACCTCGCGCATCATCTCGACGTGGGGCACCTGGTCTTCACCGACCGGCACGTACTTCGCGCGGTAGATCAGCACATCGGCCGATTGCAGCAGCGGGTAGCCCAGAAATCCGTAGGTCGCGAGGTCGCGGTCGGCCAGCTTCTCCTGCTGGTCCTTGTACGATGGGACACGCTCGAGCCACGCGAGCGGGGTGATCATCGACAGCAGCGTGTGCAGCTCGGCGTGCTCGGGCACGCGCGACTGGATGAAGAGCGTCGCCTGGGCGGGGTCGATGCCGGCCGCGAGCCAGTCGATGACCATCTCCCAGACGCTTTCCTCGATCACGTCCGGTGTCTCGTAGTGGGTCGTGAGCGCGTGCCAGTCGGCCACGAAATACAGGCTGGGGTGTTCGCTCTGCAGCTTCACCCAATTCTTGAGCGCTCCATGGTAGTGGCCCAGGTGCAGCGCGCCGGTCGGGCGCATGCCGGAGACCACGCGGTCCTCGTACATGGTCAGAGGCGGAAGAGCGTCTCGATCATGCCGATCGAAGCTTGCACCATGGGCATCATGACCGATCCCAGCACGTGCGGCGGCAGAAAGATCAGCACGAGCAGGATCGGGAAGCCGAAGGGTTCCAGCCGCGCGTACCGGAGGGCGACCCGGTCAGGCAACAGGCTCACCGCGATACGGCCGCCGTCCAGCGGCAGGATCGGCAGGAGATTGAGCACCATGAGCACCATGTTGACGGTGATCCCCGCTTCGGCCATCAGCCCGAGCGGAAGCGAATACGGTCCCAGGGGAAGGAGCAGCGACACCTTGGCGAGGAGCGCCCAGCCCAGCGCCATGACAAGATTCGCCGCGGGCCCCGCGGCCGCGACCCAGAGCATGTCCTTCTTCGGATGCCGCAGCGCATGGAAATTGACCGGAACGGGCTTTGCCCAGCCGAACAGGACCGCCGGGCCTCCGAAGAGCTTGCTCGCCACGAGTATGACGAGCGGAACTGCGATCGTACCCACCCAGTCGATGTGGCGCACGGGGTTGAGGCTGATTCGCCCGAGCATGAACGCCGTCTTGTCGCCGAAATGGCGCGCAACATACCCGTGGGCGGCTTCGTGCAAGGTGATCGCAAAGATCACCGGCAGGGCGTAGATGGCGATGGTCTGGGCGAGGTTGAATTCCATTGGCCTGCGGCCATTTTATCAGAGCGGCATCGCCTACCAGTCGTGCCACACCGGCTTCAGATCGTCCGGCAGCGACGGCAACCTGCCGAGATCGGCTCGGCTCTCGCCCTTGCCGTGGTAGTCCGAGCCGCGGGACGCGAGCAGGCCGAATTCGCGGGCGCTGCGCGCAAACTCGAAGTACTGCTCGGGCGTGTGGCTCCCGGTTACGACTTCGATGCCGGCGCCGCCGTGGTCCCTGAACTCGCCGAGGAGCTCGCGCATCTCCGCCTTGGCGAGCTTGTAGCGGCCCGGGTGCGCGACCACGGCGAGGCCGCCGCTCGCGCTGATCCAGCTCACCGCGTCGGCCAGGGACGCCCACTGGTGCGCAACGTGGCCGGGCCTGTCCTTCACGAGATAGCGCTGGAAAACGGTCTTCACTTCCTCGGCGCGCCCGGCCTCGACGAGGTAGCGCGCGAAATGCGCGCGGCTGATCAGCTCGGGGTTCTCGGCATAGCGCCGCGCCCCGGCAAGGCTCGCGGGAACGCCGGCTGCCGCGAGGCTTTCGGCGATCCGCTCGGCGCGGGTCGCTCGTCCCCGCCTGATCGCCTCCAGGCCGCCTCGCAGGATCTGCGACTCCGCGTCGATCCGCAGGCCGACGACATGGACGGTGGTCCCGCGCCAAGTCACCGAGACTTCCACACCGTCGATGAAGCGCAGCCCGCGCGACTGCGCCTCGGCGCGCGCTTCCGCAAGCCCCGAGGTATCGTCGTGGTCCGTCAGCGAGAGCACATCGACGCCGTTCGCCGCGGCCCGCGCCACCAGCTCCCTGGGCCCGAGGAGTCCGTCCGATGCGGTGGAATGGCAGTGCAGATCGACGTTCAACGACGCATCCTAGCGGAGAAAAGCCTCGATCACTTCGGCGAGGCGCTCCGGCTGGTCGTGATGGAGCATGTGGCCCGCTTCCTGGATCACGTGCTCGGTGAGGCTCCGGAAGCTGCGCTTGCGCGCCTCGATATCGGCGTCGGAAAGCTTCAGCCTGCGCGGTACCTCGGTTTCCGATCCGCTGACCCAGAGCACGGGCGCCGCGACCTTCTTCCAGCAGGCCGCGGCTTCGTCGACGCGGTAGAGCACGGGATTGACGAGCTTGTGCGCCGGGTCGCTCGCGAGGGCAACGCGCCCTTCGGGTCTCTTGAGTCCCCAGTGACGCGCGAGGAACAGCGCCCGCTCCGGCGTCAGGCGGGCGTTGTTGCCCCGCAGGCGCTCGGCGAGCGCCTCGAAGGAATCGTAGTCGCGGAAACCCGGCGGATCTTCCGCCAGTTCCTTCAGCCAGCGTGCGTAGCGCTCGGGGGCCATTCCCGGGTCGGGCCCCGCGAGGCCGAAGCCCTCGAGGCTCACGAGTTTCGCCACGCGCTCCGGACGGATGCCCGCGTACATACCGGCGACGTTGCCTCCCATGCTGTGGCCGACGAGCGTCGCCGGAGTATCCCGGCTGAGATGATCGAGCAGCGCGTCGAGGTCGGCGAAGTAATCGGGAAACCAGTAGCTCCCGCCCTTGGTCCATTCGGTCAGGCCGAATCCGCGCCAGTCGGGCGCGATCACCCTCCAGTCGCCTCGCATCGCGTCGACCAGGAACTGGAACGACGCCGACACGTCCATCCAGCCGTGCAGCATGAACAGCGCCGGCGCGCCCGCCCTGCCCCATACGCGGCAGTGGTAGCGCAGCCCGCGCACCGAAAGGAACAGCGACTCGCTCGGCTTCACGTACCCGATGATATCAGGCCGCTCTGCTATGATCCCCTCATGGCGATCTACTCTCTTGGCGAACGCAAAGTCACATTCCGCGGCGAGGACTGGTTCATTGCTCCGGACGCTTCTGTCATCGGCAGCGTAATCGTTCACAACGAAGCGAGCGTGTGGTTCGGCGCGGTCGTCCGCGGCGACAGCGACATCATTACGCTGGGCGAGCGCACCAACATCCAGGATTCCGCGGTCCTTCACGCGGACCCGGGCATCCCGCTGACCCTCGCCAAGAACGTGTCCGTGGGCCACAAAGCGATGCTGCACGGCTGCACCATCGGCGAAGGCTCGCTCGTAGGAATAGGCGCTATCATCCTCAACCACGCGGTGATCGGCAGCGGTACGCTGGTCGGTGCGGGCGCGCTCATTCCCGAGGGCAAAGCGTTCCCCGACGGTGTCCTCGTGCTCGGCACGCCTGCGAAAGTTGTCCGCGAGCTGAAGCCAGAGGAAAAGGCGGGACTTCTAGGAAACGCCGATCACTATGTGCAGCGCGCGAAGCTCTATCGCCAGAAGTTCAAGCCGCAGTCGCCGTAGACAGCGGCCCTCGAGCCCTACTTCGGCGCCATCCTAATCGCGCCGTCCAGCCGGATCACCTCGCCGTTCAGCATCTCGTTCTCGACGATGCTCCTCACGAGCTGCGCGTAGTCCGAGGGCTTCCCCAGGCGCGGCGGAAACGGCACCTGCTTCGCGAGCGCGTCCTGCACGTCCTTGGGCATCCCGAGGAGCATCGGCGTCTCGAAGATCCCCGGTGCGATGGTGCACACTCGGATGGCGTCGCGCGACAGATCGCGCGCGACGGGAAGCGTCATTCCCACCACGCCGCCTTTCGACGCCGAGTACGCTGCCTGCCCGATCTGGCCGTCGTAGGCCGCAACGGAAGCGGTGTTGACGATGACGCCACGCTCGCCGACCGGGTTCGGCTGACCTTTCGCCATCGCCACCGCGGCGAGCCGGATCATGTTGAAAGTGCCGATGAGGTTGATGTTGATCACGCGCGCAAACGAGGCGAGCGCGTGCGGCCCTTCCTTCTTCACGGTGCGCTCGGCGATGGCGATACCGGCGCAGTTGACGAGACCCTGAAGTCCGCCGAAGTTCTTCAGCGCCGCGTCGACCGCGGCCTGGCCGTCGGATTCGCTCGTCACGTCGCACTTCACGCAGCGCACCTTGGCGCCGAGCTCCTTCGCGATCGCCTCCCCCTTGTCCGTCTGAAGGTCGGCGACGACGACATTCGCACCTCCTCCGACCAGCATGCGCACGGTGCCCTCGCCCAGCCCGGACGCGCCGCCGGTCACGATGAAAGTGCTGCCCTTGATCTGCATGGGACCTCCCTAGGTCTTCTTGGCGGGTTTCTTCTCCGGCATCAGCTGCTGCCGGTCGCGAAGCAGCGGGTCAAGCGTCGTCTTCGACACCATGTAGGTCCAGGCCTCGAGTCTTTGCTCGCCCGCAAGCTTGTCCAGCAGTTTCTTCCGGCGCTCCTCGAATTCCTTGTCGTTCTTGGCCTTGTCCTCGGCCTTCTCGCCCTTCGCCGGCGCGCGTGCCTTGGGAGGCTCCCCGGAGACCGCGAAGCGGACGTAGTAGTTCGCGTCGACCCGCTTCCCGATATCGAGCGTATACGTCAGACCGTCGAAGGTCCGCGACTGGATCTTGACCGGATGGTCGAGACCGGTATCGGCCTTGGCCGGATCGGCCACGACGTCGACAAGGTTCACCCAGCCTAGCGAGCTCGCGAGATCGGTGGCCTTCTGCAGGTCGGGGCGCTGGCCGGATCCGACGAATCTCCAGTCGGCCGACTCCGTGTCCCGCGTCACTGTCCACCCCCTCGACGAGGAGATCGTCTTCGAGCCTTCGACGCGCAGCAGATCCTTGAGCAGCCACTCCTGGGGTTTCGCTACCACCTGGAGCAGCGGGTCGCCGACCGCGAGCACGTTTCCGGGCTGGTCGTTCGCGACCAAGTAGCGTCCCGTCGCCTCCGCCTCCGGGCGGCCCATCGACGCCGTCGCCGAGGCCTTCACGATCGTCTTGCCGAGGAGCAGCCTGCCGAGCACCCCGCCCTTCGCGTCCTTCAGCTCGAGCGACGTTCCCGCTCCCGTCGCCTTGTCGCCGGGCTCGGCCAGGTCGAGGCGGGCGCGCTGGCTGTCGATCAGCGCCTCGCTCTGCACTACCTTCATCTCCGCCAGCTTCACGAGCAGACCGGCGACTCGATCGGTGTCGGCGGGGAAGTCCGCGCGCTCGCGCACGCTCCAGCCGGTCGGACCGCGCTGAAGGTGCAGCCCGCCCGACGAATCCCGGATCGCGATCTCGGCCACGTCGCTGATCCTCAAGCCGGCGAGCGCGTTCTGGCCGGCTCGAGATCCTGCGCTCGTCCAGGCGGAGCGGTCGGAGAGGCTCACGCCGGCCGCGGCTACGGCCAGGACCGCGAGCACGGCGAGGACGACCAGGAACTGCTTGCGGCTCATAGAGCGTATGTCCGGCGGCGGCGCAGCACCGCGAACGCAATGCCGGCAATAGCGACGAGAATCGGCATGAGCGCGATGTTCACGACCTTGGTCCAGAACTGCAGCGCCTCACTCTCGGCGCGGAGCTCGCGGCGAACGTCCTTCAGCGCGAGCCGCGTCTCCGCGGCCTTGCGCCGGAAGTTCTCGAGCTCTGTCTGCTGCTCGGACGTGAGGATCGCGCCGGCACCCGTACCCCTGCCCTTTTGCAGAGAGGCGAGCTTCTCCTGAGTCTGGCCCAGGCTGGTCTCGAGCTCCTTGATCTTGCCCAGGTAGGCCTGCTGCGCCCTGGCTTCCATGTCCCGTATCCTGACGAAGGGGCGCGCCGCACTGGCGCGGCCCCTCAGCCCAATGAGGTCGGGATCGCCCGCAAACTGGTCGACCAGCGCCTGCGCGAAGGCGATGTTGCCGTTGCGCGGGATCACGATCCTCTGACCGAAGATCTCCTGGATCTGCACCGCGGCGCCGTCGTTGATGAAATCGCTGTCTCCGACGAGGACCACGGCGTTGTCGGCGGCCGATTCCCTGAGCTGTGCCGGCTCCGGCTTCTCCACGGCCTTCGCTGCCGCCGGCTTGCCGGCTTTGTCGTCGGACTTGGGCCTGCCGTCGGGAAACGCGGTCTTGAACCTGCCGGTCAGGCGCACGGCGAGCGGGTATTCGATGTTCGACGGCTGGAAGCTCCTGACCGCCGCCTCGCCTTGCGCGGTCGCCGCGAAGGAATCGACGAGCTGCGAATACGTCGAAGTCTTGATCAGGACCGCCTCGCTCAGCCCCGGGGTGGGCTTGCCGGTGAACACGCCCGCGAAGGGCATGAGAAGCGAACCGAGGCGAGCAGTCGCGATGTCGTTCGGCGCGAACGCGCTGTCGTTGAGCGAGAGCAGGGTCGGCAGTGTGCGTGCGCCGGCGCCGGTGAGATAGCGCATGTCGAGCACGACCTTTCCGGTGTCGAACCCGAGCCCCCAGGCTTTCAGCAGCTTGTCCAGCGATGAAGGCGTGCCTCCGCCTCCCATGCCCATCGAGCCCATCTGATCGAAATAGGCGTTGGGGTCGAGGAAGGCGATCAGCTTGCCGCCGCGCAGCACGAACTGGTCGAGCGCGTACTGCGCCTTGTCGCTGATCCCGCGAGGGTGAATCACGACGAGCACCTTGACGTCGTCGTCGATCCGGTCAGCGTCGAGGCTCACGCGCTTGACGGTGTAGTCGCGGCGCAACTCGCTGATGAATACCTGCGGTTCCATCGGCTGGCCGCCGGTCATGGGGCTGGGCGGCATGCCGAACACCGGAAGCGCGCTCATGACGCCGACCACGGGCTTCACCGTCGTCGTCGCGCGCGCGATCGCGCGTGTCAGGTCGTACTCGAGGAGGGGCTCGCGGTCGAGCGCGAGCGCCGGAAGCGCGATCTTCTGGCCGGCGTAGCTGATCGAGACGCCCAGGTAGAATTTGTCCCCGGTGCCCGAGGTCTGTGGCTCGACGCCCTCGAGCGTTGCGGAATCCTCCGCCTCGGAATCCGGCTCCGGGTCGAGCTTCTCGATCTCGACCTTGCCCCGGCCGGCCTGCCTGAATTCCGCGAGCATGTCCTCGACGCGCCGCCCGTAGGCCTTGATCGGCAGTGGCACCTCTGCGCCCTGGCTGAAATACAGCCGCATCTTGACCGGGCCCTCGAGCTTGCCGAGGACCGCGCGCGTGCCATCGGAGAGCGTATACAGCTTGCCCTGGGTGAGGTCGAGGCGAGCGCGCGGCGCGCCGAGCACGATGTTGAGCAGCACGAGGATGACGAAGGCGGCAATGAGCCCGCCGCCCGAGTAGAGGAAATGCTCCGTTCTCTTGTCCATTCCGCTTCAGCCTGCCCGATGGTTGCGGATCACGACCCCGGTCACGAACAGGGTATACGCGATGATCGATCCGAAGTAGAGCAGTCCGCGCGAGTCGAGCACGCCTTTCTGGAAGCCGTCGTAGTACGTGAGAACCGAGAACCTCGCGACCGACTCGACCAGCCAGGGACTCGCCCAGCGCGCCAGCAGATCGGTGAGCGGGGCGAACCCGACCAGGATAAGGAGCAGGCAGGCGACCACCGCGAGGATGAACGCGATCACCTGGTTGCGCGTGAGCGCGGAGGTCATGCAGCTGATCGCGAGGTAGGCGCCGGCGAGGAGCGCGGCGCCGACGTAGCCGGAGAGGATCACGCCGTTGTCGGGGTCGCCGAGCCAGTTGACCGTCACGATCATCGGGAAAGTCAGCGCCAGCGCGACGATGAGAAACAGCCAGGACGCGAGGAACTTGCCGACGATGGCCTGCCATGTGGCCACGGGCAGGGTGAGCAGCAACTCTATCGTCCCGAGGCGGCGCTCCTCCGACCACAGGCGCATGCCCGCCGCCGGGACCAGGAACAGGAACAGCCAGGGCAGCCAGTTGAAGAAAGCCGCCAGCGAGGCCTCGCCCCGCTCGAAGAAGCCCCCGAAGGTGAAAGTGAAGAATCCGGCGAGCAGCAGGAAGATGACGAGGAAGACGTAGGCGACCGGCGATTCGAAATACGCGGCCAGCTCTCGCTTCGCAATCGTGCGGATCGCCGCCCAATGCCCCTTCACGCCGCCTCCGCGTGCACGTCGGAGCGGGTGATCGAGCGGAAGAAGTCGTCGAGCTTGCGTGTCGAGGAGCGCGCGGCGAGCTCCTGCGGCGCGCCGTCGGCGACGATCCGGCCGCGGTCGATGATGATCGCGCGCGTGCACGCGGCCTCGACTTCCTCGAGGATGTGAGTCGAGAAGATGATCGCCTTGTTCTCGCCCATCTGGCGGATGAGGGTGCGGACTTCGTGCTTCTGGTTGGGGTCGAGGCCGTCGGTGGGCTCGTCCAGAATGAGCACCTCGGGGTCGTGGATCAGGGCCTGCGCGAGGCAGGTGCGGTGGCGGAACCCCTTCGACAGCGTGTCGATGGTCTGCCCGAGAACCGATTCGAGATGGCACAGATCGACGACGCGGCGGATGGCGCTGCGGCGCGCGTCGCCCTCGAGGCCGCGCATCTCCGCCGCGAACCTCAGGAACGACATCACGGACATGTCGGTATACGAGGGCGCCGCCTCGGGCAGATAGCCAATGCGCCGCTTCACCTCGATGGGACTTTCCTGCACGTCGAGCCCGCACACGGAAACCCTGCCCGCGCTGGGGGGCATGAAGCCCGTGATCATGCGCATGGTGGTGGACTTGCCGGCCCCGTTCGGCCCGAGGAAACCCAGCACTTCCCCCCGGTCTACTTCGAAGGACACGCCGTCGACCGCCCGCTTGGGACCGAAAGTCCTGCTGAGATTCTCCACCTTGATCACGCTGGCTCTCCAATCGGCGGTGCCCTACAGACCCGCGGTCCGCCGCGGAAGTTCCTTGTCTGCTGCGGCGGAACTGCAGCGGCGGAACCGGATTCTAGCCTAATCGCGCCGCCGGATGAACCAAAGTGCATTAGCTTATTCAAGGATTTGCGCTTTCAACCCCTGCACGATGGCCTTATAATTTTGCCCTCGATTTTGAGGCGAAGGATCGCAATGACCCATGTGGTGACCGAAAGCTGCATCAAGTGCAAGTACACCGACTGTGTCGATGTGTGCCCGGTCGACTGCTTCCACGAAGGGCCCAACATGCTGGTGATCGACCCCGACGAGTGCATCGACTGCGCGGTGTGCATCCCGGAGTGTCCGGTCAACGCGATCATGCCCGAGGAAGACGTGCCGGAGGACCAGAAGAAATTCACCCCCCTCAATGCCGAGCTCGCCAAGGTCTGGCCAGTCATCACCGACGCCAAGCCCGGCCCGGCCGACGCCGATCAATGGAAGGACGTGAAGGACAAGCTGAAGTTTCTGGAGCGCTGATGCTCCGAACCGGATGCTAAAGCTTGCCCTCGGTCTTTCCTTCGCCGAGCTCTACCGCCGCGACGGACTCGCTCGGCTAGACGCCGCCTTCCTCGACCATCTCGCGGCGGCCGATGCGTCGCTGCGCTCGCGCCTCGACGCCGCTCGCGCCGGCCCGTCAGGCCTGGAGAGCAAGGCCGAATCGGCGCTGATCCTCGAGGTTGCTCCGCACCTGGACGACTTTCTCGCCGAACTGTTCGGCATCCAGGCCGAGTTCGGCGCGCTCGCCGCGCGCCACCACGAGCTCGCTCCAATCCACGCGGTAAAGCGCCAGTTCGTGCAGCGGCGCGCGGCCAACAAGGTCAGTCCCGAGGACGCGGCGAAGCTCGACGGCCCTGCGCTCGAGGCTCAGCTGAAGCGCCTTCTCGGAGGGACCTTCGACGAGCTCGGCTACGCGAAGAAGGTGAGTGAATGGCTGGCCGACGACGCGGCGCACGCGGCCGAGCTCGACGCCGCGATGAAATACGCCGCCTGGGCGGTGCATACTCCGGCCGGGCGCGATCACGTCGCGGGCGGAGTCCTCTTCAAGGTACCGGCCAGGGTCGATCCGCAGAATCTGCTCGTTCATGCGCAGAGGGTCGAGCACGAAGGCGTCGTCACGTACACCATCCGGCCCGAGCACATCCGCCGGCGCCGGGGATTCGCGCTCACCGATCGCGGGACCGATCTCGTCGGAGCGCTCGACCAGGCCAACTACTGTATCTGGTGCCACACCCAGGGCAAGGATTCGTGCTCCAAGGGGCTGAAGGAGAAGCCGTCACCGGACGCTCCGGGAAAAGTGACGTTCAAGAAGAGCCCCTTCGGCGTCACGCTGGCCGGGTGTCCCCTCGAGGAGAAGATCTCCGAGTTCCACACGCTCAAGGCGCAAGGACAGGCGATTTCGGCGCTCGCGGTGATCGCGATCGACAACCCGACGGTCGCGGCGACCGGGCATCGCATCTGCAACGACTGCATGAAGGCCTGCATCTACCAGAAGCAGGAGCCGGTGAACATCCCGCAGATCGAGACCCGGACGCTCAAGGACGTGCTCGATCTGCCCTGGGGCTTCGAGATCTACTCCCTGCTCACGCGCTGGAACCCGCTCAACGTCCGCAGGCCCCTGCCCCTGCCTCCGACAGGCTACAAGGTGCTCGTCGCCGGCATGGGCCCGGCCGGCTTCACTCTCGCGCATCACCTCATGAACGACGGACACGCGGTCGTCGGCATCGACGGGCTGAAGATCGAGCCGCTTCCCGCCGCCATCTCCGGAGTCGCACACGACGGCTCGCGCGTTCCTTTCGAGCCGATGCGCGACGTGAGCGCGCTGTACGAGTCCCTCGACGACCGCGTCATGGCCGGGTTCGGCGGCGTCGCCGAGTACGGAATCACGGTGCGCTGGGACAAGAACTTCCTCAAGCTGGTGCGGCTCCTGCTCGAGCGGCGGGCGGAATTCGCGATGCACGGCGGCGTCCGCTTCGGCGGCACGGTGAGCCTCGAGGACGCCCTCGACCTGGGCTTCGATCACGTCGCGCTGTGCATGGGGGCGGGCAAGCCCACGGTCCTGGACATTCCCAACGGGCTCGCGCGCGGCGTGCGCGCCGCCTCGGATTTCCTCATGGCGCTGCAGCTCACCGGCGCAGCCAAGGCCGACTCGATCGCCAACATGCAGCTGCGCCTGCCGGTCGTCGTGGTCGGCGGCGGACTGACCGCGATCGATACCGCCACCGAATCGCTCGCCTACTACCTCGTGCAGATCGAGAAGTTCCTGACGCGCTTCGAGGCCCTCGCCGCCGAGAGCGGCGAGGACGCAGTTCGGGCGAAATGGGACGACCAGGAGCGCGAGATCGCCGAGGAATTCCTGGCCCACGCGCGCGCGGTCAGGAAGGAGCGCGCCACGGCGGAGCGCGAAGGCCGCGAGCCGCGCGTCGTGGAGCTGCTCCGCCACTGGGGCGGCGTGACCGTCGCCTATCGCCGGCGCCTGGTCGACAGCCCCTCGTACACGCTCAACCACGAGGAAGTCGAGAAGGCGCTCGAGGAGGGCGTCAGCTTCGCCGAGGGACTGGCGCCGGTCGCAGTCGACGTCGACAATTACGGCGCCGTTCGCGGTATCCGCTTCACGCGCCCGAGCGGGCTGGAATCCGCGGAGCACCTGCTGCCGGCGCACACGGTGTTCGTCGCAGCGGGAACCCAGCCCAACACCGTGCTGTCGCGCGAGCACGCGGGATTCGCGCTCGACGGCAAGTATTTCCAGGCCTGCGACGAGGACGGGCAGCCGGTCAAGCCGGAGCGCTCGATCTCGAAGCCAGGGCGCGCCGACGTGCTCCTGTCGCGCACCGCCGACGGCCGATTCGTCAGCTTCTTCGGCGACCTCCACCCCTCGTATTTCGGCAACGTGGTGAAAGCGCTCGGCTCGGCGCGCCAAGGCTACCCGGTCGTGTCGCGCGCGCTCTCGCGAAGGCCCGCGCAGTCGCCGCGCGCGCCCGCGGAGTTCTTCGCCGCGCTTGCGGACCAGCTGGTCGCCACTGTCCACAAGGTGGAGCGGCTCACGCCGAACATCGTCGAGGTTGTGGTGCGGGCGCCGCTCGCGGCGCGCCGGTTCCGGCCCGGGCAGTTCTACCGCCTGCAGAATTTCGAGACGCTATCGCCCGTCGTTGAGACGGCCGGCGCCTCGACCCGGCTCCAGATGGAGGGCCTCGCCATGACCGGCGCCTGGGTGGACCGGGATCGCGGCCTCGTTTCGACCATCGTTCTGGAGATGGGCGGGTCATCGGACCTGTGCGCGATGCTCAGGCCCGGGGAGCCGGTGATCCTCATGGGGCCGACCGGGAGTCCGACGCATATCGCTGCGGGCGAGACCGTGATCCTCGCGGGCGGCGGCCTGGGCAACGCGGTGCTCTTCTCGATCGGCGCGGCGTTCCGCGAACAGGGCTCGAAGGTGCTCTACTTCGCGGGGTACAAGAAGGTCCTCGACCGCTACAAGGTCGCGGAGATCGAGGCCGCCGCGGACGCGGTGGTGTGGTGCTGTGACGAGGAGCCGGGCTTCAGCCCGACGCGCCTCCAGGATCGCAGCTTCGTCGGGAATATCGTCCAGGCGATGGACGCGTACGCCCAGGGACTCCTCGGCTCTCAGCCCATCCGCATGCACGATGCCGACCGGCTGATCGCGATCGGCTCGGACAGGATGATGGCGGCGGTCGCGCGCGCGCGCCACGACGTGCTGAAGGACCATCTGAAAGCGCAGCACGTCGCGATCGGATCGATCAACTCGCCCATGCAGTGCATGCTCAAGGAGATCTGCGCGCAATGCCTGCAGCCGCACGTCGACCCGCATACGGGCAAGAGAAGCTACGTGTTCTCGTGCTTCAACCAGGACCAGGAGCTCGACCGGGTCGATTTCGGCGCTCTCTCGGAGCGCCTCAAGCAGAACTCGCTGCAGGAAAAGATGACCGCGCAGTGGATCCGGCGTTGCATGCCGGAGCTGCGCAGGCTGCGACAGCTCGTTTAGCCTAGTGCCAGTCCTCGCGGGGCGGGATGGGGAGCGGCATCACGGCGATCCCCTCCTCGAGAAGGTCGCGCGTCTCCTCGCCCGTCGCGACGCCGCGAATGCTGCGCTCGCGCGCTTCCTTGCGGTGGATGCGCCGCGCCTCCGACGGAAAATCCTTTCCGACGTTCTCGGTGTTGAGAAGAATGTAGTCGACCACCTCCTGCACGCTGCGCGGATTCGGCGCGGTGGCGGGCTGCGGCGCAGGAGCCGGCGCTTCGGCATCGGGTCTTCCAATTTTCGCGGTCAGGAGCTTTTCGATCCGGGAGCCGCCGCATGCCGGGCACGAGAGCAGTCCGCGCGCCTTCTGGCCCTCGAAATCCTCCGCCGAGGCGAACCAGCCCTCGAAGCGGTGGCGATGCGCGCAGATGAGCTCGAAAACGATCACGTCGTCAGTGTCCCGCCTCAGCGGTGGAGCGGCACTTCGGAAGGAACGGTCTCCCCTTCTGGCCCAGGGGCGGGAGGCTTGTCAAGCGACATCGCCAGGCCGAGGACGACCGCGACGATCCCCGCGATCAGCCACAGGAGCGCTTCGGCGAAGCTCGCGCGCGCCGCGTATTCGCTGCGCGAGTAGTAGGCGACGACGCGCTCGCGCGCGTCGAGATCCTCCTGGTTCGGAGCGAAGGTTCGGGTCTCGCCGTTGCGATCGATGTAAGGTCCGAGCGCGCCCGAGGCCTTGAAGTTCTGGCGCGCCAGCGCCTGGCTGAGAAGCTCCTTCTTCTCGGGAGAAGCGACCTTGCTCCAGCGGGCCGCCTGCGCCGGACCGGCCTTGTGCTGGCTCTCGGCCACCGTCACCTTAAGGTCTGCGTACCTCTGGTACGCGAAGTAGCCGTAGAGCGCGCAAGCGCTCCCCGACAGGACGATGAGGAGCACCGCTCTGCGGTGCACGCCGTACGCACCCAGCCGCCGCGTCCCGTCGAACAGGCAGAACAGCGCGAAGGCTCCCGCGGCAACGTTCAATATGAAATCGGGGAGGTTTTCCATCGTCTCAGCACTCTACGCCCAGTCGAGCGGAAGGGGACGGTAATCTAGCACATCCGCGATCGAGTGCCCGGGGCAGGGGTCGAACCTGCATGGCCTCGCGGCCTAGGGATTTTAAGTCCCTTGTGTCTACCAGTTTCACCACCCGGGCCGGGGTCGAGACATCTGGAGGCGGGAGTCGGAATCGAACCGGCGTCCACGGCTTTGCAGGCCGCTGCATGACCACTCTGCCATCCCGCCGTGTGCCTTGAACCAGAGCAGCGCGCTTGGCGCGCTGTTCCTGGAAACCTGGAGCGGGAAACGAGTCTCGAACTCGCGACCTCAACCTTGGCAAGGTTGCGCTCTACCAACTGAGCTATTCCCGCGTTACTTAAAGCGAATCTTACGGGCCGCCCCCCCTGCGGTCAATACGACGCCGGTCTCCCGGCGCCCGCGGCGCGAGAGCGCGCTGCAGGTAGTTGAACATCGAAACCAATGTCAGGATCGCCGCGATGTAGATCAGCCAGGTGCCGATGCGCTGCACGTCGAACGGGCCGATCGTATCGTGATAGAGCAGCATCGGCACCGCGATCATCTGCGATATGGTCTTGACCTTGCCGAGGAAATTGACCGCGACACTCTTCGACTTCCCGATCTTCGCCATCCACTCGCGCATCGCCGAAATCGCGATCTCACGGCCGATGATGACGACGGCGATAATGGCGTCGGCGCGTTGAAGCTGAACGAGCACGATGAGCGCCGCTGCGATCATCAGCTTGTCCGCCACCGGGTCGAGGAAGGCGCCGAAAGCCGATATCTGGTTCAGGCGCCGCGCCAGGTAGCCGTCGAGCAGGTCGGTGATCGCGGCGGCGATGAAAAGGATCGTCGCAATCAGGTTCTGCTGCCAGCTCGAAAGCCATGCCGGCGGAACGTAGAACACCCCGATCACCAGCGGGATCATGATGATGCGCAGCCACGTCAGTAGATTGGGAAGGTTAAGCGGCATGGAGTTCCCGGTAGATCTTCTCCGCGAGCTTGCGGCTGATGCCCTCGACCTGAGTCAGGTCCTCCACGCTCGCGCCCATCACTCCCTTCAGTCCTCCGAATCTCGTCAGCAGGTGCCGGCGGCGCTTCGCGCCCACGCCGGCGATGCCCTCGAGGGTCGACGTGGTGCGGCGCCGGGAGCGCCGCGCACGGTGCCCTGCGATCGCGAAGCGGTGCGCTTCGTCGCGTATGTGCTGGATCAGGTGAAGCCCCGGATGGTCGGGCGCGAGCCTCACGGCGCGGTCGCCTATCCACAGCTCCTCGAGCCCGGGCTTGCGCTCCGGCCCCTTCGCGATCCCGACGAGCGCGATGTCGGAGAGCCCGACCTCGGCGAGGGCCGCCTTCGCCGCTCCCACCTGTCCCTTGCCGCCGTCGATGAAGATCGCGTCGGGCGCGATCCCCTCCCCGCCCGCGATTCGCCCGTACCGGCGCGCGAGTGCCTGGTTCAGCGCCGCGTAGTCGTCTCCGGGAACGAGGCCCTCGATGTTGTAGCGGCGGTATTCGCCCCGGCGCATGTCCATCCGATCGTACACCACGCACGACGCGACCGTCGCTTCGCCCATGGTATGGCTGATGTCGAAGCATTCGATGCGCTGCGCCGTGTCGGGCAGCCCGAGCGCATCGCGCAGCGCGGCAAGCCGCGCCCCCCGCGTGCTCTGCTCGGAGAGCCTGGCCTTCAGCGCCTGGAGCGCGTTCTCGCGCGCCATCTCGAGCCACGCCCGCCGCTCGGCGGTCGGCCGCGTGACGACGCGAACCGCTTTCTTCGCGTGCTCGGATAGCGTCGCCTCGAGCTCCGCGGAATCGAGGTCCTCGCCTGCGACGATGAGCGGCGGGACCGGGCGCTCGAGGTAGTGCTGCGCGATGAACGCCAGGAGCACTTCCTTCGCATCGCCCTCCTGCGCGTTCTGCGGAAACAGGCTGCGGTCCCCGAGCTGCAGGCCGCCGCGAACCATCATCAGGTTCACGCAGGCGACGCCCTCGTCGATGACCGCGGCAACGATGTCGACGTCGACGCCGTCGCCCGTGTCCGCGTACTGGCGCTGGCTCACCTTGGCGAGCGACTGGATCTGGTCGCGGTAGATCGCCGCCTCCTCGTAGCGCCTCGCATCCGAGGCGCTCTGCATCCTCTCCTCCAGTCGCTTGAGCGCGGTGTCGCTGCCTCCCTCCAGGTAGAGCTGCGCGCCCTTGACGTCTTCCGCGTACGCGGAAGGGCTGATGAGGCCGACGCAGGGTGCGGTGCAGCGCCTAATCTGGTAGAGCAGGCACGGGCGCGAGCGGTTCTGGAACACCGAGTTCTCGCAGGTGCGGAGGCGGAACACCCGCTGCAGCAGCTGGATGCTCTCGCGCACGGCGCCGGCGTGCGGGAACGGGCCGAAGTAGCGGTGCGCCTTGTCCATCGGACCGCGATGGAAGCCCAGGCGCGGAAACTCCTCGCCGCTCACCATCAGGTACGGGTACGACTTGTCGTCGCGGAAGAGGATGTTGTATCGCGGGCTGAGCGACTTGATCAGGTTGTTCTCGAGGATCAGCGCCTCGGCCTCGGATCGCGTAACGGTGATCTCGACCGATGCGACCTGGCTCAGCATCATGTCGATGCGCGGGCCGTGATCGGTTTTCTGGAAGTAAGAAGACACCCGCTTCCTCAGGTCTCCCGCCTTCCCCACGTAGAGCGCCTCTCCGTGCCCGCCCATCATTCGGTAGACGCCCGGCAGCCCCGGGAGCGACGCGAGCAGCGGCTTGGGGTCGAAGGGCGCGACGGACGGAGCGCCTGCGCGCCCCTGGGGAGGAAGCGCCGTGCGTCGGAGAATCATCTAGGGCCGCGGAGAAATATCGCGATGTCGCGGACCACCGCATGGAACATGCGCTCGGTGAGCCGCTTGGTCTGCGTATTATAGCGGCTGCAGTGGTAGCTATCGAAAAGGCGCGCGCCCGGCCGGACCTGAGGAAGCTCGTGAACGGCGTGGTGCGCGAAGCGCCGTTCTCCGGGGGCGAGACCGAGGGCCATCAGCACGGCGCGGTGGGCGACCGCGCCCAGCGCGAGTATCGCCCGCGGACGCACCGCGGCGATCTCGTGCGCAAGATACCGGTTGCAGCGCCGGACCTCGTCCGGCCGCGGCTTGTTCTGAGGCGGCACGCACTTCACGGCGTTGGTCACCCGGCAGCCGATGAGCTCGAGCCCGTCGTCCGGATCGGCCGAGCCTTCGTGGCTCGCGAATCCCTGACTGTGGAGCGTCCTGTAGAGGAGGACGCCGGCATGGTCGCCGGTGAACGGCCGACCGGTGCGGTTCGCGCCGTGCATCCCCGGCGCGAGGCCGACGACGAGCAGCGCCGCACGGGCCGGGCCGAACGGCGCGACGGGCCGGGCGTGGTAGTCCGGGTGCTCCTTCCTGACGCGATCGAGGTGGCGCGCGAGCCGAGGGCAGTCGCGGCACTCGGGATCGAAGCCTGAAGGCGGTTTTGCGGTCGTCCGGGGAGGCGTTTTGTTATAAAATGCCGCCCTTTTGCTGCGAACTGCCATGGCTAAGGTCCTTGCAACCGAAATCCGCGTCGGCCACCTGCTCGAGTGGGAAAAGCGGATCTGGCGCGTCCTGAAATGCTATCACGTGCACGTCGGCGGGCGCGGCGGCGCCTTCATGCAGGTCGAGATGAAGGACATCGAGAGCGGCACCAAGACCAACCAGCGCATCCGCACCGAGGACAAGGTCGAGCGAGCGTTCGTCGAGCCGCGCGAGATGCAGTATCTCTACCACGACGGCACCGGCTTCGTGTTCATGGACAAGGAAAACTACGAGCAGCTCACGCTCTCGGAGGACATGCTCGAGGGGCAAAGCGGCTACCTGCTGCCGAACACCGACGTGAAGGTCACGTTCTACAACGACAAGCCGATCGGCCTCGAGCTGCCGCCCTCGGTTGTGCTCACCGTCACCGAGACCGACCCCGAGATCAAGAACGCAACCGTGACGACCTCGTTCAAGCCCGCCAAGACCGAGACCGGGCTCGTCGTGCAGGTGCCCCCTTTCATCGGCACCGGCGAGAAGATCAAGATCAACACCGATGACGGCGCTTACATTGAGCGCGCCTAGCGCCCGATGGTCACGCGAACCGCGCTCGTCACCGGGGCAAACCGCGGGCTGGGCCTCGAGACTGCGCGCCAGCTGGCGCGATCCGGTTACCGCGTAGTCCTCGCCGCACGCGACCTCGCGAAAGCCGAGGCGGCGGCGCAACACGTCCGCAAGGAAGGACTCGACGCTCTCCCCTTCCAGCTCGACGTCGCGAGCGACGAGAGCTGCGCGCGACTGAACGGGATCGGCGCGATCGATGCGCTCGTCAACAACGCGGGCGTGATGCTCGAGAGCGACGAGAATCCGCTCGCTGCGGGCCTCCTGAGCCAGAGCGCGATGGACATCACGCCTGACGTCATTCGCCAGACACTGGAGACGAACACGCTCGGCGCGTATCGCGTCATCCAGGCGATTGCACCCGGCATGCGCGAGCGCGGATACGGGCGGATCGTCAACGTGTCCTCGGGGCTCGGGCAACTCAACGACATGGGCGGCGGCTATCCGGCGTACCGGGTCTCGAAGACGGCGCTCAACGCGCTGACGCGCATCTTCGCCGCGGAGCTGAAGGGCACCGGCGTTCTCGTCAACTCCGTGTGCCCGGGCTGGGTGAAGACCGACATGGGCGGGCCCGGCGCGCGCCTCTCGCCCGAGGAAGGCGTGCGCACCATCGTCTGGGCCGCCACGCTGCCCGACGACGGACCGACCGGCGGATTCTTCCGGAACCTGAACCCGATTCCTTGGTAGCGCGACTTGCAAGGCTGCCGCAAGGCATGAAGCGCACAATGCCCTGGAGCGCGAGCCGGAGCTCGCGCAAGTCCCGTCAAGGAGGATCCGTGCGACATGGCCTGAACCTCGCAAGCGTGATTTCCATCGCCTTCGCCACCTGCGCGCTCGCGCAGAAGACGCCCAACGAGCCCCCGGGACCTTGCAAGGAGATCGCCAACGCCTGCCGCAATGCCGGGTTCATCAAGGGCGACTGGAAGAAAGGGGATGGCCTCTGGCGCGATTGCGTCGACCCGATCATGCAGGGCAAAAGTACCGCCCCGGGCGCGACGAAGCCGCTGCCCCAGGTGGACCCGAGCCTGGTTTCCGCGTGCAAGGCGAAGCACCCCAAGTACGGGGGCGGAAAAGTCGGCTCGTAGCGTCTACACCACGTGATCCGGCGCCAGTTCGCACGGCTGCGCGCCGGTCTCGATCTGCACGGTCGTGTGGTGCACGCGGTAGTGCGCGCGCAGCTCCTTGCAGATTTCCGCGGTGAAGGCGTCGCCCGGGTGTCCTTTGGGCATGACGAGGTGCACGGTGAGCGCCGTCTCCGTCGTGCTCATCGCCCAGATGTGCAGGTCGTGGACTTCGGATACGCCCGCCAGTTTGGACAGGTAGGCGCGCACCCTGGTCGGGTCGATGTGCGCCGGCACGGCGTTGAGCGCCATGGTCACGGAATCGCGCAGTAGGCCCCAGGTGCCGACGATGATGACGAGCGCGATGGCGATGCCCATCACCGGGTCGATCCACAGCCATCCCGTGTACAGGGTCAGCAGCGCGGCAAGGACGACGCCGAGCGAGATCGCCGCGTCGGCGGCGAGGTGCAGGAAGGCGGCGCGGATGTTGAGGTCGCCGCCGCTCCTCGCGAAAGGCAGCGCGCTCGCGGCGTTGATGACGATCCCGACGAGCGCGACCCACATCACGGTCCGGCTCGCGACAGGCTCGGGCTCGACCAGGCGCTGGATCGATTCCCAGATGATCCCGCCGGTGACGAGGAGGAGTAGCGCAGCGTTGAACAGCGCAGCAAGGATGGAGGTGCTGCGCAGGCCGTAGGTATACCTCGCCGAGGGGCCACGGCGCGAGAGCCGGCCCGCGCCCCAGGCGAGCGCGAGCGCCAGCACGTCCGAGAGGTTGTGGCCAGCGTCGGCGAGCAGCGCCATCGAGTGCGCTAGCACGCCGTACACCGCCTCGACGACCACGAACGCAAAGTTCAGGCCGATCCCGAACGCGAACGCGAGACCGAAGTCGCGCGGCGCGTGGCCCTCGTGACCGTGATGGCCGTGATCGTGATCGTGGTGCTCGTGCGCCATGGCGCGTAGTGTAGTCTCAGGCCGTCGCCTCCTGCACGGACCTCACCGCCCGCGCATAGCGCTCGTCCGGGGCGGCCGGATCCCGGCCTCGCATCAACGCGAGCCGCCTGGGCTCGGGCGAGCGGTCCCTCAGCGCTTCGAGCACGCCCGGGACCGCTTCCGGCGCGTTGCACAGCAGCACCATGTCGCACCCGGCCTCGATCGCAGCGAGCGCGCGCTCGGGCGGACCGCCCGCGATCCGGGCGCCTTCCATGGATAGGTCGTCGCTGAAGATCATTCCGTCGAACCCGAGGTGGCCGCGCAGGATGTCCCTGAGCCAGATGCGCGAGTAGCCCGCCGGGCGGTCGTCCACGCGGGGGTAGATCACGTGAGCCGGCATCACGCCGGCGAGCCCGCGGGCGATGAGCTCGCGGTAGGGATGCAGATCGGATGCATCGATGTCGTCGAAGCCGCGCTCGTCGACGGGGACGGCAACGTGCGAGTCGGCCTCGGCGTAGCCGTGCCCTGGAAAATGCTTGCCCACCGACGCTGCACCTCCCGCAGCGAGTCCCGCGACGAGCGCGCCCGCGAGCGCCGCGACCACCGTCGGCTCGTCGGAGAACGCCCGGTCGCCGATCACGCCGCTCGATCCGAAGTCGACGTCGAGCACCGGCGCAAAGCTGAAATCCACGCCGTGCCTGCGCAGCTCGACCGCGATCACGTAGCCGATCGACTCGGCCAGGGCCCGCGCGCCGCCGGCATCGACCTCCCAGCGCTCGCCGAGCAGGCGCATCGGCGGGATGCGGGTGAAGCCTTCCCTGAAGCGCTGCACCCGCCCGCCCTCGTGGTCCACCGCGATCAGCAGCTCGGGGCGCTGCGTCCTGATGTCGCGAGTAAGCGCGGCGAGCTGCCCCGGCGATTCGAAATTGCGCGCGAACAGGATCACGCCTCCCGTCGATGGGTGGCGCAGGAGCTCCTTCTCCTCCGGGGCGAGTCGAAGGCCCGCGACGTCGAGCATTGCGGCGCCCGCATTCATCCCG
Organism: Burkholderiales bacterium; assembly: GCA_035499735.1. Classification (GTDB taxonomy): domain Bacteria; phylum Pseudomonadota; class Gammaproteobacteria; order Burkholderiales; family SG8-39; genus VBDM01. Next base: position 46,465 of record DATJYC010000001.1, read on the forward strand.
GCGGGCGTCCCGTGGCGTCCTCCCCTTCGATGACCACGAAGGCGCACGCCATTCCGACCTCGTCGGTGAGCGAAAGGTGGACCCGCTCCACGCCGCGCCGCTCGAGAAGCGCGGCGAGCGCCTGCGAGAACTGGAACGCCGGCTTCCCGGAGCGCTCGTTGACCACCCAGACGTTGTGCCAGCTCACCGGGTAGTGGATGCCTACGCCCAGCGCCTTCGAGAACGCCTCCTTGGCGGCAAAGCGCTTGGCGAGGTAGCCGGCGCGCTTCCTGCGCCGCCGGAAAACCTCGAGCTCGGACGCCACCAGGATCTTCGTCGCGAAGCGCTCGCCGAAGCGCGAAAGCGCCTGCTCGATGCGCTCGACCTCGCACAGATCGGTGCCGATTCCGAGGATCATGCGCTCTGGCGGATGATTTCGAGATATCTGCGCACCGCCTCGCCCAGGCCCATTTCGAGCGCGTCGGCGACGAGAGCGTGCCCGATGGACACCTCCAGCACGCCCGGCACGGCGCGCAGGAACACGGGCAAGTTCGCGAGATTGAGGTCGTGGCCCGCGTTGACCCCGAGGCCCGCCCCCTGCGCGGCGCGGGCCGACTCTGCGTACCGGCGCAGCGCCGCGTGTTGTCCGGGCGTCCCGAAGGCGCGCGCGTAGGGCTCCGTATACAGCTCCACGCGGTCCGCGCCCAGCCTTGCCGCCGCGTCCATCGCCGCCGGGACCGGATCCATAAAGAGGCTCGCCCTCACCTTGAGCGCCTTCAGCTCGGCCAGCACCGCCTCCAGCTTGCCGCCGTCCCGCTCGAGGTCCCAGCCATGATCCGAGGTGAACGCGCCGGTCTCGTCGGGCACCAGGGTACACTGCGCCGGCCGGACCTGCCGCACAAATTCGAGCAGGCCGTGAAAGGGATTGCCCTCGATGTTGAACTCCGCGCCGGGCTTCTCCCTCACGACGCAGGAAAGTTCGCGCACGTCGTTCGCGCGCACGTGCCGTCCGTCGGGGCGCGGATGAACGGTGATGCCGTGCGCGCCGGCGTCGAGCGCGATGCGCGCCGCGCGGACCACGTCGGGAATGCCGATCGTGCGCGTGTTCCGCAGCAGGGCGATCTTGTTGATGTTGGCGCTGAGCTGTGTCGCCGCCATGGCCCTAGAGAGAGAGCAGGTCGCGGAATATGCGCCGGCTCTTCAGCGGCTGGTATTCCAGGCGGTGATCGAGAAGAGCGCGCATCAGCGCCTTTGCCTCCTGCTGGGTCCGCGGATCGCCGTAGTCGTCCCGCCCCATGTCGAGGAGCGTGCGGCCGGATACTGCCGTGGCCGCCGCGCCGTTGATCTCGACCGGACCGCGCTCCGGGTCATAGCGGTAGGTCTTGGCCGGGTCGATGGCGCTGCCGCTCGCGCTGTCGCGGTCCAGCGTCATCGCGTAGCCGAGCTCCTTGAGCAGCGCCCGCTCGAAGGAGCGCAGCGCCGAGGCGGACTCCCAGTGCGAGGCGAGCTGCTCCAGCGCGGCCCGGTAGCGCGCGAACAGGGCATCGTGCGGGTCCTCGCGCGGAAGCAGGCGCACCAGCAGCTCGTTCACGTAGAACCCGCACATCAGCGCCTCGCCTTGGAGCCGCGGAGCCCCGCCGATCCACTCCGCGCGCGCGAGCGTCCGGACTTCGCCCTTGCCGAACCAGGAAAGCGCGAGCGGCTGAAAGCCGAGCAGGACGCCGCGCAGCGCCGAGCGCGGGCTGCGCGCGGCGCGGGCCACCATCGACAAGCGCCCGAAGCCCCGGGCGAACACCTCGAGAAGCAGGCTCGTCTCGCGGTACGGATAGCTGTGCAGGACGAAAGCCTCGCGGCTCTCCTGGCGGGCGCGCTCAGCCATAGCCCATGCGCCTCAGCGCAGCCTCGTCGTCGGTCCAGCCGCCGCGTACCCGCACCCAGGTCTCGAGGTAGACCTTGCCGCCGAGCAGCTTCTCGATGTCCCGCCTCGCCTCGGAGGCAATGGTCTTCAGCTTGCTTCCGCCCGCCCCGATGACGATCGCCTTGTGCCCCGCCTTCTCGACGACGATCGACGCGTGGATCCGCCGCACGCCGCGCTGCTCCTCGTACTTGTCGATTTCGACGTGGGCGCTGTAGGGGAGCTCCTCGCCGAGGTGGCGGAAGAGCTTCTCGCGTATGAATTCTGCGGCGAGGAAGCGCTCGTTCCTGTCGGTGAGCTCGTCCGCCGAGTGGATCGCCGGCTGCTCGGGAAGGTGGCGCTCGAACGTGCGCAGCAACTCGTCCAGCCCCTTTCGGCGCTTGGCGCTCACCGGCACGATCTCGTCGAACTCCGCCTCGCCCGCGACCTTCTGCAGGAAGGACGGAAGCTGATCCGGCTCAAGCGCGTCGATCTTGTTCACCACCAGAAACAGCGTCGCGTCAGCGGGAACGAGACTCAGCACCGCGCGGTCCCCGGCGCTGAAGCGCCCCGCCTCGACCACCAGCGCGACCACGTCGACGCTGTCGAGCTCAGCCCGCACCGCCCGGTTCATGGCCCGGTTGAGGCCGCCACGGTAGCGGCTCTGGAACCCTGGCGTGTCGACGAGGATGAACTGAGCGGTCTCCGTCGTGAGGATGCCGCGCAGGGCGAGCCGCGTGGTCTGCGGCTTGCGCGAGGTGATGCTGAGCTTCTGTCCGAGCAGCGCGTTCTGCAGCGTCGACTTGCCCACGTTCGGCCGCCCGATCAGGGCGATCGCACCGCAACGAAACGAGGCCGATGCCATCGCCTGCCGCCTTCAGCCGCGGATCTGCTCGAACGCGCGCATTGCGGCTTCCTGCTCGGCGTTGCGGCGGCTGCTGCCGCTGCCGGTCGTGCGCACCGACAACTGGGGGATGAGGCACTCGACCTCGAAGTTCTGCTGATGCGCCGCTCCGCGCGTGGCGAGCACCGAGTACTGGGGCAGCGGGATCCTGCGAGCCTGGAGGAGCTCCTGCAGGAGCGTCTTCGGATCCTTGCCGAGCGACCGCGGGTCGAGGTCCTTGAGCAGGGGCTCGTACAGGCGCCTGACGGTCTCGCGGGCCGCAGCGAAGCCGCCGTCCAGGAACGCTGCGCCCACCACAGCCTCCAGCGCGTCGGCCAGAATGGACGGACGCGAAGTCCCGCCGCTCCTCATCTCGCCTTCCCCCAAGCGCAGGTACTCACCCAGGCCGAGGTCCTGGGCCAGCTGGTGCAGCGCCTCCTGTCGCACCAGGTGCGCGCGCATTCGCGACAGATCGCCCTCGGGCAGGTCCGGAAACCGCTCGAACAGCTCCGCCGCCACGACGCAGTTGAGCACGCCGTCGCCGAGAAACTCCAGGCGCTCGTTGTGGGGCGCACCGAAGCTGCGGTGCGTGAGCGCCTGCGCGAGCAGCTCGGGCCGCGAGAAGCCGTATCCGACGCGCTGCCGCAGGCGCTCCGGGCTCACGGCAAAGTCATTCGTTGCTGCTCGCCGCGAAATCAATGACGACGTTAACGTTGCCGAATAGCGGAATGCGCTTCGAGTATGCGGTCGAAACGACCAGCTCGTTTCCTTCCTTCGTCACTTCGAGGTCCTTCGGGCCGATGACGTCGATGTCGTCTATCGCCTGGCGCAGCTGAAACGCGTATCGCACTTCGCCCACGGTCGCCGCCGGATTGGCGACCGCGACCGCTTTGATCGCCTTCTTGACCTTGAAATACTCGATGTAGGCGGGCGCGATCTTGAGGCCGCCGATGGCGACGAACACGATCACGATGCACGCCACGATCATCCCCATCAGGGTCAACCCTCGCTGGTTCCTCATTGGATCACCTCTCACTGGAATTTCCCGATGCGCCTGAGCTCGCTGAAATTGAACCAGATGAAAAACGCCTTGCCCACGATGTTCTCGTCGGGCACGAATCCCCACACGCGGCTGTCGGCCGAATTGTCGCGGTTGTCGCCCATGACGAAGTAGTGCCCGGGCGGGACGGTGCACGTCACGCCCTCGGCATTGTAGTTGCAATTCTCCCGGAAGGGGAACGGCTGCGTGAACGGTACCGCGGCCGGCGTGTCGCTTTCCTGGAGGATGGCGTGCTCCACCCCGCCGAGCGTTTCCTCGAATTGCGACGAATAGTGGACGCGCTCGCGGTTGAGATAGTCGGCCACTTGCTTGCGCGGCTGCGGGACTCCGTCGATCGTGAGTCTCTTGTTCTCGTATGCGATCTTGTCTCCCGGGAGGCCGACGACCCGCTTGATGTAGTCGACCGACGGATCCACCGGATAGCGGAACACCATGACGTCTCCGCGGTGAGGATCGCCGATGCTGAGGATCTTCTTGTTGAGAAGCGGAAGCCGGATGCCGTAGGCGAACTTGTTGACCAGGATGAAATCTCCGACCAGCAGCGTCGGCACCATGGAGCCGGTTGGAATCTTGAACGGCTCCACCAGGAAGGAACGCAGCAGGAAGACGATCAGGATCACCGGAAAGAAGCTCTTCGGATACTCGATCCACCACGGCTCCTTGTCGTCCTTGCGCCGCTGCTTGCGGAAATAGAGCGCGTCCGCCAGGGCGAACGCCCCAGTGACCACCAGGAGCACGAACAGGATCAGGGCAAAATTCATCGCGGGATTTCGCTACTTGTTTTCGACTTGGAGTATCGCAAGGAAAGCCTCCTGAGGTATTTCAACCGTGCCGACCTGCTTCATGCGCTTCTTTCCTGCCTTCTGCTTCTCGAGCAGCTTGCGCTTCCGGGTGATGTCGCCGCCGTAGCATTTCGCCAGCACATTCTTGCGCAGGGCCTTGACCGTCTCGCGGGCGATGATGTGGGAGCCGATCGCCGCCTGCACTGCAACGTCGAACATCTGCCGCGGAATCAGCTCGCGCATTCGCGAGACCAGATCCCGGCCACGGTAGGGGGCGTTCTCGCGGTGGACCATGAGGGACAGCGCGTCGACCCGCTCCCCGTTGATGAGGATATCGAGCTTCACCATGTCGGCCGCGCGGAATTCCCTGAACTCGTAGTCGAGGGACGCATAACCGCGGCTCGCGGACTTGAGCTTGTCGAAGAAATCCATCACCACTTCGTTAAGGGGCATCTCGTAGGTGAGCATCACCTGGCGTCCGTGGTACTGCATGTTCCGCTGCACACCGCGCTTCTGGGTGCACAGCGTGATGATGGCGCCGACGTACTCCTGCGGCACGAAGATGGTGGTCTCGATGATCGGCTCGCGGATCTCCTCGATCTTCGACGGGTCGGGCAGCTTCGCCGGGTTCTCGATCCGCACGACCGTGCCGTCGCGCAGCTTCACTTCGTAGACCACTGTGGGAGCGGTCGTGACCAGCGTGATCCCGTATTCGCGCTCGAGCCGCTCCTGCACGATGTCCATGTGCAGCAGTCCGAGAAATCCGCACCGGAATCCGAAGCCGAGCGCCTGCGAGGTCTCCGGCTCGTAGTGCAGCGAGGAGTCGTTCAGCTTGAGCTTCTCGAGGGCGTCGCGGAACGCCTCGTACTCGTTGGCCTCGACCGGGTAGAGCCCGGCGAACACCTGCGGCTTGATCTCCTTGAAGCCCGGCAGGGGCGCCGCGGCCGGGCGGTCGGCCGAGGTGATGGTGTCCCCGACGCGCGCGTGCTGGAGTTCCTTCACGCCGGCGATCACGAAGCCCACCTCGCCCGCGGACAGGCGCTCGCGCTCCTGGCCCTTGGGTGTGAACACGCCGACCTGCTCGCATAGATGCTGGGCCTGGGTAGACATCAGCAGCAGCTTGTCCTTGGGCCGCATCGTCCCGTCGACCAGACGCACCAGCATCACAACCCCGACGTAGTTGTCGAACCAGGAATCGATGATCAGCGCCTTGAGCGGGGCCTCGGGGTCGCCCTTCGGCGCCGGAATCCGGTGAATCACGGCTTCGAGGATGTCATCGACGCCTTCGCCGGTCTTGGCGCTCGCCCGCACCGCATCCTTGGCGGCGATCCCGATGACGTCCTCGATCTCCTGTATGGCGCGCTCGGGGTTGGCCGAAGGCAGATCGATCTTGTTCAGCACGGGCACGACCTCGACGCCCTGCTCGATCGCCGTGTAGCAGTTCGCGACCGTCTGTGCTTCCACACCCTGGCTCGCGTCCACCACGAGCAGCGCGCCCTCGCACGCCGCCAGCGATCGCGACACCTCGTACGAGAAATCGACGTGGCCCGGCGTGTCGATGAGGTTGAGGTTGTAGATGCGACCGTCGCGGGCCGCGTACTGGAGCGCGGCGGTCTGCGCCTTGATGGTGATACCGCGCTCGCGCTCCAGATCCATCGTGTCCAGAACCTGCTCGGACATCTCGCGGTCGGTCAGCCCTCCGCATCGCTGTATGAAGCGGTCGGCGAGCGTCGACTTCCCGTGGTCGATGTGCGCGATGATCGAAAAATTGCGGATGTGTTGCATCCCGGCCTACGAAAAAGGGTGCCGCTCGGCACCCTCGCTGCCCGTCGCAAGACGTTGAATTTTAGCGTATCGAGGCGAGATATGCTCTACCCGGACGCCGCCTCGCCCCGCACGGTGACGAACAGGTTGCTTTCCCCCCGCCGCACGTGAAGCGTGAGCGTAGTGCCGGGATTGAGCTGCGCAAGCACTTTGTTGAACTGCTCGGCGGAGCGCACGTCGGACGTCTGGCCTTTGCTCGTGACCGCGGTGATCACGTCGCCCGAGCGTACGTCCGCCCGGCGGTTGCTCCGGACCTCCTCGACCATCACCCCGCCACCGACCTTCAGATCGCGCTTCTGCTCGGCCGTCAAGTCGACCACGACGAAGCCGAGCCGGTTGGCCGCCGCCTCGGGGGGCTTCCCCTTCCGCTCGCTGCGGCTCGCGACGCGGTCCTCGGGCAGCTCGCCCACCGTGACCGTGATCTCCCGCGTCGTGCCCTTGCGCCATATCTCCACGCTCGCCCTGCTTCCGGGCTTGGTGCCGCCGACGATGCGCGGCAGCTCGTTCGAGCTTGAGACGGCCTTGCCGTCGAATTTCATGATGATGTCGCCCGCCTCGACTCCGGCCTTATCGGCCGGGCCGCCCTTCTCCACGGCGTTGACCAGGGCGCCAGCCGCCTTGGGGAGGCCGAACGATTCCGCCAGCTCCTTCGAGACCTCCTGAATGACGACTCCGATCCTGCCCCGGCTAACGCGGCCAAATTGCCGCAGCTGTCCCTGCACCTCCATCGCGACGTCGATGGGGATGGCAAACGACAGCCCCATGAAGCCGCCTGTGCGGCTGTAGATCTGGGAGTTGATACCGACGACTTCGCCGCGCATGTTGAACAGCGGCCCGCCGGAATTGCCTGGATTGATGGCGACGTCGGTCTGAATGAACGGGACGAAGTTCTCCTGGGGCAGGCTGCGGCCCTTCGCGCTCACGATCCCCGCCGTGACCGTGCTCGCGAAGCCGAAGGGCGAGCCGATCGCCACGACCCACTCGCCAACCTTGAGGCGGTTCGGGTCCCCCATGTGCACCGCCGGTAGCCCAGTCGCGTCGATCTTCAGCAGCGCGAGGTCGGTGCGCTTGTCCGCGCCGATCACGCGCGCCTTGAATTCGCGCTTGTCGGTGAGGCTGACCGTGATCTCGTCCGCAGCGTCGACCACGTGCGCGTTGGTGAGAACGTACCCGTCCGAGCTGATGATGAAACCTGAGCCAAGCGAACGGCTCTCGAAGTCTCGCGGCGCCTGCCCGCCGGGACCAGGCGGCCGCGGCGCGAAGCGGCGGAAGAAGTCGTACAGCGGGTCGTCTTCTTCGAGGTTCGGGACCTGGGGCGAGGTGCGGCGCTCGCGCGTCTGCGTGGTGCTGATATTGACGACGGTGGGACCCTGCTTCTCGGCGAGATCGGTGAAATCGGGAAGGTCCCGGCCCTGCGCATGAAGCGCGGGCGGCAGCCACAGAAGGAGCCAGACAAGCAGTACTCTCGCCATCGCGCAGTCCTCGGTTGTTCCGCGGGCGGAAGCCCCGGGCTTCTTTTTACTTGTGGTACTCCACCGCGTTGGCGACGTATTTTACGCTCTCTGGGGGCGCCTCGCCGACCACCGTTACCCAGTAGTTGCCGATCGGGCGGGTATATACGTTGATCGCCCCTTGGCGCGAGAGGCCGGCCTGCGGGCTCGGCCGCTTGCTGTTAGCCGGCTCTATGAACACCGAGATCGCCGCCAGACCGTCCGACAGCACGATATGTCCCACGCCCCCCGTGCCCCCGACGGTACGCATCAATTCGGCGACCGTACGGAACCCCGGCGGCTTCGATCGTATCGTCCATCCCGATTCGGCGAGGTTGGCCCGCGTCGCCGCGGAGTCCTCGATCCGCCAATCCTTGGTCTGGCGGGAGTAGCGCGGCCTGAGCTGGTCTCGGCCCACGGGCCCGATCTTGATCTGGGTGAAGAAGAACTGCTCCAGCATCTCGTTCTTCTCGTTGTAGGTCTTGGCCTGGAGCAGCATGCCGGTGTTGACGTCCGCCCAGAGCCGGTGGCCGTAGCGCATGCGATCCTTGGGTGCCAGGGTAAGGACTTGGCAGCTGTATCCGACGACACGCTCGACGTCGCCCTTCTTGATCGTGTAGTTCTCCGAAACGTCCTTGAGCTGCTCGGACAGGATCGCCGGAAACGGCCGACGGCCTGGCTGCTTGTCGATCTTCATCGTGCTGCTCGCCGGCAGATAGCAGACCACCTCGTCGCCGGTGCGCACAATCTCCCGCGGAATCCCGTTGAGGGTTTCGAGCCGCTCGCGCGGCCCGGTGGAGTCGGCGACGTGAACGATGCTCGAGGTCTCGCTGCGCTGGCCTTGCTGATAGACGAAGGTACCCGTATAGCTGAGCTTCTCCGAGGCGGCATAGATCCGTTGCAGCCATTGCAGCGCGGAGGGGTCGGTCTGGGCGATGGCCGCCGATACCGGCAGGAGGAAGGGCAGCACCCTGACCGGGTGCCACACTCGGCACGCGAAATCTCCGGTCATTTGCTGGCCGCCACGCGTTCCTCGGACACGCCCCGAACGAAGGGGGCCACGCCCTGCATGGCGCTCACGTGCGAGTAGGCCTGGTGCGCGAGCAGGTAGTTCTCCACGTCGGAAGCGGGCCAGTCGACGACCACGTTCTCGGACGGAACGTCCGCCGTGGTCGCGACGGTGCCCGCTGCAAGCTGCGGGTCACCATGCCAGCCGGGAAAGGCCGTCCACGCCACCACGGCCACGGCCGCGGCGCTCGCCGTCGCGTACATGCCATACCAGCCGAAGCGCTTGGCCGCGCTCGCCGCGCGCTGCCGCGGCGCGAGCACGGTGGGTTCCTCGCGCAATCGCGAGATGACCCGCGGCGCGATTTCCCGGCATAGATGGCCGCGGAGCGCGTCGCCGATCAGATGATAGGTATCCCAGGCGGCGCGCAGCTCGGGGTCCGAGCGCAGGCGCGTGATATGCGCCTGGATCTCGCCCTCGAGTTCGCCGTCGATGATCGCAGATAGCTTCTCTTTCATGGTCACCACCTCTTGTCCTTGCGAGTATCGAGCAGCGGCCGGAGCCGCTCCGCGATGGCCTCGCGCGCACGGAATATCCGCGACCGGACCGTTCCGATCGGGCAATTCATGATCGCCGCAATGTCCTCGTAGCTGAGCCCCTCAAGCTCGCGCAGCGTGATGGCGTTGCGCAGCTCTTCGGGCAGTTGCTCCAGGGTGTCGTTGACCGTGCGGGCGATCTCCGCCGACATCATCATGCTCTCGGGCGTGTTGATGTCGCGCAGCTGGTCGCCGTCCTCGAACGCCTCCGCGTCCTCGGTATCGAACTCGGTCGTGGTCGGCGCGCGCCGGCCCATGGCGACCAGGTAGTTCTTCGCGGTATTGATGCCGATCCGGTAGAGCCACGTGTAGAAGGCACTGTCGCCTCGGAACGAGGGGAGCGCCCGATAGGCCTTGATGAATGCTTCCTGTGCCACGTCCTCTACTTCGACCGGGTCCCGTATGAACCGGGACAGCAGCCGTGCCAGTTTACGTTGGTACTTCGACACCAGCAGCTCGAAAGCATGCTTGTCGCCTCGCTGGGCCCGCTCGACCAGCTGTCGGTCGAGTTCCCTCTCATCCATCCGCCGCCGTCCCTGAAGCGGTGCCGCGCTTCTGTCCGAAGTTGTCCACAGGCGGCGGCAGTATACCGTAGTGACTTCATCACCTCGGCGCCCGTGCTGCTAGAGACCGGGGCGCGGGGCAATAGTTCAGTATCCCGTAAGGTTATTCCGGCCCTTTCCGCGTCGCGCCCGGACGCCATCGCAGCCATACCCGGAGCTTGCGAAAGTCCTCGGGAGGCACTGAATCAGGCATGAGAACCACTCTTGTGCTTCGGCCGTGGGCATCCTTCAGCCCGACGATAGCCACCGCCGCCGAGACGAAGTGGCTCTCGCCCAGCGTTCCCTCCTGCCAGCTTCCATCCCGATTCTTCCAGGAAGCACGTCCATCCTCGCGCAACTCCAGCGATACGGCTTGATTCGCCGTGCGAAGGAACGCCTGAGCAAGCGACTTTCCCAGGGACGCGAGAAGGAGCGCCCAGACCGCAAAGCGCAGCCAGCCACCCAAGCCGATGGAAGCGGCAGCCAGGGCGAGGCAGTGCACGACGGCGAGGATCCCGATCAACCTGCGTGACGGCCGCAGATCCAGGCGCAGAAAGGGTGCAGCCACGCCCGAGGGATCAGGCGCGCCGGAAGATCAGGGTCCCGTTGGTGCCGCCGAACCCGAACGAGTTGGACAGCGCGGCCCGGATCGGCATGCGCCGAGCGGTGTTGGGCACGTAATCGAGGTCGCAGGCCGGATCCTGGCTTGCCAGGTTGGCGGTCGGCGGCGCGACCTGGTCGCGAATCGCCAGCGCCGAGAAGATAGCCTCGACGCCGCCAGCCGCGCCGAGCAGGTGACCGGTCATCGACTTGGTCGAGCTCACCGCGAGCTTCTTCGCGTGATCTCCGAAAGCGCGCTTCACGGCCACCGTCTCCGCGATGTCTCCGAGCGGCGTCGAGGTTCCGTGCGCGTTGATGTAATCGATATCGTCGCGGTTCATGCCGGCATTGCGCAGCGCATTCTCCATGCAGCGCGCGGCGCCGTCGCCGCTCTCCTGGGGCGCCGTCATGTGGAAGGCGTCGCCGCTCATGCCGTAGCCGGCGAGCTCGGCGTAGATTCTTGCGCCCCGCTTCTTCGCGTGCTCGATCTCTTCCAGCACCAAGACGCCCGCTCCTTCGGCAAGGACGAATCCGTCTCTGTCCTTCTCCCAGGGCCGGCTCGCGGTCAGCGGGTCGTCGTTCCTCGTCGACAGAGCGCGCGCCGAGGAGAAGCCGCCCACGCCGAGCGGAGTAATCGCGGCTTCGGCCCCTCCGGCGACCATGACGTCGCAGTCGCCGTACTCGATCAGGCGGCCCGACTCGCCGATGCAGTGGGCCGAAGTGGTGCATGCGGTGACCATCGCGAGGTTGGGGCCTTTCAGTCCGTGCATGATCGAGAAATTGCCCGAGATCATGTTGATGATGGTGCTCGGGATGAAGAAAGGCGAGATCTTGCGTGGCCCGCCCTTGAGCATGTCGTTGTGCGTTTCCTCGATCATCGGCAGCCCTCCGATCCCCGAGCCGATGTTCACGCCGATGCGCCCGGCATTGGCTTCGGTGACTTCGAGGCCCGAGTCCCTCAGCGCCTGCGTAGCCGCCGCGATGCCGAAGTGGATGAAGCGGTCCATGCGACGCGCTTCCTTCGGCGAGAGATACTGTGACACTTCGAAATTCTTCACTTCACCCGCGATCTGGCTGGCGAAGGGGCTCGCATCGAACAGGGAGATGCGCGCGATTCCCGGCTTGCCGGCGAGCGCGTTCGACCAGGCTTCGGCAACGGTGTTGCCGATCGGGCAGATGATTCCTAGTCCGGTGACAACGACACGACGGCGGCTCAAATCGACCCCGGCCGTGTGAGAACGTCAGGCTTTCTTGGAATGAGCGGAGACGTACGCGATGGCCTGCTGGACCGTCGTGATCTTTTCGGCCTCCTCGTCCGGAATCTCGGTCTCGAACTCCTCCTCGAGAGCCATCACGAGCTCCACCGTGTCGAGCGAGTCGGCGCCGAGATCGTCCACAAAGGAGGATTCGTTCTTGATCTCCGCTTCGTTGACGCCGAGCTGTTCCGCGACGATTTTCTTGACGCGCTGTTCAACGTTTTCCATCGGGTTCTTCCCCCTTGTCTGCTGAGATCGAAATTCGGAAGGTGCGCATTGTATCAGAATCGCATTGCGCTCTTTCAAGTCATGTACATGCCGCCGTTCACGTGCACCGTAGTTCCGGTGATGTATGCCGCCTGGGGCGAGGCGAGGAAAGCCACGGCCGCCGCGACGTCCTCGGGATTTCCGAGGCGTCCCAGCGGAATCTGCTGCAGCAGCGCCGTCCGCTGCTCGTCCGACAGCGCGCGGGTCATGTCGGTGTCGATGAATCCCGGCGCGACGCAGTTGACCGTGACGCCGCGGCTCCCGATCTCGCGGGCGAGCGAGCGCGTCATCCCCGCGATTCCCGCTTTCGCGGCCGCGTAGTTGATCTGTCCCGCGTTTCCGCTCGATCCGACGATCGAGGTGATGTTGATGATCCTTCCCGAGCGCGCCTTGAGCATGCCGCGCAGCACCGCCTTGGTGAGGCGAAACACCGACTTCAGGTTGGTGTCGATCACCGCGTCCCATTCCGCCTCCTTCATCCGCACCGCGAGGTTGTCCTGCGTGATGCCGGCGTTGTTGACGAGGATGGACACCGCGCCGTACGCCTTCTCGAAGTCGGCCACGACCGCATCAACGTTCGCGTCCACCCTGACGTCGAGCTGCACCCCCTTGCCCTGCACCTTGGCCGCGAGCAGATAGTCGCCGATCGATTGCGCGCCGGCGGCCGTGGTTGCGGTGCCCACCACGGTTGCGCCGCGCTCCCCGAGCATCAAGGCGACCGCCTTACCGATCCCGCGCGATGCGCCTGTCACCAATGCGCGCTGTCCCTGAAGATCCATCACCCTTCCCTCAAAGCTTGCACTCCCGACTCGATCGCCCCCCGGTCGGCGAGCGCCAGAGCCTGGAGCGCGTCGGCGATGCGCTTGGTGAGCGGCGCGAGGATCTTGCCGGGACCGCATTCGAAGATGTGCGTGACGCCCCGCGCAGCCATCTCCTTCACGCATTGGACCCAGAGCACGGGGTGGTCCGCCTGCGTCACGAGCGCCTTACGAATCGCGTCCGGATCGTTGTGGCTCTTCGCGTCGACGTTGTGTATCACGGGAATGCGCGGAGGATTGATCGCGATCTTCGACAGGGCCTCGCCCAGCCTAATTGCAGCCGGCTTCATGAGCGAGGAGTGGAACGGCGCACTGACCGGAAGCGGAACCGCTCGCTTCGCGCCCAGAGTCTTGGCGACTTCCATCGCCCGCTTTACCGCTTCGGCATGTCCCGCGATAACGACCTGAGCGGGCGCGTTCCAGTTCACCGGCTCGCAGACCTCGCTTCCTGCGGCCTTGGCGCACGCGTCCCGCACCTTCTGGTCATCGAGACCGAGAATTGCCGCCATCGCGCCCTGGCCTTGAGGCACCGCCTCCTGCATCGCGCTCGCGCGCAGGCGCACCAGCGGAAGGCAGTCTGCGAAGGAGATCGTGCCCGACGCCACCAGCGCGGTGTATTCCCCGAGGCTGTGCCCCGCGACGAGCGAAGGCTCCGCGCCGCCCAGCTCGCGCCACAGACGCCACGCGCAGATCCCCGCTGTGACCATGACCGGCTGCGTGTTGACCGTGCGGTTGAGCTCCTCGGCCGGACCCTCGGCCATGAGCTTGCCGACGTCCTGCTTGAGAATGTCCGACGCTTCCTGGAGCGTCGCGCGGACCACCGGCGCGTCGCCGTACCCCGCGAGCATCCCGACCGACTGCGATCCCTGCCCGGGAAAAACCAAGGCGAGCTTCATTACATCTCCACCAGCGCCGCGCCCCAGGTGAAACCGCCCCCTACGCCCTGCAGCATTACCTTGTGACCGGGCCTGACGCGCCCGTCGCGGATTGCCAAGTCGAGCGCAAGCGGGACCGAGGCCGCGGAGGTATTGGCATGGCGGTCCACGGTGACGATGAGCTTGGAACGGTCCAGTCCGAGCTTCCTCGCGGTCGCCTCCAGAATGCGCACGTTCGCCTGGTGCGGAATGAGCCAGTCGATGTCCGCAACGTTCAGCCCGCACTGCGCCAGCGTTTCGCGCGCCGATTCGTCGAGGACCTTCACGGCGAACTTGAACACTGCCTGCCCGTCCATCTGCAGATATGGCGAGCCCACGATCTTGCCGCCGCTCACGTTTCCCGGCACCGACAGGATGCCCGCTTGCGACCCGTCGGCGTGGAGCACGCTGCCGAGGATTCCCGGGCTGGCGTCCGCCCGGAGGACCACGGCGCCGGCACCGTCGCCGAACAGCACCGCCGTGGCACGGTCGTTCCAGTCGAGAATGCGGGAGTACACTTCGCTACCCACGACCAGCGCACAGCGATGCTGCCCCGAGCGGATCATCTTGTCCGCGATCGCCAGCGCGTAGACGAAACCGCTGCACACCGCCTGGATGTCGAAAGCGGCGCAACCCTTCGCTCCGAGCTTCGCCTGCATAATGCAGGCCGTGCTCGGAAAAATGTAGTCAGGGGTCGCGGTAGCGACGATGATGAGGTCGATGTCCTCGACCTGGACGCCGGCCGCGGCGAGCGCAGCGCGACTCGCTTCAGTGGCGAGATCGCTCGACGCCTGCGAAGCGTCCGCGATGTGTCGCTGCCGGATTCCCGTGCGCGTGCGGATCCACTCGTCGGAGGTATCCATGCGCCGCGCCAACTCTTCGTTGGTCACGACTTTGGCGGGTAGGAAGCTCCCTGTGCCGACGATGCGCGACCAGATCATTGTCCGACCGCCTCGGCGGTCTCGGCGGCTCCAAAGCGCGCCACCAGCCTGCGAAGCACCTCGTTCCTGACCTCCTCGGCGGCGCGTTCGATCGCGCGCATGAAGCCCAGAGCATCCGCGGAGCCGTGGCTCTTCACGACGATGCCCTTCAGTCCCAGCAGCGTGGCGCCGTTGAAGTGGCGCGGATCGAGGCGCCTGCGGAAGGCGAACAACACCGGCAGTACCAGCACGGCAGCAAGCTTGGTGAGCGGGCTGCGCATGAACTCCTGGCGGATGAAGCTGCGCACCATCTGCGCGATCCCCTCGGACGCCTTGAGCATGACGTTGCCGACGAAACCGTCGCACACCACGACGTCCGCTGCGCCTTTGTATATGCCGTCGCCCTCGATATTGCCGATGAAGTTGAGGCCGCTTCCGCGCAACAGCTCTCCCGCCTTCTTGACCACCTCGTTGCCCTTGATGTCCTCTTCGCCGATGTTGAGTAGGCCGACGCTGGGACGCTCCTTGTGCTCGACAGCCGACACCAGCGTCGCCCCCATGATCGCGAATTGAAGCAGATGCTCCGGCGCACAATCCACGTTCGCCCCGAGGTCGAGCACATACGTGCTTCCACGCAGCGTGGGCAGGGCCGAGATGATCGCGGGGCGATCGATGCCCGGCAGCGTCTTAAGGACGAAGCGCGAGATCGCCATGAGGGCGCCGGTGTTGCCCGCGCTGACGCAGGCGTGCGCCCCGCCGTTCTTCACTAGATCGACGGCGACGCGGATGGAGGAATCCTTCTTGCCGCGAAGCGCGAGCGCCGGCGATTCATCCATGGCCACGACCTCGCTCGCGTGCTGGATGCGAAGCCGAGGACCGGTCTTCGCGCCGCGCGCCTTGAGCTCGGCCTCGATCGCGTCGTGCAGACCCACCAGGACGATGTCTACTCCCGGGTTGGACTTGAGGAAATTCAGGGCGGCCGGCACCGTTACGTGCGGACCGTGATCGCCGCCCATGCAATCGATGGCTACGGTCGTGTCCATGCGCGGAGGCGCAGCGCGCCTGCCGGTCGGGATTTACTCGCCCTTCGTCTTGACGACCTTCTTGCCGCGGTAGTAGCCGCTCGGGCTGATATGGTGGCGCAGGTGCACCTCGCCCGTTGTCGGCTCGACCGCGAGCGGCGGGTTGGTCAGAAAGTCATGGGCGCGATGCATCCCGCGCTTGGAGGGGGATTTCTTGTTCTGCTGAACCGCCATGTGAAAGCTCCTTCAATTCGTATCGCCGTACTGTGCACACTGCTCATGCCGCGTCGCCATCGGCAGCTCGAGGATCACCTCGTCCTCGACGAGCCACGCCACATCCATGTTCCGGGACGCAAGCACGCGATCGATGTCGTCGTCGGCCTCCGAAATCTCGCGCATGTTCTCCGCGAGCTGCAACTCGACGTCGACCGCGATGGGAAACCGGATCGGATCGAGGCAGCGCTGGCAGAGCAGCTTAACCGATCCCCTCACGGAAAGCCGCAAGCATGGCTTGCCGTTGCCCGCGCGGCCTCCGCGCAGGTGGTACTCCAGCCCTTCGGTCGAGCACTGCAGCTGCGCCAGCCGCGGCAAGCGCTCCATGCCCACCACGCCGCGGCGTTCCTGCGCGGCGCGCGCGAATTGGAGGCCGTCGATCACCTCCGCTTGCGACATAGGGGCCGCATGATATTATGTTTGCCTCGGAGTGTCAAAAGAAATTCCAAGTTGTTCAGAGCGTTAGTGCACTTTTTGATCCTCGCGGGCGCGGTCGCACCGGCGTTCGGCCAAGTATTCAAGTGGGTGGACGAACGGGGCGTCACGCACTACGGCGAGCGCCCTCCGCAGGGTGGAAAGGCAAGCGAGGTTCCGGACAAGCTCGGGACCCCGGGAGGTATCCCGCCCAGGGCTTCCCAGGGGGACGCCAAACCCCCGGAGCCCGAGAAAACCGAGGAGACAAAACGCAAGGAGCAATGCGATCAGCAGCGCGAGCTGCTCGACCGGTTGGTGCAGAACGAGCTCGGCAGCGGCAAGGTACAAATCGACAGGGCCAACGCGATCGCCCGCCAGGAAAAGCTCGTCGCCGAGCGATGCAAAGGGCAATGACGCCCAAGCCCGGACTGGTTCTCGCTTCGACTTCCCCGTATAGACGAGCTCTCCTGCAGCGTCTGGGACTGGAGTTCTCCGTTGCCGACCCTGCGGTCGCCGAGGAGCGGCGCGCCGACGAAGCGCCGCATGCCATGGCGAAGCGACTCGCCGAGGCCAAGGCAAGGGCGGTCGCCGACCGCTTCCCCGGGAGCCTCGTCATCGGCAGCGACCAGGTCGCGGTATGCGACGGCGAGATCCTGGACAAGCCCGGAACGCACGCCAATGCGGTACGGCAGCTGCGCCTGCTCTCGGGCCGGGAAGCGGTGTTCCATACGGCGGTGTGCGTACACGGCGCGCGCGGCGGGCGCACCGGGACCCGCTTGGTGCCCTGCCGCGTCACCTTCCGCGAGCTCGACGACGCGGCCATCGCGCGCTATCTCGCGAGAGAGCAACCCTACGACTGCGCCGGCAGCGCCAAGTCGGAAGGGCTGGGCATTTCCCTCATCGCGAGAGTAGAGAGCGAGGATCCGACCGCTCTTGTCGGGCTACCGCTGATCGCGCTGGTGGAGTTGCTGCACGAGCAGGGCGTCGATGTCCCGTGAAGCGGGATCGCTCTATCTCCTGCCGAACGTCCTGGGCGACACGGCGGCCGAAGCGGTGATTCCCGCTGCCGCGCTTGATCGCGCGCGCTCTCTCGACCATTTCATCGCGGAGAATCCGAAATCCGCCCGCGCCTTCCTGAAGCGCATCGGCTATTCGCGGCCTTTGCAGGGCGCCCGCATCGTGCGGCTCGACCACAATACCAGGCCGGCCGACGTGACGGCGCTGCTCGAACCGGTCCTCGCCGGCGCGGATGCTGGGCTACTGTCCGATGCCGGCCTCCCGGCCGTCGCCGATCCCGGCGCGGCGCTGGTGAGGGCCGCGCACGAGAAAGGCGTGCGAGTCATCCCCTTGAGCGGTCCTTCGTCGATATTCCTCGCGCTTGCAGCCTCGGGCCTTGAAGGCCAGCGCTTCGTGTTCCACGGCTACCTGCCGGTGAAGCGGTCCGATCTCGCCGCGGCATTGAAGGAAATCGAGCGCCAGTCGGGGCGCCTGGGCCAGACGCAGATCTTCATCGAGACGCCCTACCGGAACGACGCTACCCTCGCGGCGATGCTCGGGCACCTGCGCGACGACACGCTGGTGTGCATCGCGGCCGATCTGACCCTGCCGTCAGAAACCGTCAACACGCGGCGGGTCGCCGCATGGCGCAGGAACCCGCCACGGCTCAAGGACCGCCCCGCCGTCTTCCTGGTGCTGTCGATCGACTAGCGCAGGCCCTGGGAAACCAGCTTGGTCAGCACGCCGGCCATCGCGGCGCCGAAACGCCTCGCGAAGCGCTCGGTTATGTCCTGTCGCTTGGTGAAGTCGAAGATGTCCGCAGCCTTGATCACCTCGCGCGCCACGTAGTCGACGCTCCCCAGCCCGTCGGCCAGCCCGAGCTCCACGCTCCTGTCCCCGGTCCACATCAGGCCGGAGAAGAGCTCCGGGCTTTCCTTCAGCCGCTTGCCCCGCCCTTTCTTCACGACGTCGATGAACTGCTTGTGGATGTCGTCGAGCATCGACTGTGCATGGCGCTTCTGCTTCTCGTCCACCGGCGAGAAGGGATCGAGGAATGCCTTGTTCTCGCCCGATACCAGCGCGCGCCGCTCCACGCCCAGCTTCTCCATCGTTCCGGTGAAGCCCCAGCCGTCCATGATCACGCCGATCGAACCGACGATGCTCGCCTTATCGACGTAGATCTTGTCGGTGGCGGCCGCAACGTAGTAGCCGCCCGACGCGCAGATGTCCTCCACCACCGCGTACACGGGAATGTTCGGATAGAGCCCGCGGAGCCTGCGGATCTCGTCGTAGATGATTCCCGCCTGTACCGGGCTGCCGCCGGGCGAGTTGATGCGCAAGATCACCCCGACAGTGTTCTTGTTCTTGAAGGCGTTCTGCAGCGCCTCGGTCACGCGGTCCGCGCTCGCGTCGCCCTTGGCGTCTATCACGCCGACCATGTCGACGAGCGCCGTGTGCCTGCCCGCGCCCAGCGATTCGGGGCTGCGCCAGTCGATCAGGAGGAGAATGAGGACCGTGAGGTAAGCGAAGAAGAGGAGCTTGAAGAAGATGCCCCAGCGGCGCGCGCGCCGCTGCTCCCGGAGGGCTGCGCCCGCCAGCTTCTCGATCAGTCCTCTCTCCCAGTCAGCTTCGGCCATACGAATCGCCTTTCACGAAGACTTGGCCGTCGCGCTCCTCGACGGGGACGGAAACAAGCCCTTCCTCGAAGCAGGGCCCGCGAACGCATCGGCCCGTGTCCGGCGCATAGGTCGCGCCGTGCGTCGAGCATATCAAATGCAAGCCCCAGGCATCAAAGAACTTGCCGGGCTTCCAGTCCAGCTCCATCGGCATGTGCGCGCAGCGGTTGAGGTAGGCGTAGACCCGCCCGCCGTAGCGGACGGCAAACGCCGGCTCCGGCCGGCCATCGACCTGGACCTCGAAACGTACGCCGTTTCCGCCGTCGACGAGATCGGCGCTCGCGCAGATCAGGCGTTCCGCTGCAGCCATTCGTCGAGCTCATCGACGCTGTCGACGCTGGCGACCGGCTCCAGGACCTCGAGGTCGGCCTTCGCATGGGCGCCGTAGCTGACCGCCACCGCCGGCACGCCGGCGTGCGCCGCCATCTGCAGGTCGTGCACTGTGTCGCCGATCATGAGCGTGTTCGCTTCGTTCGCGCCCAGCTCGCCCATCAGCTCGAGCAGCATGTCCGGAGCGGGCTTGGGCGCGCACTGGTCGGCGCAGCGCGAGGAGGCGAACAGCGGCCGCAAGCCGGTGTTGTCCAGCGCCCGCTGCAGGCCCGCACGGCTCTTTCCGGTGGCGATCGCGAGCGTGTGGCCGCGGCCGCGAAGCAAGGAGAGCATCTGCGCGACACCGTGGAACAGCGGGATCTCCGCATCGCGAGCAAGAAAGTGCTTGCGGTAGCGCTCGACCATCCGGCCGTAGTCGGCCGGGGGAAGCCCCGGCACCGCGTAGGCGAGCGCGTCTTGCAGTCCCAGCCCGATTACATGGCTCGCGCGCGCGGCGTCGGGCACGGGCAGCCCGAGATCGCGGCAGGCGGACTGGATGCACCAGACGATGGCGCCTGCCGAATCGATCAGCGTACCGTCCCAGTCGAAAACCAGCAGCTCGTAGCGCATCAGCGGGGGAGTGAATCGAGAAAGCGCCGAAGGGCCTCGGGAAGCGGCGAGGAAAGTTTGATTTCCCTGCCGGTGGCCGGGTGCACGAAATCCAGTTCCGCCGCGTGAAGAAAGAGGCGCGCCAGCCCCTGCCTCGCGAGCACCCGGTTGTTCTCATAGTCGCCGTACTTCTCGTCCCCGGCGACCGGAAAGCCCAGATGCGCCAGATGCACGCGGATCTGGTGGGTGCGGCCGGTGAGCAGATCCGCCGAAAGCAGCGTGAAGTCGCGCAGCGACCGCTCGCGGCGAAACACCGTCCGCGACTCGCGCCCCTCGCGGTGCACGCTGACCCGCCGCTCGCCCGATTTCGTCAGGTACTTCTTCAGGGGCAGGTCGATGCGGCGTTCCTCCTCGCGCCATTTCCCCGGTACCAGGGCAAGGTAGCGCTTGTGCACCCTGCCCTCGCGCAGCGCCGCGTGGAGCGCGGTAAGCGCGGAGCGCTTCTTGGCGAGAATGAGCAGCCCAGAGGTGTCCCGGTCGAGGCGATGAGCGAGCTCGAGAAACTTGAGCTGCGGCCTCGCCGCGCGGAACTGCTCGATCACGCCGAAGCTCACTCCGCTCCCCCCGTGCACCGCGAGTCCGGCGGGCTTGTCGACGACGAGCAGCGCCTCGTCCTCGTGAACGACCGCGGGTAGGGAGGCGGTCCGGGGTACGGGCCTGGAGGTCCGCCCGGCTATGCGCAGCGGCGGAATACGGACCTTGTCGCCGGGCCGAAGCCGATAGGTCGGGTCCACGCGCCGGCTGTTGACCCTGACCTCCCCGGTGCGCAGGACACGGTAGATATGGCTGCGCGGCACCCCCTTGCAAACGCGCATCAGAAAGTTGTCGACCCGCTGCCCCTCACTCGCGGAATCGACCTCCATCGAGGCCACGTTGCTTAAATCCTTCATTTTGTTTATGATCTGCGCGCTGCTTCCGTCGCGGGACGGCTGCTTGTATATGCGAAGGTGCGGATGGTTCGCCCCCAGACAAGACTGGCTACCCTGTCCCCGGTTCCGATGCCGCCGATGGCAACGCCATCGCTCCGCGCAGGGACCCGAAGCCGCAAAGGCGGTTGGTTATCCAACCAGTGGAGATTAACTAGATAGTAATAGAACAGCGCGCCGACAGCATATCGGCAGATTCAGCGGGTCCTGTGCTCAGCGGCCCGAAAGACAAACCACCCACGCGTTCTCATGATCCAACGATCGATGATGCGAGACTAGCCTTCACAACAGGCCTTGGTTTGTCCTGCCCGTGCGCGCGGGAGATAGAAAAATGAAGCGCATGCTTTTCAATGCGACACAGGCCGAAGAACTCCGTGTCGCGATTGTCGACGGTCAGAAGCTCATAGACCTCGACATTGAATCGGCCGCGAAGGAGCAGAGGAAGAGCAACATCTACAAGGGTGTTATCACCCGCGTAGAGCCCAGCCTCGAAGCCGCGTTCGTCGACTACGGCACCGAGCGCCACGGCTTCCTGCCGTTCAAGGAAGTCGCTCGCCAGTACTTCAAGCCCGGCATCGACGTCGGCCGCGCCCGCATCCAAGACGCGATCTCCGAGGGCGACGAGATGATCGTCCAGGTGGAAAAGGACGAGCGCGGCAACAAGGGCGCCGCCCTCACCACCTTCATCAGCCTTGCCGGACGCTACCTCGTCCTCATGCCCAACAACCCACGCGGCGGGGGCGTCTCGCGCCGCGTCGAGGGGGAGGACCGCGACGAGCTGCGCGAGATCATGGACAGGCTCGAGACCCCGGCCGGGATGAGCCTCATCGGGCGCACCGCTGGGATCGGGCGTTCCTACGAGGAGCTGCAGTGGGACCTCAGCTACCTGCTCAAGCTCTGGGGCAAGATCGTCGAGGCTACGCAGCCCGCGCGCGATTCCGACGGGAAGCTGCTCAACCCTGCCCCCTTCCTGATCTACCAGGAGGGCAGCCTCGTGATCCGCGCCGTGCGCGACTACTTTCAGCCGGACATCGGCGAGATCCTGATCGACACCGACGCGATCCACGAGCAGACGCTCGCCTTCATGAGCAACGTTATGCCCGACAACGTCGGGCGGGTGAAGCGCTACCACGACGACGTGCCGCTGTTTTCGCGCTTCCAGATCGAGCACCAGATCGAGACGGCCTATTCGCGCCAGGTATCGCTGCCGGCCGGCGGCGCGGTCGTGATCGACCATACCGAAGCACTCGTTTCGATCGACGTCAATTCCGCCCGCGCCACGCGTGGGCACGACATCGAGCAGACCGCGTTCAACACCAATCTCGAGGCCGCCGACGAGATCGCCAGGCAGCTCCGCCTGCGCGACCTCGGGGGGCTGATCGTCATCGACTTCATCGACATGGAGAATCAGCGCAACCAGCGCGAGGTCGAGAACCGGCTGCGCGATGCGTTGCGCTACGACCGCGCCCGCGTGCAGATGGGGAAGATATCGCGCTTCGGTCTGATGGAGCTCTCGCGCCAGCGGCTGCGGCCTTCGCTCGGCGAGGGCAGCAACATCACCTGCCCGCGCTGCAACGGCACCGGCCACATCCGCGGAACCGAGTCCACGGCGCTTCATATCCTGCGCATCATCCAGGAGGAGGCGATGAAGGAGAACAGCGCCGCCGTGCACGCGCAGGTGCCCGTGGACGTCGCGACCTTCCTGCTGAACGAGAAGCGCGCCGACATCCATTCGATCGAGGCGCGGCTTAAGGTGAACGTGGTGCTGATCCCGAACACCCACCTCGAGACCCCGAACTACAAGGTTGAGCGCCTGCGCCACGACGACCTGAACCAGGCGGACGCGCTTCCCGCCAGCTACAACCTGGTCAGCGTGCCCGCCGAGGAAGAGGTGAAGGAAGAGGCGTCGGAAGAGGTCATCCCCCAGCGCCTTCAGCCTGCGGTCCGGGGCGTCACGCCCGAGCGCCCCGCTCCAGTGGGCACGCCTGCGCGGCCGCCGCGACCGGAGTCTCCGCCAGTGCGCGCCGAAGCGCGTCCGGCGGCTGCCCCCCAGCAGGGACTATTAGGCAAGTTCTTGAGCTGGCTCGCCGGCGAAAATGCGCCCCAGGCGGCGCCGCAACCGCAACCCGCGCCGGCCCAGGCTCCGCGCCGCGAAGGACGGCCCGACCGCCAGGAGCCGCGCCGCGATCGCGGCGACCGCGATCGTTTCCGCCAGCGGGGCGAAGGCCGCGGCGAGGGCCGCGAAGACCGGCGCGAAGGTCGCGGTGACCGTCCGCGCCGTCAGGACCGGGGAGATCGCCAGCAACACCGCGATCGGCAGCAGCGCGACCAGCAACAACGCGACCAGCAGCAGCGCCAGGAGCACCGGCCCAACGACCAACCGCCCCAGCCCGACCGGCCGCCGCAGCAAGGGAACGAGCGCAGGGAAGGCGAGCACGGAGGCCGGCGCAGACGCCGGGGCGGTCACGACCGCGGAGATCGCGGAGAGCGCCGCGACGCCCAGGGCAACCGCAACGACGACCAGCGTCAAAGACAGCCGCGGCCGGACGCTCCGCCTTCGGCCGGACCGACCGCGGCGGAGCTCGCCTCGCTCGAGGCGACTACGCAGAGCGCGCCCGAGGTGCCGCCGGCGCCCGTCGAAGCGCGCGAGGCGCAGCCCGCATCCGCGCCGAGGCGCGAAGCCCCGCCCCCTCCGCGCGAGCCGGATCCCGCCGAGATCGAGCGCGCCCTGCGCGAGAGCGGACTCGAAATGGTCCAGACCCGCGAATCCGGCCCGATTGAGCTTCCGCCTGACGCGGAATTCGTTCCTGCCAGGCGCACGCGCCGCCCGCCGCCGCCGGACAGCAGCGAGCCCCTCGTGCAGGTCGAGACGGTACGTCCGCCGGAATCGAAGGGCTGATCCGGGCGCTTATTCGCGGGACGCCCTGGTCAGCGAGTCGAGCAGGCCGCGCGACGCGTCCTCGAGCATGTCGAGCACCCGCTCGAAATCCTGCGACCCTCCGTAATAGGGATCGGGGACGTCGTCCTGCGCGAACGACTTCGCGTACGACATCATGAGCTTCATCTTCCCGGCGGCGACCGGCTGCGCCAGCCGCGAGAGCGCTCGCAGGTGGCCGCGGTCCATTGCGATGACCACGTCGAAGCGCTCGAAGTCCGCGCGCTCGACCCTGCGGGCGCGCAAGCCGCTCAGGTCGTAGCCGCGCTGCGAGGCCGCCTCCTGGGCGCGCGGGTCGGGCGGCTGGCCGACGTGATAGTCGTGCGTCCCGGCGGAATCGGCGACGATCGCCTCCGACATTCCCGCGTCGGCGACGAGCTTGCGAAAGATCCCTTCGGCGGTCGGCGAGCGGCAGATGTTCCCGGTACAGACGAACAGAACGCCTATCGGCCTCGCGCGCATCGCACACCCAACCTTGGATAGAATCTCGAAGCGCACACTATAGCCGCTGAGGACATATGGACCGCAATCACCTACTGGCGATCGCCGCGGCGGGATGCATCGCGCTCTCGCCCGGCGCCGGCGTGGCCCAGGACTGGCCGGCCCGGCCGATACGCGTGGTCATCCCTTTCGCCGCGGGAAGCGTCTCCGAGGCCCTGTTCCGCACCATGACGCCCGGTGTCGAGTCCGATCTGGGACAGCGGTTCGTCCTCGAGAGCAAGCCCGGGGCCGACGGAGCAATAGGCGCGGGTGAGGTCGTGCGCGCGGCGCCCGACGGATACACGCTGCTGCTCGGGCCCACCGCCGTGTTCGCCGTCATCCAGCACATGTTCCCGGGCCTGGGTTTCGACCCGCTCGCCGCGCTCGATCCGATCTCGCTGCTCGCCGATGCGCCGCTGCTCGCCGTGGTCGGCGCGGACGTCCCTGCAAAGTCGCTCGAGGATCTTGCGCGCTACGTGCGAGCGAGCCCCGGAAAGTACAACTACGGATCCCCCGGATCGGGGTCGCCCGCCCACCTCACCGGCGCGGCATTCTCGCAGCAGACGGGCAACGCGGTGGTCTACGTCCCCTACAAGGGCACGCCGCCCATGGTCCAGGCGCTGCTCGCCGGCGATATCCAGATGGCCTTTCCCACCTTGACCGGCATCATCGGACCGATAAGGGCAGGAAAGCTGCGCGTCCTCGCGGTGATGGCGCGCGAGCGCATGGCGGAGCTTCCCGATGTGCCGACCACGATCGAGGCCGGATTCCCGCAGCTGGTCGGCGGCAACTGGTGGGTCCTGGCCGCGCCCCACGGCACCCCTGCGCGCATCATCGAGCGCCTCGCCGCAGATTTCCGCAGGGCGCTCGCCGACGGCGCGGTGCGCAAGCGCCTCGGCGAGCTCGGCCATGTCCCGATTGGACTCGCACCCGCCGAAACCGCTGCCTTCCTCAAGTCGGAGTCGGCGCGCTACAAGGCCATCGTCGAGCGCGGCGGCATCAAGCCGGAGTGAGCGCCTTGCCCGAGCGACTTCGCGCCGAGCGGCGAGCGCGCCTCGCCGCAGCGATGGCGACGGAGGGCATGGATGTCCTCGTCGTTGCCGGAGACCCGTGGCGCAGCGACTACCTGCGTTACGCGGCCGACCTCGCCCCGGGCGAAGGTCAGGTCTTCGCTTTCGTCGAGGCAGGACGGGCGGTTCGCGTGGTCGCGGACTCCCCCGCCGAAGCGGAGCGCTTCCGCGCGGAGCAGCGCGACCTGCAGGTCACCTGGTCGCTTTCGCCGATCGAAGAAGCCGAAGCCGCCATACGTTCGCTGGCTGGCGCGCGGATCGCGCTCGCCCCGGCCGCTGCGATCCCCTTTCGCCTCGCCGCCGGCCCCCTGCGCTCCAGCGTTGCGTCCGCGACGGCGTTGCTCGATCGGCTCATGCTGCGCAAGTCCTCCCTCGAGATCGACGCGCTCCGCCGCGCCGCGGCCCTCGCCGACGACGGCTACGCCGTATTCCGCGAAGCGGCGCGCCCGGGCCGCCCGGAATATGCCCTGGTCGCGGAGGTCGAGGCCTTCTTTCGCTCGCGCGGCTGCCCGGAGAATTTTCAGATTCTCGGCTCCGGCGGCCGCGAGGTTCGCGGCATGCACCCGCCGACCGAGAGGCGCCTCGCGCCGGGCGACCTCGTGACGACCGAGCTGACGCCATGCATCCAGGGCTACTACGCGCAGATCTGCCGCACACTGGTGCTCGGCGCGGCGAGCGAGGCCCAGCTGCGCGCCTTCGCCGTGTACGACGAGGCGCTCGCTGCGGGGATCGCCGCCGTGCGCCCCGGAGCGACCGCCGGAGAAATCGCACGCGCCCAGAACGAAGTGTTCCGCCGCCGCGGCCTGGGCGAATACGTGACTTCGGAGTACACGCGGGTTCGCGGGCACGGCCTCGGGCTGTACGTGGACGGGCGCCCGGCGCTGCTCGAGGACGTCGGGCTCGTTCTCGAGCCCGACATGACCCTCGTTGTGCATCCGAACACCTACCACCCCGAGGTCGGCTACTTCGTTCACGGCGATTCGGTCCGGGTCACCGAAAACGGGTGCGAAGTGCTGACCCGCGCCCCGCGGCGGCTGTTTTCCGTTTCTCCCGGGTGAGCGCGTGCGGCGCGGACTGATCAGCTGGTCGCGCGAGGAGGTTCCGGCCCCGGTGCTCGACGGCCGCCTCGCGCGCCTCCAGGCAAGAATGCGTGAGGCGGGACTCGGCGTGCTCCTGATCTACACTTCTTTCGCCCGTCCGAGCGCCGTCGCCTGGCTCACGCACTTCGTTCCCTACTGGAACGAAGGCCTCCTCGTCGTGCCGCCGGCGGGCGCACCCACGCTGCTCGCGGCGTTCTCGAAACGCATGCACGACTGGATCCGCAGCGTGAGCCACGTGGGCGAGGTCAGGTCGGTCGCAGCCCTAGGCCGCGCCGCGGTCGACATGGTCGAGAACCTCCCGGCGGCTTCGGCGGTCGGGGTAATTGAGCTCGACGCCCTGCCCTGGACGGTGGCCGAGCCCCTGCTCGCTTGCTGCGGAGAGCGCCTGACAGACGCGAGCGAGCTCTTCGCGTCGATACGCCAGCCCGCGGACGATACCGAGATCAGGCTCGCGCAGAAAGCCGCGGACATCGCCGGAAGGGCGATCGCCTCGATTCCACACGGGGCGGTGCGCGCATCCGAAGTCCTCGCCGCAATCGAAAGGTCGGTGCGGCACGACGGCGCGGAGGAAGTGCTGCAGCGGATCGCACCGGACCTCGGCGGGGGAACGACGCTGCGGCGCCTCGAAGGCGACTGCCATCTCGGCGGGCGCTATGCGATCGAGCTGTCGATCGCGTACAAGGCGGCCTGGGTGCGCGTCGCGCGCTGCCTTTCCCCGAACGCTCCGCCATCGTGGAAGCAGGCGCAGCGATGGACCTCGGACTGGGCGACCGGGACTACCGGCGTATCGGGCGGACCGCCTCCGGGCGCCTTGGCATTCTGGACGCTAGAAGCCTGCGTAGGGACCCGTCCGTTCTCGGTCGTAGGAAGCGCCATAGGCCCGCGCGGGACGGTGGCCCCCGGCACCCTCGCCTGCTACGCCGTCCAGCTTCAGCTCGCGGACGGCCCCTGGCTGAGCGGCGGGCCGGTAGTCGTCGGGGGCGAGGGGCCCGGGCGGCTCCTCGCCTAGCCCGGAGTGCTCGCCGGCGCCTCGTCCTCGGGCGAGGCGCCGAAGAAGCCGCGCCTGAGCTCGCCCAGGCGGTCGCGCGCCTCCGCCGCCTTCTCGAACTCCAGATTGCGAGCGTACTCGAGCATCTGCCTTTCCAGTCGCTTGATCTCCCGCCCGAGCTGCCTCTCCGACATCGACTCGTAGCGCGCCCGTTCCTGCGCGGCTTTCAGCTGCAGCCCTCCGCCCTCAATGTCGCGCGCACCCTCGATCATGTCGCGCACCTGCTTCGAGATGCCGGTGGGCGTGATGCCGCGCTTCGCGTTGAACTCGATCTGCTTGGCCCGGCGCCGGTCCGTCTCCCCGATCGCCCGCTCCATCGAGTCGGTAACGGTATCCGCGTAGAGGATGGCCATTCCGTTCAGGTGGCGCGCCGCCCTGCCTATGGTCTGGATGAGCGAGCGCTCCGAGCGCAGGAACCCTTCCTTGTCCGCGTCGAGAATGGCGACCAGCGACACCTCCGGGAGATCCAACCCCTCGCGCAGCAGATTGATGCCGACGAGCACGTCGAATTTTCCCAAACGCAGGTCCCGGATGATCTCGACCCGCTCGACCGTCTCGACCTCCGAATGCAGGTAGCGGACCTTGACGCCGTGCTCGGCGAGGTAGTCGGTAAGCTCCTCGGCCATGCGCTTGGTCAGCGTGGTGACTAGCACGCGTTCGTCGCGCCCGACACGCAGGTTGATCTCGCCGAGGAGGTCGTCGACTTGCGTCGAGGCGGGACGCACCTCGAGCACCGGATCGACAAGCCCTGTCGGCCGCACCACCTGCTCCACGATCTGCCCTGACCGTTCGCGCTCGTAATCCGCCGGCGTGGCCGAAACGAACACGGTCTGGCGCATCACTCTTTCGAACTCCTCGAACTTGAGCGGACGATTGTCGAGCGCCGAGGGCAGCCGGAAGCCGTACGCGACGAGGTTCTCCTTGCGTGAGCGGTCGCCCCGGTACATGCCTCCGAGCTGCCCGATGGTGACGTGCGACTCGTCGATGAACATGAGGGCGTTCGGAGGGAGGTAGTCGATGAGGGTCGGCGGGGGCTCGCCTTCCTTCCTGCCCGAGAGGTGACGCGAGTAGTTCTCTATTCCCTTGCAGAAGCCGAGCTCGTTCAGCATCTCCAGGTCGAAGCGCGTGCGCTGCTCTAACCTCTGCGCCTCGAGGAGCTTGCCCGCCTTCTGGAAGTGGTCGATGCGCTCGGCGAGCTCGACCTTGATGGCCTCGATCGCCCTCAGCGTCGTCGCGCGCGGCGTCACGTAGTGGCTCGACGGATAGACCGTGAAGCGCGGCACCCTCTGGCTCGCGTGACCGGTGAGCGGATCGAACAGAGTCAGGCTCTCCACCTCGTCGTCCTCGAGCGAGATGCGCAGCGCCGTCTCGGAATTCTCCGCCGGAAAGACGTCGAGGACGTCTCCCCGCACGCGGAACGCTCCCCGCTTGAACTCGAGCTCGTTCCTCGTGTACTGCATCGCCACGAGGCGCGCGATGATGTCGCGCTGCGACAGCTCCTCTTTCTCGCGAACGTGGAGGATCATGCCGTGGTAGTCGACCGGGTCGCCGATTCCGTAGATGCACGACACCGTCGCCACGATCACCGCGTCCTCGCGCTCCAGCAGGGACTTGGTTGCCGAGAGCCTCATCTGCTCGATGTGCTCGTTGATGCTCGAGTCCTTCTCGATGTAGAGGTCGCGAGACGGGACGTAGGCCTCGGGCTGATAATAATCGTAGTAGGAGACGAAGTACTCGATCGCGTTCTCGGGGAAGAACTCGCGCATCTCGGCGTAGAGCTGCGCCGCCAGCGTCTTGTTCGGGGCGAGCACCAGCGCCGGCCGTCCGAGGCGCGCGATGACGTTCGCCATCGTGAACGTCTTCCCCGAGCCGGTGACGCCGAGCAGCGTCTGGTAGGAGAGCCCGTCGCGGATGCCTTCAACGAGCTTCTCGATCGCCTCGGGCTGGTCGCCCGCCGGCGGGAAGGCCTGGGCGAGCCGGAACGGGCTGTCGGGGAAGGCGAGCATCATGTCGAGTCGAGGAGCCTGGCCACGGTGTCCAGCAGGAAATCGATTTCTGCCGTGCCGATGGCGTACGGCGGCATCCAGTATACGGTCGAGCCCAGAGGCCGGAGCAGTACCCCGGCGTCGAGCGCCTTCCGCGAGAAATCCCTCGCGAATCCCGGCCCGGCGCCTTTCACGTCGAACGCCCAGATCATCCCGGTGTTGCGGAAGTGCTCGACCCGGGGATGGGAGCGGACCGCCACGGCGCGCTGGTTGAGATAGGCCGCGGTGCCACGGTTGCGCTCGAGGACGCCTTCTTCCTCCATGACATCGAGCACGGCGAGCGCTGCGCGGCAGGCGAGCGGGTTGCCGCTGTAGGAATGCGAATGCAGGAACGCGCGCTCCAGGGCGTCGTCGTAGAACGCCCGGTATACGCGCTCGCTCGCCATCACCACCGACAGGGGCAGGTAGCCCCCGGTGATGCCCTTGGACAGGCACAGCAGGTCCGGCGCGATCCCCGCCTGCTCGCACGCGAACAACGTGCCCGTGCGCCCGAAGCCGACAGCGATCTCGTCGGCGATGAGGAGCACCTCGAAGCGGTCGCAGATTTCCCGCGCCCGCCGCAGGTATTCCGGGTGGTGCATCGCCATGCCCCCGGCGCATTGCACCAGAGGTTCGACGATCACGGCGGCGGTGCGCTCGGCGTGCCGGTCGAGATGTGCCTGGAGCGCGAGCGCGCAGCGGGCGCCGAACTCCGCGGGCGTCTCGCCCTCGCGCGCGAGGCGCCAGTCGGGCGACGGCAGCCACGCGCCACTGCGAAGCAGAGGCTCGTAGCAGTCGCGGTACAGCGCGATGTCCGTCACCGACAGCGCGCCGAGTGTCTCGCCGTGATAGCCGTTGGCGAGAGCCAGGAACTCCGTCTTCCGCGGCCTGCCGGCGTTCCTCCAGTACTGGTGGCTCATCTTGAGCGCGATCTCGACGGCGGATGCGCCATCCGAGCCGAAGGAGCAGTGGCCCAGGCCGCCCGGCGCGAGCCGCCCCAGCCGCTCGGCGAGCTGGACCGCGGGCGCATGGGTCAGTCCCGCGAGCATGACGTGCTCCAGCGAGTCGAGCTGAGCGCGGAGCGCCGCGCCGATTCGCGGGTGGCCGTGCCCGAGCAGGTTGACCCACCAGGAGCTGATCGCGTCCAGAATGCGCCGGCCCTCGAAGTCGTGGAGCCAGACCCCTTGCGCGAGGCTGATCGGCACCGGCGGCAGCGCCTCATGGTGCTTCATCTGGGTACACGGATGCCAGACCGCATGCACACTGCGTTCGGCGAGTCCGGCATTCGAACTCACGCCGCCGCCTCGATCAGGTGTCTTCGCAGGAGAGGAGCGACGTTTTCGGAATGCGGCTCCCTCAGGAAGGGCACGACGCCGAGCAGCGGGCAGCCCAGCCTGTCGTCGAGAGCGCGGATGTTCGCCTCGAGCTGCGGCATGCGGGGCGCGATGCAGTTCGCCACCCATCCCGCGCAGCGCAGGCCGCTCGCGGCGACCTGCGCACCGGTGAGGAGCGCGTGGTTGAGGCAGCCCAGGCGCATTCCCACCACCAGCACGACCGGAAGGGCGAGGCGGCGCGCGAGGTCGGAGCCATTGGCGCGCCCGTTGAGCGGCACGAGAAAGCCGCCGACGCCTTCGACCACGACGACATCGGCGCGCCGCGACAGGTCTTCATAGGCGCGCGCGATCGCATCGATCTCGATCGCGACACCGGCGAGCTCGGCCGCGATGTGCGGGGCGATTGCGGCATCGAAGGCGTAGGGGTTCACGAGACTCACGGGTGCCTCGACGGTGCTCGCCGCAACCAGGGCGTCCACGTCGGCCCAGCGGCCTTCTTCGCTTCCCGCGGCGACCGGCTTCATTCCGACCGTCGAGTTCCCGGCCGACGCGAAGGCCCGCAGGAGCGCGCAAGCAACGAGC
Source organism: Burkholderiales bacterium (assembly GCA_035499735.1). Classification (GTDB taxonomy): domain Bacteria; phylum Pseudomonadota; class Gammaproteobacteria; order Burkholderiales; family SG8-39; genus VBDM01. Next base: position 78,154 of record DATJYC010000001.1, read on the forward strand.
GTCTTGCCGACCCCCGTGTCGGTCCCCGTCACGAAGTAGCCCCGGCCCACGTCGTCGCTCAAGCGTGAGCCTCGGCGCCGCGGGCGCAGGCTTCGCGCAGTGCCCCCGTGAGGCGGGCAATGTCCTCCTCGCTGTGCGCCGCCGAAAGCGAGATCCGCAGGCGCGCCGTGCCCTCGGGTACGGTCGGCGGGCGGATCGCCGGAACCAGTATCCCTCGCTCGCGCAGCGCGCCGGCCGCGTCGAGCGCCCTGGCGTTGGCGCCGAGGACGAGCGGCTGGATCGGCGTATCCGATCGCCCGAGGCGGGGCTCGACGTCGCTCAGCAGGCGCTTGAGAGACCCGATGTGCGCCCTCAGCCGTTCCCGCCGCCATTCGTCGTCGCGGATCAGCTGGAGGCTGGCCTCCACGGCGGCGCAGAGCAACGCGGGCGTCGCCGTGGTGTAGATATAGGTTCGCGCCCGCTGCAGCACGGTCTCGACGATGTCCGGCGCGCCGGCGACAAAGGCGCCGGAAACCCCTGCGGCCTTTCCCAGGGTACCGACATAGACGAGACGCGGCGATTGCGCGGAGAAATACGCCGGCGAGCCCCGTCCTTCGGGACCGAGGACGCCGAAGCCGTGCGCATCGTCGAGCACCAGCAGCGCGTCGTGGCGCTCGCACAGATCCAGCAGACCCGGGAGCGGCGCGATGTCGCCGTCCATGCTGAACACGCCGTCGGTGACGACGAGCCTGGCCCCGCCGCCGTAGGACGCTAGCGCGCGAGACAGGAAATCGACGTCGCCATGCGGATAGCGCACAACCTGGGCGCGCGACAGGCGAACCCCGTCGATCAGAGACGCATGGTTCAGGGCGTCGGAGTACACGACATCCTCCGGTCCCGCGAGGGCTGTGATGACGCCGATATTCGCCTGATAACCGCTCGAGAAGAGGAGCGCCCGCGGCATCCGAACAAATTCGGCGAGCGCAGACTCGAGGCGATCGTGCTCCGCGCTGTGCCCGCTCAGGAGGTGCGACGCTCCCTGCCCTATTCCGTGGCGCCGCGCCGCGACGACCGCTGCTTCCACGACGCGCGGGTGATTGGCAAGCCCAAGGTAGTCGTTGCTGCAGAACGCGACGTACTCTCGCCCCTCGACCCGTATGCGGGGCCCCTGAGCGCCCTCACGCGCAAGGCGGCGCCGCATCAGGCCCGCGCGACCGATCGCGGCGAGCCGGTCGGCGATGAGTTCGAAGATCACGTCATCCCGGCGACTTGAGCCCGGCGAGGGCCCTGGCGCGCCACATCGGCCACGCGCGGTTATATTCCTGCACCGGGACCGAGGCGCGGATTTCGGCTTCGTCGAGGTAGACGATCTTGCCACCGGGCCCGGCGATCGTCATCGCCTGCAGCTGCATGCGCGCGCTCAGCTCCAGGTAGATGCTGCGCCCGACCGCGCGCGGCAGGGTCTCGCCCACGGTGACGGAGCCATGCCCTCGCATGAGCGCCGCGGGACTCCTGCCCAGCGTCTTCGCCAGCGCCTGGCCGAGGTAGGGGGTCTTGACCAGCAGATCGCTACCCTTTTCCGCGTCGCGGATCTCGAAGTTCGGGACGCCCTGCCCTACGAACGCGGCCATGTGGAACAGCGGCCGCATCGCGACCGCCGTGACGCTGAACGGCACCACCGAGGGGGAGTGATTGTGGACGACGGCGTTCACCTCGGACCGAGCCTTGTAGATCTCACCGTGGATGAAACGCTCGCGGACCGACTCCCGGCCGCGCGGGTCGATCGGGTTGCTGTCTAGGTCATACTCCAGAATGTCGCCATGGGTCACGAGCTCCGGCGCGACCGAGCGCGCGAGCAGGTAGCGCAGGGGATCGCTCGCGGAGCGCACGCTGACGTGCCCGTAGGCGTCGATCACCCCCTGCTCCGCGAGTATCCGGTACGCAGCGACGAGGTCTTCAACCTGATTCATCTGCTCCCCCGCATCCGTCTAGTCGGCCTTGATGCCGGCGGCGGCCACGACGCGCGACCAGCGTGCGAGCTCCCTGCGCACCAGTTCGCCGAAGTGCTCGGAGCTTCCCCCTACCGCGTTCATGCCCTGCTTTGCGAGCAGCGCGCGCGTGTCCGGCTGCGCGAGCAAAGCGTTCAACTCGGCGTTCAGCTTGGCGACGACCGGCGCGCTCGTGCCCGCAGGAGCGAAGACGCCGTACCACGTGTCCACCTCGAGATCGGTGAGGCCCAGCTCCTTGAGCGTCGGCACTTCCGGGAAGGCCGGGGAGCGTTCGGCGCTCATCACGGCCAGCATGCGCAGCTTGCCGCTCTGAACATAGGGAGCAACCGTCTGAAGCGACACGATCATCGCCTGCACGTGACCTCCGACGAGATCCGTGAGCGCGCCCCCCGATCCCTTATACGGAACATGTACCAGGTCGATGTGCGCATTCTGCTTCAGGAGCTCCATCGCCAGGTGCTGCGGCCCGCCGCTCCCGGGAGAAGAATAGTAGAGCTTGCCCGGCTGGCTGCGCGCCAGCTCCACGAATTCGCTCATCGACTTGGCTGGCAGCGCCGTTGTGACGATGACGGCGACGGAGCTGCTCGCGAGCTGGATCACCGGAACGAAGCTCTTGATGGGATCGAAGGGCAGCTTCCGGTTGACAGCCGGACTGGTGCCGAACGAGGTCGCGGTGCACAGCAGCGTGTAGCCGTCGGGCGGGGCCTTGGCGACGAAGTCGGTTCCGATATTGCCCGACGCGCCGGCCCTGTTCTCGGTAACCACCGCTACCTTCCAGCGCTCCGCGAGCTTCGGCCCGAGGATACGCGCGAGAATGTCCGCGCCTGTGCCGGGCGTGTACGGCACCACGATCTGGATCGTGCGGCCCGGCCAGTCTACTTCCTGCGCGACGCATGGAGCGGGAGCCAGGAGCAGCAGCGCGAACGCCGCGATAGCTGTACCGATCGTCCGAAGCAATGGAATTTCCTCCGGTGCGCGAATCTCTAAGCCCCAATTATGCCTAAGCATCGAGGCTTCCGCGTGGCCCTTTCGTTGACCGGGCTCCTAGCGCGAATTAGAATACGCGCCTTCAAATCTTCTGGCCTGACGCTCGGCCGAAGACCCGATTCCCCGATAGCTCAGCTGGTAGAGCGACGGACTGTTAATCCGCAGGTCCCAGGTTCGAGCCCTGGTCGGGGAGCCACGTTTCTTGCCCTCACGCGACCACCGTCCCGTTGCGGTGGCCGACGACCACCCGGTTGCGGCCGGCCCCCTTTGCCGCGTAGAGCGCCATGTCGGCGACGCGCAGCAGTCCGTCGGCGTCCTGCGCATGATCGGGGTACAGTGCGACGCCGAAAGACGCAGCGATCCGTCCGAGGCCTTTCCCCTCGTAGCTGAGCTCTAGACCCCAGATCGAACCGCGGATGTCCTCGGCGCGTCGCTCGGCCGCCTCCAGGCCGGTTTCCGGAAGCACCAGAGCGAACTCCTCCCCTCCGTAGCGGCACGCGATGTCGCTTCCCCGCACCTTGCCTTTCAGCAGATTCCCTACTGAATTGAGCACGAGGTCCCCCGCTTCGTGCCCGAAGGAATCGTTGATCCGCTTGAACCGGTCGAGGTCCAGCAGGATGACGGCGACCGGCGCGGTGTTCCGCCCGGATCGAGCCAGCTCGCGCGGCAGGAATTCGCTGATGTAGCGGCGGTTGTAGAGGCCGGTCAGCGGGTCCGATATCGCCTGCTCCTGCAGGCGCCTTTCGCGCTGTTGCAGCGCTCCGGCCATATCGTCGAAAGCGTGCGCAAGCTGGCCGAGCTCCTCGTTGCCGTAGACGATTCCAGTACGGGCGTTCAGATCGCCGCCACGCATCCGCTCGGCCGCGCGAAGAAGCGCCCTGAACTTGCGCAGCATGAACAGCTCCGCTCCGAACCAGGCGGCGACCAGCAGGAACAGCGTGGCCAGGGTTATGCCGAGCAGGTCACGGACCAGCGCACGATTGGCCTCGGCGAAAACCCGGCTGAGCGGCACCGTGATCAGGACGCGCAGCGGAAAGGCGCCGTCGGGGTTCTTGTAGATCACCTGGTGGGCGAGCAGCCACGCGACTCCGTCCTCGCCCTTGACCTCGAGCACGCCCTCGCTGCCGGCGAGTATCGACTCGATCACCTGCGGGTTCCAAAGCTTTTGTCCGATTCGCTCCTTCAAGGCCGGCTTTCGCGAGAGAATCGTGCCCTTGACGTCGATCACGCTCAGGATGCCCTCGGGGGGCAGCGGGGTCGCCTCGGCCATGCGCGCGAGATTCTCGAGGTCGAGTCCGGCGAACGCCACTGCACGTACCTTCTTGTCCGCGTCCGTCACAGGAAATCCGAAATTGATCCCGGCCTGCCTCGTCACGCGTCCGATCTGATATCCGCCCACGGCAAAACGGCCGGTCTCCTTGGCCAACCTGAAGTAGAGGCGGTCGCCGCTGTACACCTTGGCCTGCCATGTCACCGCGTTGCAAAGCAGGTTGCCGGTCTCGTCGAACAACCCCATGGCGTGATAGCTGTTCCGGTTCTGAGCAAGCAGATTCCTGAAGTAGTCCGTGCAACGCTTCCTGTCCTCGAGCAGCGTAACGAGAATGGGCAGCGAAGCCACCATCATCTGCCTTGCGCTCTCCACGACCTGCCACTGCTGCATCGCGGCCAGCTTCACCAGACGGACAAGCTCGGCACGCGCCTGCCTCTCCTGCGATTCGCGGCGCTCCAGCGCGCTGTAGACGGTGAAAGCCAGCGCGGGAAGAGCCGCAAGTACCACGAGCAGCAGTATCCGTGCGCGGGTCTTGAGGTTGGTCATGTTGGGCACGCACCTCGGCACGCCCTGCCCGGGTGCCAAATTTTCACGCAGTCCCCGGGGCACGGCGCCGTCCATTCCCGCACGGCGCCTATGACGATGGAATACGACAATGGAATACGCCTCCCTTGCGAGCTTTCGATTTGGGAGTATAGTCTGCGCAAGACGTACTTCTTCTGCAATCCGCTTCTCCACCACACTAACGAAAGGGAAAAATCATGAACGCACCGGTCGATTTTGGAGCAATACAGGGGATTTTTCAAAAGCAATACCGGCAAATCGAAGTCCGTTTCGATCCCGACTTGAGCGCCGCTTGGACCTACATGAAGCCCTCCGGCGCACCCTGCTTCAACCTGGGCATGCTCGAAGAGCTGCGCGCCCACGATAGCGCGATCGAGTCCTCCGGAGGACGCGTGCTCCACCACGGGGAGCTCCACCAGATCCACTACTACGTCGGCGCCTCCAGAATAGAGGGCATCTTCAGCCTCGGCGGGAATCTCGCGAATCTCGTGCAGCTGATCCGCTCGGGCGACCGTGACACTCTCGTCCGCTATGCCAAGCTGTGCGTCGACAACATGTACCCGAGGTTGTGCAACTACAACAGCCCGATCACCACGATCTCGCTGGTACAGGGAGAGGCGCTCGGGGGAGGTTTCGAGACCGCGCTCGCTTCGAACGTCATCATCGCCGAGCGTCGCTCGCAGATGGGCCTGCCGGAAATCCTGTTCAACCTCTTCCCCGGCAACGGCGCCTACAGCCTGCTCGCGCGGCGCGTCGGGATCAGGCGCGCCGAGGAGATGATCCTCTCGGGACGAGTCTATACCGCGGTCCAGCTTAGGGACATGGGCGTAGTGGACGTGATCGCGGAAAACGGCGACGGCGAGGCGGCAGTTCGCGCCTATATCCGCGGCAACGAGCGGCGTCGCAACGGCATGCAGGCGATGTTCGAGTGCCGTCGGCACCTCGATCCCGTGAGCTACGAAGAGCTGCTCAACATCGCGAATGTCTGGGTCGACGCCGCGCTGCGCGTCGAGGAAAAGGATCTCAAGCTGATGAGCCGTCTCGGACGCTCGCAGATCCGGCGCACGGAAGGGCCCGCCGTCGAGGAACCTGCCCGCGAATTCCGCTTCGCGATGGCCTGAGCAACGCCTCGAGCCGGCTCCCGAGTGAACCGAGGGGGCCGGTCTTGGCCGCGAATCCGCGGCCTGCCGGGGCGGCTCTGGTCCGTCTTGACCGGTGCGTCCAGACGCGCCCCGGCAGTACTTTCCCGCTTGGCCCGTTGCGGGCGCGCAAGCCCGCGCTTCCATCAGGGCCGAAAACCAGCAAGAAGCAGGCTCGCATTGGTACCGCCGAATCCGAAGCTATTGGAGAGAATCGTGCGCAGCTCGGTCTGGCGCGTGGACCGAACGACGGGCAACCCTTCGAAGTCGGGGTCCAGCGTCTCGATGTTGATCGAAGGCGCGATGAAGCCGTGCTCAAGCATGGCCACGCAGAAAATCGTCTCCAGTGCGCCCGCCGCGCCCAGAGGATGGCCAGTCATCGACTTCGTGGATGAGAACGGCGGGAGCGCCCCACCGAACACCGTCTTCATCGCGATCACCTCGGCGAGGTCGCCCTTGGACGTCGAAGTGCCGTGGGTCTTCACCGCGCCGACGTCGCCGGGGCCGATCCCCGCGTCGCGCATGGCGCTGAGCATGCACTTCGCGGCGTGAGCGCCAGTCGGCTCCGGCATCACCATGTCGAACCCGTCCGAGCTGGTGCCAAAGCCGATGACCTCGGCGCGCACTCTGGCACCCCGCGCGAGCGCAAGATCGAGAGCCTCCAGAACGACGATGCCCGCTCCGCCGCCGATCACGAAGCCGTCGCGCTCGCGATCGTACGGGCGGGATGCGCGTTCCGGGGTGTCGTTGTACTTCGAGGAGAGTGCGAATCTCAGTGCCTGGAATCCCGCGGTGATCAGCGGGTGCACCTCCTCCCCTCCTCCGGCGATCACGCGCTCCACGAGACCATTGCGGATGAGCTCGTACGCCGTCCCGATGCTGTGCGAGGATGTCGAGCAGGCCGAGCTGATCGAGTAGCTGCGACCGTGGACCTTGAGCAGGTTGGCCACCGCCGCGCTCGAGGAGCTCGCCATGCCTTTCAGCACGACGAAGGGGCTGAGCTTGGAGATCTCGCCGGCGTAGACCTGCCGTCCCCCGGCGTAGATCGATTCGACGCTCCCGATACCCGTCCCGACGATGCAGGCTGTGGCATCCGACTGCACTTCGGCCTCCGAGAGGCCGGAATCCCCGACCGCATCGAGCGCGGCGATGCAGCAGTACTTGGACGCTTCCGACATCGTCGGCAGCAGTCTCTTCGGGATCGGCGTGCGCTCGAGCTTGGACTCCACTCCGGCAATCGCACCCGCCACCCGGCTCTTGAGGCCCAAACCTTCCCATTCCGGCATGCCGCGCACGCCACTCGCTCCGGCCCGAAGAGCTTCGACGACCCGGGGATACTCGTGCCCCAGACACGAGACCAGACCCACTCCGGTGATCGCCACGCGCCGAGAGGCCATCGATCGGAACCGCGTCACGCCGACCGCGAGCGCCGCTGGCTTTTCTCGATCGCCTCGAACAGCTCGCCTATGCTCTGGATGCGGCTCAGCTCCTCGTCGTCGAATTCGACACCCAAGGCGCCCTCCAGCTCGGACGCGAGCGTGATGAGAATCAGAGAGCTGATGTCCAGATCGTCTCGGAGTGAAGTCGCGTCGGTGACCTCCGCCGCGGAGATTTTGGCATCGGATGAGGCAAGGAGGCGGTGGATTACCTGATCCCGCAGTGCTGAATCGATCATTTGACCCGAACCCTGATCCGCTAGCGCGCGGCGCTTTGGCTCTTCCTCAGATACTCCAGCAGCGACGCGCGTGTCTGCTGGAAGTGTTCGCGCACCAGCTTGAGCGCCCTCGGCGCGCTCGCTTCCAGCTCCGAGCTCGTCTGTGCATTGATGCCCACGCACGTCTTGCACAGCTGATCCGCACCCAGCGTCACCGCCGAGCCCTTCATCGCGTGAACCAGATCCTTCAAGCCGTCGTACTGCTTGGCGGCTATCGCGGCCTCCATCTGCCGCAGCAGGGCCTCGCCGTCCTGGATGAAGCCGTTGACGAGTTCCGGCATGAAACTGCCTCCCGAGCCGATCAGCTCGAGCTCGGCCAGCGCGGCCGCGTTGATGATCGCTGGCTCGGCTTCCGCGACGCTCTCGGCCGCGGCCGCCTGCTCGCTCGCCCGCTTGGAGACGAGGTGCGCGATCGTATCCAGCAGCCGGCGCGCCTCGACCGGCTTGGATAGGAACGCGTCCACGCCCGCATCCTCGCATTCCTTTCGAGCTTCCGCGGTCACGTCCGCGGACAGCATGATGATCGGAACATGCACCGCTTCCGGATCCATGAAACGGTAGGCGCGCGCCGCGTCCAGCCCGCCCAGCTCCGGCATGTTCAGGTCCATGATCACGACGTCGAAACGCTCGTTCTCAAGAACGTCGAGCGCCTGCTCGCCGTCGCCCACCACCCTGACTCTGTGTCCCGCGCGCTCCAGTATCCCCACGATGACACGCTGGTTGACCGCGTTGTCTTCCGCCACGAGTACCTGATAGCGGCGCTTGTTGGCGTCGCGCGCCGCGTAGTAGTCGCTGAGCGATATGACCCCTTCCTGGCTTTCCTGGACGGCGGTCGCGGAATGGATCGCGTTGAACAGCAGCCGCTTCTTGAAAGGCAACTCGAGCACCGCCGCGAACCCGCTGGCCAGCGCCGCGGCCGTGCGATCCTGGGAAAGGCCACGCCCGCATAGCACCAAGGGAGGATGCTTCTGGCCGCGAAGACTGCTCAGGCGACCGACAAGGCGCGCGTGCTCGATCTCCCCTGCCTCACGAATCAGCACAAGATGGTAGGGGTGCCCGAGTGACTGTGCTTCCGCGAGCCGCGCCCCCGCTGCGTCCGGCCCCGCTTCACGCCCGGTACGCGCTCCCCACGTGGAGAGGTCGTGCTCGAGCGCGCGAAGCTCCGCCTCCGCAAAGCCGAGGAGCATGATGCGGGTGTCGTTCAGCCGGAAGGATGTCTCGGGGGCCTGACCCGCGATCTGCTTCTTGAGCTGCAGTTCAAACCAGAAAGTGCTGCCCTTGCCCGGCGTGCTCTGCAACCCGATCTGGCCTCCCATCATCTCCACCAGCTGCTTGGAGATCGTGGTTCCCAATCCGGTTCCGCCGTAGCGCCGCGTGGTCGATTCGTCCGCCTGCGTGAAGCTCTCGAAGATTCGGTCTTGCGCCTCCGGCGCGATGCCGATGCCCGTATCCTCGATGGAGAACCTCAGGCGGACCGCATGGTCGCTTTCACCCAGGCTGGAAACCGTGAGGCTGACGCTGCCCGCCTGGGTGAACTTGATGCCGTTCCCGATGAGGTTGTAGAGCACCTGCCGCAGGTGGTACGGATCTCCCCGCAGCGCATGCGGAACCTCCGGCATGACGTGCGCCCTGAACTGCAGGCCCCGGATCTCGGCTTGTGGGCCGAGCACTACCGCTGTCCCGTTGATTAGGCTGTGCAGGTCAAAATCGGTCTCCTCGATGCTGACCTTGCCTGCCTCGATCTTCGAGATGTCCAGCACGTCCTCGATGAGCTTGAGCATGGCGTGCGATGCTTCGTGCATCGCCTTCACCATCTCCGCCTGCTCGGCGTTCAACTGCGTATCGCGCAGCAGATCGTTCATGCCGATGATTGCGTTCAGCGGAGTGCGCATCTCGTGGCTGACGGTGGACAGGAACCTGCGCTTCGCCTGGTTCGCGGCTTCCTCGCGACGCAACGAGTCGAACAGACGCGTCACCATCTTTCCGACCCAAAACGCGAGCACGATCATTCCCACGAGAAGCCCGAGGCCGAGCGTTCGGTTTTCGATCCAGTACTCGCTGAACGAGAGGACAAGGCCGAAGCCGAGGACGCTCAGGGCCAGTGCGTTGTACAGGTACGGCTTTCCGTAGCGGAACCCGTGTCCGAACATGACCACGAGATAAATGGTGTACAGAACCGCCCCCGACTCCCCCAAGTAGTACATGAACGCGGAAGTCGAGCCGATGTCCAGGAAGGCGGCGAAAACGCGCCGCGGAGGCGTCGCTCGCGGCGCGACCTGGATCCAGGCCAGGACCGTCACGCATAGGACCAGATAGCAACCCATCGCGGCGAACAGCAGGGCGTTCGGCCCGCCCTCGCCGACAGCGTGGGGCAGAAGGTAAAGGAACAGCACCAGCCCGACGCCGAGGCGCAGTTTCGCCTGCTCCTGCTCGGTGTCCGCGCCGCCGGTTATGCGACCGCGGAGGCGCGCGAGGAGCGAGTTCGACGCCATCGGGGTTGCGGTTACTCCGCGATCTGGTCGGCGAAGCGCTCGCCGATAGACAGGACTTCGTCGCGCTCGCGCGAAAGGATTTCCACGAGCTTCGGATCGAAGTGGCGTCCAGCGTGGTCTTCCATGTACGCGAGCGCCTCGTCGACCGGCCACGCCGGCTTATAAGGGCGCACCGACGTCAGAGCGTCGTAGACGTCCGCGATCGCGACGATGCGCGCCTCCAGGGGGATGTGCTCGCCCCGCAGCCCCGTGGGGTAGCCGCTGCCGTCGTACTTCTCGTGATGCCCGAGCGCGATCACGGCGGCCATCTGCAGATAACCGGAGGAGCTGTCCTTGAGCATGTCGTACCCGATTCGCGCATGCGATTGCATGACGCGCAGGTCGTTGCCGTCGAGCCTGCCAGGGTTCTGCAAGATGCGGTCGGGAATGCCGATCTTTCCGATGTCGTGCATCGGAGCTGCAAGCTCGATCGCGTCCTGCTCGGCGGCAGACAGGCCCACCCCTCTGGCGATGAGGGCAGAGTACTTTGCCATGCGCACCAAGTGCATACCGGTGACCTTGTCGCGCTGTTCCGCGGCCTTGGCGAGCCGAAACAGCGTTTCCACCTCGCGCCGGCGCAGCTCGCGCGTCGCCTCGTCGATCTTCTGTTCGAGGATCCGCGTGCGGTTCTTCTTCAGGATCTCATGGCGGCGCAGACTCAGCAGATTGCGGCACCTGGCACCGCATTCCAGCCGGTCGATGGGGCGGATGAGGAAGTCGGTCGCCCCGGCCTCGAGAGCACGGTACCGCACCTCGCGATCGTTCACGACAGTGATGCATACGATGGGCACGTCCTCGTAGCCGAAGATGCGCCGCAAGCGCCGGATCACCTCGATTCCGTCCAGGTTCGGCATTTTGTAATCGGTGAGCACCATGTCGACGGCATGCCGGCGTGCGAACTCAATGGCCTCGAGCGGATCGGCAAAGGTGGTGACTTCGAGGCTGGCGTCCAAGCCTCTCATGATTTCGCTGAGGACGATGCGCCCCGTAGACTGATCGTCTATGACCAGCACTTTCAGGGGCGCGAGCTTCGCCTCGACCGAATCGTGAACCAGCGTTAGCGGTCTAGATGTAGTTTTCATGGTTTTCCTGCCCTGGAACTGGAACAGGCCGCCCCCAGCCCGCTCCCTCCCTGAACTTCGCATTACACTATATTTGCCGTGGAATGGCGAGGAATTCCAGACCGTTACATTTCCGTCATACCACGTTGTCATATGTGGTGCGCTGCATCGGCACCCTGAATCCGTCCTCCATCTCCCGGCGTAGCCTCACGGCGGCGCTGGAGCCGTCGACGGCCACGTCGCTCCACAGCAAGGGCGCACCAGCCCGAACGGGCCTGAGGACCTTGGCTTCATGCGCGAGCCCCAGGGGCAGCGCCCCCAAGCGGAGGGACTCGGCCGCCGGCATCAACCTACCCACCACAGTGTAACCCCCTTCGCCGTCAAGCAATTCTCCCGTTCGCAGGTCCCGTTTCGCCGTCGCGACGGCGTCCGCGCGGAATCCCGACGGGCAGCCCGTAGCCTCGCCACGGAGTCCAACGGAGGCCACGGAGATGCCGACTTCGAGCCCGATGAGGTGCCACCGCTTGTACATGCATGCGTAGCGCCCCGAGGGGTCGGTACGCACCCCGTATTCCAGGAAGCAGCGGCGGATGTAGTCCGATTCCCCCTCGAATACCACCCAGACGCCGAAGCGGATGTCGTAGGGTATCGCGGTTCCGTCGCGCTCCAGCGACGAAACCACCTCCACCTGGCCCTTGTGGTGGAGGCATCCTCCCTCGGACCTGGGCCGCATGATCGCAGGCAACGCGTCGATCGACGCGCTCGGATACGCCAGACCATCCGGCGCGGGCGTCAACCCCGTCGCGTTGCTCACGGCGGTGCACTCGATCGCAGGCTTCGAGCCGTCCAGAAAGGAATTGAAGATCTTCGGGTTCAGCCCGCCGAGGCGTGCCTGCTCGGAGGTGAGCCCGTAGTGCTGCCATACCGTCTCGGGCGTCGATTGCGCGAAGTGCGGGAGCCATTTGTGGCCGCGCCCCGCGGCGACGACCGGAAATCCGGCTGCGCGGGCCCAATCGACGAGGTCACAGATGATCGCCGGCTGATCGCCGTAGGCCAGGCTGTAGACCACCCCCGCTTCTCGGGCCTTTTTCGCGAGCAGCGGTCCGCAGACCGCGTCGGCCTCCACGGTGACCATGATTACGTGCTTGCGGTTGTGGAATGCCGCGAGCGCGTGCGCGACGGCTGCAATCGGGTTTCCCGTCGCCTCGATCACTATGTCGATCGACGGGTGGGATACCAAGCCCTCCCAGTCCTCCGAAAGGTGCGTCTTTCTTTCCTTCAGCGCCGCGTCCAGTGATGCCGCGGCGTAGCTCTCGGGCTTCCATCCCACTCGGGCAAGGTTCGCACGCGCGCCTTCGGGCGAGAGATCGGCGATTCCCGCAATGTGTACGCCCGGCGTGCGCGTGGCCTGGGCGAGGTACATCGCCGCGAACTTGCCTGCGCCGATCACGCCGACGCGGAGGGGCCTGCCCTGAGCCTCGCGCTCCTGCAGCTTCGCGTGGAGGTTCATCGGAGTCTACGCCGCGGCGAGCGGCTTGAGGGCCTCCGCCGGGGTGCCGTCCTTCCAGGGAAGCGGCACTTCGTAGTCCTCGAGCAGGCAATCGTCCGGCAGGCAGCGCAGCGGCGTGAAATCCCGGTGCGCAATGTATTCGGGACGCTTGAATCGCCGGATGTGATTCGACACAGCGCACAGGCTCAGATAGACGCTCACCCGGTTCCAGGGCGACAGGTTGGATGTGGACGCGTGCACCAGGCACGAGTGGAACAGGATCATCGATCCGGGCGGACCCTTGGGGGCGACGAGGCCGCCGCGCTGCACGAGCTTCGCGATCGTTTCGTGGTCGATGGTCCACAGGGGATAGCTGGTCGTGGAAAGATCGTGCCTCGCCTCGAGGACGCCGCGCTCGTGGCTCCCCGGGATCAGCATCAGCGGACCGTTGAACTCGTTCACCTCGTCCAGGAATATGGCGACATTCATCGCTCGGGCCTCGGGCATCCAGTCATCGTTCTTCCATGTGCCGTAGTCTTGGTGCCACTGCCAGACGTCGCCGTCGAAGGCCATCTTCCCGTTGATCTTGAACTGGTGCATGTACACATCTTCGCCGAAGATCTGGACAATCGGCTCGACCATGCGCGGATGACGGGCGAGCTTCGCGAACGGAAGGCTGTAAAGGTGCGCGGCGAAATTCGTTCGAACGGCATCGCTGCCCTTCTCGCGCACGTTCTCCGGCCGGCGTTGAGCGTAAAGTCGCGGGACCTCCTCGGTCAGCACCTTGATCTCCTCCGCTCGGAACAGACTCGGAAAGAAGAGATAGCCGTCGCGCTCGAACTGTCTAACGTGCTCGTGGCTGAGCTTCATGGCGAAAACTCCTCACCGCGGCGGGCTGATCCGTGAGATGCGGCCGATTATAGACGCCGGCCGGGGAACGCGACTGATAGGTGGTATCTCACTGATGCCGCGGTGCTTTTGAGTGGCGGCCGGACTGTGGAGTCAGCGCTCGGGGCGTGAATAAGTCACGCTTAGAGCCCGGCTCTCCAGTCTCCGGGACGCCTGGCATCCCCGTTGCTTTATACCCCTTGGGGCCGGAAAGCCGGCCATGATCTGGATACCCGGAGGAACGATGAAGACGCGCACGCTGTACATGCTGACCGCGCTGCTGCTTTCCGCGGCGGCGATCGAACCGTCGTCGGCTGACTCGCGCGGGAATCTGAGCTATGCCCTCGAGCAGGCAGTGCCCTCGCTCGCCGCGGCGCAGGACTACTGGTCGGCGAGCAGGCTCTCCCTCCAGCTTGCACATGAGCGGAACCGACTCCACGAAACACCGGCAGCCTGCGATGCGCTGGCGAAGTCCCTCGACTACTACCGCATGGCGCTGGCAAGGGAAACGCGCACTTCCTTGGGCGAATTCGGCGCAGGCCTGGGCGATGACGACGGCATGCGGGAAATTCGCACACGATTTGGCTGCGCCGGCGCGACCGCCTGACCGGTCTTCTCTCCAACCGGAAATCCTCCATAGCGGTCCAACGCGCTTCTTGAGACCCTATTCGCGGTCTCAAAGTGCGCCGCTTTCCGGGAATACCTGACAGCAAGTGTCTTGAATGCCCGACGGGATTTAATCCCTCGGGTTAGCTAGATTCCCTCAAGCGGACCTGATCCGGCTCGCGGATCTCAGTGATCGGATCACGGTCTGAGCTGACAACACAAGAAGGGGGGACAGCATGCTTCGGCGTGTCGGGCGTCTCGTCACGAACATCGTTGCGTCGTTCTGGTGCTGCTTGCCCACCGCAGGGCTCGGCCAATCTCGAGACACTCTCGTTTGGCCTCCGGAGCTCCCCGAGGCGCTCTCGCCTCAGGCCAAACCGTACGTCTCAGAGAAGTCGAATGTCGTCCTCGATCTCCACGGGAGCGTCCAGAGTCCGGACTTGGTCATTTTCATGGCCGGGAATCAGTACCGCGTATTCCCCGAGCTGTTGCCGGCGTTCCGCGAATGGGCAAAAGGACACCCGCCTCATCAGAACGTGAGGACAGAGCGGATCTTCTATGCGACGACGCCTCCGGGCAGACTGATCGATGCGATGCAAACCGGGGAGTTCGTGATGGGCAACCTTTGGATCGAGGTGCGCCCCGACAAACTGTGGCCGGACGTCTTCATGACTGGACCGCGGCAGCAAAAGCGGCTGGCCGCGGCGAAATACATCGACCAATGGTCGATCTATACGCGTAACAGGGGCGTCGTGCTCCTGATCAGGGCCGGCAACCCTAAGAATATTCGCGGGATCGCCGACCTCGCCAGAGACGATGTCCGCGTCGCGATATCTTCCCCAGTGCGCGAGCCCGCGTCCTTCGAGAGCTACTCGAACACGCTCCGTGCACAGGGCGGGAACGGATTCCCCGAGCTGATCCTCGGCAAAGCAAACACGATCTCGCCCGTAGCGGTGCATCACCGCGAAAACCCGCAGTTCATCGCCGATGGGAAAGCGGATGTCGCGCCGATGTACTATCACTTCGGCGACTACCTGAAGTCCAGGCTTCCGGAGCAATTCGACTACGTTCCCCTTCCTCCTGAAGGCAATTTCAGGGACGAGCTGGCGGTTTCCGTGATCCGCAATGCGCCTCATCCGGACACGGCCAAGGCGTGGCTGGACTTCCTCCGCAGCGATGCGGCTGCCGCGGTGTTCAACCGGAACGGCTTCGACTACGCCACTACGGAAGAGCGCCTGAGGATCGTCAGGCCATGATTGTCCGCGCCGCGCTGCTGGCCCTGCACGTCGGCTTGCTGAGTGCGGGTCCTTCGATTGCCCAGGGTCCCTCTTCGAGAGGGGCGCAGCCTCTCATTCTCGCGGTCAACGAGGGCGCAGCGGGGAATGTCGACGCCACCGAGATCGCGTTGCGCTACGAAGGATTCAAGGCGACCCTCCAGAGGGCGCTGGGCGCACCCGTGTCGCTGGTCGCCGTGCGTGACGTCAAGGTGTTGCGAAGCTCGGTGCGCGCGCGCTCGTACTCCCTGATCCTTTCCCGGCCGGTCGACGTACTGGCCGAGGCCATTCGCGACTTCGGGTACCAGCCCGTCGTCGTCGCGAAGGAGACGGGATACGCGTTCTTCATCGTCCCGAAGGATTCGCCTATCCGGTCGATCATGCAAGTCGACGGAAAGACCCTCGTCACGCCCGACCGGTATTCCTACATGTGGCGTATCGCCGCGGCGATGCTGCGCGACAACCAGATCGCCATCGCCAAGCAGAACGTTCGCAGCATGCGCGACCAGGCGGCGATCGGATGGTCCGTTGAAAACGGATTTTTCGACGTCGGCGTGGTCGCTTCGTTCTCCGCGGTAGGACGTACCTGGGAGAAGAAAGGTGGGAGAGTAATAGCGCGCAGCCGCGATCTCGTGACCGTACCCCTTGTAGCTTCACCCAGGATCTCCACCGCGCAGATCGAAAGGCTCCGTGCGGTCCTGATCAAGATGGATTCGAACGAAGAAGGCGCGGCGATCCTGAAGCAGATCGGGGTAGGCGGCTTCCGAGAAACTTCGCCAGGGCCGTTTCTCGACCTGCTGGCGTGGCTGGGCGACCTCGAGGCCCCGAAGGAGTAGTCCGGCTAACGCGAGGGTTTGGCGCCCGGGCCAGCGGGCACCACCTGGAAGAAGACCTCGTCCTGCTTGATCAGGCCGAGTTCGTAGCGCGCGCGCTCCTCGACGGCCTCGAAGCCCTGCTTCAGGTCTCGCACCTCGGCGTCGAGGGCGCTGTTCCGCTGCGCGAGGGCCGCGTTGGTCTGTCTCTGCTCCTGCACCTGGTGCTCCAGGCTCCATACCTTCCGCCAGCCGCCCTTGCCGAACCACAGCGGATACTGGAGGAGCAGTATGAAAGCCGCGAGCGTCCAGGTGAGAGTTCTCATCGGAGTTGGTAGAAGGCCTCGCGTCCCGGATAGCCGACCGCCTCGCCGAGATCCTCCTCGATGCGGAGCAGCTGGTTGTACTTGGCAACGCGGTCGGAGCGCGAGAGCGAGCCCGTCTTGATCTGCAGGGCGTTCATTCCCACGGCGATGTCCGCAATGGTCGTGTCTTCTGTTTCGCCCGACCGGTGCGAGATGACCGCCGTGTACCCCGAGCGCTTGGCCATCTCGATGGCGGCGAACGTCTCGGTGAGCGTCCCGATCTGATTGACCTTGATGAGAATCGAGTTGGCGATCCCGAGCTGGATTCCCTCGCGCAGGATCTTGGTGTTCGTGACGAACACGTCGTCACCCACCAGCTGAACCTTCCTCCCCAGCCTCTCCGTGAGCGTGCGCCAGCCGTCCCAGTCCGACTCGGCCATGCCGTCCTCGATGCTGAGTATCGGGTACTTGCCCGCCCACGAGGCGAGCAGGTCCCCGAACTCGGAGGAACCGAGCTTCTGCTTCTTCGAATCCACGACGTACTTGCCGTCCTGATAGAACTCCGAGCTCGCGCAGTCGAGCGCGAGCGCGACGTGGGTCCCGGCATGGTATCCGGCGCGCTCGATTGCCTCGAGCGCGAGCTGCAGCGCCGCCTCGTTGTTCTGCAGGTTGGGCGCGAAGCCGCCTTCATCGCCCACGGCGGTGGACAGGCGACGGTCTTCGAGCAGGCCCTTGAGCGCGTGGAATACCTCGGCCCCGCAGCGGAGCGCCTCCCTGAAGGTCGCGGCTCCGACAGGCACGATCATGAACTCCTGGATGTCGAGGTTGTTGTCCGCGTGAGCGCCGCCGTTGATCACGTTCATCATTGGTACGGGCATCTGCATGCCCCCCGAACCCCCGAGATAGCGGTACAGAGGCAGGCCGGATTCCTCGGCGGCGGCCTTGGCAACCGCCATGGACACGGCGAGGATCGCGTTGGCGCCCAGGCGCGACTTGTTGTCCGTGCCGTCGAGCTCGATGAGCGTCTTGTCGATGAAGGTCTGCTCCTGCGCGTCGAGCCCCATGATCGCCTCGGAAATCTCGGTATTCACGTGCTCGACCGCCTTGAGAACCCCCTTGCCGCCATAGCGGCCCTTGTCCCTGTCGCGAAGCTCGAGCGCCTCGCGCGTGCCGGTCGACGCTCCGGAAGGCACCGCGGCGCGGCCCATCACGCCGGACTCGATCAGCACATCCGCCTCGACGGTGGGATTGCCGCGCGAATCGAGGATTTCCCTTGCGACCACGTCGACGATCGAGCTCATTTCTTCTCTTTCCTGTGGGCGCCGAGCCTTTGCTCCGCGAAGCCCTGCTTCTTCACCAGCGCGTCGAGGTCTCTAAGTGTTCTCAGCAGATCCTTCATGCGGTCCAGGGGCCAAGCGTTCGGGCCGTCCGAGGGCGCGTGCTCCGGATCGGGATGGGTTTCCATGAAGATCCCGGCGATTCCGCTCGCAACCGCCGCGCGCGCGAGCACCGGCACGAATTCCCGCTGGCCTCCCGAGGACGTGCCCTGCCCGCCCGGCAGCTGCACGGAGTGTGTCGCGTCGAACACCACGGGGCAGCCCGTCTCGCGCATGATGGCGAGCGAGCGCATGTCGGACACCAGGTTGTTGTACCCGAACGAGGCCCCGCGCTCGCACACGAGGATGTTGTCCTGCCCGCTCGCCTCGCGCGCCTTCTCCACTACGTTCTTCATCTCGCCCGGCGAGAGGAACTGCCCCTTCTTGATGTTCACCGGCTTGCCGGCCGAGGCAACAGCGTGGATGAAATCCGTTTGGCGGCACAGGAACGCCGGGGTTTGCAGCACGTCGACGGCGGCCGCGACCTGGGGCACGTCCTCTTTCTCGTGGACATCGGTGAGCACCGGCACGCCCACCTTCTCCCTGACTTCGGCCAGAATCTCAAGACCCTTGGTCATGCCGAGTCCGCGGAAGGATTTGCCAGAGCTGCGGTTCGCCTTGTCGTAGGAGGACTTATAGATGAACGGAACGCCCATCTCCTGCGCGATCTCCTTGAGCGATTCCGCAGTCTCGACCGCCATCTGCTTGGACTCGATGACGCAAGGGCCGGCTATCAGAAACAGCGGGCTGTCGAGGCCGGCCTGGAAGCCGCAAAGCTTCATGCTGCGATGGCAGTCTTGGTCTTGCTCGCCTGGTATTGAAGCGCAGCTTCAACGAAGGCCGTGAAGAGCGGATGCCCCGCGCGTGGCGTCGACGTGAACTCGGGGTGGAACTGGCAGCCGATAAACCAGGGATGCGACGGTAGCTCGATCATTTCGCAAAGCTGCTCGCGCTGCGTCAGTCCCGAAACCCGCAGTCCCTTGTCCTTCAGCCTCTGGATGTACTGGTTGTTGGCTTCATAACGGTGACGGTGGCGCTCGTTGATCACTTCCGAGCCGTACACCTTGCGCGCCAAGCTGCCGGCCTCGAGGCCGGCGCCCTGAGCCCCGAGCCGCATCGTGCCTCCGAGATCGGATTTCTCGTCGCGGCGTTCGATGCGGCCGTCCCGGTCTTGCCATTCCGTGACCAAGGCGATCACCGGGTGGGGGGTGTCGCGGTCGAACTCGGTCGAGTTGGCGCCGGCTAGCCCAACGACGTTGCGAGAGTATTCAATCACGGCGAGCTGCATCCCCAGGCAGATACCCAGGTAGGGAATCTTGTTCTCCCGTGCGTACTGGATCGCCTTCATCATGCCCTCGACGCCCCGCTTGCCGAAGCCCCCGGGCACCAGCACTGCGTCCACCCCTTTGAGCGTGGCGCCCAAGCCTTCCTTTTCAATCGCTTCCGCGTCGACGTAGCGGATATTCACCTTGCTGCGCGTGTGGATTCCCGCGTGCACCAGCGCCTCGTTGAGGGACTTGTAGGAGTCAGTCAGATCCACGTACTTGCCGACCATGGCGATAGTGATGTCGTGCTGCGGGTTCTGGAGCGCCTCGACGAGTTTCTTCCACGACCTGAGGTCGGCGGGCTTGGCGATGATGCCAAGCTTGTGGCAGACGATCTCGTCGAGCATCTGCTGGTGGAGCATCCACGGAATCGTGTAGATCGACTCCGCGTCCCAGACCGAGATCACGCCCCTCGCCTGGACGTTGGTGAAGAGAGCAATCTTCTTCTTCTCGTCGTCCGGTATCGGCCGGTCGGAGCGGCAAAGCAGCGCATCGGGCTGGATGCCGATGCCACGCAGCTCCTTCACCGAGTGCTGCGTCGGCTTGGTCTTGATCTCGCCGGCGCTCTTGATGAAGGGCACGAGCGTGAGATGCAGGTAGCAGGTGTTGTTCGACCCGAGCTCCAGGCCCATCTGCCGGACCGCCTCGAGGAAGGGTAGGGACTCGATGTCGCCTACAGTACCGCCGATCTCGACGATCGCGACTTCCGCGTCGCCCGCGCCGCGCGTGATGAACGCCTTGATCTCGTCGGTCACGTGCGGGATCACCTGAACGGTGCGGCCCAGATAATCGCCGCGGCGTTCCTTCTTGATCACCGACTCGT
The DNA here is from genome assembly GCA_035499735.1 of Burkholderiales bacterium. Taxonomy (GTDB): domain Bacteria; phylum Pseudomonadota; class Gammaproteobacteria; order Burkholderiales; family SG8-39; genus VBDM01. The sequence continues at coordinate 98,306 of DATJYC010000001.1, forward strand.
AGATCTGGCCCGTGGTGAAGTTGTTGCACTTTCTCATCCGGGCCGAAACGAAGCGCTCGTAGTGACCGAGGTCGAGGTCGGTCTCGGCTCCGTCGTCGGTCACGAACACCTCTCCGTGCTGGAAAGGGCTCATCGTGCCCGGATCGACGTTGATATACGGGTCGAGCTTGAGAAGGGTGACCTTGATGCCGCGCGATTCGAGGATCGCGGCGAGGGAGGCGGCGGCTATCCCCTTCCCCAGAGAGGAAACCACACCGCCCGACACGAACACATACTTGGCCATCACAAACCAGGGGGATGGGATGGAGAATGGTACACGAAATCGCCGCCCCGCTCCAGCCCGCGAGCGCCTCAGGCCAGCTCGGGGCGGTTCCGGAACTGCTCGAGCGCCTCGGGGTTGGCGAGCGCTTCGACGTTCTTCACGGGCCGGCCGTGCACGACCTCGCGCACCGCGAGCTCCACGATCTTGTTCGACTTCGTGCGCGGAATATCCCGGACCTGGAGCACTTTCGCAGGCACGTGGCGCGGCGTGGTGTTCTCGCGTATGCGCGCCTTGATCTTCGAGACCAGCGCCTCATCAAGCTCGCGACCCTCGCGGAGCTTGACGAAGAGCACCACCCGCACGTCGCCGATCTCTCCCGGCGGCCAGGTCTGGCCGATCACGATGGACTCGACTACCTCGTCCAGCTGCTCGACCTGGCGGTAGATCTCGGCCGTTCCGATGCGCACGCCACCCGGGTTAAGCACCGCGTCGGAACGCCCATATATGATCATGCCGCCGTGCTTGGTCAGCTCGCACCAGTCTCCGTGGGTCCAGACGCCCGGGAAGCGCTCGAAGTAGGCCGCGCGGTACTTCGCACCGTCCGGATCGTTCCAGAAGCCGAGGGGCAGCGAAGGGAACGGCTTCGTGCAGACGAGCTCGCCCTTGATCCCTTCGACCGGGCCGCCGCTCTCGTCGAAGACCTCGACCTTGAGGCCTAGAGCGCGGCACTGGATCTCGCCCCGCCACACGGGCAGGATCGGGTTGCCGAGCACGAAGCAACCGCAGATGTCGGTTCCCCCGGAAATCGACGAAAGACAAACGTCGGACTTGATCGACCGGTATACATAGTCGAAGCCCTCCGGCGCCAGCGGCGACCCCGTCGAGAGCACGGCGCGCAGCGCCTCCAGACGGTGCGTTCTCCGGGGTTCAACGCCCGCCTTGGCGATAGCGTCGATGAACTTGGCGGAAGTGCCGAGATGCGTCGTTCCTTCCGCGTCGGCGTAGTCGAACAGGATGCGGCCCTCCCCGATGAACGGCGAGCCGTCGTAGAGCAGCAGCGTCGCTCCGGACGCCAGGCCCGAGGCCAACCAGTTCCACATCATCCAGCCGAGCGTGGTGAAGTAGAACACGCGGTCGCCCGGCTTGACGTCGCAATGCAACTGCTGCTCGCACAGGTGCTTGAGCAAGGCGCCGCCTGCGCTGTGCACGATGCACTTGGGCACGCCAGTAGTTCCCGAGGAGAACAGGATGTACAAGGGATGGTCGAAGGGCAGCGCCTCGAACCGGAGCTCGTCGACCGTCTTCGGGACGAGGAAGTCCTCGAAGCTCAGCGCGCCCGGGACGCGGGACACGTCGGGCCGGGCGCTCACGTAAGGCACGATCACCACCTGGATCAGGCTGGGGAGCCCCGCGGCGATCTCGCTCACCCTGCCGAGGGAATCGATCTCCTTGCCGTTGTAGAAGTAACCGTCCGCCGCGAACAGAACCTTGGGCGCGATCTGGCCGAAGCGGTCCAGCACGCCTCGCGCCCCGAAATCCGGAGAGCAGGTCGAAAAGGTGGCGCCGATGCTCGCCGCCGCGAGCATCGCAGCAATCGCCTCGGGCACGTTCGGCAGGTACGCCGCGACCCGGTCGCCGGGCGCCACGCCCAGATCGCGGAGGCTTCTGGCGAGGCGCGACACCTGCTCGTACAGCTCGCTATGGCTCATGTGCCGCCGCACCCGGTCCTCGCCCCAGAACACGAGCGCGGTGGAGGTGTCGCGCCGCCGGAGCAGGTTCTCCGCGAAGTTGAGCTTCGTGTCGGGATACCACCGCGCGCCCGGCATGCGCTGCCCGTCGACGAGCACCCTCGCCCCCTTGGCGCTCGAGCGCACCCCTGCGAATTTCCACACCGATTCCCAGAACTGCTCTGGCTTCTCCGCCGTCCAGCGGTAGAAAGCCGGGTAGTCGTTGATTCCTAGCTTCCAGTCGCGTATCGCCTGGCGCGCGAATCGTGTGAGGTTCGCCTCCTCGATTCGCTCCTGGCTGGGCCGCCACAGCGGCTTGTCGGGCATCGGGACATCCTCCGCCACGCATTATAATTTGCCGAGCCCACAATATCGGAGAGCCGGTGGCCCGCGAATCGATGCACTTCGACGTCGTCGTGGTCGGCGGAGGCCCCGCCGGGCTTGCCGCCGCCATACGCCTGAAGCAGCTCGCCGCCGAACGGAAGTCCGAAGTCGGGGTGTGCGTGATCGAGAAGGGCTCGGAGATCGGGGCCCACGTCCTCTCGGGGGCCGTCATGGATCCGCGCGCCTTGAGCGAGCTTCTTCCAGAATGGAAGGAGCGCGGCGCGCCCCTCAGCACGCCGGTCGTCGAGGATCGGTTTCTCTTTCTTGGGAAATCAGGCGCCTTCAGAGTCCCCGGCGCCTTTCTTCCCGCGTGCTTCCTCAACCACGGCAACTATGTGGTGAGCCTCGGCAACGTGTGCCGCTGGCTGGGAAAGCAGGCGGAGGCGCTCGGCGTCGAGATCTATCCGGGCTTTGCCGCGTCCGAAGTCCTCTACGACGGCAAAGGCGCGGTGCGCGGCGTCGCGACGGGAGACATGGGAATCGGTCGCGACGGCAAACCCACCGATCAGTACCAGCCGGGGATCGAGTTGCTGGGGAAGTACACGTTGTTCGCCGAGGGTTGCCGCGGACACCTGGGCCGGCGGCTGATGGCGAGATTCCGCCTAGGCGCGGAGTGCGATCCGCAGGTTTACGGACTCGGGATCAAGGAGCTCTGGGAGATCGAAGCGGGCAGGCATCAGCCGGGCCTTGTCATCCACTCCGCGGGCTGGCCGCTCGAACCCGGCACGTACGGCGGCTCCTTTCTGTACCACATGGAAGACCGCCTGGTGGCGGTCGGCTTCATCGTCGGACTGGCGTACGCCAACCCCTATCTGAGCCCTTACGAGGAATTCCAGCGGTACAAGACCCATCCCTACGTCCGCCGCTTCCTCGAGGGAGGCAAGCGCCTCGCCTACGGTGCCCGCGCGATCGCAGCGGGCGGCATCATGTCGCTTCCCCGCCTCGTCTTCCCCGGCGGCGCGCTCGTCGGCGACGAGGCGGGTTTCCTCAATGCGGCGCGCATCAAGGGCAGCCATGCGGCCATCAAGTCGGGAATGCTCGCGGCCGAGGCGGCCTTCGCGGCGCTCGGAGCGGGCCGCTCGGGTGACGAGCTCGCCGCCTATCCGGATGCATTCCGGGAATCCTGGCTCTTCGACGAACTTTACCGCGCGCGCAACTTCAAGCAGTGGATGTCGAAGGGCCTCTACGCGGGCACCATGATGGTCGGCGTTGAGCAGTATCTCCTCGGAGGGAAGTTTCCCTGGACCCTTCACCATCGGCACGCCGACCACGAGTGCCTGCGGCCCGCGGCCGAGTCCCGAGCGATCGACTATCCAAAGCCCGACGGCAGGCTCACCTTCGATCGCCTGTCTTCGGTGTTCATCTCAAACACCAATCACGAGGAGAACCAGCCTGTTCACCTCACGCTGAAGGACGCGTCGCTCCCGGTCAACCTCAACCTCGCGAAATACGCCGGCCCGGAGAGCCGTTACTGCCCCGCGGGCGTCTATGAATTCGTGAAGGCAGCGGATGGCTCCGATCGCTTGCAGATCAACGCGCAGAACTGCGTGCACTGCAAGACCTGCGACATCAAGGATCCGGGCCAGAACATCGTCTGGGTCGCTCCGCAAGGCGGCGGAGGGCCGAATTACCCGAACATGTGAAGGCGGGTGACGTGTCCCGGCCCGGAAAGATCTCATTCTAGCGATCTGAAAACAATGGAATCTGCGCAGACACGAACGTTCGTATTATGATCGCCAAGTGGGTAAAGGCGAGCAGACCCGGACCCTGATCCTCGACGAGGCGGTCAGCCTCGCCAGCCGGGTCGGGCTCGAAGGCCTGACCATAGGCGCGCTAGCCCGCAGGCTCGATCTCTCGAAGAGCGGACTCTTCGCCCACTTCGGCTCCAAAGAAGATCTCCAGCTCCTCGCGCTCAAGCGCGCACAGGCACTCTTCCAGGATCGCGTGTTCTCGGGCACGCCCGAGCAAGCGCGCGGGCTGACGCGCTTGCGCGCCCTGCTCTCCAATTGGCTCGTGTCGATCGAGGCGGACGATCCCGGCGGCGCGAGCCTGATCCTTTCCGCCTCGGCCGAATACGACGATCGTCCGGGCCCCATCCGCGACTTGCTCGCCGCCGGGCAGCGCGAGCTGCGCGGCGCTGTCGCCAAGGCGATTCGCCTCGCCGTCGACGAGGGCCACCTCGATGCTCAGACCGACCCTTGGCAGCTGACCTTCGAGCTCTTCGGAATCGTGCTTGCCGCCCATCATGACCGCCGGCTGCTTCAGGACACCCGCTCGGCCGCACGAGCACACACCGCGATCGAGCGCCTGATCCAGGCTCATCGCCCATCGGCCGACTAGACAGCCGGCCCGGTTCAGCCGTGCGGCGGCGTGGCCGGCACCTCCTTCCACCCCTCCTTGCATTCGGATACGTACGGGTAGTAGGTCTTGGACGACTCGCAGTAGTACCAGACCGCGCTTCCCCCCGGCGGTGCGGTTGCCGGTGCCGCGGCCTGGGCTGGAGCCTCGCCCTGCTCCACGTATCCCGCCGGCGGCGCCACGACCGCGTAGCCTCCGCTGGCCTGCTCGTAAAACACGTCGTTCGCGTAGTAGTAAGGCGCAGTGCCTACCCAGACTATCGTGTAGGAAGGCGGCAGCACGGGAACGACGATACCGATCGGCGGCCTGACCACGACGAAACCCGGTCCGTTCGGACGGTACCACACCCCCGCCTGGAAAAAGAACGGCGCGCCGCGAAATGTGACCGCGACCCGGCTCGAAGGCAGCGCCCTCACGGAGTAGCCGATCTGCGGGTAATAATGATCGTGGTGGAAGCGATTGTCGTACGTCCAGTGCGGTGTGCTGAAGTGCTCGCGCCTGACTTCGTGGCGGGCTTGCGCATGGGCCATGGAGGCCAGACACAGCACACCGAGGACGACGGCCCCCAGACGGACGGACAGCGGCAGCGTCTTGTTCATCGTGAACCCCTGGCTAGGACACCATAGGATGGTGCCGGGGTTAGACCGCAAGATCCGTGAAAAATTGTATCGATCGGTAACGCGATATTGCGAGGCGGTTGCCGTCCCGCTCAGAATTGCTCCTCGGCCAGCGCCATCACCGCGGCGGCACCGTGAACCACGGTGTTGCGGAGCGCCGGTGCCTGTGTGAGCACGTGGTCGGCGTAAAACCGCGCGGTCTTGATCTTCGCTTCGTAGAAGGACTTGTCGCCCTTGCCCTCCGAGAGGCGCTGCTGCGCGACGAGCGCCGAGCGCGCGAGCTGCCACCCGCCGCAGACGATTCCCATGAGCTTGAGAAAGGGCACCGCACCCGCGTGCGCTGCACGGATGTCGTTGCCGTAGGTGATCACCATCCACGACACGCATTCCTCGGCGGCGGTCAGCGCCGCCGAGAAGGCCTCGCGGGTCGCCGCCAGGTCTTCCCCGGGCGCCCTCCCGAGCTCGGCTTCGACCTCGCGCATCACCTTGATGACCTCTTTCGCGGTCGCGCCGCCCTCGCGGGCGATCTTGCGGCCGATCAGGTCGTTCGCCTGGATTCCGGTCGTGCCCTCGTAGATGGTCGTGATCCTCGCGTCGCGCAGATGCTGCGCGGCGCCGGTCTCCTCTATGAACCCCATGCCGCCGTGCACCTGGATCCCGGTAGACGCAATCTCGATCCCGGTCTCGGTAAACCAGCCCTTCACGATCGGGATCATCAGGTCGACGAAGGCCTGGCTGCGGGCGCGCTCGGCCTTGTCGGGGTGCCTCAGCGACCGGTCCACGGCCGCCGCGACAACGTAGGCGAGCGCGCGCATCGCCTCGACCTGCGATTTCATGCTCATCAGCATACGTCGGACGTCCGGGTGGTGGATGATGGTCACGGGCTTGCCGCCGCCCGCCACGTCGCGGCTCTGAACTCTTTCCTTGGCGTATGCCAGCGCCTGCTGGTACGCGCGCTCCGAAATCGACAGGCCCTCCATGCCGACCGCGAAGCGCGCAAGATTCATCATGATGAACATGTACTCCAGGCCGCGGTTCTCCTCGCCCACGAGGTAGCCGACCGCGTTCTCGTATACGAGCACTGCGGTCGGACTCGCGTGGATGCCGAGCTTGTGCTCGATCGAGGCGCATTGCACGCCGTTCCTCTCCCCGATCGAGCCGTCCGGGTTCGGCAGAAACTTCGGCACGAGAAGCATCGAAATGCCCTTCACGCCCTCGGGCGCGCCCTCGACCCTCGCGAGCACGAGGTGCACGATGTTCTCGGTCAGATCGTGCTCGCCGTAGGTGATGAAGATCTTCTGCCCCGAGACGCGGTAGTAGTCTCCCTCGCGCACCGCCTTGGTCCGCACCAGCGCGAGGTCCGTCCCGGCCTGCGGCTCGGTGAGGTTCATCGTCCCGGACCAAGTGCCCTTGATCATCCTGGGCAGGTACTGCTTCTTCTGCGCTTCGGAGCCGCGCAGGATCAGCGCCTCGGCGGCGCCCGCGGTGAGCATGGTCACCAGGGAGAAGGAAAGATTGGCCGACTTCCACATCTCGACGACCGGAGTCGAAACGATCTTCGGCAGCCCCTGCCCGCCGTACTCGGCCGGCGCCTGCAGCGAGTTCCAGCCGCCCTCGATGAACTGCCTGTACGCTTCCTTGAAACCCTTGGGCGTGGTGACCCTGCCCTTGTCCCAGTGGGAGCCTTCCTCGTCGGCAGGCCGATTGAGAGGCGAAAGCACGCCTGTCGCGAACTTCGCGCTCTCGTCGAGAATCTGGTCGACGAGCTCCGCGTTGACTTCCTCGCAGCCGGGAAGGCGCGCGACTTCGGCGAGCCCGGCCAGCTCGTTCAGTACGAAGTGCATGTCGCGCAGCGGCGCCTTGTATTCGCTCATGAATGCCTCCGAATCCTACCCCAGCTCCTTGACCAGTTCCGGAACGACCTGGAACAGATCTCCGACCACGCCGTAGTCCGCGACCTGGAAGATGGGCGCTTCCTCGTCCTTGTTGATCGCCACGATGACCCGGCTGTCCTTCATGCCCGCGAGGTGCTGGATCGCCCCCGAGATCCCGACCGCGATGTACAGGTCGGGCGCAACGATCTTCCCGGTCTGCCCGACCTGCCAGTCATTCGGGACGAATCCCGCGTCCACCGCCGCCCGCGAGGCCCCCATCGCCGCGTGCAGCTTGTCGGCGAGCGGCTCGAGCAGCTTGAAATTCTCGCCCGATCCCATGCCCCGCCCGCCCGAGACGATGACGCGCGCGGAGGTCAGCTCGGGACGCTCCGACTTCGTCAGGGCGCGCCCGACCAGCGACGACAGCCCGCTGTCCGCGAGCGCCGCCGAATTCTCCGCCGGAGCGGAGCCCCCGCTCGCCGCGACCGCGTCGAATCCGGTCGTCCGCACGGTGATGACCTTGATCCTGTCCAGCGACTGCACCGTGGCGAGCGCATTGCCTGCGTAGATCGGCCGGACGAAGGTGTCGGGGCTCTTGACGTCGACGATGTCCGAGATCTGCGCGACATCGAGCAGCGCGGCGATCCGCGGCGCAACGTTCTTTCCGAAGGAGGTCGCAGGCGCCAGAATGTGCGTGTAAGCGCCGGACAGCCCGGCGACGAGCGCGGCGAGATTCTCGGCGAGCTGGTCCTTGTAGTGCTCGGCGTCGACGAGGAGCACCCTCTTCACGCCCGCCACCGCTCCCGCCGCTTTCGCGACGGCCGCGCAACCCGACCCCGCTACCAGGATCGCAACCTCGCCGCCTATCCTCGCGGCGGCGGCAACGGTGTTCAGCGTCGACGGCCGGAGTGTCGCGTTGTCGTGCTCGGCGATGACGAGGACGCTCACGCGATCACCTTCGCCTCGCCCCTCAGCTTCTGCACCAGGGACTTGGCATCGGGCACCTTGACGCCCGCCTTGCGCTTGGGCGGCTCCTCGACCTTGAGCGTCTTCAGACGCGACGCCACGTCGACGCCCAGGGCGTCGGGCTTGAGGACCTCGAGGGGCTTCTTCTTCGCTTTCATGATGTTGGGCAGCGTGACGTAGCGCGGTTCGTTCAGCCGCAGGTCGGTCGTCATGACCGCGGGCAGCTTCACCTCAATCGTCTCAAGGCCCCCGTCCACCTCGCGGGTCACTTCGGCCTTGTCGCCCGCGATCTTCAGCTTCGAGGCGAAGGTCGCCTGCGGCCACCCCAGCAGCGCGGCGAGCATCTGCCCGGTCTGGTTGCAGTCGTCGTCGATCGCCTGCTTGCCGAGAATGACGAGGCTCGGGCTCTCCTTCTGCGCGATCGCGCGCAGCAGCTTGGCCACGGCGAGCGGCTGCAGCTCGGCCTCGGTCTCGACGAGCACGGCCCGGTCGGCGCCGAGGGCGAGCGCGGTGCGCAGGGTCTCCTGGCAGGCTTGGACGCCGCAGGACACGGCGACGATCTCCGTGGCGGTGCCGGCTTCCTTCAGCCGCACCGCCTCCTCCACCGCGATCTCGTCGAAAGGATTCATCGACATTTTTACATTCGCCGTCTCGACGCCGGAGCCGTCGGCCCTCACGCGCACCTTGACGTTGAAATCCACCACGCGCTTGACCGCTACCAGGATTTTCATTGAAGTCGTCTTGGAGAAAACGACACGGATTATAATCGCCCCGTCCTGAATCGTCCCCATGGCGCGTCCCCTATCTCACATCCGTGTGCTCGATCTGACTCGCGTGCTCGCCGGCCCCTGGGCGTCGCAGAACCTCGCCGACCTCGGCGCCGAGGTGATCAAGATCGAGCGTCCCGGGTCGGGCGACGACACGCGCAGCTGGGGTCCGCCTTTCCTGAGGGACAAGGAGGGGAAGGAGACCGGCGAATCGGCCTACTTCCTCTCGGTGAACCGCGGCAAGAAATCGGTGACGCTGGACATCTCCACGGCCGAGGGCGCGCAGATCGCGCGCGACCTCGCCGCGAAGTCCGACGTGCTGCTCGAGAACTACAAGGTCGGCGGCCTCGCGAAATACCGGCTCGGCTACGACGACGTGCGGGCGACCAACCCCGGCATCGTGTACTGCTCGGTCACGGGGTACGGGCAGAGCGGCCCCTGCGCGCACCTTCCGGGGTACGACTTCATCTTCCAGGGCATGGGCGGCCTGATGAGCATCACGGGCGAGCGCGACGAGCTGCCGGGGGGCGGACCGCAGAAAGTCGGCATCGCGATCACTGACGTGATGGCCGGCATGTACGCGAGCCTCGCGATCACGGCCGCGCTGCTGCACCGGGAGCGCACCGGCAAGGGCCAGTATATCGACATGGCGCTCCTCGACACGATAGTCGCGTTCGGCGCCAACCAGATCTCCAACTACTTTCATTCTGGGAAGATTCCGGTGCGCTGGGGCAACGCGCACCCGAACCTCCTTCCCTACGAGGTGTTTCCCACCGCCGACGGGCACCTCATCCTCGGCGCGGGCAACGACAGCCAGTGGGCGAGCCTGTGCGCGGCCGCGGAGCACCCGGAGCTCGCGTCCGATCCGCGCTTCAGGACGATGCCGGACCGCATCCGCAACCGCGGGGCGTTGATCCCCCTCCTTCAGGAAATCATCCGGCAGCGCACCAGCCGGGACTGGATCGCGCGGTTCGACGCCGCCAACGTGCCCTGCGGGCCGATCAACAACTACAAGGAAGTCTTCGAGAACCCGCAGGTGCAACACCGCCGGTTGAAGATCGAGCAGCCGCACCCCCTGTCGGGCACCCTCGCCGGCGTGGCCAGCCCGATGCGCTTCTCCGAGACGCCCGTCGAGTACGGCATGCCCCCGCCCCTCCTCGGCCAGCACACGCGAGAGGTGCTCTCGGGCGTGCTGGGCATGAGCGAGGCGGAGATGGACCGCCTCGCCGCGCGGAAGATCACCAGTCCTTGAACGAGTACCCCACCGAGAGCACGATCGCGCTCGGGTTGAAGTTGATCGTCGTGGTGCGAACGATGCCGGCGGTCGTCAAAGTGGCATCGCTCTTGACCTTGGCGTAGTTGTACGAGGCGTAGGCGTGCCACGGCCCGTCGATGTGCCAGGCGACGCCTACATTCACCGCCGGGCCGAACGAGTTCGTCAGCTTCAGCGTGGTCGGGCCGCCCGTCGCCGCGTTGCCCGCGTCCGTCGGCTGGATGTCGTAGAAGTGCGTGAAGTTGACGCCTACCCCGACGTAGGGACGCCAGGCCGAGGATTCCTCCAGAAACTTGTACTGGAGAAGCAACGAGGGCGAGAACCACTTCGCCGTGGCGAGCACCTGCCCATCGTAGGGCGCCGACCCCAGCGTCGCCGGTCCCTTTCCGACCGTCTCCGTCTTCGGCGGATTGCCGAACGCCAGCTCGACATCCCAGTCCTTGTTGATGCGGCGGGCGTACGCAAGGTACAGCGTGTTCGTATCGTTCACGTCGAGGTTCGTGCCCGGCGGCACGAAGGGACCCTGGATGTCGTCCGCCTTGACGTTGTACTTGATGATGTAGATGCCTGCCCGCAGCGAGTTGTCGTACGTCTGCGTCTGAGCGGACGCGTAGCCTGCCCAGAATCCCAGCGCGATGGCGGCGAGGATCGTGATCGGCGTCGTTTTTTTCATGTTGGGATCCTCCGCTCAGAATTGGCTGAAGAAGCCGCGCACCGCAGCGGCGCAGAACGGCGGCACCAGCGTGCCGTGGTAGGCCTGCGTGACGGCCGCTGCACCACCGTCGGTTGCGCCCGCGTTTATCGCCGCCTGGGCTGTCGCTTGTTTGGCCCCTGCAAAACCGACCTTCGCTGCAGCGAACGGATCGCTCGGCCCGGTTGGCGCAGAGTCAACGTCGAGCACAGTTAGGGCATTGGGCGGCAAAACCCCTGCCCAGTAAGCCTGCATGGTGAGAGCGTTTACACTGAAATAGATGGTTGGATCAGCGTTCCCGCCGCACAGCAGAGTCGCCGCGTTCGGAGCCCAGGCGGTGCGCAGGTCGTTGGTGTAGAGGGCGAGGCGCGCGGGTTGGGTGGGAGGTACCGCAGCCCTCGGTACGCCTGCGGTCGGCGGCGTCGTCAGCGCACCGTCTGGATTCCCGAATACATCTTCCATATAAGCCAGACGCCAACTGTTTTGCGTCAGAAAACCCGTCGCGGCGAAGCCGAGCGCGAACAGGGGCGCCTGCGCCGGCGGCGTGGTCGGCGGCGTGTTGGCGACGAAGAAGGCGTCGAGCTGGGGTATCGCGCCGTTGGTCGTCGGCGGCGTGCTGCTGAACGCCGCAGTCTGCGGGAGCTTCCCTTGCTGGAACAGCGTCGCGAGCGGCGTATTGCTCGGCAGGATCGCGTCGATCGTGGCGGCGTACGGGGCCGCATAGATATTGCTCGCGTCTGTCGGAGATTGGTAGAAGTTTCCGTAAGCCCGCTGATAGCTCGTCGAGAGCAGCGGTCCGAAGACGGTCGAGCCGAGGTTGACCTGCCCACCAAAGATGGCATCGCCTGTTGCTTCGAGTGCATACGGCCCGGACATCGGCGCGGCCGCGGTGTACGGGATTGACGCCGCCTGCAGCGCGCGCATCGTCGCCATCGCGACGTGCCCGCCTTCGGAGTACCCGCTGACGAACAGTTTGGTGCTGGCGGTCGTGGTCGGGATGCTGCCGAGCGCCGTGCGCGCGGCGGTCAGCGCGTCGATCATCTCGTGAGACTGCTGCGCGGCGTTCAGGAACGGGTGGTACGTGAGCGGCGAGCTGTCGTAGCCCGCATAGTTGGGCGCCACCACGATATAGCCGTACGCGGCGAACATCGCCGCGATCAGCGCCCCTTCCGTGTTGTTCGGGTTCGTGATGTCAGCCATGTTCGCGGCGCGATTGAACTGAGTGGCGTGCGCGTAAAGAAGGACCGGTCTCTGCACACTGCAGGCTGGCGCGGCACCGGTCGGCACCATCAAGGCGCCCGACGCGTTCGTCGATGACACGACATTTGCCGCACCAGCGGCACCGTTGCCCCCGTCGACCGTGCCGTATTGGATGTAGTAGAAATCGACGCCACAAGGAAGTGCGCCAGGCGTTGGCGTTCCCGTGCTGACCAGCGCAAGCAGCTGCTGGCCCGATGGAGTCGCGTTCAGCTGCGCGGTGAAATCGGCTGCCGTCAGCGTGGCGATCCGCAGCGGCGGATTCCATTGGAGCGACCCCGGCGTATTGCTGCCGTCGTTCATCGAGCTGGACCCTCCGCTGCCGTCGTTGCACGCGGCCAACGCAGCCGCGAGCGCGGCCACGAACAGACTAGTTAACGTGCGCATGGTTTCCTCCTTGATCGGACGCGGGCCGCCTGTTTCCCCTTCACGCGGCCAAATATACGGCTTGCATTCTGTCACATCGCATGCGGTGCGACGCAAGCGATTTGTAACCTATCACGAAACGCGCCGCTGCGGCGCCGCATGCTACAGAGGCTTCTTCAGCCAGCGCCCCAATTCGCCGATGACTCCCCGGCGGAAGGTCAACACGCACACCACGAAAATAATTCCCTGGCTGACGGTCACCCAGGATCCGAGCTGGGCCAGGTAGTTCTCCATGGCGACGATGATCAGAGCGCCGACGACCGGCCCGAACACGGTGCCGAGGCCGCCGAGCAGCGTCATGAGCACGACTTCGCCCGACATCGTCCAGTGAACGTCGGTGAGCGAAGCCAGCTCGAACACGATCGCCTTGGTCGCGCCGGCCAATCCGGCGAGCGTCGCCGAAAGGACGTACGCGAGGAGCTTGTAACGGTTCACGTCGTAGCCGAGCGACAGCGCGCGCGGCTCGTTCTCGCGGATCGCCTTCAGCACCTGGCCGAACGGGGAATGGATCGCGCGGTAGATCAGCAGGAAGCCGCCGAAGAACACCGCGAGCACGACCGCGTACATCGCCCACTGGTTTCTCAGGTCGATCAGCCCGAAGAGCATGCCGCGCGGAACCGCCTGAATGCCGTCTTCGCCTCCGGTAAACGGCGCCTGGACGCAGAAGAAATAGATCATCTGCGCCAGCGCGAGGGTGATCATCGCAAAGTAGATGCCCTGACGCCGGATGGCCAGGAGGCCGGTCACGAATCCGAGCAGCGCCGCGCACGCGGTTCCGAAGAGGATCGCGAGCTCCGGCGTGAGGCCCCACACTTTCGCCGCGTGCGCCGAGGCGTAGCCGGCGGTGCCGAGGAACATCGCGTGCCCGAACGACAGAAGCCCGCCGTAGCCGATCAGCAGGTTGAAGGCGCAGGCGAACAGCGCGAAACACATCACCTTCATCAGGAATATCGGGTAGGCGACGAGCGGTGCGAGAAGGAAGAACGCAACCATCGCAAGAAAGGCCACGCGCTGATGCACAAGGCCGTTCGGGCGGCCTGCGCCGACGAGCTCGGGCACTGCAGCCATGGTCTAGGCGGCCCTCATCGCTGCGTCCCGAAGAGCCCGGCCGGCTTGATCAAGAGCACGATCGCCATGATGATGAAGATCACCGTGTTCGAGGCCTCGGGATAGAACACCTTGGTCAGGCCCTCGATCAGCCCCAGGGCGAATCCCGTCACGATCGAACCCATGATGGAGCCCATGCCTCCGATGACCACGACGGCGAACACGACGATGATGAGGTCGGCCCCCATCAGCGGGTTCACCTGGTAGATCGGGCCCGCCATCACCCCCGCGAAGGCCGCGAGCGCCACGCCGAAGCCGTAGGTGAGCGTGATCATGCGCGGGACGTTCACGCCGAAGGCCTGCACGAGCGCGGGGTTCTCGGTCGCGGCGCGCAGGTAGGACCCGAGCTTGGTCTTCTCGATCAGGAACCAGGTCCCAAGACACGCGGCGAGGGACACGGCGATGACCCAGGCGCGGTAGTTCGGCAGAAACATGAATCCCAGATTGCGGCCGCCCTCGAGCTGCGCGGGCATACCATACGGCGTTCCGGCGGACCCGTATTGGTTGCGGAACAGCCCCTGGAAGATCAGGGCGAGACCAAAGGTGAGCAGCAGTCCGTAGAGGTGATCGAGCTTGTACAGCCGCGAAAGCATGAATCGCTCGATGAGGATGCCCGTAGCCCCGATGATGACCGGCGCAAGCAGAAGCGCCCACCAATAACCTATTCCCAGTTTCTCGAGCAGGATGGTCGCGCAGAACGCCCCCATCATGTACTGCGCGCCGTGCGTGAAATTGATGATGTTGAGCAGCCCGAATATCACCGCCAGACCGAGCGAAAGCAGCGCGTAGAACGAGCCGTTGATCAGCCCGATCAGCAGCTGGCCGAAAAGCGCCTGCGTCGGAATGCCGAAGATTTCCATGCGTGTCCCGTCATCCCGAGGCCGAAGGCCGAGGGATCTCCGAGCAATCGGTGCCGATCGGAGATCTCTCGCTGCGCTCGGGATGACTTTCGGACTTGCGTTCGAAAGTCACTTCACCAGCGGGCAGCCGCCCTCGCTCATCGGCCGGAACGCCTGGTCCGCAGGGATGGTCGCGAGGATCTTGTAGTAGTCCCACGGCCCTTTCGACTCCGAGGGCTTCTTGACCTCGACCAGAATGGCCGGATGCAGCTTGCGGCCGTCCGCCCGGACGACGCCTTTCCCGAAGAGAGGATCGTCGGTGGGAAGCTTCTTCATCTCCGCCACGACCTTGGTGCCGTCGTCGCTCTTGATCGCCTGCACCGCCTTCAGGTAGTGCAGCACCGCGGAGTACACGCCCGCCTGGACCATGGTCGGGTACGCGCCGTTGTGCAGCGCCGCGAAGCGCTTGCTCCAGGCGCGGGTGCCTTCGTTCAGGTCCCAGTAGAACGTCTCGGTGAAGATCAGGCCCTGCGCCTTGTCCAGGCCGAGGCCGTGGACATCGCTGAGGAACACCAGAAGGCCGGCGAGCTTCTGCCCGCCCCTGACGATACCGAACTCGGCCGCCTGCTTGATCGAGTTGATCGTGTCGCCGCCGGCGTTGGCAAGGCCGATGATCTTCGCCTTCGACGCCTGCGCCTGCAGCAGGAACGAGGAGAAGTCCTGGGTGTTGAGCGGGTGCCTGACCTTGCCGAGCACCTTGCCGCCCGACTTGAGCACGACCTCTTCGGTATCGTGCTCGAGCGCGTAGCCGAACGCATAGTCCGAGGTGAGGAAGAACCAGGTATCCCCTCCCTGCTTGACTATCGCGCTGCCGGTGCCGTGCGCGAGCATCCAGGTGTCGTAGGTCCAGTGGATCGTGTTCGGCGAGCACGCCTTGCCGGTGAGGTCCGAGCTTGCGGCCCCCGAGACGAGGAAAGCCTTGCCCTTCTCGCGCGTGACCTGATTGACGGCGAGCGCGACACCCGAGTTGGGTACGTCGAGAATCACGTCGACGCCGTCGACGTCGTACCACTGGCGCGCGATCTGCGAACCGACGTCCGCCTTGTTCTGGTGATCCGCGGAAACGATCTCCACCTTCAGGCCCTTCTTGGCGGCACCGAAGTCCTCGACCGCCATGCGCGCCGCGACGGTGGAGCCCGGGCCGCCGACGGCCGAGTACAGGCTCGACATGTCGGACAGGACGCCGATCTTGACGACGCCGCCCGAGATCTGCGCCTGCACTCCCGATGCCGCGATTGCGGAAGCCAGCGCTAGCGGCGTTGCGATGAACAAACTGCGTTTGAAGTCCCTCATGCCCCCTCCTATGGTTGATCGATTCCGTGCGATCTCACACGCCCAGGTACTCGTGCACCTTCGCGATGCTGGACTCTAGCTCGGCGTTCGGGATCATGTCTACTATGCGCCCGTTCTCCATCACATAGTGCCGATCGGCGACCCGCGAGGCGAAGCGGAAGTTCTGCTCGACGAGGAGGATGGTAAACCCCTCCGCCTTGAGCCGCGAGATGGTCCGGCCGATCTGCTGGACGATCACCGGCGCCAGTCCCTCGGTTGGCTCGTCGAGCAGCAGCAGCCTCGCGCCGGTGCGAAGGATGCGGCCAATCGCCAGCATCTGCTGCTCGCCGCCGGAGAGCTTGGTTCCCTGGCTGGAGAGGCGCTCCTTCAGGTTCGGAAACAAGCCGAAAACCTGGGAGATAGCGAATCCGCCTCGCCGGACTTCCGGGGGAAGGAGCAGGTTCTCCTCCACGTCGAGGCTGGCGAAGATGCCGCGCTCCTCGGGACAGAAAGCCAGTCCCAGCCTGGCGATGCGGTCCGAGGCGAGTGAGATGGTTTCCGTGCCCTCGAAGCGGACCGAGCCCTCGCGGCGAGCGACCATTCCCATGATCGACTTCAGGGTCGTCGTCTTGCCTGCACCGTTGCGGCCCAGGAGCGTCGCCACTTCCCCGAGCCGCACCTCGAAATCCACCCCGTGCAGGATATGCGACTCGCCGTACCAGGCCTGCAGGCCGGCCACCGAGAGCAGCGGGGCTTCAGGCATGCTCCGTCCCCAGATAGGCCTGGATCACGTCGGGATGCTTCGACACGGCGTCGTAGTCCCCTTCGGCGATGATTTCTCCTCGCGAGAGGACGGTGATGTGGTTCGAGAGCTTGGCGACCACATTGAGGTTGTGCTCCACCATGAGAACCGTGCGCTCGGCGGCGACCCGCTTGATCAGCGCGGCGATGCGTTCCACGTCCTCGTGCGCCATGCCTGCCGTCGGCTCATCGAGCAGCATCAGCTCGGGCTCGAGCGCGAGCGTGGTCGCGATCTCGAGCGCGCGCTTGCGGCCGTAGGGAAGCTCGACGGCGACCGCGTCTTTGAACTCGGCGAGCCCGACCGAGCCGAGGAGCTCGCGCGCGCGGTCGTCGAGCTCGCCGAGCGTGCGCTCCGAGCGCCAGAAGTCGAACGAGCCCCCGCGCTTGCTCTGGAGCGCGATCCGCACGTTCTCCAGCACGCTCAGGTGGGGGAACACCGCCGAGATCTGGAACGAGCGGATCAGGCCCATGCGGGCGATCGCCGCCGGTCCCGATCCGGTGATGTCGCGGCCCTTGTAGAAGATGCTTCCGCGGGTGGGCGCCAGAAAATGCGTGAGAAGGTTGAAGCAGGTCGTCTTGCCCGCCCCGTTGGGGCCGATCAGCGCGTGAATGCGCCCGCGCCCGACCTTGAGGCTCACGTCCCTCACGGCGACGAACCCCCGGAACTCCTTGGTGAGGCCGCGCGTCTCGAGGATGATGTCGTCGGCCATCGGCGCGGCAGGAGCGGCGTGGCGGGCTCTACTTGCCGCGCCAGCGCGGCTTGCGCTTGGCGAGAAATGCGTCGATGCCTTCGGCCGCGTCGGCCAGCATCATGTTGCAGGCCATTCCTTCGGAGGCGAGGGAATACGCGTCCTTCAGTCCCTTCTCCACCTGGTCGTAGAAGAACTGCTTCCCCATGGTGACAACCGCTCCGCTGTGGGCGAGGATCTTCTGCGCGAGCCGGTCCACCTCGGCATCGAGTTCAGCCGGCGCCACCACCCGGTTCACCAGCCCCCAGGAGAGCGCGGTATTCGCATCGATTAGGTCGCCGGTAAACAACATCTCGAGCGCGTGCTTGCGCGCGATGTTTCGGGCAACTCCGACGCCAGGCGTTGTGCAGAAGATCCCGCTCTTGATCCCGGGGAGGGCAAACCGCGCCGCATCGCTCGCCACCGCGAGATCGCACATCGAGACGAGCTGGCAGCCCGCGGCGACGGCGACGCCCTGCACCCGGGCGATCACCGGCTGCGGCAGCCGCACGAGCGAGAGCATCACCTTGCCGCAGCGATCGAACAGCGATTTTTGCCATTTCTTGGCCGGGTGCTCGCGCATTTCCCGCAGGTCGTGGCCGGCGCAAAAATGCGCCCCCGCTCCCGCCAGCACCACGACCTTTACCGCGTCCTCGTCGGCAAGCCTGTCGAGCTCGTGCTGGAGCCCGGTCAGCATCGCGGTGGACAGCGGGTTCATGCGCTCGCCGCGGTTGAGCGTCAGGGTCGCGATGCCGTCCTTGTCGGACCGTAGTACGTACGGCGCTTCGACTTCGCGCTTGCCCGGTGCGTTCATGTCCGCTACTCGATGGCCTCGACCGACTTCGCCTGCTGTCGCAGCACGAACTTCTGGATCTTGCCGGTCGAGGTCTTGGGCAGCACGCCGAACACCACGGCACGCGGGGCTTTGAACCGCGCGAGGTGGGCGCGGCAATGCTGGATCAGCTCGTGCTCGGTGACCTCGACACCGGGCCTGACCTCCACGAAAGCGCAGGGTGTCTCGCCCCACTTCGGATCGGGCTTCGCCACGACCGCCGCCGCGAGCACAGCCGGATGGCGATAGAGCACGTCCTCCACCTCCAGCGAGGAGATATTCTCGCCTCCGGAGATGATGATGTCCTTCGAACGGTCCTTGATCTTGACGTAGCCGTCGGGCTGCATCACCGCGAGATCTCCCGAGTGGAACCAGCCTCCGGAGAAGGCCTCCGCGCTCGCCTTGGCGTTCTTCAGGTAGCCTTTCATCGTGATGTTGCCGCGGAACATGATCTCGCCCATGGTCTCGCCGTCGGCGGGCGTCTCCTTCATCGTCGCCGGATCCATCACGGTGAGGCCCTCCTCCATCAGGTAGCGCACGCCCTGCCGGCCGTTCCTCTCGGTGCGCCCGCCGATGTCGAGGTCCTTCCAGTCGTCCTGCTTGGCACAAACCGCGGCCGGCCCGTAGACCTCGGTCAGGCCGTAGACGTGCGTAAGCTCCCAGCCCATCTTCTCCATGCCTTCGATCATCGCAGCCGGCGGCGCGGCCGCCGCCACCATGGCGTGCACCTTGTGGCGTATGCCCTCGCGCAGCTTCGGGTCCGCGTTGATGAGCGTCGAATGCACGATCGGCGCGCCGCAGTAGTGCGTGACCTTGTGCTCGCGGATCAGGTCGAAGATCGCCTTGGCCTCGACCCTGCGCAGGCAGACGTTGGTCCCGGCGTTGGCCGCCATGGTCCACGGAAAGCACCAGCCGTTGCAGTGGAACATCGGCAGCGTCCACAGGTAGACGGAGTGAGGCGGCATGCCCCAGCTCACGATGTTCGAGATCGCGTTCAAGTACGCGCCGCGGTGGTGGTAGACCACGCCCTTCGGGTTGCCGGTCGTGCCGGAGGTGTAATTGAGCGTAATCGCGTCCCATTCGTCGTCGGGCAGATACCATTCGAACGCGGCGTCTCCCGCGGCGATGAACTTCTCGTATTCCGCGCCGCCGAGGCGTTTGCCGCCGCTGTACGTGGGATCGTCGACGTCTACTACGAGCGGCTTTTTCTTCACCCGT
>DATJYC010000002.1:0-4335 GCA_035499735.1 Burkholderiales bacterium
ACCGAAATCTCGTCCAAACCCTCCAACCCGTATACGGTCATCGCCCGCCGGGCTCCCAGCCGCTGCAGCACACGAATCTGGATGCCGACCAGGTCGGGATGGAAAACGCCCATAAGCTGCATTTGGGCGCCCGCAGGATTGGTCAGGGGGCCGAGAATATTGAATATCGTGCGTACCCCCAGCTCGCGCCGCACCGGGGCGGCATATTTCATGGCCGCGTGATGCGCCGGCGCGAACATGAAACCGACCCCCACCTCGTCCACGCATCGTCCCACCTGCTCGGGCGTAAGGTTGATGTTGGCCCCCAGAGCCTCGATCACGTCGGCGCTGCCCGACTGCGAGGAGACCGCGCGGTTGCCGTGCTTGGCCACGCGCACGCCCGCCGCCGCGCACACGAACATCGACGCGGTGGAGATATTGAAGCTGTTCGCGCCGTCGCCGCCCGTTCCGACGATATCGACGAGTTTGTCCGCGTCTTTCACAACGACCTTGGTCGCCAGCTCGCGCATCACCTGGGCCGCCGCGGTGATTTCGCCGATCGTCTCTTTCTTGACCCGCAGCCCGACGATGATGGCCGAGATCATCACGGGCGAGACCTGCCCGCTCATGATCTGGCGCATCAGATCGAGCATCTCGTCGTGAAAGATTTCGCGGTGCTCGATCGTGCGCGTCAGCGCTTCCTGGACCGTAATGCTCATGCTGCCTCCCGTTGCAGGAAATTCCCCAACAATGCGTGTCCGTGCTCCGTGAGGAAGGACTCGGGATGGAACTGCACGCCCTCCACGTCGAACTCGCGGTGGCGCACTCCCATGATCTCACCGTCCTCGGACTCGGCCGTCACTTCTAGGCAAGCCGGCAGGCTCGCCCGGAGTATTGCAAGCGAGTGATACCGGGTCGCAAGGAAGGGGCTGGGAAGTCCCTTGAACACCCCGGCACCCGAGTGACTGATCGTCGAGGTCTTGCCGTGCACGACCCTCCCCGCATGGCCGACCACGCCCCCGAAGGCCTGGCCGATCGCCTGATGGCCGAGGCACACGCCCAGAATCGGTATCTTGCCCGAAAACTCGCGTATCGCGGCGAGCGAAACGCCCGCATAGGTCGGAGTGCAGGGTCCGGGTGAGATAACCATCGCTCCCGGTCGCATCGCCCCGATGTCCGCGGTACCGATCTCGTCGTTGCGGCGTACCTCGACCTCGCCTCCCAGCTCCCGCAGGTATTGCACGAGGTTCCAGGTGAACGAATCGTAGTTGTCGATCATCAGTATCACGAGCCCTCCTGTGCGTCCAGGCCGCCCATCGCCAGCTCGGCGGCGCGAAGCACCGCGCTCGCCTTGGCGCGCGTCTCCTGCCACTCGCTTTCGGGCACCGAGTCGGCGACGATACCCGCGCCGGCCTGCACGTGCATCCTTCCTGCCTTGACCAGTGCGGTGCGGATGGCGATGGCAAGATCCATGTCGCCGTTGAAGCCGAGGTATCCCACCGCGCCGGCGTACAGGCCGCGCTTGTCGGGCTCGAGCTCGTCGATGATCTCCATGGCGCGCACCTTGGGCGCGCCGCTCACCGTCCCGGCGGGAAACGCCGCGCGCAGTACATCCAGGCTGTCAAGCCCTTCGCGCAGGCGGCCCTCGACGTTGGAAACGATGTGCATGACGTGCGAGTAGCGCTCGACCGTCATTCTCTCGGTGAGGCGCACCGACCCTGTCGCCGCGATCCGCCCGACGTCGTTGCGGCCCAGATCGACGAGCATCGCGTGCTCGGCGCGCTCCTTCGGATCGGACAGCAGCTCGCGTTCGAGCTCGACGTCCCTTTCGCTCGTCGCGCCGCGAGGGCGCGTGCCGGCGATCGGGCGGATGGTCACCGTGCCGCGCTCGTGGCGGACGAGGATCTCGGGGGAAGCCCCGACCACCTGGAATTCGCCGAAATCCAGATAGAACATGTAAGGCGAAGGATTGATCGAGCGCAGGGCCCGGTACAGAGTGAGCGGGCTTCCCGAATAGGGTCGCGAAAGTCTCTGCGACAGCACGACCTGCATGACGTCGCCGTCGCGCACATAGCGGATAGCGCGCCCGACAGCTTCCCTGAACGCATCGCCGCTGAAATTCGAAGTAACCTCCACCGGCCCCTCGCGGCGCTCGGACGGAAGAGTGAGAGGAAGCCTGAGCGCGCCGAGCAGCTCGCGGAGGCGGGCCTGCGCGTCGTGCCACGCGCGCGGCTTCGCGGGATCGGCGTAGACGACGAGGTAGAGCTTGCCCGACAGATTGTCGATCACCGCGAGCTCCTCGGACACGAGCAGGAGCATGTCCGGGCAGCCGATGGGGTCGGCCTTGAGCCAGCCTCCAGAGAGCCGCGCCTCGATCCAGCGCACGGCGTCGTAGCCGAAATAGCCGACTAGGCCGCCGCAGAAGCGGGGAAGCCCGGGCAGCTCCGCGACGCGATAGCGGGAGAGAAACTCGCGCACGAACTCGAGCGGATCGACCGATTGGGACTTCTCGACGACGGCGTCGCCGTGGGTGACGGTCACGAGCCTTCCCACCGCGCGCAGACGCACTTGCGTCGCGAGGCCGATGAAGGAATAGCGGCCGAAGCGCTCGCCGCCCTCGACCGACTCGAGCAAGTAGGTATTCGAGCGGTTGGCGAGCTTGAGATAGAGCGAAAGCGGCGTATCCAGGTCAGCGAAGGTTTCTGCAACCAGGGGAACGCGGTTGAAACCCTGAGCGGCAAGCCGCTGAAATTCTGCTTCAGTCATTCGACTGCTCCACGAAAACGTTGCGTGACTGCGGGTGTGCGGCGCGATCTTCTGCGGCGCACGAGCGACTGCTGGCTAGCTGCGCCACCAGCGCCAGCGCCACTGCACCCGAGTCCCTGCGTTTTCGAGGAGCACGATCGAACTTTGTGTCTTCGGCTTTTGGGGAGGGCTACTGTATACCACGCCAGCGAAGCTTGTCCAGCGCGCCTACAGAACCTTCCCCGGGTTCATGATGCCGCGCGGATCGAGCGCGGCCTTTATCTTGCGCATGAGCTCCAGCTCGAGCGGAGATTTGTACCGGCGGATTTCCTCCCGCCTCAGCTGTCCCAGTCCGTGCTCGGCGCTGATCGAGCCCTGGAAGCGCGCGACACTGTCGTGAACGACGAGGTTGATGGCGGATTGCTCCCTGACGAAGGCGTCGGCCGAAACCCCTTCGGGCGCGGACACGTTGTAATGCAGGTTGCCATCGCCGACGTGCCCGAAAGTGACCATACGCACGCCGGGATGAGCGCGCGTCAGCTCGGCGTCGGTTGCGCGGATGAACGCCGGAATCCGCGATATCGGAATCGAGACGTCGTGCTTGACGTTCGATCCCTCCTGAGCCTGGGCATCGGAGATGAGCTCGCGCAGCCTCCAGAACGCCCTCGCTTGCGCTTGGCTCTGCGCGATCGCGGCATCGAGAACGATTCCGTCCTCGAGCGCCGCACCGAGCGTGTCCTCCGCCATCCTCGCGACCCCATCATCCGCACGCGTGTCGGACAGCTCCACGAGCACGTAGTAGGGGAAGCGGGCCGCAAACGGCGGCGGGACATCGGTGAAGTGCTTCAGTACGAGCGCGAGGCAGAAATCGGAGAACAGCTCGAATCCGGTAAGACGCTCGCCGCAGGACTCGAGCATTCGGTTCAGGAGGTCCACCGCGCCCTGCGGATCGCGCACCGCCGCGACGGCGGTGGCGCCGGAGCGGGGAAGGGGAAAGAGCTTGAGTACCGCGGCCGTAATCACTCCGAGCGTGCCCTCGGCGCCGATGAAGAGCTGCTTGAGGTCGTAGCCCGTGTTGTCCTTGCGCAGGCCGCGCAGGCCATCCCACACCTCGCCGGAGGGCAGCACGACCTCAAGGCCCAAGACGAGATCGCGCATGTTCCCGTAACGGAGCACCGCTGTCCCGCCGGCGTTGGTCGACAGGTTGCCGCCGATTTCGCAGCTTCCCTCGGACGCAAGGCTCAACGGGAACAGGCGTCCGCCTTCCTCAGCGGCCTTCTGTAGGTTGGCCAGAACGCAGCCCGCCTCGACCGTCATCGTGTTGTTGTGCGCGTCGATGGCGCGAATGCGATTCATGCGGGAAAGATTCACGACAATCTGCGAGCCGCTCGCGTCCGGCGTCGCCGCGCCGGACAGACCGGTGTTTCCGCCCTGAGGGACGATCGCGGCGTGCGATTCCGCGCAAGCGCGAACCACCGCAGCGACCTCGGCCGTGGAGGCCGGTTTCACCACGGCCGCAGGCGAGCCCCGATAGCGCTTGCGCCAATCGGTCGCGTACGGAGCGACGTCCTGCGGAGAGCTGACCAGCGCCTCGGGTCCTACGATGTTCCG
>DATJYC010000003.1:0-8823 GCA_035499735.1 Burkholderiales bacterium
CGCCGAAGGAAGCCACCTTGTTGATGGCGCCGGGAATGTAGTTCCCCGAGGGGTCGCTGTCGGTGAATCGGGCGTACGAAAGCGACAGGTCGAAGTCGAAGATCAGCCACGGCTTCGGGATGTAGCGATTCGACCACTCGATGCCGCGGCGCAGGCTGGGCCGGCTCGCTTCCGTCGTGCCGGCGTCGCCGACGAAAACCAGCTCCGAGCCCAGCGTCAGGCGCCACACCGAGAGGGACGACTGCAGATTCGGGATTGCCTCGGTGCGGATGCCGATCTCCTCTCCTTTCGTCTTGACCAGCGCCGGCACCTTTTCCACTGGAGCGCCGGTGCTCGGATCCACAGTGATCGTCGTCCCGCGCGCGTCGTTCGAGTGGAACCCCTGGCCCCAGTTGAGGAAGTACTCGGTCTTGTAGAAGGGTCCCCAGATCAGGCTCGCCTTGGGCGAGGTGATGTGCGCGTTCGTCGTGCCGGAGTTCTCGTTCAGGCTGCTGGTGACGTCCGCATAGTAGAAATCCTCTCGTACGCCGACGATGCTGCGCAGCGTGTCGGTCCACTGGAAGGTGTTCTCGTAGTACACGCCGGCCCCGGTCTGCTGGACGTAGTCCGACCGGGTCGTGCCGAGCAGCTGGCGCTGCAGGGTGCGGTTGAGCGCCAGGTCGATGTTGTCGCGGCGCAGGTCGGCGCCGAGCCTGTTGGTGACCGCGTGCCCGCCCCATTTGCCGTTGAAGATCCAGCTCGGAGTCAGGCCGAAGACCCAGCGGTTGTCGAATTGCTCGAACTGGTCTCCGTCGACCGGGTCGTCGAGGAAGTAGGTGAAATTCGAGAATAGATCGAGCCGGTACCTGATGACGTACGCGCTCATGTGAAACACGCCGCCGTTGTCGAGCACCTTGTGGCGGTCGAGCGAGAAGCTGTAGCGGTAGGTCTGCCCGCCGTCGCTCGGGTCGATCGCGCCGAACCGGTCTATGAGGCCTTCGTCCACGGCGCGCTGGGCGATCTGGTCGGTGGCGTTCCACTTCCCGTGGTAGGCCATCAGAGAGAAGGTGTAGCCGTCGGTGTTGGTCCCGAGGCTGTAGCGCATCACGCCGTTGATCTTGCGGTAGTCCTCGGGGTTGTCCCAGGGTCCGTCGTTGTGAAAGAGCTCAAGACCGTAGAGCAGCGAACCGGGCCCCGCGTTCGCGGAATCCGCCGCCATCGCGCGCACGTAGCCGTTTCCGCCCGCCGAGAGCGCGCCGATGCCCTGCGGGAGTTTCGTGTAGTAGCTGATGTCCGCCGCGCCCGCCGAGGAGAAGTCGCCCTCGTCGGCGAAGTACGGGCCCTTCTTGTAACCTACGCGCTGCACAAGCTCGGGAATGAGGAAATTGAGATCGGAGTAGCCCTGCCCGTGCGCGTGGGTCGGCATGTTGACCGGCACGTGGTCGACCTCGGTCCGGAAATCCGTCCCGTGGTCGAGATTGAATCCGCGCAGGAAGTACTGGTTCGCCTTGCCGTCGCCGCTGTGCTGCGTGATGATCACCCCGGGCACGTATTCCAGCACCTCGCCCGGCCTGAGCATCGGGCGCGCTTCGATCAGCTCGGGGGTGATGTAGCCCTGGCTTGCGGCGTCGGAAGTGCCCACCGCGTTCTGGTAGTGCCCGATAACGCGCACCTCGTCCGCCTGCTCCTGTTGCGCGCCGCACTCTCCGGCGATCCCCGTGCACAGTAGAGCGAGCGCGATCTGCCTTTTCAAGACCGTTTTCCCCTGGGTCACCCCAGCCGGGGACCGCAACCGTAAGAAGTTTATACGATTTAGCTTACGACCGTGTGTCGGTCAGCTTTTCGGCCTGAGATGGTCGTGGCGGTGGGAGTGGCCGGCCTCGTGGTCGTCGTGCGGATGCGCGTGCCGGCTCGTGTCGATCTCCGCCGAGACGAGGTTCAGCTGACCGTGGCGCACTCCGCGCTCGGCGCACAGGGAGTTCGCGAAGCTTCGCACCTCGGCGGTCGGCCCGCGCAGGATGACCGTCTCGATGCAGTTGTCGTGATCGAGATGCGCGTGCATCGTCGAAACGGCGAGGTTGTGGTGGTCGTGCTGGATCCTGGTGAGCCGCTCGGCGAGGTCCCGCTCGTGGTGGTTGTAGACGTAGGAGAGGCTCGCGACGCAATAACGCGCGGTGTTGCGCTCGCTGCGGTAGGCCTCGAGCTGGCTTCGCAACATGTCGCGCACGGCCTCCGAGCGGTTGCCGTAGCCGCGCGCCTTGATGAGCAGGTCGAATTCTGCGGCGAGATCGTTGTCGAGCGAGATCGTGAATCTCTCCATGGCTGCGGCTCCGGCGGGGCGTCATGCACATGATACCGCGCGTTGTTGAACTTTCCGGCGCATGGTAGGGTGCCGCGTGGCCGCAAATGACAGCAAGGTCGCCGACTCGGCGCGCATTCCCGCGCCGCGGCTCGTGCGCTTCGCCGCCGAGGCTTTCGTCGCCGTCGGCCTTCCCGCCAAGGACGCCGCCGTTTGCGCCCAGCTGATGGCGCGCGCCGATCTCAACGGCGCCGACGGCCACGGCATCTTCCGGCTGCCGCAGTACATCCGGCGCATCAAGGGCGGCGCGGTCAACGTGAAGCCCAAGGTGCGCGTCGCGCGCGAGGCCGCGGGCATGGCCCTCGTCGACGGCGACAACGGCATGGGGCACGTCGTGATGAGCTTCGCGGCGGAGACCGCGATCGCCAAGGCGAAGACCGCGGGCGCCGCCTGGGTCGGGGTGAGCAACAGCAATCACGCGGGTCCGGCGTCGCTGTACGCCGCGATGCCGCTCGAGCACGACATGATCGGCCTGTACCTCGCCGTCGGAAACGCCAACCACATGGCGCCCTGGGGCGGGGTGGACCTGCTGCTCTCGACCAACCCGATCGCGGTCGCGGTGCCCGCCACCGAGGGCCCGATCGTCCTCGACATGGCGACCAGCGTCGCGGCCTACGGCAAGGTGAAGACCGCCGCGCAGCGCGGCGAACCCCTGCCCGAAGGCTGGATGATCGACCAGCAGGGCAAGCCGCTCACCGATGCGGCGCGGGCGGGCGAGGGCATTCTCGTCCCGATCGGGGGCTACAAGGGCTATGGGCTCGCGCTCGTCATCGGGCTCCTCGCAGGGAGCCTGAACGGAGCGGCGGCGGGCAGCGAGACCGTGGACTTCAACGCCGACGACACGACGCCCACGAATACCGGCCACGCGATCGTCGCGCTCTCGATCGCGGCCTTCGGCGAGATCGACGACTTCAGGCGGCGCGTCGACAAGGTGGTGCGCGAGATCCGCAGGTCCAAGCGCATGCCGGGAGTAGACCGCGTGTGGCTCCCCGGCGAGCAGAGCCGCTCGAAGCACGACGAGCGCGCGAGGCTCGGCGTCCCGGTGCCAGCGGCGCTGCGCGAAGGCCTCGACAAGCTCGCCGCCGAGCTCAAGATCAAGCCGCTCTAGGTCTGCTCAGTCGTAGCCCGCGACGACGATGCCCAGGGTGCTCTGGAGCACCACCGCGTTGCCCGAGGCGACGGTGCTCGGGCCGAAGATCGGGGCGACGACGATTCCCCCGATCCCGAAGGTCCCGTCCAGCGTGCCATCCGTGTTGTAGCGAAGCACCAAAGTCTGCGAAGACCCTCCCGACCCCGTGTTGCCCGCGACCAGAATCGCGGTGTTCGTCGCCGCCGGCGACTGCAGCGCCACCGAGAACGCGTTGTCGAATCCCCCGTTCAGATCCGTCGTCACGATACCGGGGACGGGATTCGTAGCGCCGAAAGTGGTCCCATCCAGCGTGCCGTCGGCGTTGTAGCGGACGAGCGAGATGTCCGAGGTATTGAGCGTGAAATTCACGTTCGCATGCCCCACGACAACGATCTTGTCGTCGGACTGCACCGCGACCGCGTTGGCGAAACCGACGCCGCTCGTGATGGTGCTGGTGTGGGTAACAACGATGCCGCTCGGAGCGCCGCCCAAGGTCAGGTCCTGAGCTCCGATCGCGGTGTAGCGCAACACGACCTGGTCGGCGCCGTTCCCAGTCACGACGATGATGGCGTTCGGGACGGGAGCGGTCGCTGACTGGAAGGCGAGCGCGGGAGACGTCGCCTGGGGGCCGACCGCAGTCGTGGTCTTCCCGCCGGGCCCGAACGTCGGGTCCAGGGCCCCGGTCGCGTCGAAGCGCCACAGGACGACGTTCCCGTTGCTCGAGCCGCCGGCCACGACGATGTTTGTCCCCTGAAGCGCCATCGCGCAGGTGTCCCCCGCGAGTCCCGGACCGATCGTCTGGACCGGGGCGACGCCGCCCGCGCCGAAGCCCGGGTCGAGCGTCCCGTCGGTGCCGTAGCGATAAAGCGCTATGCCCGTCGTACCCGCGGTCGCGTTGAACAGGAGGGCAGCGACGACGATCTTGTTGTCCGCCGGCTGAACGGCGATCGCCGAGGCGGTGGCCCCGTTCCAACCCGCGGGCACCGGCGTGATCACGACGCCGCCGGTCCCCGCCGTTCCGAAGCCCGTCGTGTCGAGGGTACCGTCCGGGTTGTAGCGGACGAGCGCCAGCGCCCCCTGGCCCGCGAGGCTGTTGCTGCCCCCCGCGAGGATCTTGTTGTCGGCCGGCTGGATCGCGACGGAAAGGGCGAATTCGTACAGAGCGGAGTTGATGTCGGTGGTCACGAAGCCCGCTCCTCCTCCGAAGGTCGTGTCCGCCGTTCCGTTTGCGTTGAGGCGCATCGTCAGGATGGCAGTCGCCGGGCCGGGATTGTTCGTGGTCGTCCCGTTGCAGGCCACGACGAGCAGGCCGGCGGCGACGAGCGGCAGAATGGTTCGCCCTAGAAACTTCGCCTTCATATGCTCTCCTTTCGCAGCGCGGAGCTTAGTGCAAATCCTCGAGTTGCGTGCATTACAATTTGTAACCCTCGCGGAGCGCGACATGAGCCAAGCGATCCAGACAGTGCTGATCTACGGTTACGGTGTGATGGGGCGCGGCGTGGCCAAGACCTTCGCCGACGCGGGCTTCACGACCCTGGTCAAGAGCCGCCGCCCGGAGAAGCTCGCCGCGCTGCCGGCGAATGTCGCCGCCGCCGAGCGCCTGCCCGAGAAGGCGCCCGACCTGGTGATCGAGTTCGTCCCCGAGGACACGAGGCTCAAGCAGGCGGTCTACGCCGAGGTCGAATCCGCCTACCGCGAGCGCACCCCGCTCGTCGCCAGCGGGACCTCGGGGCTGGACCTGGTCGAGCTGTCGCGCTGGATGAAGCGTCCCGAGCGCTTCCTCGGGATCCACTACTTCATGCCGGCCGACGTGGCGCCCGTGGTCGAGGTGATGGCCAATCTCACGACCCCGCGCGAGGACGTCGACCGGGTGGCCGAGGCGCTCAGGCGCGCCGGCAAGGAGCCGGTGGTGCTCTACAAGCCGATCGTCGGCTTCCTCATCAACCGCCTCCAGCACGCCATCCTGCACGAGGCCTACTACCTCATCGAGGCGGGCGTCGCCACGCCCGAGGACATCGACCACGCGGCGCGCCGCATGCTTGCGCCCCGCATGTGCCTGAACGGCCTCATCCAGCAGAAGGACATCAGCGGCCTGAAGATCCACGCCGACGCCCAGGAGTCGATCATCCCCAAGCTCTTCCACAACGCCGTGCCCAATCCCATGCTGCAGACCATGGTCGCGCTGGGCCGCACCGGCCTTTCTGCCGGCAAGGGCTTCTACGACTGGAGCGGCTGCGACGTCGAGGCGGTGCGCAGCCAGGCGTCGAGCCAGCTCGCGAAGCTCCTCGGGTTCCTCAAGGACGGGATCGGCGCGCCCGCGCCGCGGACGCAGCCGAAGGCCCTGCCGCGCATCTAGTACGGAAGTCCGACGTAATTCTCGGCGAGCGCGGCGAGCGCCGCGCGCGAGCCGACGAGGTAGTCGAGCTCGGCCGCCTGGACTTTCTCGCCGAAGGGTCCGTGCTCGGGAAAGCGGTGCAGCAGGTTCGTCATCCACCACGAGAAGCGCTCCGCCTGCCACACGCGCCGCAGCGCGCGCGCCGAGTAGGCGTCGAGCCCGGCGCTCGAGCCAGACTTGTAGTGCTGGACGAGCCCCGTCGAGAGGTAGTGCACGTCGCTCGCGGCGAGGTTGAGGCCCTTCGCGCCGGTCGGCGGAACGATGTGCGCGGCGTCGCCCACCAGGAACAGGCTCCCGAAGCGCATCGGCTCGGCGACGAAGCTCCTCAGGGGGGCGATGCTCTTCTCGATCGAGGGGCCGGTGACGAGCGTGTCCGCGGTGCGCTTGTCCAAGCGCGCACGCAGCTCCTCCCAGAAGCGCTCGTCGGGCCACTGGTCCACGTCCTCGGCGAGCGAGCACTGCACGTAGCAGCGGCTGCGGGTGGGCGAGCGCATGCTGCACAGGGCGAAGCCGCGCTCGTGGCTCGCGTAGATCAGCTCGTCGGAGACCGGGCGCGTGTCCGACAGCACGCCCAGCCACCCGAACGGATACACGCGCTCGTAGAAGCGGATCGCGGCAGCCGGGACGCTCTTCCGCGAAATGCCGTGGAAGCCGTCGCAGCCCGCGATGAAGTCGCACTCGACCTCGTGGTCGCGCCCGTCGGCGCTGTAGCGGACCCGCGGGCGCGCCGTGTCGAAGCCGTGGAGGCTGACATCGTCGGCCTCGTAGACGCTCTTCGCCCCGGCGGCCGCGCGCGCGTCCATGAGGTCTTTCGTCACCTCGGTCTGGCCGTAGACCACGACCCGCTTCCCTCCGGTGAGGCCGGCGAGGTCGACGCGGTGCCGCACCCCGCCGAACAGGATGTCGAAACCCTCGTGGACCAGGCCTTCGCGGCGCAGCCGCTCGCCCGCGCCGGCGCGGTCGAGCATCTCGACGGCACCCTGCTCGAGCACGCCGGCGCGGATGCGGCCGAGCACGTACTCGCGGCTGCGGTGCTCGATGATGAGTGTGTCGATGCCGGCGAGGTGGAGCAGCTGCCCGAGCAGGAGGCCGGACGGCCCGGAGCCGATGATGGCGACTTGTACGCGCACGAAGATTTGACGATCAGACCGAGCCGGGGGGAATTGTAGCGTTCTTCCTGAGCAGCGCCGCGATCTCGGCCGCCACGGCGGGCCGCAGCGTTCCCTTAGCGATCGCCAGGGGGATCGTGCGCAGGCTGAGCAACCGGTAGAGCTCGAGCAGCTGCGGAGCGCCCTCCGCGAGGGCGTCGAGGTGCCTGCGGATGGTGCCGACGTCGCCGCGAGCGACGACGCTGCCCAGCGCGCCGGCGAGCCCGAGCTTCTCGACGTTGTCCACCGATCCGCGCAGCAGCGGCAGCAGCGCGCGCATCGCGTCGGACTCCGTGACTCCGAGCTTCTTCCAGAGCGCCACCGTCTCGGCGACGAGCGCGACGACGAACGCCCCGGAGAAATTCGCCCCGATGTGGTAGAGGGCGCGGCCGCCCTCTGGCAGCCGCAGCGGACGCGCGCCGACCGCGCGCGCGAGGCGCTCCAGCTCGTGCGCGAGCGCGGCTTCTCCGGCGATCGCGACCGCGCAGCCGCGCATGTCGAATGACTTCCCGGGCTCGCCGAACATGCGCAGCGGATGAAAGCCGCCCACCCGCGCGCCTTGCGCCGCGGCCCCGGCGAGCAGGTCCAGGTCGCCGGCGCCGCTGCAATGCACGCAGCCCGCGCCCGCGCGCCAGCGGATGCCGGAGGCGACCGCCGCTATCGCGTCGTCGCTCACGGTGATGAAGACCAGTTCGGCGCGGTCGGCGGCTTCCTGCGGCGAGGACGCCGCGCGCGCTCCACGGACCCGGCGCGCCAGCGCCTTCGCGGATGCCGCGTCGCGGCTGGCGACGGCGACCACCCTGCGGCCCGAGCGGGCGAAGCTGAGCGCGAGCCCCGTGCCTACTCTCCCCGCGCCGACGATCGCGATGCTGGATTTTGCCGCGGCCATTTGTTGCCAATTGTAAGGCGTCGCCCGCAGGCGACAAACCGGAGCGCGCGTCAACGCGCCCGCTGAACTCGCGTTACTGATCTCGTGTCCATAACGGGCATTCTCATTCACATCCAAGGAGTCCAGATGAAAAAGCTGATCGCAGTACTGATGATCGCCTCGTTCGCCGGCGTGGCCCTGCCCGCCGCCGCGCAAACTTCGACGACGCCCGCGCCCGCCGCTTCCACGCCGGCGGCCCCGGATTCGTCCAAGAAGAGCGAGAAGAAGCATCACCAGAACAAGAAGCACAAGAAGGAGAAGAAGACCGAGCCGAAGAGCTGACTCGGCCTTCCGCAGGAACGGAAAGGCGGGGCCTCCCCGCCTTTTCTTTTGGGCGAGGCTACAATCGTGGCCGAGCTTGAAATCTGCCGGTTGGGCCCCATCTTGCCGCCAGGTTGCCGACAGGAGTCCGTCCATGAAGCGCATCTTTCTCTTCATCGCCACCAACCTCGCGGTGGTGCTGCTGCTCTCGATCGTCGCGAGCCTGCTGGGGGTGGATCGCATCCTTACCCAGAACGGCCTCAACATGGAGAACCTGCTTTGGTTCTCGGCGATCATGGGATTCGGAGGCGCGTTCATCTCGCTCCTCATATCCAAGCAGGTGGCGCTGTGGTCCACCGGCGCGCACCTCATCAGCGGGTCGCCCGAAGGCGCGCACGAGCGCTGGCTGGTGGACACGGTGCACCGCCTCGCCGACAAGGCCAACATCGGCAGGCCTGACGTCGCGATCTACGAGGGCGAGCCGAACGCCTTCGCAACCGGGGCATTCAAGAATTCGGCGCTCGTCGCCGTGTCGACCGGGCTGCTCGAGTCGATGAGCCGCGAGGAGGTCGAGGCGGTGCTCGGCCACGAGGTCACCCACATCTCCAACGGCGACATGGTGAC
>DATJYC010000004.1:0-10186 GCA_035499735.1 Burkholderiales bacterium
CGATCGACCCGCTGTCGCAGATCAGATCGCCCGCGATCTGGGCGATGAGCGTCGTCTTGCCGGCCCCGTTCGGGCCGATGAGGGCGTGCACCTCGCCGCGCCTCACGTCGAGCGCAACCCCGTCGGTCGCCGTTACGCCCCCGAAGCGCTTGGTGACTCCGTTCAGCTCAAGCACGCCGCCTCCGCGCGAAGGCGCCCGCGATGCCCTGCGGCGCGAACAGCACGATCGCGAGCAGCACGGCGCCGACGGCGAGGCTCGCGTGCTGCTGGTAGTTCGGGAACAGGCTTGCGATCCACTCGGCGCGGTGGCTGCCGACGAGGTCCTCGAGCCCGAGCAGCGCCGCGGCCCCGACCGTCCCGCCCCACAGCCGCCCGACGCCGCCCACGATCACCATCACCATGAGCGTGCCCGACTGCGTCCAGTGCAGCACGTTCGGGTTGACGTACTTGCCGTGGCTCGCGAGCAGCACGCCCGCGAGCCCGCCGGCGGCGCCGGCGATGACGAAGCAGGCGAGCTTGTAGCGATACACCGGGAAGCCGATCGCCTCGGCGCGCGCCTCGTTCTCGCGTATCGCCTGGATCACGCGCCCGAAGCGCGAGCGCGCGAGCCGGTGCAGGCCGTACACCGCGGAAGCGAGCGCGGCGAGCGCGACGTAGTAGAAGGCGACGTCGCCGGCGAGGCCTGTCACGCGTGCCGGCAGGCTCAGCCCTTCGTCGCCGCCGTAGGCCTTCATCGAGTTCACCAGGAAGAACATCATCTGCGCGAACGCGAGGGTGATCATGATGAAGTACACCCCCCGCGTGCGCAGCGACACCGCGCCGATCGCGAGCGCAGCGAGCGCGGCGGCCGCGACCGCCGCCGGCCAGCCGATCCAGGCGCTCGCGACGCCCTCCGCCAGGAAAATGCTCGACACGTACGCGCCGGTGCCGACGAAGGCCGCGTGGCCGAACGAGATCATCCCGCCGTAGCCGAGCGCCAGGTTGAGGCTCGTCGCGGCGAGCGCGTAGACGAAGATCCGGCTGGCGAAGCTGAGGTAGTAGCTTTCCGGCGACGCGAGCGGAAACGCGAGCGCGACCGCAAGGACCACCCAGGTCGCGACGACCCTAGCCACGCGCGGGGAACAGACCCTGCGGCCTGAAGTACAGCACGGCAACCATGAGAAGGTAGGCGAGCACCGACGCGATCGCGGGCCCGGCGGCGCTCGCGACGCGCGGCTGGAAGAAATGGCCGAAGAGCAGCGGCAGGAACGCGCGCCCGGTGGTGTCGACGAGGCCGACGACCACCGCGCCCACGAGCGCTCCGCGGATCGAGCCGATGCCCCCGATGACGATCACGACGAACGCGAGGATGAGGATGTTCTCGCCCATGCCGACCTGCACCGCGAGCAGCGGCCCGAGTAGCGCCCCCGCGACCGCGCACAGCCCGGCGCCGACGCCGAAGAGCAGCGTGAACAGACGCCGCACGTCGACGCCCATCGCGAGCGCCATCTCGCGGTTGGACGCGCCGGCCCGCACCAGCATGCCGACGCGCGTGTGAGCGACCAGGACGTACAGGAGCAATGCGACCGCGGCGCCGACGCCGATGATGAGGAGACGGTACGCGGGGTAGAACATCCCGGGGAGCAGCTCGACCGGGCCCGAGAGCGCTGCGGGCATCGACAGAGGCAGGTCCGGTCCCCACACGATGCGCACCGCCTCGTTGAGGATCAGGATGAGCGCGAAGGTGGCGAGCACCTGCGAGAGATGATCGCGCTCGTACAGCCGGCGCAGCACCGACATCTCGAGGAGCATCCCGAGCGCCGCCGTCGCGGGCACCGCGAGCACGACGCCCGCGACGAACGATCCGGTCGCCTGCACCAGCGCGGCGGAGATGAAGGCGCCGAGCATGTACAGCGACCCGTGCGCCAGGTTGATCATGTCCATGATGCCGAACACGAGCGTGAGGCCCGCGGCGAGCAGGAACAGCATCAGGCCGAACTGCAGGCCGTTCAGCGTCTGCTCGAGGATGAGAACCCAGGACATGAACACTAGCCGCGCGATGACCGGCGCGCGGCGTCCGGTCGATCGCGCGGAGTCAAGGCGGCGCGGCTCTTAGCGTCCGCACTTGACCCTACTTCATCGGGCAGTCCTGCACGTACGCGTCGCCGCGGTCCTTGAAGA
This sequence comes from Burkholderiales bacterium, assembly GCA_035499735.1. Lineage (GTDB taxonomy): Bacteria > Pseudomonadota > Gammaproteobacteria > Burkholderiales > SG8-39 > VBDM01. The sequence continues at coordinate 2,161 of DATJYC010000004.1, forward strand.
TGGTGCCGATGGTCTTGTTGACCAGGCGCCCCTGGGCGTCCTTGCCGACGACGCGCAGGTAGTAGTTCTGGATCGGGTACTGGTTGCGGTTGAACTTGAAGGCGCCGCGCACCGACTGGAACTTCGCCGCCTTGAGCGCCTTGCGCACGCTTTCCGTGTCCTCGACCTTGCCCTTCACCGCGCGCACCGCCGAGTCGATGAGGAGCGCCGTGTCGTAGCCCTGCGAGGCGTAGACGGTCGGGAGGCGCTTGTACTCGCTCTCGAACGCCGCGACGAATTTCCTGTTCGCCGCGTTGTCGAGGTCGAGCGCCCAGTGCGCCGCGTCGAACGTCCCGAGCATGGGGTCGCCCACGGCGCGGATGATGTCCTGGTCGGAGGAGAATCCCGGGGTGATCAGCTGGATGTCCTTCGACAGGCCCGCTGCGACGAACTGCTTGATGAAGTTGATCCCCATCCCGCCGGGCAGGAAGATATACATCGCCTCGGGCCTGGCGGCGCGCACCTGCGCGAGCTCGGCCGAGTAGTCGAGCTGGCCGAGCTGGGTATACACCTCGCCGACGACCTGGCCTTTGTAGAAGCGCTTGAAGCCCTCGAGCGAGTCCTTCCCCGCCTGGTAGTTCGGCGCGATCATGTAGACCGACTTGTAGCCCTTGTCGGTCGCGTGCTGGCCCGCGGCCTCGTGGTAGGCGTCGTTCGGCCAGGACGCGACGAAGAAGTACGGGTTGCACTGCTTGCCCGCGAGCGGCGAGGGCGCGGCGTTCGGGCTGACGTAGATCACCTTGTTCTCGAACGCGACCGGAACCGACGCGAGCATGATGTTCGAGAACACGAAGCCGGTGAGGAAATTCACGCGGTCGAGCTTGACGTCCTTCTCGGCGAGCTGCCGGCCGACGTCGGGCTTGAACTGGTCGTCGCCGATCAGCACCTCCGCCGGGAGCCCGCCCAGCTTGCCGCCGTTGAGCTTCACCGCGAGCATGAAGGCGTCGCGGATGTCGACGCCGAGCGCGGCGCTCGGGCCCGAGAGCGTGCTGATGAAGCCGATCTTGACCTTGTCGGCGCCTTGCGCGGGCAGCGACGTTGCGGCGACCAGTGCGACTGCTGCGGCGAGTCTGTTCATGACGACTTCCCTCACGGCGGAAAACGCTAGACGTTATGTGCGGCGGAACGGGAAGTCAAGCAGTGGACAAGCCGGGACCGGAAGCCTACGCTCTCGTGCGATGAAGGATGCCGAGCTGGCGGGCTACCGGCCGCAGCATGTCCTCTGGCGCACCGAGGAGCGCGTCGGCGTGATCACGCTCGATCGCCCGGAGAAGAAGAACCCTCTCACCTTCGACTCGTACGCGGAGCTGCGCGACCTGTTCCGGCGGCTCGCGAACGCGCGCGACGTCCGGGCCGTGGTGATCACGGGCGCCGGCGGCAATTTCTGCTCGGGCGGCGACGTCCACGAGATCATCGGGCCGCTCACGAAGATGAAGCCTGCGCAGCTCCTCGAGTTCACGACCATGACGGGCGACGTCGTCAAGGCGATGCGCGCCTGCCCGCAGCCCGTCGTCGCCGCGGTAGACGGCGTGTGCGCGGGCGCGGGCGCGATCCTCGCGCTCTTCTCCGACCTGCGCTACGGCACCCGCGGCGCGAAGGTCGCGTTCCTGTTCACCCGGGTCGGGCTCGCGGGATGCGACATGGGGGCGTGCGCCATGCTGCCGCGCGTGATCGGCCAGGGGCGCGCGGCCGAGCTCCTGTTTACCGGCCGGTCGATGTCCGGCGAGGAAGGCGCGGCCTGGGGCTTCTTCAACGCCCTCGCCGAGCCCGACCAAGTGCTCGCCGCCGCGCTCGACTGCGCGAAGGCGCTCGCTTCCGGGCCCACGCTCGCCCACGCGATGACCAAGAAGATGCTGCACGCGGAGTGGGCGGTCGACCTCGACCGCGCGATCGACATGGAAGCCGAGGCTCAGGCGCATTGCATGCGAACGAGGGACTTCCGGCGCGCCTACGAGGCGTTCGCGGCGAAGAAGAAGCCCATGTTCGAAGGGGATTGATGGACCGGTTTGCCCATCTCGAATGGCCGTTCTTCGAGCCGCGCCATGCCGAGCTCGCGCGCACGGCCGAAGCCTGGGCCAGGGCGAACCTCGCGATCGAGCGCGAGGAGGACGAGGACACGGTGTGCCGGCGGCTCGTGAAGGAGCTGGGCGCGGCCGGGTTCCTTTCGCATTGCGCGCCCGAGGACTCGCGCTTCGACGTGCGCTCGCTCGCGCTGCTGCGCGAGGTGTTCGCCTTCCACTCCGGGCTCGCCGACTTCGCCCTCACCATGCAGGGGCTGGGCAGCGGGCCGGTCGCGCTCGCCGGGAGCGACGCGCAGAAGCGCCGCTACGTGGCGCGCGCGGCGAAAGGCGAGGCGATTGCCGCATTCGCGCTGTCGGAGCCCGACGCGGGGTCCGATGTCGCCGCGCTCGCCTTGCGCGCCGGGCGCGACGGCCCTCATTACATCCTCGACGGCACCAAGACCTGGATCTCGAACGGCGGCATCGCGGATTTCTACGTCGTGTTCGCGCGCACCGGGGACGAGGCGGGAACCCGAGGCATCTCGGCCTTCGTCGTCGACGCGGATACGCCCGGGCTCGAGATCGAGGAGCGCATCGCGATCGTGGCTCCGCATCCGATGGCGACGCTGCGCTTCGCCGGCTGCCGCGTGCCGAAGGCAAACCTGCTCGGCGCGGAGGGCGAGGGCTTCAAGCTCGCGATGCGCACGCTCGACATCTTCCGCACCGGCGTCGCGGCCGCGGCGCTCGGCTTCGCCCGGCGCGCCCTCGCCGAAGCGCTCGCGCGGTCGCGCGGACGGAAGATGTTCGGCCAGCGGCTCGCCGACTTCCAGACGACCCAGGTGAAGCTCGCCGACATGGCGACCGGCATCGAGGCCGCGGCCCTCCTCGCCTACCGCGCGGCGTGGCTGCGCGACGTCAAGGGGGAGCGCGTCACGCGCGAGGCCGCGATGGCCAAGATGCAGGCGACCGAGACGGCGCAGAGCGTCGTCGACGCGGCGGTGCAGATTCTAGGAGGCCTGGGCGTGAAGCGCGGACATCCGGTCGAGAGGCTCTACCGCGAGGTGCGCGCGCTGCGCATCTACGAGGGCGCAACCGAAGTGCAGAAGCTGATCATCGCCCGCGAGCTTCTCAAGGAGACCGCGTGAAGATCCTCCAGCCGCCGTCGTGGGCCAAACCGAGAGGTTACTCGAATGCCATCGCCGTGGAAGGCGGCACCACCGTGTACGTCGCAGGACAGGTGGGATGGAAGGACGGAACCTGGGTCGCGAAGGACTTCGCCGGCCAGTTCCGCCAGGCCCTGGAAAATATCCTCGAGGTGCTGGCGCAAGCGAAAGGGCGGCCCGAGCACATCGTCCGTCTCACCTGGTATGTCGTCGACCGGGCTGAATACCTTGCCTCTCTGAAACCGGTCGGCGAGGCGTACCGGGAACTGATGGGCGCGCACTACCCGGCGATGAGCGTGGTGCAGGTGAGCGGCCTGGTCGAGAGCCTCGCGCGCCTCGAGATCGAGGCGACGGCGGTCGTCCCTGACCGATGAAAGTCAGCGTCATAGGCGGCGGACCGGGCGGGCTGTACTTCGCCCTGCTGGCGAAGAAGCGCTGGCCGCGGTGGGACGTCGAGTTGTACGAGCGCAACCGCGCCGACGACACCTTCGGCTTCGGCGTCGTTTTCTCCGACGCCACGCTGGGCACGTTCCAGGACTACGACGCCCCTTCGTACGAATCGATCCGCCGGAGCTTCGCCTACTGGGACGACGTCGAGGTCGTCTACAAGGGCCAGGCGCTGCGCTGCGGCGGCAACGGATTCTGCGGCTGCTCGCGCGTCACGCTGCTCAAGCTGCTTCAGCAGCGCTGCCGCGAGCTCGGCGTGGCGATGCACTTCCAGAGCGAGGTGTCGGTCGCGGACTTCAAGGACAGCGACCTCGTCGTCGCCGCGGACGGCATCAACTCGCGCACCCGCGAGAGCTACCGCGAGCACTTCAAGCCCTCGGTCGACCTGCGGCCGAACAAGTTCGTGTGGCTGGGCTCGACCCGGCCGCTCGACGCCTTCAAGTACTTCTTCAAGGAGAGCGAGCACGGCATCCTGCTCGCGCACACCTACCAGTACGAGAAGGGCGCGAGCACCTGGATCATCGAGACCAACGCCGATACCTGGCAGCGCTCGGGCTTCGACAGGATGGACGAGCACCGGATGCTGCGCGCGCTCGAGGCCCTCTTCGCCGAGGAGCTGGCCGGCCACAAGCTCGTCGCCAACCGCTCGCAATGGCGCAATTTCCCCAACATCCGCAACGCCACCTGGGTGATGGACAAGGTGGTGCTGGTGGGCGACGCGAAGGCCACCGCGCATTTCTCGATCGGCTCCGGAACGAAGCTCGCCATGGAGGACGCGATCGCGCTGTACGAGGCGCTGCGCGCGGACGGGAGCGTCAAGGGGGCGCTGGCGCGCTACGACTCGCAGCGCCGCGAGGGCGTCGAGCGCACCCAGCACGCCGCGGACGTGTCGCTCGCCTGGTTCGAGAACATGCGCCGCTACTGGAGCATGGACCCGCAGCAGTTCGCCTTCGGGCTCATGTCACGCTCCAAGCAGATCACCTACGAGAACGTGCGCCTGCGCGATCCGAAGTTCCTCGACACGGTCTCGCGCTGGTTCGCCGACAAGTTCATTCCGCCGGGGTTCGAGGTGATCGTGCGCAACCCGCCCCCGCCGATGTTCACGCCGTTCACCCTGCGCGGCATGCGCGTCCCGAACCGCGTGGTGGTCTCGCCGATGGACCAGTACATGGCGGCGGACGGGGTGCCGAACGAGTGGCACCTGGTCCACCTCGGCAGCCGCGCCGTCGGCGGCGCGGGCCTGGTGTTCGTCGAGATGACCTGCACCTCGCCCGATGCGCGCATCTCGCCCGGATGCACCGGGCTGTGGAACGAGGGGCAGCGGGACGCTTTTGCGCGCATCGTCGATTTCTGCCACGCGCAATCCGAGGCGAAGATCGCCATGCAGCTCGGCCACTCGGGACGCAAGGGCTCGACCCAGCTCGGCTGGGAGCGCCCGGACCACCCGCTCGCCTCGGGCAACTGGGACCTGCTCGCGCCCTCGCCCCTGCCCTACGGAGCGCAGTCGCAGACGCCGCGCGAGATGACGCGCGCCGACATGGACCGGATCCGCGACGACTTCGTGCGCTCGGCGAGGTACGCCGACCAGGCGGGCTTCGACCTGCTCGAGCTGCACATGGCGCACGGCTACCTGCTGTCCTCGTTCATCTCGCCGCTCACCAACCTGCGCCGCGACGAGTACGGCGGGCCGGTCGCGAACCGCATCCGCTACCCGCTGGAAATCTTCCGCGCGGTGCGCGAGGCCTGGCCGGAGGACAGGCCCATGTCGGTGCGCATCTCGGCCACCGACTGGGCGCCGGGCGGCCTGTCGGAGGAGGACCTGCTCGCGCTCGCGCGCGCGTTCAAGGACGCGGGCGCCGACCTGATCGACGTCTCCACCGGGCAGGTCGTACCGAACCAGAAGCCGATCTACGGCCGCATGTACCAGACGCCCTACGCCGACAAGATCCGGAACGAAATCGGCATCGCGACCATGGCGGTGGGCAACATCACCAGCGCCGACCAGGTGAACACCATCGTCGTCTCGGGGCGCGCGGACCTGGTCGCGCTCGCGCGCGTGCACCTCGCCGACCCCTACTTCACCCTGCACGCCGCGGCCTGGTACCAGCACACCGGTCAGTTCTGGCCCCAGCCCTACTGGCCGGGCCGCGACCAGGCGTACCGGCTCGCCGTCGCCGACCGCGCGGAGTGGACGGCGGGCCGCATCGCGACCCGGCCGCCCAGCCACGAGGCGAAGGACGAGCCGGCGAGCTCGGACGGATCCGGGAAAAAAGCGGCCTAGGCCGATGGCGCGCCCTGGCATGGCGACGCCTACCGCAGCTGAAGGGAGAGCCATGAACAGGAACGTAGCCGTCCTCCTCCTCATGCTCGCCGCGGGCTGCAGTAGCCTGGAGCAGCGCGAAGCCCCCCCGCCGGCGATGGATCCGTCGCGCAAGGTAAGCGTGCAGGTCTGCACCAGAGTCATCAACAACGACGGCGGCAACCTGCTGTGCCGTGAGGAGACCGAGGCCGAGTACCGCGCCAGGATCGCGGAAGAAGAGCGGCAGGCCAGGGCCCAGAAGGAAGCCGAGGAGCGCGCCGAGCGCGAGCGCCTCGAGCGTGAGCGCGCAGCAGCGCTTGCGGCGGAAGAAGCCGCCCGGAAGGCGCGGCTTGCGGAGGAGGAGCGGCTCGCCGCCGAGCGCCGCCGGCTGGAGGCCGAGGCCGCGGCCGCGGCCGCGGCAGAGCGCGAGCGTCAGGAGAAGCTGGAGGCAGAAGCCCGTGCCCGCCAGCTTGCCGAGCAGGAAGCGCGCGAGGCGGCCGCGCGTGAGTGCCGGCGTCTCGAGCAGGAACGGCTCGACGGCCGCGCTCTGCTCACGAACTTCGTCGACAACTACGGCCGGATCGAGGAAAACAAGGGAATAGCCAGACAAATAAGCTCGTTCCTCGCCAAGCCTTCCAAGGCGAAGCCATGCCCGCCAGAATGAAGGCCAACGGGCCGTGCTATTAGAACTGAGAGTGTGGCGTTGCCCGACCCCTCCCTCTCAAAAGGGTTCTCGGCGATCCTGTTCGGGCAATCTCTTCGTTGTGCCAGTGCGCCCGAACAACACGTAGAGCACGCACAGCGGCCCAACGAAGAGCATCATCACGAACCAGACCCACCGGCTGTTGCGCGCCGCGTCCACCAGCGCCCACACGTAGAACCAGAGCGCCGCCAACCCTACCAAGAGTGCCACCACAATCCCCGCCACCAAGGCCCCGTCGTCGTTTTGCCCTCGATGGGGGGCGGCGCTCGCCACGTTCGTGGCGAGGACGAGGATGCAGGCAGTGATGGTCTTGAAAGTTCTCATGGTCACGCGGTCTCCTCATCGGCTTGACGTCGCTCGCGACGACGCGCCCGCTTTCGGTCGAAAGCGGGCAGTCAGCGGAGAATGCCGAGCCGCAGGAGTCTACGCGGGCAACCTACGGACCAATAGTCCAAGGGTGGCGAGACTTGGCGGATTGGCAATCCGCAGGGCTTCAAGGAACTTGTCTAGGCCGCCGCTTCGAGCGCGCGTCGCGCGAGCGCCGAGCGCCGGTCGGCGAGCGTCTCGACCATCTCGAAGTGGTTCAGGCCCTTGCCGACGAGCAACGGCGTCGACAGTTTTTCCGCGAACTCCTTCGACTGGCGGAAGAACTCGGGTCCCTCCTTCTCGCCGCACGCTACCGTCACCGGGCAGCCGATTCGCTTGACGTGCCGGATCGGCGAGTATTCGTGCTCCAGCTGCTCGTCGATCCTTACATAGCTGTTCCGCGAGGACAGCCTCACCGGCTCGAGGTCGTACACGCCCGAGACGAGCAGGCCGGCGTCGAGGAACGAAAGTGTCGTCAGCGCGCACGCGGACAGATGCGCGCCCGAGGAATGCCCGATCAGCACGAATCTCTTCGGCTTAAGTTCTCTACGCAGGAGCTCGAGCGCGCGGCACACCTGCGACACCATCTCAGTCATCGTGATCGAAGGCAGCAGCCCGAAACCGAGCGCGGCATACGTCGCGCCGGCGTTCAGAAACATCTCTGCGGCAAAGGCACTGGGGCGCCTGCCCATTCGCGCCCAGGCGCCGCCGTGCACGAAGGCCACGACCTTGTCCCGGCGCCCGCCGTAGATGTCGAGCGCCTCGGCCTCGCTCGGCCCGTACGCCAGCGTCTCGGGCTCGCCGTGCTTCGCCCTCACCGCATCGCTCGCCGTGCCGTAGCGCTTGATGATCTCGTCGGCGTTGGGAGCGAAGCTGCGCTGCTCGTACTGCCGGTCGAGATCGGCTTGCGTGTAGTCGCGGAAGATCTTCAAAAGAGGATCGCCACGCCGTCGATCTCGCCCTCGGAGTTGACGAGCTCGACGCGCTTGTGCGCGATGCGGAAGGTCTC
>DATJYC010000005.1:0-54558 GCA_035499735.1 Burkholderiales bacterium
CCCGTCGACTTCCTCGGGATAGACGCCCTGGATCTCGTTGGCGAAGCCGGGAAAACGCGCGTAGCTCTCCTCGAACATGCGGAAATAGTCGAGCATGGGCTTGCAGCGCTGCGTATAGCGCTCGCCGGGGACGATCACGCCGATGCCCGGCGGATACACGAGGTTGAGCGTCGCGGCGACGCGCCCCTCGAGCCGGTCGAGGGGCAGGTAATCAACCTCGTTTGCGGCGAGCTTCTGGATCGCTTCTCGCGGGGTCATCGCGATCTCGGGAAAATGTTCCGCGCGAAACTGACGCTTCTGCAGTCCGGAGACGTCGTTCTCCCGGTAGAAGCGGTGCATGGCGACACAGAGGTCGCGCACGCCCGTCGCGGCATATTGCTTGGAGTACATCCGGTAGAAGACCGGCAGCACCTCCGCGAGGGGCGCGTTGCGGTCGAACAGGCGCTTGAAAGCGACGAGCGCGGAGATCAGCGTTCCCGCCTTGCTCGTCTCGATGCCGGGCGTCACAAGAAAGAGGATCGTGTTCAGGTCGTTCTTCTCGGGGACGATGCCGCGCTCGCGCAGGAACTGCGCTAGCACCGAGGCCGGGATGCCCCAGTCGAGGTAGGCGCCGGAGCGGCGGTCGAAGCCCGGCGTCACGAGCTCCAGCTTGCACGGGTCGACCATCGCGTAGCCGTCCTCGATGTGCCGGTAGCCGTGCCAGCTCGCGCCCTTCTTCATCTCCCAGCACTGCTTTTCCCTCAGCAGCACCTCGGTGGGAATCTCCTCCCAGGGGAAGTCGAAAGCGTCCTTGTGGTGCGGCGAGCCCCTGATCGTCACGGTATCGGGCACGAAGGGATCGAAGAACCATTTCTCCTCTTCCTTTTTCGCTTCGGAGACGAACCGGCGCTCGAGCTGGCGCAAGGTCTTGCGCATTTCGATCGCCGTGGCGATCGCCTCGTTCCACAGGTGAAAGCCGTTGCGCCCCTTCATCATCTGGGCGCCCACGTCCAGTGACGCCCACAGCGGATAGAAAGGCGAGGTGCTCGCGTGCAGCATGTAGAACTCGTTGAAGCGCTGGTGCCCGCAGTGCCGCTGCTGTCCCTCGATGTGCTTGTCCTTGACGCAGATCTGCGAGGCCTGGGAGAAGCCGGAGAGCTGCTTGTGGGTCGACTGCGTCGAGATGATGCCCGGATCGTCTGCGGTCACGTTCAGGCCCATCGCGCAGTTGTTGTGAAAGAGCGGATGGAAGGGCAGGTAGGAGCCCCAGGCCTCGTCGAACAGGATGTACTCGCAAAGGCGCCCGACGCGGTCGAGCACGTCCCGGACGTTGTAGATGGTGCCGTCATAGGTCACCGTCTGCATGATCAGCACGCGGAAAGGCCGGGGCTTCTTCCACGCCTCGGGGTCCTTGACGAGGGGGTGGTTCCTGATCTTCTCGCGGATGTTCTTCTCGTCCCAGGCATGGTAGTCGACCGGGCCGATCAGCCCCTGCGAGTTGCGGTCGGTCTCGAGGTACACGGGAATGCCGCCGGCGATCTGCAGCGCGCCGTGGTTGTTCGACTTGTGATTGTTGCGGTCGTAGAGGACGAGATCGCCTTCCTTGACGAGCGCCGAGAGCACCACCTTGTTCGAGGTCGAGGTGCCGTTCAGCACAAAGTAGGTGCGGTCGGCGCCGAGAATCTTGGCCGCTTCCTCCTCCGCCTTGCGCGCCGGCCCGGCGTGGATCAGGAGGTCGCCGAGCTCGACGTCGGCGTTGCACAGATCCATGCGGAAGACGTTCTCCCCCAGGTACTCGAAGAAGGCCCGGCCGACGGGACTCTTGCGAAAGTACATCCCGCCGTTGTGGCCCGGGCAGTCCCAGGCCTCGTTGCTGCGGTCGTTGTAGTCGGCCAGCGCCCCGAAGAACGGGGTCTTGAGCGAATTGACGTAGTCGTCGAAATGCCGGTTGACGTAGCGCGCGATGAAATCCGGGGTGTCCTCGTCGGTCAGGATGAATCCGGTGACCTCTTCCCGAAGCAGCTCGCGTATGGCTTGAATGTCATTGCGGTTGAAGACCACGATGAAAACGGGGGCCTCGAGGCCGATGTCCCTCATCTTCGCGATGATCGCGCGCGTGTCGATGGCATCGCCTTCGCGGCCCCATTCGATCAGCACTGTCCCGGTGGATGCGTCGCGCTCGACCTCGGTCAGCGCATCCTGGGTGTTGCGGACGATGTCGACCTTGATGTTGTGGGTGTCGACGAGCTTGCGGACGATCGCCTCGCCCTGCCGCCGCATGGGGGTGTGCGGCCCTTGCTCCTGCGCGACGATCAGGACCTTGTAGATGTCACGGAACCGCATGGTGCCGCGCTCAGAACTTGAACTGGCCGGTGAACTGGACGCGGGTGTCGTGGCCCGACGCTCCGTCCATCTGCTCCTTCTTGCCCCACAGGAGCTCGGCTCCCCACATCACGTTCTTCGCCGGCGTCCAGAGCAGATTGGTCGACGCGTAGCTGCCCGTCTTGAACGCGTTGAACGCCTGCCCGCTGGTGTTGTCCTGATGGTGCTGGCTGTAGCCGATCGAGCTGGCCCACTTGCCGCTCCAGTAGTGATCGTAGTAGAGCATCATTCCGATCGATTTCACCAACTGCGCTCCCTGCCCGATTCCACCGGCGGGAGCGAGATCGACTCCGCCGTCGTTGAAGTAGCTCGCGATGCCTTCGCCGTAGGTCACCTGCGTCACCACCCGGTCTCTGTCGAAGACGTTCAGCTGGCCGTCCGCGGTCACGCCCCAGCCGGTCTTCGCGCCGGATGGATTACCGTCGGGCGACGCCGTGCTCTTGTAGCCCACCGAGCGCACGAGGCCGCCGAGGTCGAAGAATCCCCAGCCGCCGTTCATGCTGTACTTGGCGACGACGTCCGGATACTTCGTCCAGCCCGTGACGCCGAGGGTCGTGGCGATATCGGCCAAGGGTGCCTTGCCTGTGTCGACCGCCGAGTTCGGCGCTTCGAGCGAGAAAGCGAGCCTGGCGGTGTCGGTCTTGTATGGCGTGTAGCGCACTTGCGGGTTGCGCACGAAGATCATTCCGCTCGGCCCCCAGTAGTCGAGGGTGTTGGGAAAGAGATCGAGGTTCATGAACAGCGTTTCGTACTGCCCGACGCCGAAGGATCCGATCTCGGCCCAGGCGTGGAGCAGGCGGAATCCCGTATTCGCGCCGCCGACGTTGAACAGGTCGAGGCTCAGGTCCGTCTTCAGCTGGCCCGCCTGGGTCGGCACGAAGCCTTTGAAGGAGATCGCGGTCTGCCGCACGCTGAAGATCGTTTCGCCGTCCTTGCCGCAGCCGGGGTCAAAGGTAGGGCCGGGGGCCGGGCAGTTGATCGGGATCGTCGAGGGGCGCAGCGTCGTGTTCCACTTCGGATCGACCTTGTTGAAATCCTGGATCAGGTCGAGCTGGACCTTGCCGCTCACCTCCATGCGTGCGGCATCGTCCTTCGGGGCGGGCTTGTCTCCCGCGGTCTGCGGCGCGATCACGGGCGCGGGCGCCGGGTCGGCGGCATACGCGGGCCAGGCCGCGACGGAAAAAAGCAGGGCCAACGGGGCGATTCTCATGTTCGTCTCCTCTCTCACTCAGGAAGCGCGACCGCGCGGAAGAAGTTCGCGGCGCGCTCGTCGGGCTCGCCGAACCACTTCGCGTAATCGGCGCGGAATTCGGGAGAGCCGTACTCCCGGCTCAAGGCCCGGTCCACGGTCAGACGGAAGTCCTCGTCGCCGCGCCGCAGCGCGAGCGCGATCTGCTCGTCGGTGAAGCGGCGCTCGTGGACCTGCAGCTGGCTCGTCGACACGGTCCGCTTGGCCGCGGCGAGCAGAATCGGTCGGTCGCCGAAGAAAACGCTCGCCTTGCGCTCGACCACCGCGCGCAATCCCTCTCCGTAGTCCTTGACCGGCACGACCTTGGCCTTGAGCTGGAATTTGCTGATCCGGTCGGCCAGCACCTTCTCGCTCGTGGTGCCCGCAACCACCGTGAACGTCTGCTCGAGCAGCAGCTGCTCGGTGGGCGTGCCGCGCCACAGCGGACCCGACGGCCCCGGACGCTCCGAGAGCGCCTTGACGAGTCCTGCAGGCGCGTCGCTGCGCAGCAGCGCGCCGACCCCGCCGAGGAAGATCGGGATCGAGAACGAGACCTCCTTGCGCCGGCCGAGCGTCACCGTGTCGGCGCCGCAGAGGAGGTCGACCTTGCCGGCGGCCAGCGCGCCGAGGCGCTCTTCCAGGGAGACGGGCACCCAAGCCACGGAGAGCGAGGCGAGCTTCAGCTCGGCCTTCACTTCGTCGGCGACCTTCTGGCACAGCGCGATCGAGTAGCCGGCCGCGTTGCCCGCGTCGTCCTTGTACGAGAACGGATTGGCGTCGACCCGGTAGCCGAAGGTGAGCTTGCCCGCCTTCCGGGCCTGGTCGAGCGTGCCGGCGGCGTGCGCGGTGCCGAGCAGCAAAGCGCACGCGAGCGCGGCGAGGATGCGTGAGCGGTTCATGGCTGTTCTCCTTTAGGCTGCGGCAGCGGCCTTCGCCGTGTCGAAACGCGGCGCGAGGAAGCCCCAGACGATGTAGGTGAGCGCAAGCACGATCGCGCCGCCGAGCACCGCATCCTTGCCCGAGGCGTAGATCGCGTAGGTCGAGTACAGCACGGCGACCAGCATCACGAAGATGTTGAGCCTGTACGATCCCTCGGAGATGCCTGCCTTGCGCAGGATCACCACCAGCGCGGAGAGCGAGATGACGTAGGGCAGCACGTTGGTAACCACGGCGAGGTTCACCAGAGCATTGAACTGCTCGCTCAGGGTCGGCGAGATCGTGGACAGGGCCATCAGCGTCTGCACGATCCCCATCACGATCATGCCGGCGACCGGCGCGCCCATGCTGTTCTGCCTGGAGAAGATCGCCGGGAACATGCGGTCGTCCGCGGCGGACTTGGCGGTCTGCGCGATGGTGAACTGCCAGCCGAGCAGCGAGCCCAGGCAGGCGAGGATCGCGAGCCCCATGATGATCGCGCCGACGGTCGGGTTGAACATCTTGGCGTAGGCGAAGCCGAACGGACCGGTCGAGTTGGCGAGCTCGGCGTTCGGCACGATCCCCTGGATCACCGTGGTCGAGAGGATGTAGACGACGCCGGCGCCGAGCGTGCCGAGCATGCAGGCGAGCGGCACGTCGCGCTTGGGATTCTCGACCGCGTCGGAGTTCTGCGCCGCCGACTCCATGCCGAGGAAGGCCCACAGCGTCAGCGCGATGCTCGAGCCCATGCCCGCACCGAGGCTCATGCCCTTCGGATTCCAGGCCTGGGCGAAGGTGTCGGCGCTGAACCAGAACCAGCCGATGACCGACAGGCCCGCGACCGGGATGATCACGCCCCACACGGTCACTGCGCCGATCTTGCCCGTGACGCTCGGCCCGCCGAAGTTGGCGACCGTGGTCAGCCAGATCAGGACGATCACGCTGATGCAGGTGGCGATCGGCGTCGCCGACATGGCGGGAAAGAAGGTCGCGAAGTAGCCGACCGCGGAGATCGCGATGGCGACGTTGCCGATCGCGAGCGAGAAGAAGTACAGCAGGAACACGACGAAGAAGCCCGATTTCCCGTAGGCGTCCTCGGCGTAGGCCGACATGCCGCCCTTCCTCTGGTTGTAGATGCCCGCCTGCGCGAAGCCCCACGCGATGGCCATCGAACCGAGAGCGGTGACGATCCACGACAGCAGCGAGATCGCGCCGACCTTGGCCATATTCGTCGGCAGCATGATGATGCCCGAGCCCATCATGTTGACGGCGACCACGACCGTCAGCTGCATCATGCTCATCTTTTTTGCGGTTGCCATGGACTCCTCCTATCTCTCGATACGTCCCTGAAATCTACGAACTCGCCGGGAAACCCTGTTGACGCAGGTCAAACATGCACATCGCTCAAGCATATCGGATGCCCTTCGCCTTCGTGGTAACCGTGGTCCCGGCTTCGCCGGCCATGATCGCGCCCAGGTCGGCGAGCGCTCCGATCGCGGCGTCCTTTCCGGTCGTCCGCGCGAACCGGCAGGCCGCCTCGACCTTGGGCCCCATCGACCCGGCCGGAAAGGGAAACGCGGAGACCGCGTCGGGACTCGCGCGGCGGATCGCCTTCTGCGTGGGCTTGCCCCAGTCGACGTAGGCGGCGTCGGCGTCGGTGAGGATCACGAGCAGATCCGCCCTCAGCTCGCGCGCGAGCAGCTCGGTAGCGAGGTCCTTGTCGATCACGCATTCCACGCCGACGAGCTTCCGGTTCGCGCCCGGCTCGTACATGGTCGGAATGCCGCCCCCGCCCGCGGCGATGACCACAGTGTTGTGCTCGAGCAGCCACTGGATTGCGCGCAGCTCGAAGATGCGCTTCGGCGACGGCGAGGGCACCACGCGCCGCCACTTGTCTCCGTCCTGCTTGAACACCCAGCCCTTTTCCTGGGCGACGCGGTCGGCGTCCGCCTTCGAATACACCGGCCCGATGAACTTCGTGGGATTCTTGAACGCCGGGTCCGCCGGATCCACCTCGATCATCGTGAGCAAGGTCGCGAGCGGGCGCTCGAAGGGGAGCAGGTTGCCCAGCTCCTGCTCGATCATGTAGCCGATCGAGCCCTCGGTCTGCGCGCCGAGCACGTCGAACGGATAGGGCTCGACCTTGGCGTAGGCGCTTTGCTGCAGGGACAGGAGCCCCACCTGCGGGCCGTTGCCGTGGCCGATGACGAGCTGGTGCTCGCGCGCGACCGGCGCGAGCGCCTCGCAGGCGATGCGCACATTGGCGCGCTGGTTCTCGGCGGTCATCGCCTCCCCGCGCTTCAGGAGCGCGTTGCCGCCGAGAGCCGTAACGACCAGCATCGCAACGCTACTTCTTTTTGGCCTCCTTCTTGGGCGCCGGTTCCACGGAGATCGCGACCGCTTCCGTGTAATTCACGAGGACTTCGTCGCCTACCTTCACGACCTTGAACTGGTCCGGGTTCTGCACGTCGAGCGTGACGGAGTTGCCCCTGGGGCCCTTGAGCGTGATCGTCTTGGCCTTCTTGTTGACGGCGGTGACTTTGGCGATTGCGGTCACTTGATGGCCCGCTGCAGCCGCGGGACGTTCGCCCGGCTTAGCCGTGACCGCCGCCGACTGCACGGTAACGCCGCCGGCGCCGGATTTCGATTTCGTCTTCTGCAGCTCCAGGCTTAGGGCCTGGACGAAGTTCACTACCACGAAATCCCCAACGTTGATCTGGTCGAAGTTCTTCACGTCGTCCCCCGCGACGACGTCGACGACGTTGCCCTGGGGACCCTTGAGCGTGACGGTCCGCGAGGCCTTGTCGATCGCGACGACCTGCGCCGTGATCTTTACGTTGCGCACGGCGGCCGCCTTGCCGGGCTCGCTGGCGACGACCGTTCCGCCGGTGACGTCGGGCTTCTGGGCGACGGCGGGAAGGGCGAGTGAGACAGCGAAGGCTGCGAGGAAGACTAGTGCCTGTTTCATGCTATTTCTCCTTACGGTTGTTGATGCGTTTATTGAGGGTCACTCGCCCAGCGTGGCCACGAGAATCGCCTTGATGGTATGCATTCGGTTCTCGGCCTGGTCGAAGCAGATATTGACCTCGGACTCGAACACGTCGTCGGTCACCTCCACGCCCTTGTCGAGGCCGAACTGCTCGGCGATGTCCTTGCCGACCTTGGTCTCGGTATCGTGGTAGGCGGGCAGGCAGTGCATGAACTTCACGTGCGCATTGCCGCTCGATTTGAGGAGGGGCATGTTGACCTGGTACTTCTTCAGCAGCTCGATGCGCTCCTTCCACACCTCCTTGGGCTCGCCCATGGAGACCCACACGTCGGTGTGGATGAAGTCCACGTCGTTCACACCCGCCTGTGGGTCCTCGGTGATCGTCAGCTTCGCGCCATGCTTCTTTTCCAGGCCACGAGCGATCTTGACGTAGTCGTCCGACGGCCACAGCTTCTTCGGGCCGACCAGGCGCACGTCCATTCCCATGAGGCAGCCGACGATCATGAGCGAATGCCCCATGTTGCTGCGCGTGTCGCCGACGTAGGCATACTTGATCTGCGAGAGCGGCTTGTCGCTGTGCTCGCGCATGGTCATCACGTCGGCGAGCATCTGCGTCGGGTGGTATTCGTCGGTCAGCCCGTTATAGACAGGGACGCCGGCGTATTTCGCCAGCTCCTCGACGACGCCCTGGCCGGCGCCGCGGTACTCGATCGCGTCGAACATGCGCCCCAGCACGCGCGCCGTGTCCTTCACCGACTCCTTGTGCCCGATCTGCGATCCCGACGGGTCCAGGTAGGTGACGTGGGCGCCCTGGTCGTGGCACGCGACCTCGAATGCGCATCGGGTGCGCGTCGAGGTTTTCTCGAAGATCAGCACGATCTCCTTGCCCTTGAGGCGCTCCTGCTCGTTGCCCGCGTACTTGGCGCGTTTGAGATCCCTCGCGAGGTCGAGCAGATACTTGAACTCCTTCTGCGTGTAGTCCTGGACAGTGAGCAGCGAGCGGTTGCGAATGTTGAATGACATGCGGTCTCCGTTGGGTCAGTAGGCCGGCTCGCGCCAGATCGGGCAGGTCATGCAGTGACCGCCGCCGCGCCCGCGGCCGAGCTCCGCCCCGCGTACCGTGACCACCTCGACCCCGGCCTTGCGGAGCAGCGTGTTGGTGTGGGTGTTGCGGTCGTAGGCCACCACGACGCCGGGCTCGAGCGCGACGACGTTGTTGCCGTCGTCCCACTGCTCGCGCTGCGCCTGCCAGGCGTTACCCCCGGTCTCGACGACCCGCAGCTTCTTCAGCCCCAGCGCCTGCCTCACGACTTCGAGCAGGTGGCCCTTGTCCGGGCGGACGTCGACTCCGTCCCCTCGCCCCGGCCGCGCGCTGTAGCAGTTGATCTGGTCGACGACCTCGCGGAACACCGTGCACAGGTCCCGGTCGCAGAACGTGAAGACAGTGTCGAGGTGCATCGCGGCGCGGCTCTTGGGCATGAGGCAACCGATCACGCGGGTCGCCGCCTTGTGCCGGAACAGATGCTCGGCGACCTGATAGACCGCCTGGGCTGTTGTGCGCTCGCCCATCCCGATCAGCACCACGCCCCTGCCGATGGGCATGACATCGCCCCCCTCGAGCGTGGAGGCGCCGAAGGATTGGTCCGAATCGCCCCACCAGATCCTGAAGCCGGCGCCCTTGAAGCGCGGATGGAACTTGTAGACCGCGCGCTGCAGGAGCGTCTCGGGCTTCCGGGCCGGCCAGTACATCGGGTTGCAGGTGACGCCGTCGTAGATCCAGCACGAGGGATCGCGCTGGAAGAGCGTGTTCGGCACGGGCGGAATGAGAAACTCGGTGCCGCCGAAGGCGTTCCCGATCATCGCCCCCCATTCGCTCCTGGGGATATCGAGAATCGCGATTCCGCCGATCAGGTGCTCGGCGAGCCAGTCCGCCGGCATCTCGTTCAGCCACGGACGGAGGTGGCGCACGCCGCCGCGCCCGACGTCGTTGACGGTGATGCGCCGGTCGAGCACCCAGGCGCGCGCCACCTTGTCCTTGAGCGTCTCGGCGAGCAGCTCGTGCAGCTCGAGCACCTCGATGCCGCGCTCCTGCATCTTGAGAACGAAGTCGTGATGATCCTTTCTCGCCTCGTTCACCCAGAGCAGGTCGTCGAACAGCAGCGCGTGGCGGTTGTCCGGCGTCAGCCGTTGGTGCGCGAGCCCCGGCCGGCACACCATCACCGTGTGGAGCTTGCCGACCTCCGAGTGGACGCCGAACCGACGCTTCTCCTTTCCCCTGATCGCCATGGGGTTGCTCCTATTCCTTCACGCAGTCGACCAGCCAATGCTTCTCGCCGTCTGCGTGCTCGAATCGCAGCCCGTGGATGTCGGACTCGAACCCGGGAAAGTGCTCGTCGGCGTCGCGCGCGTACTTGAGGTACTCGATGATGGAGTCGGTCTTGAAGCGCTCGCCGGGCATGATGAGCGGGATGCCCGGCGGGTAGGGCACGATCATTACCGCGGTGACGCGCGACTTGAGCTTCTCGATCGGGACCGGCTCGACGCGGGCGTGAACGAGCATGTCGTAGGCTTCGGAAGGCTTCATCGCCGGCTCGGGCAGCTCCGTATACATCGCGTTCATCGCGTGCGCGGTGTCGTTCTTGCGGTAGCTCTCGTGCAGCGCCTGGCACAGCTCGCGCAGGCCCCAGCCCGCGTACGCGCGCCCGCCTGCGGCGGCGATGCTCGGGAGGATCTTGGCGAGCGGTGTGTTCTGGTCGTACGCGGTCTTGAAATCGACGAGCGCGTCGAGCATGGTGCTCCACTTGCCGCGCGTGATGCCGAGCGAGAACAGGATGAGGAAGCTGTAGAGGCCGGTCTTCTCAACCACCAGGCCGCGCTCCCACAGGTACTTCGTGACTACCGCGGCGGGAATCCCCGTCTGTCCGAGCTTCGCGCCCCTCTCCAGCCCGGGCGTAAGGAGGGTTACCTTGATCGGGTCGAGGAGGATGTAGTCGTCGGCGACGTTCCCGAAGCCGTGCCAGGCTGCCTTAGGGTCGAGCACCCAGTCCTTAGTCTTCGGCTCGGCCGCGAGATCGAGCCCGTCGGGCTGCCACACCTTGAACCACCAGTCGCTGGGCTTGAAGGTCTTCGCCACCGAGGCGAGCGCGCGCCGGAAGCGCATCGCCTCGTCGTGCGTCTCGGCGACGATAGACCGCCCGCTCGCGCCCTCCATCATCGCCGAGCTGACGTCGAGCGACGCGATGATGCCGTAGTGCGGGGAGGTCGAGCCGTGCATCATGAAGGCGTCGTTGAAGCGCGCGTGGTCGAGCTTCCGCGATTCCGATTCCTGGACGTGGATCATCGACGCCTGCGAGAAGGCGGCGAGCAGCTTGTGCGTGGACTGGGTCGCGAACACGAGCGGGTGCTTGGAGCGGGGGAAGCCGCGCGGCACCCCCATGCCGTGGCGTCCCGCGTAGAACTCGTGGGCCGCCGCGTAGGCGTACCAGGCTTCGTCGAAGTGCAGCGCGTCGACCGCGTCGCCCACTGTCTTCTTGATCAGCTCGGCGTTGTAGCACAGGCCGTCGTAGGTCGAGTTGGTGACGACCGCGATGCGCACGCCGCCCTTGGCGCCGCGCGCGATCGGGCTCGCCGCGACCTTCTTCCTGATCGCTTCGGCCGAGAACTGGTCGAGGCTGATCGGCCCGATGATGCCGTAGTCGTTGCGCGAGGGCAGGAAGTAGATCGGCGTCGCCCCCGTCATGATGAGCGAGTGCAGCAGCGACTTGTGGCAGTTGCGGTCGACGATCACCAGGTCGTCGCGCCCGGCCATCGAGTGCCACACGATCTTGTTCGCGGTCGAGGTGCCGTTGGTGACGAAGTAGGTGTGGTCGGCGCCGAACACCCGCGCGGCGTAGGCTTCGGCCTCCTTCACCGGCCCGGTGTGGTCGAGCAGCGATCCCAGCTCGGGCACCGAGATCGACAGATCCGAGCGCAGCGTGTTCTCGCCGAAGAACTCGTGCAGGGCGAACCCTGCGGCGGACTTGGTGAAGCCCACGCCGCCCGCGTGCCCGGGCGTGTGCCAGGAGTACGCCGAGCGCTCCGCGTGCCGGGCGAGCGCCTTGAAAAACGGCGGCAGCAGGTTCTCGAGATAGTCGGAGGCCGCGCGCATCACCTGGCGCGCGAGGAAGGGCACCGTGTCCTCGTAGAGGTAGAGGATGCTGTGCAGTTCGCGCAGCGCCTCGACCACCCCGGGCGAGGCCTCCTCGACCGTCTGCTGCGAGCCGATTGCGATGATCGGGAGGCCGGGGGCGCGCTCGTGCACGGTCTTCAGGCGCGCGACGGCGACCTTCAGCGACTCCGGGTCGCGTCCGACGCCGCCCGGATCGAACAAGATGGCCGAAAGGCCGCGGTGAGCGCCGGCGATGATCTGCGCGTCGGCAGCGTTGTTGACCGCGATCGCCTTCCAGCCGTTCTGCTCGAGTTCCTGCTGCAGCTGCTTGAGGCGTGTCCCGGCGACGGTCGGCGAGCCGACCTCTAGGTGGGCGATGAGGATGGGGAACTTCTGGCTGAGGAACATGACGTCACCGATCGAAGTGCACAACTTTACGATGTTGTGGGTACCGTAGGGTCGGGGTATTGATGCAGGTCAAATGCGAACGTGTAGCCGGCTCATACACTGCGGCATTCGAACATCGCGCGGGCCGGCGCTCAATTGGACCAAGGTCCAATATCTCGCGCCCGTGTCAGGCAATACCCTACCGCAAGGAGATGCCATGGCCCGCACACGAGCGGCTGACGAATCCAACGGCAAGCTCAAGCGCAAGGAATACGAAAAGGAGCTGCGCCGGCTCCAGGCAGAGCTGTGCCATCTCCAGGCCTGGGTGAAGCACAAGGGCCTTCGGATCATCGTCATATTCGAGGGGCGGGACGGGGCAGGCAAGGGTGGCACCATCCGCGCCATCACCGAGCGCGTCAGCCCGCGCGTGTTCAGGCTGGTGGCGCTGCCCGCGCCTTCGGACCGCGACAAGTCGCAGATGTACATGCAGCGCTACATGGCGCATTTCCCGGCGGCAGGCGAGATCGTCATCTTCGACCGGAGCTGGTACAACCGCGCCGGGGTCGAGCGCGTCATGGGCTTCTGCACCGAGGAGCAGTGCGAGCGCTTCCTCGACCTCTGCCCCGACATCGAAAAATACATCATCGAAGCCGGCATCGTCCTCATCAAGTACTGGCTCGAGGTCAGCAACAAGGAACAGGAGCGGCGCTTCGAGGCGCGCATCACCGATCCCCTGCGGCAGTGGAAGCTCTCCGTCATGGACCTGCCTTCGCGCGAGAAGTGGTACGAGTACTCGCTCGCGCGCGACGCGATGCTCAAGGCCACCGACACCCGGCACGCGCCTTGGCACATCCTGCGCTCGGACGACAAGAAGCGGGCGCGGCTCAACTGCATCGCGCACCTGCTCGAGCAGATTCCCTACAAGAAGCTGCCGCGCGCGAAGATCGACCTGCCCAAGCGCTCGAAGAAGCGCAAGTACGACGACCAGGCGGCGCTCAAGGGGCGGCGGTTCGTTCCGGAAAAGTATTGATTTCGACGTGCGAGGAAAGAGATGAAGCTCTGGCTGGGGAACGTAGCGCCGGGCACCACGGACGATGAGATCCGCGAATTTGTGAAGAAATACTCGCCCGGCGTGGAGATCAAGAAGGTCGATCGTATCGAAGGCGATGGCACGCGGCCCGCGGTGTCGGTGGAATTCGTCGATCCTCCCTTCGGAGCGGTGCAGAAGATCGCCATGCGCCTGCACAGGATGCAGTGGAAGGGCCGAGAGCTTTTTGCCCAGACCATGAGATTCTGAGGGGCATGCACGCTCACCTCATTGCATCCCGTACATCCATCAACGCTTCGTCCACGTAATCGAGACGGATGAGGCCGACCCGCGGGTGGTCGAGGTCGAGGATGACGTAGATCGTCACGGTCATCATCAGGGCGAAGCCGATCATATGCAGGTTGGTCGCGAACGCCTTGCCGCCGGCCAGGCCGTAGCCGATCAGGAGCGAGCAGATCAGCGTTAGCACGACCAGCGCGAAGAGGATGACCACCGGCGTGTGGGTCCGCAGCGCAACGAGCCGGGTGGTCGTGATGTCGATCATGTCGTTCAGCGCGGGCAGGAGCAGGAGGGATGCCTGGGGCGAAGCGTTCTTCAGCGCCGCGACCGCATCGCTCCAGATCTCGGTCTGGAGGGCGGTTGCCCGCGACGCCGCGGCGTTCGAAGCCTGCATGTCGGGGAGGGCGCGATAGACCGCGATGCGCGCCTCGGTGTAGCCGCGGAACTTCGCGCGCAGGGCGGGCTGCGCCGCGGCCGGCAGCAGGTCGAGGCGCAGGTAGGCCGTTCCGATCGCGTTGGCTTCCTGCACGGTCTGCGCGCGGCGGGTGTCGAAGCGCGAGGTCGCGCCCGAGAAGGTGAAGGCGACCATCAGCCCCAGCAGGGCGTAGATCGCGGTCTCGACGGTGACGAGGCCGACGCGCTCGCGCTCGGTTTCTTCCCGGGTTCGCTGACCGCCGATCCGCCGGCCGAGCCAGACGAACAAGAGGATGCAGACGAAGAGGCTCGGAAGAAATACGAACACCACGGCGTTGTCGCTCATCGGGTCTCCTTGTTCTTCGGCCGATCCTCTTCACTCCACCATCCGCCCCCGAGCGCCTGCAGCAGCGCCGCGGAGTCGGCGTAGCGGTCGGCGACCGCCTGCGTCTGGTCGAGGCGCGCGGCGCGGAGCTTGCGCTGGGCGTCGAGCAGCGACAGGAAGCTCACGCCGCCCGCTTCGTAGCGGGAAGAGACGATGTCGTGGTAAGTGCGCGCCTGCGCGGCGGCTTCGGCGCGCTCCCTGAGCTTCACCGCGTCGGTTTCCAGCGCGCGGAGGGCGTCGGCGACGTTCTGGAAGCCGAGCAGCACCGCTTCCTTGTACGCGGCGCCGGCCTGCTCGTACGCCGCGACCGCGGAGCGGCGCTTCGCCTGGAGCTCGTCGCCGTGGAAGATCGGCTGCGTGAGCGAGGCGCCCAGAAGATAGAAGCCGGTGCCGCCCGCAAACCAGTCGCCGCCGCTCGAGGCGAGCGAGCCGCCGGTGGCCGTGAGCGTGATCTGCGGATAGAGGTTGGCGGTGGCGACGCCCACCCTCGCCGCGGCCTGCCTGAGCAGCGACTCGGCGGCGCGGATATCCGGCCGCTGGCGCGCGAGCTCCGAGGGCAGGGAGAGCGGCAGCTCCTCGGGCAGCTGCAGCTCGGAAAGGCGGAATTCCGGGAGCCCGGCCGTGGAGGGCGGCCGGCCGGTGTAGACGGCGAGGCGGTGGCGAACCTGCTCGAGCTGGCGGCGCAGCTCGGGGAGCATGGCGCGGTTCTGCGCGAGCTCGAGGCGCTGCGCGACGATGTCGGCCTTCGCGGCGCTGCCGATCTGCTCCAGGCGCTCGGCGATCGCGAGCGAGCGCGCCTGCAGCGCGATCATCTCCTCGGTGAGCGCAACCTGCTCGCGTAGCGACGCCTCGCGGATCGCGGCGGTGACGACGTTGCCGGCCAGCATCAGGCGCGCGGCCTCGAGCTCGTAGCGCTGGTAGTCGGTCTCGGCGCGCAGCGCGTCCAGCTCGCGGCGCGTGGACCCGAACAGGTCGAGCGTGTAGGAGACGCTGACCGAGGCGAGAAAGAGGTTGAGCGGCATCGCCACCGGCAGCGCCTGAACGCCGAGCGATTGCGGGTGGACGTCGACGCGGTTCGCGGAGAGCTTGGCGTCGACCCGCGGATACTGCGTTCCGGTCCGGGCGCTGTAGTCTTCCTCGGCCTGGCGCAGCCTCGCGCCGGCGCGGGCGAGCGTGGGACTGCCCTCGAGCGCCTCGCGCACCAGCTGGTCGAGCGAGGGCGAGCGGAACAGCGTCCACCACTGCGCCGGGATGTCCTGGCCCGAGGCGATGCGCTGCGCCTGCCCGCCCGCGACGTCGGCGGAGGCGGTCTGCGCGGCGACCGGCGTGGGCGTGTAGCTGTCCGTCGCGGGAACGGTTGGGGGCTGCACGGGCTCGCTCGCGCACGACGCGAGGAGAGCGCAGAGGAGGACGGCGCGGCGCACGGCTAGTCGAGCGTCCTGCGGTAGAAGATCAGCGCGATCGACATCACCACGACGGTGAACACCATGATCGGCCAGATATTGGTCCACAGGTCCGCCCAGTCGTTGCCCTTGAGAAGGATCCCGCGCACCAGGCGCATGAAATAGGTCGCGGGCAGGACCCCGCCGACGGCCTGCGCCCAGCCGGGCATGCCCTGGAAGGGGAACATGAACCCGGAGAGCAGCATCGTCGGGAGGAAGTAGAAAAACGTCAGCTGCATCGCCTGGAGCTGGTTCTGCGCGAGCGACGAGATGGTGATGCCGATCGTGAGCTGCGCCGCGATGAAGAGCAGAGCCACCGTATACAGCACGAGCACGCTGCCGACGAAAGGCACGCGGAACAGATACACCGCGGCGAGGAGGATGATGCTCGACTGGATCAGGCCGATGAAGATGTACGGCACGATCTTCCCGGTCATCACCTCGAGCGGCTGCGCCGGGGTCGCGAGCAGGTTCTCCATGGTGCCGCGCTCGCGCTCGCGCGTCATCGCAAGGCCGGTCATCATCACCATGGTCATGGTGAGAATCACGCCCATCAGCCCCGGGACGATGTTGTGCTGGGTGAGCCCCTCGGGGTTGTAGAGCTTGTGCACGCGCACGTCGAAAGGCGGCTGGCCTGCCGCGAGCGGGGCGAGCGCACCCTGCAGATCCTTCTTCGAGACCGACAGGGCGAGCTCGCGCACCGAGGCAATCGCCGCACCCGCCGCCGCGGGATCGGTCGCGTCGGCCTCGATCAGCATCGCGGGGCGCTCGCCGCGCAGCAGCCTGCGCGTGAAGTCGATCGGGATATTCACCACGAACTGCACGTCGCCGCGCGCCAGCGCGGCGCGCGCGTCCTCCTCGTTGTCCAGCTCCCTCACGAACTCGAAGTACCCGCTCGTCCTCATCGCGGCGAGGTAGCTGCGGGTGAATTCGCTCTGGTCGCCCCTCAGCACCGCGGTGTGCAGGTGCCGGGGGTCGGTGTTGATCGCATAGCCGAAGACGATGAGCATGATGATCGGCATTCCGACGACCATGGCGAAGGTGATGCGATCGCGCTTGAGCTGCAGGAACTCCTTGAGCACGATGCCCCACCAGCGCGTGACCGAGAAGATCCTCATCGCCCCGGTCCGTAGTTGTCGGTCGACTGTTCCATGAGGTGGATGAACACGTCCTCCAGCCCCGTCGCGGCGGGCTCGATGCGGCAGGAGCTGCCCGCCGTGGCGCGGCGCACGGCCGCCTCGAGCGCGGCGGCGTCGCGCCCGGTCGCGTGCAGCCGCGTGCCGAACGCCGCGAGCTGGTCGATCCCCGGCTGGCCGCGCAGGCGCTCGGCTACGGCGCCCAGGTCTCCGTCGGAGACGGCCCAGGTGGCGAGGCCCTGGCTGGAGATGATCTCGTCGGCGGTGCCCTGAACCATGAGTCTCCCGTAGGAGATGTATGCGAGCTTGTGGCAGCGCTCCGCCTCGTCCATGTAGTGCGTGCTGACCAGCACCGAGATGCCCGTCGCGGCGAGCGCGTGCAGCTCCTCCCAGAATTCGCGCCGCGCGCTCGGATCGACGCCCGCGGTCGGCTCGTCGAGGAGCAGGAGCTCGGGCCGGTGCAGCATGCAGGCGGCCAGAGCGAGCCGCTGCTTCCAGCCGCCGGACAGCGCCCCGGCGAGCTGCGCCGCGCGCGCCGTAAGGCCGAGCCCCTCGAGCGAGCGCTCGACCGCCTCGCGGCGCGAAGGCATCTCGTAGACCCGGGCGATGAAATCCAGGTTTTCGCGTATCGACAGGTCCTCCCAGAAGGAGAAGCCCTGGGTCATGTAGCCGACGCGGCGCTTGATCTCCCTGCTCTCACGGCGGATGTCGTAGCCGAGGCAGCTGCCGGACCCCGAATCGGGCGTGAGCAGGCCGCACATCAGGCGGATGGTGGTGGTCTTGCCGCTTCCGTTCGGCCCGAGAAAGCCGAAGATCTCCCCGCGGCCGACGCGCAGCGACACGTCGTTCACGACGTGCTTGTCGCCGAAGTGCTTGTTGAGCCCCCGTACGTCTATGGCGGGACCGTTGTTCATTTCAGCGTCGCGGCCACGGGCTGTCCCGGGCGCAGCTTCGGCGCGTTCTCCGGGGAGGGCCGGGCCTCGACCAGGAACACGAGCTTGGCGCGCGTCTCGTTGCTGTAGATGACCGGAGGCGTGTACTCGGGCTCGTTCGAGATGTAGCTCACCTGCGCGGGGATCTCGCCCTCGCAGCCGTCGCAGCGCAGCGCGACCGCGCGCCCGGGCTTGAGCGCTCCGGCGACGGGCTCGGGCACGAAGAAGCGCACTTTCACGTTCGCGGGCGGCAGCATGCGCACCACGGGGCTCCCTGCGGGAACCCATTCGCCGACGCGATAGAGCGTGTCGGCGACGAGCCCGCCCTGCGTCGCCGACACGTGCTTCTGGTCGAGCCGCCACGCCGACTGGTCGGTGGCGGCGCGCGCCGCGGCGACCTGCGCGTTCTGCGCCCGGATCTGGTCCTGGCGCGCCGGCAGCCGCGACACCTCCAGCTGCCCCTCGAGCTCGCGCACGCGCGCAACCTTGATCGCGTAGTTGGCGCGCGAATCCTCGAGCTGGGCGCGCGCGATCCCGCCGACCTCGAACTGCGCCTCGTCGCGCTTGAGCTGCTGCGCCGCCTGCAGCTCGGCGGCGCGCGCCTGGGCGAGCTGCGCCTCGGCGACGTCGAGCTCCGGGTTGCGCTTGCCCAGGCGCAGGTCGGCGAGGTGGGCCTGCGCAGCCTTCAGCTGCTCCTGCGCCTGCTCCTTCGCCGCCGTCTCCTGGTCGTCCTCGAGCTGGAACAGCGGCGCCTTGGCCTCCACAGTCTGGCCGCGCTGCACGAGCAGGCGCTCGAGGCGCCCGCCGACCGGCGAGGCGACGTAGACGTACTCGCCCTCGACGTAGCCCTGATACGCCGGCGCGGGATCACCGGAGCATCCGGCGAGGTTGACGCAGATCAAAGGCAGGGCGGCGAGAGCCGCTATGTTCCTCTTCCCGGACATCAAAACAGTGTAGCCGCGTCCCGGCGGTCGCGGCAACGCGGCGCGCGCATTGTTGATGTAGGCTTCGCGCATGAGGCGGGTCCTCGTCCTCTCGGTCGCCGCGGCGCTCGCAGGTTGCGTCACGATCACGTCGTCCTCGCTCGGGACCTTCGCCGGCGTCATGCCCTGCGCCGACTGCGCCGGAATCCTCACCGAGCTGCGCCTGTACGCGGAGCAGGGGCGCCCGACGCGCTTCGAGCTCACCGAGACCTACCTCGGCAGCCGCGACGGCGACCGCAGCATCGGGACCGCGGGCCAGTGGGGCACGCTGCGCGGCTCGGCGGACGACTCCGGCGCGACCGTGGTCCAGCTCGACCTCGGCAGCGTCAGCACGCACCGGAATTTCCTCAAGGTGGGCGAGGACGAGCTGCGGCGGATCGACGCGAATCTGCGCGAGATCCCCTCGGCGGTTCCGCACTCGCTGCACCGCGTGTCCGAGCTCCCCGCGGTGACCCTGCTGGAAACGGATTCCGGGAGGACGGTCGAGGTCGAGCCCGGGCAGCGCGTCTTCGTGGTGCTCGCCGCCAACCGCGCGACGGGCTTCGGCTGGTCGATCGAGTCCTCGGGAACGGGCCTGCTGACAACGCTGGGCGCGCCAATCTACGCGCGGGGGACGGCGCTCGGGTCGGAAGGGACCGAGATGTGGTTCTTCGGAGCGACCCTCAAGGGCAGACAGGAATTGCGCTTCCAGTACCGCCGGCCGTTCGAGCCGGGAGTGCCCGCGGTCAAGACCGTGAGCTTCACCGTCGTGGTGAGCTAGCCGCTCAGGCTATGGTCGTCTCACCCATCAATGCCACGTGGATTCCGCGTGTGATGGGCTTACTCCGGACGGCCTCCCGTCCGACGCCGGCGAGGACCTCGAGCTGAACGCGGCTTCCGCCCGCTCCGCCGAGGATGGGCCGAAGCCCCGCGAACAGCCCGACGGCCTCCGCATGGCGGCCCTCGGCCCAGGCGGCGAGGGCGCGCAAGGCAGGAACGGTGATCTGCGTCGCGCGCTGCGCGGCGTAGTCGGAGCCCTGCGCGCGACGCTCGATGGCGTCGCGCAGCCGCTGCGCCCGCCCCGGGATCCCCGCCGCGAAGTGCGCAAGGCCGGCGTGCAAATCGACGAACGGCCAGAATCCCGGGGTCAGCTTGCGCTCGAACGCGTCGGAGATCCTGCGCCAGCGGCCGTTGTCCGGGACCCCTTCGGCGGCGAGGCGCCACAGGAGGCCGGTGGCGTCGCAGGCCTCGATCGCCGAATCGTCGCTCGCCGGGAGGAGCCACTCGTCGAGGGTGCCGAGCGCCGCGTCAAGGTCGCCCGAGTCGGTGTCGAACATGGCGAGGTGCCAGGCGTTGTGGGTGCACATGCGGCTGTCCGTGTACCACTGCCCGCGCTGCTCGCGCATCCACTGCGATCCCTTCCGGGCCCGGCCGGATTCGGCGATCGCGTGCGCCACCGAATGCACCCCCATCGGGCAGGACGCGTCTCCCGCCAGCGCCTCGCACCCCAGTGCCTCGGCGCGAGCGGCGTCGCCGTTCTCCGCGTGCGCGAACGATGCGAGGGCGAGCAGGGCTCCGTATCCGGGCTGATCGCGCGACCAAGCCGGCATGACCGAATCGACCACCGCGCAAAGCTGCTCGTGCCAGCCGAGAAAGAAGTAGCAGGACTGCGCGAGGCGCAGCGCGAGCAGGTCGCGCGGCCATTGATCGAGGACCGCCGCATAGCGCCCGGCGGCGAGGACAGGATCCCCCGCGAGCCAGGCTTCCGCCGCCGCGAGATGGGCGCGGGTGCGGGCCGACGCGGCCGTCCTGGGGCCGGTCGCCAGCACCTCGGTGAGAGCGGGGAGGGCGTCCGGGCTCTTCGCGAGAACGGACGCGCCGGCGCGGATCGTCTGCGCGCGGTCGAACTCCGGGTCGCCAGGACCGATTGCGCGCAGGTCGGCGACGGGATCGCCGACCGCGCACAGCAGGTGATCGAGGGCAAGAGCAGTCGCTTTCATGGCAATGCGGATTCTGCCCGCGCGGGGGAGCCGGGACTTGACCCGGACGCCTGCCTTATTTGCAGCGGCGCCGGCTTTCAACCGCCTGGCGCCGGTGTCAGAATTGGCGCAGCGTCCCAGCTTCCGGAGGCACAGCCATCGGGAAAGCCGCGCTCTCTCTTGTTCTGCTCGTGACGACGGCGCACGCCGCGCCCGTCACCGGCCTCGACACGGACCTCAAGCCCTGGAGCGGCGATTTCGACGGCATGCTCGAGCGCCGAGTCGTGCGCGTGCTCGTCCCCTACAGCCGGACGCTCTACTTCAACGACAAGGGCGCGCAGCGCGGCCTGGTCGCGGACTCGCTCAAGGACTTCGAGATCTACCTGAACAGGCGATACAAGCTCAAGACCCGCCCGATCACCGTGGTCGCGATTCCGACCACGCGCGAGGCCTTGCTCCCCGGTCTGCTGAAGGGAGAAGGAGACATCGCGGCGGGCAATCTCACCGTCACCGCGGAGCGCCGGAAGACGGTCGATTTCTCCCTGCCGGTGACTAAGCACGTCGTCGAGATCATGGTGACAGGGCCGGCGTCGCCCGCGCTCTCCTCGCTCGACGATCTTTCCGGGCAGGAAGTGCACGTGCGCGGCTCGTCCAGCTATCACGAGAGCCTGTCGCGGCTGAACGAGCGGTTTCGCACCGGGGGAAGGCCGCAGATCGCGCTCACGCTCGTGCCCGATGCGCTCGAGGACGAGGACATGATGGACATGCTGGGCGTGGGCCTGCTGAAGCTGATCGTGGTCGACGACTGGAAGGCGAAGCTCTGGGCGGGATTGCTCCGCGGCAGGATCAAGCCGCGACCGGACCTTGCCGTGTCGGAGGCCGGCGATACCGCATGGGCGTTCCGCAAGGAGAGCCCCAAGCTCGCGCAGGTGGTCGACCGCTTTATCCGCACGCACCCGAGCGCGCTCGCCGCGGGCTTCAAGACTTACCCGGGCTATCTCAAGCAACTGCGGAACGCGACCTCTGACGCCGACTGGAAGCGCTTCGAGAAGACGGTGGCGCTCTTCCGAAAATACGGCGAGCGCTACAGCTTCGACTATCTCATGGTCGCCGCGCTCGGCTACCAGGAGTCCGGGCTCGACCAGAACGCGCGCAGCCATCGGGGCGCGATCGGCATCATGCAGCTCATGCCCGAGACGGGCCGGACGCTCAAGGTGGGCGACATCACCCAGGTCGAGCCCAACGTCCACGGCGGCTTCAAGTACCTGCGCCAGATCTACGACAGTCACCTGGACACCGAGGGTCTCGACGAGCAGAACCGGACGCTCTTTGCAATCGCGGCGTACAACGCCGGGTCGGGCCGCATCGCCAGCCTGCGCGCCGAGGCGGCGAAGAAGGGTCTCGACCCCAACATGTGGTTCAACAACGTCGAATTGATCGCCGCACGCCGCATCGGCCAGGAGACGGTGGTCTACGTGCGAAACATCTACAAGTATTATGTAGCCTACAAGCTGCAGCTCGAGACGCTCGAGGCGCGGCGCGCCGCGGCGTCGAGGGTCGAGGGCATGAAGCCCTAGAAACTGGAGCCGCATGAAAACGATTCGGCTCGGCCCGCACGTGAAGCGATTCACCCACAGTGGTCGCACCCGGACCGTCGCGATCTGGGCGGGGAGCCTGCTCGCGCTCTACGTTGTCCTCGGCTTCCTCATCGCCCCGCCGCTCGTCCGCTGGCAGCTCGAGCGCATCCTCGCCGAGCAGCTCGGCCGCAGGGTCGAAGTCGAGCGCGTGCGAATCAATCCTTTCGCCCTCTCCGTGGCCATCCAGGGATTCGCCCTGAAGACGCGCGAGGGGAGCGAGAACGATTTCGCCTTCGACGAGCTGTACCTGGATCTCGCCGCGTCATCGCTGTTCCGGCTCGCTCCGGTGGTCGAGTCCGTGCACCTCTCGAAGCCCTTCGTCCGCGTTGTCCGCAACCAGGACAAGTCCTACAGCTTCCAGGACATCATCGACCGGTTCGCGAACCGGCCTCCGTCGCCGCCCGGCCCCGCGCCGCGGTTCGCTTTCTACAATATCGTACTCACCGACGGCAGCATCGAGTTCGACGACCGGCCGGACAAGTCGCACCAACTGGTGAGCGACCTGCAGATCGGGATTCCATTCATCTCGAGCCTGCCGAGTCAGATCGACATCACCGTTCAGCCCCGCTTGGCCGCCAAGGTGAACGGCGCGCCGATGGAGCTGCTCGGCGAGACCAAGCCCTTCGAGGACACGCGCGAAACCAGGCTGCGCATCGATATCGACGAGCTGTCGCTCGCCAAGTACTCCGAGTACATGCCTGCTTCCATGCGCGTTCGGATCGAAAGCGGCACCCTCACCACCCGGCTGGTGCTCGCGCTCTCGATGCAGAACGAGCGGCTGCACACGCTCACGCTCTCCGGCACCGCGGCGCTGAAGAACTTCGCCGCCCTGCGCACAGACCGAACGCCTCTCGTCGCCATCGGTGGCCTGAGCGTCGATATCGGCGCGCTGGACCTCGTCAACCGGCGCGCCGCGATCAAGAGTGTGCGCGTCGAGTCGCCGAGGGTCGACATCGTGCGCCACAAGGACGAGCAGCTCAATTTCGCGGGCCTCGTTCCCGAGTCGACCAAGGCGGATGACGCGGAATCGGGTCCGCCTTTCGGCTTCAGCGTCGCGGAGATCGCGCTGTCGCGGGGCGCGGTCCGCGTGCTCGATGAGACGACTCCGGGGCAGCCGTTCCGATTCGTGCTCGACAACCTCTCGCTGAGCGTCGCCGGTCTGGGCAACGCGCCCGAAGACAAGGCTGCGATACGCCTGGCCTGCGATGCCGGCAAGGCGAGGCTCGCGGTCGCCGGGACGCTCGCCATCGCGCCCGAGTTGTTCGTCGACGCGAAGGCGAGCGTGAAGGATGTCGACCTGCTGCCGCTCACCCCGTACACCGTGAAGTACGTGGGGTACACCGTCCATGAGGGCAAGCTTTCGCTCAAGGTCTCGTACCTGATCGACAAGCGCAAGGTCTCCGCCGACAACAACGTCTACCTCGACCAGCTCACCTTCGGCGATCGGGTCGAGAGCCCGACCGCGACCAGCCTGCCGGTGCTGTTCGCCGTGGCGCTGCTGAAGGACAAGGACGGCGTCATCGACCTGGACCTGCGCGTCTCGGGCTCGCTCGACGACCCGCATTTCAGCCTGCGCGGCGCCTTCGCCAGGGCACTGGAGAGCGATCTCGACAAGGCGGTGACTTCGCCGTTTGCGCTCATCGGGGCAGCCTCGGGCGCAGGCGAAGGGCTCGCCTACGTTGAGTTCGCGCCGGGATCGGTCGCGCTCGATGCGGGCGCTGTGCAGAAGCTCGACGTGCTCGCCAAGGCGCTCGACCAGCGGCCGGGTCTCAAGCTCGATGTGAGCGGCCGCGTCGACCCTGAGCGCGACCGCGCCGCGCTCAGGGCCGCGGGGGTCGAGAGCAAGGCGGCGAAGCTCGACGACGACTTGAGGCAGCTCGCCAACGCCCGCGCGCAGGCCGCCAGGGACTGGCTGATCGGGCAGGGAAAGCTCGCGGCGGACCGCGTGTCCGTCATTTCGCCGAAAATGAATTCCGACGGCATCAAGGACGCGGGCAAGCCGACCCGGGCGGACTTCTCGCTCAAGTGAGTTAAGATGGAACAATGAAGCGTTTCGTCATCGCTTCGGTGTGCATGCTCGCCGCCGCCTCCGCGTACGCGCAGCAGGCGGGCACGCCGCCGCCCCCACCGCTGCAGGTCGATCCGGCGCTGGTGGGCTCCGCGAAGTTCAAGCCCGAGGAGCTCGAGGCGATCGTGGCGCCGGTCGCGCTGTACCCGGATGCGCTCCTCGCGCAGGTGCTGATGGCGTCGACCTATCCGCTCGAGATCGTCGAAGCCGCGCGCTGGTCGAAGGAGAATCCGGGCCTGAAGGACCAGGCGCTGCAGGACGCGCTGCAGAAGCAGAGCTGGGATCCGAGCGTGAAGGCGCTCGCGGGCTTCCCGTCGGTTCTGCAGTCGATGAACGACAAGCTCGACATGACCCAGAAGCTCGGCGACGCCTTCCTCGCGCAGCCGAAAGACGTGACGGACGCGGTGCAGCGCCTGCGCGCCAAGGCGATGGCCGCGGGAAACCTCAAGTCGGGCAAGGAGCTGACGTACACCAGCCAGAAGGACGGCGACCAGACCATCATCGTCATCGAGCCCACCGAGCCCGAGGTCGTCTACGTGCCGGCCTACGGCCCGGCGATATACGGGCCGTGGCCGTACCCGATGTACCCGCCTTACTACTACCCGCCGCCGCCCGCGTATCCGGCGGGAGGGTTCTGGTTCGGGTTCACCGTGGGCATCATCATCGGCGGTGGCGTCTGGGCGCGCCCGGTCTGGCACACGGGCGGCGTCGTCATCAACGTCAACAACTTCAACCGGGTCAACCACACCAACATCAACAACCCGAACTGGCAGCACAGCCCCGAGCACCGCAAGGGCGTGGGATACCGCGACCAGGGCAGCCGCGACAAGTTCGGCCAAGGCCAGCGTCCCGGCGCGGACACGCGCGAGGCCTACCGTGGCCGCGCCGAGGCGGGGCAGCGCGACATCGCGCGCGGTGGACCCGAGCAGTTCGGCGGGGGAGACCGCGGTGACCGCGGCGCCGGCGCCTTCGAGGGAGTCGGCCGCGGCGGCGAATCGCGCGACTTCAGCAACCGCGGTGCCGCGAGCCGGGGCGGCGGAGGATTCCAGGGTGGGGGAGGATTTTCGGGCGGCGGCCGTGGTGGCTTCGGGGGCGGCGGTGGCCGCGGAGGCGGACGCAGATGAGATACGTGCTTGCCGTATGTTTCCTGGCGGCGAACCTTGCCCACGCGGCCGGCGCGAGGACGTTCGCATCGCCGGAGGAAGCCGTGCAGGCGCTGGTCGCCGCGGCACGGGCGAACGATACCAGGGCGATCCTCGCCGTGCTCGGCCAGGAGGCGAAGGAGATCGTGCGCTCGGGCGACGCGGCTACCGACAAGCAGGCACGCGAGCGCTTCATCAAGGCTTACGGGGAGGCGAACAAGATCTCGAGACCGAACGACGGTATGGCGCTGCTCCTCGTCGGGAAGGACGAGTGGATCATGCCTATCCCGATGGTGAAGGACGCCTCAGGCTGGCATTTCGACGCCGCCGAAGGCAAGGAGGAGATCCTCAACCGGCGCATCGGCCGCAACGAGCTGCACGCCATCCAGGCGGTGCAGGCGTATGTGGACGCGCAGAAGGAGTACTACCTGCGCAACCCGCGCAACGACAAGCTGCTGCAGTACGCGCAGAAGCTCGTGAGCGGCAAGGGCGGCCGCGACGGGCTCTACTATCCGGTCAAGGCCGGTGAGCCAGCGAGCCCGCTCGGACCCCTGTTCGACCGGCTGCGGCCGGCGGCGAAAGGTGAGGCGGAGAAGCACACGCCCTACCACGGCTACTACTACCGTATTCTCAAAGGGCAGGGCCCGGACGCGCACGGCGGCGCGTACAGCTACCTCGCGCAGGGGCACATGATCGGGGGCTTCGCGCTGGTCGCCTGGCCCGCGGCCTACGGCAACACCGGCATCATGACCTTCATCGTCAACCAGGACGGCCTCGTCTACCAGAAGGACCTGGGGCGCGGAACGAGCGCTGCCGTACGGAAGATCCCGGTGTTCAACCCCGACAAGAGCTGGAAGCCGCTCTAGGCGCTGAAGCTCGCCGCCCGGATCGCGTTCTCCGGCAGCTTCTTGGGCGCGGGATAGGCCTGGATGTACTTGATGCTCTCCATGGGAATGATGAGCAGCGCGCCGTCGGCCTCGACGATGAGGTGACGCGCCGCGAGCGCCTCCTTGAGCTTGATCACCTGCGCGCTTTCATTGGGGGTCTGCACCGGAAAATCGAGCTTCATCTGCGAGCCATCCATATAGTGGATGGTCATTTCGCGCTTGTCCGCCATCACCGTCCTCCGCATAGAAGAGACGGGACAGTCTATCATTCGACCCCACCATGAGCGTCCATCGCGCCGCGCGCTACGCCGCATACGCCGCGGCGGTTCTCGCAATCCTGATCGTCGGCGCGGCCCTTCTCGTGCCGATCTTTCTCGATACGCCGGCCGTGGAGCACGAGATCCAAGCGAAGCTCTCGCAGCTGGTGCAGGGCGAGGTCGCGTGGGAGCGCCTCTCGATCCGGTTGCTGCCTTCGCCGCGCGGCAGCCTGCGGAAGGTGAGCGCCGAGATTCCCGGCGTGGCCGCGGTGCGCGCCGAGCAGGTCGACGCGCACCTGCGGCTCGTGCCGTTGTTGTACGGCCGCGCCGAGATCGCGTCGGTGAGCCTGTCGCATCCCGTGGCCCGGCTGGAGCTCGCGCCGCCCGCGTCCGCCAAGGCCCCGCCGAGCGAGCAGGCGAGCCCGCTCGAGGCCTACCGGTCGGTGGTGGACACGATCCGCCAGATCGCGCCCGAGGCCGAGATCGACGTCGAGGACGGGGAGATCGAGATCGTCCGTTCCGGGATGCCACCGATCCGCGTGTGGGGCCTCGAGGTGCGCGGGCGCTCGGGCAGCAACGGCGCGTCGATCGAGCTGACGGCGGCGGGCGAGGCCTGGAGCCGCCTCACGGCCGAGGCAAGCGTCGGTTTCGCCGACTACTCGGGCAAGGGAAAGCTCGAGCTGGTCGGGCTCAAGGCGCAGCCGTGGCTGGACAGCGTTCTCGAGAAGTCCCCTGTCCGCATAGCCGTTCCCGAGGCGAGCGTGAGCCTCGAGGCGCGCAGCGACGGGAAGAACCGGCTCGAGGCCGCATTCAAGCTGGACGCGGGCGCGGTGGAACTTCTCCGGTCGGCCGAGCGCGTGGCGCTGCCCGGCGTCGCGGTCGGCGGGACGGTCAGCGCGACCGGCGAGGAGCTCGCGCTGCGCGTGACAAGCGCGCGGCTCGGCGCGAGCCGGCTCGCGGACGGAAATCTCCGCTACAGCCTGAAGAGCAACGCCCTCGCGACCGTCGCCGACTTCGATCTCGATATCGCGCAGGTGATGGAC
This sequence comes from Burkholderiales bacterium, assembly GCA_035499735.1. Taxonomy (GTDB): domain Bacteria; phylum Pseudomonadota; class Gammaproteobacteria; order Burkholderiales; family SG8-39; genus VBDM01. The sequence continues at coordinate 27,639 of DATJYC010000005.1, forward strand.
GCGACCCGGCGCCTGCTTCCCGAGGACGCGGGCAAGGGACTGGCCCGTTTCCAGCCCGCGTCGGGACGCGCCCAGGGACAGGCGAAATTCGACCTGCGCGGCCCCGTCTGGAGCGTGCGCGTGGATGTTCGCAAGTCCGACTCGGCGATCGGCGTCGAAGGGCTGCCGGGGCCGGTGAAGCTCGCTTCCGCAACCGTTGGCGTGACCCGCGACGCCGTCAAAATCGAGCGCGCGGACCTCGCTCTGCTCGACGCGCGCGCGCTCGCCTCGGCGACGATAGGCTTCGGCAAGCAGCTCGGCATCGAGGGCACGGTGTCCGAGGGCAGCGCCGGCGAGAACCTGCTCGCGTGGGTGTGGAGAACGGCGGGCGTTCCGCCGCGGCTGATGCCGAGGACGCCGGTCGGGATCGCAGTGCAGCGCGCGACCTGGGCCCCGAAGCGGCCGCTCGATCTCGCGGCGACGGCGTCGTTCGATTCCGGTCCAAGCGTCGCGGTGGACCTCGGCTGGACGCCGCAGGCGCTCGACATCCGCAGGGCGGCGATCAAGGACGCGAAGAGCGACGCGGTTCTCGCGTTGCACTTGGAGAAGCATCTGCTGCAGGGCAGGTTTTCCGGCTCGCTGCAGAGCGCGAGCCTGGGAGCGATGCTGAAGGCCGCGAAAGTGCCCGAGGGCGGAGCCGGCGGGGACCTGCGCTTCCGCTTCGATCTCGACCACCCGGAGCGGTTCTCCGCGACCGGCAAGCTCCAGGGCACCTCGGTGGATCTCTCGTGGCTGCTCGAGCGTCCGGTGATGGTCGAGCGCTTCGAGGTGCAGGCCGACGGCGAGAAGCTCGGCGTACGCGAGGCATCGGTGAACTGGGCACAGCAGCGCTTCGCCGTAAGCGGGGAGGTCGCGCGCGCGCCCGACGGCGCCCCCATCATCGACGCGTGGATCGAGTCGCCCGGCGTGACGGTCGATGCGCTCCTGCAGAAAGCGGCCGTGGTGGAACCGGAGCCTGCCGCGGGGAAGGCGAAGGCGGCAAAGCCAGACGAGCCGCTGTGGAAGCTGTGGCCGCTGCCGGTGCGCGGGCAAGTCGCCCTCCGGTCGAAGTTCATCCAGTACGGCGAGCGCAAGGCCGAGCCCGTCGTCGCAACACTTGCCCTCGAGGACAAGCGCGCATTCCTCGAGCTTCAGCAGGTTCAGCTCTGCGGCATCTCGTTTCCGTTGACGGTCGAGGCGAGGCCGGACGGATTCTCGATCGCGGTGCGCCTCGCGGCGCAGAACCAGCAGCTCGAGCAGACGGCGCGCTGCCTCACCGAGCGGGGCGTGCTCATGACGGGGGAATTCGACCTGAGGGCGGACCTTCGCACGCAAGGAAAACTGCCGGGCGAAGCCGTGCCCAACCTCGAAGGCACGGTGGAGGCGGTATCGCGCGACGGCAAGGTGATGAAATTCGAGGTGCTCGGGAACATATTGTCGGCGCAGAACGTGACCAACCTTTTCAAGGAGGGCGGGCCAAAGCTCGACGAAAAGGGATTTCCATATCGCACGCTGAGCGTTTCGGGTCACTTTGACAAAGGCAAGTTCCAGGTCGACAAGAGCGGATTCGTGAGCGACGCGGTCGGGCTGGCCGCGACCGGGTGGATCTCGCTGGGAGAAGGCTACGAGAGCGAGCTCAACGTGCTCGTCGCGCCGCTGGGGTTCCTGAACCAGCTTGTTCGGAAGATACCGCTGCTGGGAGACGTGGGCGGGACGATCACGAGTGTGCCGGTGCGCGTCTCCGGTGACATCCGCCATCCCCGGGTCGTGCCGCTGGGCATTCGCGCCGTCGGCTCGCAGCTGATTGATATTCTCCAGGAGACCGTGAAGGTGCCGACCAAGCTGATTCCCAAGGAACAATCGCCAGGCGATCGCTGATCTATTGGACCAAAGGCCAATTGCCGCGCCGAGGCGAGTGCGGCAGTCTCGTTAGATGAGTGACGCACTGGCCGTTTGATCCATATCAAGTTCGACGGGATGCGTTACATTCATGCTGCGCTTTCATCCAAACCAGGAGGCCGTTATGCGACATCTGCTACACCTCGCAACCTGCTTACTGCTCTCGGCCTACGCGGTGGGCGCCGCCGCGCAGAATTCCCCGCCGCGCGCAGGCAAATGGGAGTTCACGCTGCAGCCGTCGTTCACGCATTCAAAGAGCTTCGACAGCGGCAACGGCACATCGGGGACCACGAGCTCGAGCCTGGGATTCGGATTCGGCGTCGCATACAACCTCAACAACAACCTCGCCCTGGGCGGTGACTTCGTGTGGGGCTCGGCGAGCTACACCGCGAATATCGTGCCCGCCGCGGGCGGAGCCACCCAAACCCTCAACGGCACCCTGGACACCAGCACGATCCGCTTCAACGTCATCTGGAACATGATCGGGAAGGGAGACATCACGCCCTTCGCGATCGCGGGGATCGGATCGACCTACGTCGACACCAACATTCCCTACGGCGGACCGCCGGTGTGCTGGTACGACCCGTGGTGGGGCTACTATTGCAGCCAGCCGACACGAACGGCCTACGACGTCAGCTACAGCGGCGCGCTCGGCGTGCGCTGGGACATCGACCGTAACATCTTCCTGCGGGGGCTCGTCAACCGCATCTGGCTCGACGTCGGCGGCTCCATTGGACAGCCCTATTTCGACCAGTACCGCGTCGACCTCGGGTTCAAGTTCTAGCCGAAGCCGCATTGGACCAAAGACCACTTGCCGCGCGCGCGGGCGCGCGGCACCCTGAGCTTTTCGGCAACGCGGGGTTTCCCGAATCTATGCAACAATCGCCGGAAACCGGCATGAGAGGGGAGATCTGGTGATCCGCGCCGCAGCACTTGGTCTATGCGCATCGCTCGCGCTGGCAGGCTGCTCCAAGGAGGCGGAGACGCAGCAGCGGCCGCCGCCCGTGGTGTCCGTGATCACGGTGACGCCCCAGGTGATTCCGTACGTCGCGACCTTCGTCGCGCAGACGGAAAGCTCGCAGCAGGTCGACATCGTCGCGCGCGTGTCGGGCTTTCTCGACCGCATCGCGTACAAGGAAGGCGATCTGGTGAAGGAAGGGCAGCTTCTCTTCCAGCTCGACCCCAAGCCCTTCGAGGCACAGGTCGATTCGGCCAGGGGCGAGGTGCTGGCGCAGCAGGCGCGCTTCACCACCGCCGAGGCGACCCTGAAGCGCGTGAAGCCGCTCGCGCAGCAGAACGCCATGTCGCAGGCCGATCTCGACAAGGCGCAGGGTGAGTACGACGCCTCCAAGGCGGCGGTGTTCTCGGCGCAGGCGAAGCTGAAGCAGGCCGACCTCAACCTCGGCTACACCACGATACGCTCGCCCGTCACCGGATACACCGGCAAGGCGCTGCAGCGGCAGGGCGCCTACATCAACGCGGTGGGCGACAGCGCCAAGCTCTCCTACGTGGCGGCGGTCGAGCCGATGTGGGTCACCTTCAGCATGTCGCAGAACCAGCTCGCCCAGATCCGGGAGCTGGTGCGGAAAGGCGAGCTGGTTCCGCCCAAGAACCAGGACTTCCAGGTCGAGCTCGTCACCTCGGACGGCAAGCCCTATCCGTACGCCGGCAAGATCAATTTTGCCGATCCGACCTTCAGCCAGGATACGGGCTCCTTCCAGGTGCGCGCGGTGCTGCCGAACCCGAAGCGCGAGCTGCGCCCGGGCATGTTCGTGACCGCGAACGTCAAGGGTGGCACGCGGCCGAACGCCATCGTCGTGCCCCAGCTCGCCGTGCAGCAGGCGGCCAAGGGCCACGTGGTCTACGTGGTCAAGGAGGACGGAACGGCCGAGCTCCGGCCGGTGGTGGTCGGCGACTATTCGGGCGAGAAAGGAATTCTCATCTCGGCCGGCCTTCAGGCCGGGGACCGGGTCGTCGTCGAGGGCGCGCTCAAGGTCGTTCCCGGGCAGCCGGTGAAGATCGGCGAGCCGGGCGCGGCCAAAGCTGCGAAGGACGGCGAAGCAGCGAAGAAGTAGGCTCGTGTTCACCCATTTCTTCATCGACCGGCCGATCCTGTCGTCGGTCATCTCGCTGCTCATCGTGCTCGCCGGCGCGGTGTCGATGTCGGTGACGCCGATCGAGCAGTATCCGGACATGTCGCCGCCGCAGGTCACGATCAGCGCGATCTATCCCGGCGCGACCGCTGAAGTCATCGCCAACAACGTGGCCGCGCCGATCGAGACCCAGCTGAACGGAATCGACAACCTGCTGTACTTCTACTCGGTCAGCTCTTCCAGCGGCAACGCCGAGATCGTGGTGGTGTTCCGGCCCGGCAGCAATCCGGACATCAACCAGGTCAACGTCCAGAACAAGCTGTCGCAGGCGACCCCGCAGCTGCCCCAGGTCGTGGTGCAGCAGGGCCTGGTGGTGGACAAGAAGTCACCGAGCATCATGATGGCTCTCGCGGTGTATTCGCCCAACGAGCGCTACAGCGCGGCCTACATCGACAATTACACCAACTTGTACGTGCTCGACGAGCTGAAGCGCATTCCCGGAGCGAACCGCTCGCAGGTGTTCGGATCGCCCGACATCGCGATGCGCGTGTGGCTGCGCCCGGATCGCATGGCCCAGCTCGGGATGAACGTGCAGGAGGTCACCTCGGCGATCCAGAGCCAGAACCAGACCTTCGGCATCGGCCAGATCGGGGCGCCGCCCGCGCCGCCCGGAACCGACCAGCAGTTCGTCGTGACAGCCCAGGGCCTGCTCACGAAGCCCGAGGAGTTCGAGAACATCATCATCCGCGCGGCGAAGGAAGGCGTGGCGAGCGTGCGCATCAAGGACATCGGCCGCGTCGAGCTCGCGAAGCGCGACTACTCGATGGCGAGCCGCATGAACGGCAAGACCGCGACGATGATCGGGGTCTACCAGCAGCCGGGCGCCAACGCGGTGGACGCCGCGCGGGCGGTGCGAAAGAAGATGGAGGAGCTGAAGGCCAAGTTCCCCACCGGTCTCGACTACAAGATCGTTCTCGACACCAGCCAGTTCACCCTGCACTCGATCCGGGAAGTGGTGAAGACCTTCTTCGAGGCCGTCGTCCTCGTGGTGCTGGTGGTGTTCGTGTTCCTGCAGTCCCTGCGCGCGACCGCCATTCCGATCCTGGCGGTCCCGGTTTCGATCGTCGGCACCTTCGTCGGCATGCACATGCTCGGATTCTCGATCAACATGCTGACGATGTTCGGCATGATCCTCGCGATCGGCCTCGTGGTCGACGACGCGATCGTGGTCGTGGAGAACGTCGAGGCCAATCTCGCGCAGAAGGGGCTCACCCCGCTCGACGCGGCGAAGCAGGCGATGACCGAGATCGCGGGCGCGCTGATCTCGATCGTCCTGGTGCTGCTCGCCGTGTTCCTGCCGGTGGCCTTCCTCGGCGGGGTGACCGGCACCCTGTACAAGCAGTTCGCGATCACCATCGCGATCTCGATGGTGATCTCGGGGGTCATGGCCTTGACCCTCTCGCCGGCCCTCGCGGCGATCATCATCCGCGCGCATCACGGCAAGAAGAACCGCGTGTTCCAGGCATTCGAGGACGGCTTTTCCTGGGTGCAGAAGAAATTCCTGGCGGGCGTGGACGCGACGCTGCGGGCCTGGCCGATCGCGCTCGGTGTCTTCGTCGCGGTGATCGCCGGGATCCTGCTGATGTTCCGCATCCTGCCCTCGAGCTTCGTTCCGGACGAGGACCAGGGCTATTTCTTCGTCGTGACGCAGGTGCCCGACGCGGCCAGCCTGGACGTGACGGCGCGCTTCTCGAGCGAGCTCGAGAAGATCATCCTCGCCGATCCTGCGGTGCAGGATGTGGGAACGGTGAACGGCTACAGCTTCATCGACGGCCAGAACAACAACAGCGCCGCGGTCATGTTCGGCCTGATGAAGCCCTTCGACGAGCGCAAGGACCCGAAGCTGCTTTCCTTCGACACGTTGAGGCGGCTGAACGTCCAGTTCTTCGGCCGCCGCGACGGCGTCGCCTTCGCCGTGAATCCGCCGTCGATCCCGGGCCTGGGCACGACCGGGGGATTCGAGTTCTACATCCAGAACCGCGGCACCGGCGATCCGCGCCAGACCGACGACGTGATGAAGGCCTTCCTCGCCAAGGCCCGCCAGCGCCCCGAGCTGCAGGGCGTCAGCACCACTTTCCGCGCCAACAGCCAGCAGATGTTCGTCGATCTCGACCGCAACAAGGCCGAGGTGCTCGGTGTCCACGTCGGCGACGTGTTCCAGGCGATGCAGGCCTATTTCGGCTCGCAGGTCGCCGGGCAGTTCTCGCAGTTCAGCCGGGTGTGGTTCGTCATCGTCCAGGCCGACGCCCAGTACCGGGCGAATCCGGAGGACTTCAACAAGGTCTACGTGCGCTCGGACACCGGCGCCAACATCCCGCTCTCGACCCTCATCACTACGCGCTACGTCGCCTCGCCCAAGCTCGTCACCCGCTTCAACGGCTTTCCCGGCGCGAAGATCACGGGGAACCCGGCGACGGGATTCAGCTCGGGGCAGGCGATCAGGGCCATGGAGGAGACTGCCGCCGAGACGCTGCCGGCGGACTTCGCCTACGCCTGGGCGGGCCAGGCGCTGCAAGAGAAGGAGTCGGGCAGCACCTCGTCTTCGGCTTTCATTTTCGGGCTGATCGTGGTGTTCCTGCTGCTCGCGGCGCAGTTCGAGAAGTGGACGCTCCCGGTCGCCGTGGTTCTAACCGTGCCGTTCGCGGTGCTTGGGGCGCTGCTGCTGACCTGGGTCCGCGGGCTCGAGAACGACGTGTACTTCCAGGTAGGACTGGTGACCCTCGTGGGCCTCGCCGCGAAGAACGCGATCCTGATCTGCGAATTCGCGATCGAGCGCGTGCACAAAGGGATGGCGCCGCGCGAGGCGGCGGTCGAGGCGGCGGGCCTGCGGCTGCGCGCCATCGTGATGACCTCGTTCGCCTTCGTGCTCGGCTGCGTGCCCCTCGCGCTCGCGAGCGGCCCGGGCGCCAACAGCCTGCGCGCGATCGGCACCGGCGTGATCGGCGGCATGCTGTTCTCGACGCTCATCGCGATCTTCTTCGTGCCGCTGTTCTTCTGGTTCCTCGAGTCGATGAGCGAGCGCTTCGCGGGCGACAAGAAGCCAGGCGGAGCGCCAGCCAAGGCCTCCGCGCATGAGAAGCGGAAGGGCGACTGAGGTGAGAGCCCGAGCGCTGTGCCTCGCCGGGCTGCTGCTCTCGGCCTGCGCCGTCGGTCCCGACTACAAGCGGCCGGAGATCGAGGCGCCGAAGGACTGGCGGATCGAATACGAAAAGGCGGCCGAGGTCGCGAACACGAGGTGGTGGGAGCAGTTCGGCGACCCGGCGCTCAACCAGATCGTCGAGGAGGCTCTGCGCAACAACCTCGACATCCAGGCCGCCGCGGCGCGGGTCGATCAGTTCCTGGGCGCCTTGAGCACCACCCGGGCGCAGTTCTTTCCGCAGATCGGGTACGCGGGCTCGGCGAGCCGGAACCGCGCGAGCCAGGCCGGAGTGACGCCGCTTCCGTCGGGCATCAACACGAACTACTCGCTCTACGAGGCCAACCTGAATGCCTCGTGGCAGATCGACCTCTTCGGCCGGGTGCGCCGCCAGAGCGAGAACGTCCAGGCGCAGGTCTACGCGAGCGAGCAGGGCCGGCGCGGGGTGATCCTGTCCGTCGTCACGACGGCGGCGACGCTGTACGTCGGCCTGCGGGCGCTCGACCGCGAGCTCGAGATCGCCAGCTCCACCGCGCAGAACTACGCCGACACCAAGCGGCTCTTCCAGGCGCGCTTCACGGGCGGCGTCGTCTCGGAGGTCGAGCTCTCGCAGATCGAGTCCCAGTACCAGACCGCGCTCGCGGCGATTCCGTCCTTCGAGCAGCAGATCGCCGCCCAGGAAGGCCTGATCTCGGTCCTGCTCGGCCGCAATCCCGGCCCGATCCCGCGCGGCAAGCCGATCGACGAGCTGGTAGCTCCGGCGATCCCCGCCGGCCTGCCCTCCGAGCTGCTCGAGCGCCGCCCGGACGTGCTGCAAGCCGAGCAGAACCTCGTCGCCGCGAACGCCAACATCGGCGTGGCGAAGTCGCTGTACTTTCCGTCGATATCGCTCACCGGGCTGTTCGGCTCGGTGAGCACGACGACGGGCAATTTCCTCAAGGAACCCTCGCGAACGTGGTCGGTCGCCGCCGACTTGGCCGGGCCGATCTTCACCTTCGGCGCGATCAGCGGCCAGGTGCACACCGCCGAGGCCGCCCGGCAGGAGGCGACGTTCTTCTACCGCTCGACGATTCTGAACGCTTTCCGCGACACCAACGACGCCCTCGTCGGCTCGCAGAAGAAGTCCGAGGAGGCCCGGGCGCAGGCGCGGCGCGTGCAGGCGCTGCGCGAGTACGCGCGCCTGTCGCGGCTGCGCTTCGACAACGGCGCGGCGAGCTATATCGAGGTGCTGTACGCCGAGAACGAGCTTTTCTCAGCGGAGCTCGTGGCGGTCAGCACGCTCGCCGACCGCTACACGCAGCTGATCAACGTCTACAAGGCCATGGGCGGGGGGTGGGTGGATTTCAGCGACCCGCTGGCGCCGCAAAAGAAGGAAGGCAAATGACGGCGGTGTGACGCCCCGGCACATCTCGCCGTCCTGCCGCCGGGAGACCGCAATGGCACTCGCTTCCAAGCTGAAGACCGGGCGCGCCGAGCAGAAGGCGCTCTCCAGGCAGCTCTCGCCCTTCGAGCTGAAGGACAGGCTCATCCATCTCGCGAAGGAGAGCGAGCGCCAGGGCGTCGCGACCATGCTCAACGCCGGACGCGGCAATCCCAACTGGATCGCGACCGAGGCGCGCGAGGCCTTCTTCCTGCTCGGCCAGTTCGGGCTGGGCGAGTGCCGGCGCATCCGCGACGACAAGATCCTCGCGGGCATGCCCGCGAAGCAGGGCATAGGGCAGCGCTTCGAGGTGTTCCTCGACCTGAACAGGAGCGCGCCCGGCGCGGAGTTCCTGCAAAAGGCGCTCGACTACGGGGTGCAGAAGAAGGGCTTCGACCGCGACGCCTGGATCCACGAGCTGACCGACTCGATCATCGGCGACAACTATCCCGTGCCCGACCGGATGCTGGTGCACGTCGAGAAGGTCGTGCACGACTACCTGATGAAGGAAATGTGCGACAACAGGCCGCCCAAGGGCGCGTTCGATCTGTTCGCGGTCGAGGGCGGCACCGCGGCGATGTGCTACGTCTTCGACTCGCTCATGCAGAACGGGCTGCTCAAGAAGCGCGACACCATCGCGCTGTTCCTGCCGACCTTCACGCCCTACATCGAGATCTGCCACCTCGAGCGCTTCAGCTTCAAGATCGTGCCGGTCAACGCCGACGACGTGCGCGGCGACGGCAGTCACACCTGGCACTACACCGACAAGGAGCTCGCCAAGCTCGCGAACAGGAAGATCAAGATGGTCGCGGTGGTGAACCCCAGCAACCCGCCCTCGGTCGCGCTCTCGCCCGAAGCGCTGAAGAAGATCGTCTCGATCGTGAAGAGCAAGAACCCGGACCTCATGATCGTCACCGACGACGTCTACGGGACCTTTGTCAACCACTTCCGCTCGCTGATGGCGGAGCTCCCGCAGAACACCATCTGCGTGTATTCCTTCTCCAAGAATTTCGGCTGCACCGGCTGGCGGCTGGGCGTGATCGGCGTCCACCAGGGCAACATCTACGACACGATGATCGCCAAGCTTCCGCCCGCGTGGAAGAAGCGCCTGCACAAGCGCTACGGGCCGCTGACGCTCGAGCCTGAGGGGATCAAGTTCATCGACCGCATGGTCGCCGACAGCCGCTGCGTCGCGCTCAACCACACCGCCGGCCTGTCGCTTCCCCAGCAGGTGCAGATGTGCTTCTTCGCGCTCACGCACCTGCTCGACGAGAAGGACGCCTACAAGCACCTCACCATGGAGATCTGCCACAGGCGGCGGGACCTTCTGTGGAAGGGGCTGGGAATTCCGGTGGTGCCGCACGACCCATGGCGCGCCTGGTACTACGTCGAGCTCGACCTCGAGGTGTGGGCGAAGCAGACCTACGGCCAGGAGTTCTTCGATTACCTGTCGTCCAACTACGAGCCGGTCGACTTCCTGTTCCGCGTCGCCGAGAAATCCTCGGTGGTGCTCATGGACGGCGGCGGCTTCGGCGGGCCGAAGTGGTCGATCCGCGTCTCGCTCGCCAACCTCGACGACGAGGATTACGCGCAGATCGGAAACTTCATGCGCAAGGCGGCCGAGGAGTACGTCACCGCCTGGAAGGCGAGCAGGAAGTAGCGCTCACTGGGGAAGACCGAGGATCTCGAAGATCGAGCGCAGCTGCGCGCTCATGGGCAGGTTGAGCCGCTCGCCGTCGGGGAGCTTGCGCAGGAACCACTTGTTGTAGTTCTGCTCGAGCTCGCGCGAGGTCGCGAGCCGCTCGAATGCGCCCTTCACCACGGCGTCGAACTCCGGGTCGCCCTTGCGGTACATGATGCCGTACGGTTCGTACGACAGGAAATCGCCGACCACCTGGAAGTCCTTCGCCCGGCCCGACTTCGCGATCAGCCCGTAGAGCAGCACGTCGTCGGTGGCGAAGGCGTCGACGCCGCCTTTCTCGAGCAGGCTGAAAGACTGGGCGTGGTCCTTCGCCACCTCGAAGCGCATACCGAGCTTCCGCTTGTCGGAAAGGATCTGCATCGCCTTCTGGTTGGTCGTGCCGGCTGTCACCGCCACGGTCTTGCCTTTCAGGTCGAGATAGGAGCGGATAGTGACCGGGCGCCTCACCATCAGCTTGGTGCCGGATACGAAGATCACAGGCGAGAAGGCGACGCGCTTCTGGCGCTCGAGGTTGCTGGTGGTCGAGCCGCACTCGAGATCGACCTTGCCCGAGGCGACCATGTCGATGCGGTTCTCGGGGGTGACGGGAACGTAGTCGACCTTCACTTCGTCGATGCCGAGGACATCCTTGGCGTCGTCGACGATCTCCAGGCACAGATCGATCGAGTAGCCGATCGGCCGTCCGCCCGCGTTGAGGTAGGAGAAGGGGAGCGAGCTCTCGCGGTAGCCGATCGCAACGGCGCCGCCGTCCTTGATCTTCTTCAGCGTCCCGGTCAGCTCCTGGGCGAGCGCAGGAGGCGGCGCCAGGGCGACGGCGACGGCGAGCCCGAAGAGGGCGCGGTTCACGGTGCGGTCACGCGGCGGCGGGCACGGCGCGTCCGGGCGCGGGCAGCGCTTCTCCCCCGCCCAGCTCGCCTTCCCACCTGGCGACCACCGCGGTCGCCACGCTGTTGCCGATGACGTTGGTCGCGGAGCGGCCCATGTCGAGGAACTGGTCGATGCCCATGATAAGCAGCAGCCCGGCCTCGGGGATGTTGAACGTCGCAAGCGTCGCCGCGATCACGACCAGCGACGCGCGGGGCACCCCGGCCATGCCCTTGCTCGTGACCATGAGGATGAGCAGCATCGTCACCTGCTGCAGCAGCGTCAGCTGGAGGTTGTAGGCCTGCGCGATGAACAGCACCGCGAAGGTGCAGTACATCATCGATCCGTCGAGGTTGAACGAGTAGCCGAGCGGCAGGACGAAGCTCACGATCTTCTTCTTCGCGCCGAAGCGCTCGAGCATCTCCAGCGTCTTCGGGTATGCGGCCTCGCTGCTCGCAGTGGTGAACGAGAGCAGGAGCGGCTCGCGCACCATGCGCAGCAGCGTGAACACGCGCGGCCCGAGGAACACGAACCCGGCGAAGGCGAGCAGGCCCCAGAGGAGCAACAGGCTGAAATAGAACTCGCCGGTGAACTTGCCGTAGGTGATGAGGATCCCGAGACCCGAGGTCGTCACCACGGAGGCCATCGCCGCGAACACCGCGATCGGGGCGAGCGACATCACGTAGCCGGTGATCCTGAGGATGATCTCCGACAGCGCCTCGATCCAGTGGATCATCGCCTTCGCCTTTTCGCCCAGCGCCGCCGCGGCCGAGCCGAAGAAACCCGAGAACACCACGATCTGCAGGATCTCGTTGTCGGCCATCGCCTCGAAGGCGCTGCGCGGCACGAGGTGGGTGACGAACTCCTTGAACGACAGCGACGCGACCTTGAGGTTGGTCGAGGCCGAGGCGTCGGGCAGTGGCAGGTTGAGCGCCTCGCCCGGGCGCAGCAGGTTGACCATCACCAGGCCGAGCAGGAGCGACAGGAGCGAAGCGCTGATGAACCACAGCATGGTCTTCACGCCGATGCGGCCGATGGCCGCGGTGTCGCCCATGTGCGCGATGCCGACCACCAGCGTCGAGAAGACGAGCGGCGCGATGATCATCTTGATCAGCCGCAGAAAGATGTCGGTAAAGAGCGAAATGTAGCCCGCCGTGACCTTCGCCGACTCCGGGGTCGGGAGCAGCTCGTGGCACATGTAGCCGACGATGATTCCCAGAACCATGCCCGTGAAAATCCAAGTGGTAAGTCTCATGTCTGCCTCCCGGTATCTAGTACAGGACCTCCAGCTCGCCCGAGCGCAGCGTCACGCGCTGCCCCACGCGGAAGCGCAACCCGTCGCGCCGCTGGAGGCTGCGGCGCTCGCCGCTGTCCATGGCCACGGTGATCTCGTACGAAGTCTCGCCGAACTGGCTCTGCATTTCCGGCGTGCCGACGGCGCCGACGCGCCAGCGCTCGTTCTCCGTCCCGCTGCCGATGGGGACGTAGGCGACCGCGCCGACGACGCGCCAGTCGTCGGTGCCCGGGCGCGAGCCGACCGATTCACCGGGAGAGGCGTTCGGCACGGGCGCGGTCCTGCCGACGTGGATCTCGCGGATGGAGCGTATCTCGCCGCAGGCCTTGCATACCGAGCCGGCCGCGGACGGCGCATCCGGCGGGGGCGGGCGCAGGTCGAGCGGCTTGTCCGGCTGGGCCCAGGCTGCGCCGGCGACAAGCCCCGCGAGCAGGACAACGATGCGCATCGGGTGGGCAGGCGGCGCCTCCACGGCTATTCGGCGAGGCCCTGGATGAAGTAGCTCGACGACAGCAGCAGGCTGGGCGGGCCCAGGGGTCCCAGCCAGCGGTCGTAGATCGGGCGGATTTCCCCCGAGCGATAGAGCCGGGCGAGGACGCGGTTCACCGCGAGCCGCATGTCGTAGTCGCCGCGCCGCAACACCAGAGCGTAGGGCTCGATCGAGAAATCCTCGTCGAGGAGCTTGAACACTCCGCCTCCGGCGGCCTTCAGGACCGTGCCGATGAGAGTGGTGCGGTCGGAGGCCAGCCCCTCAACCTTGGAGTCGTTGAGCAGCGCGAGCCCCTCGTCGCGCGTCTTCACCAGCACGACCTGGGCGGGCACCGAGCGCCGGGCGAGGGCGTCGCGCAGGACTTTCTCCGTGGTCGTCCCGCTGATCACCGCGATGCGCTTGCCGTTGTAGTCGGTGAGACGGCTCAGGTCCGATCCCGCCCTGGCGAGAACGCTCGCGCCGTCGACGAAGGTCACGAGGCTGAAGTCGACCTGCGCCTGCCGCCCCAGGGTCCAGGTCGTGGTGCTGCACTCGAGGTCCACCTGGCCGCGGCGCACCGCCTCGAGGCGGTTCTGGATGGTGAGCTTCACCCAGCGGATCTTGAGCTTCTCGCGCTTGAGCTGCGTGCCGAGACCTTGCGCGACCGTGCGGCACAGTTCGACCGAGTAGCCCTGAGGCTGCCCCTTCTCGTCGACGAAGGAGAACGGCGGGGCGCCATCGATGTAACCCAGCGCGATTGAGCCTTGCTTGCGGATCTTCGCCAGGGTCTGGGCGCCGGCCGGCGCGGCGAGCGGAAGGGCGATGCCGAGCGCGAGCGCGGCGAGGAGCGGCTTTCTGCGGGTCATGGTTGCCTCGAGAAAAAGAATCAACCCGTTCCATTCTTCCGGGTCTTTGCGGCGGATGCTACCGCATCCAGGAGCGGGCGGTCCTCGAGGGGCTTGCGCAGGTAGGCGGCCGCGCCGGCCGCGAGGCAGTACGTGCGCGTCTCGGGCTCGTCGTAGGCGGTGATGACGATGGCGGGGAGGTTCAAGCCGGACTGCTGCAGGCGCTGCAGCACGTGCAGGCCGCTCATTCCGGGCATGTGCAGGTCGAGGATGACGCAGTCGAAGCGCCGGTTGACGAGGGAATCGAGGAAATCGGCGCCGGACGCGAACGCCTCGGCCTCGAGATTCGCGGCGCGCATCAGGCGCTTGAGCGCCTTGCGGATCGGTTCTTCGTCGTCGACGATGGCGACCAGAGGGACGTGCTCGGCCATGTTGCGGCCATTGAATCAGTTCGCGCGCCCGCGAGGAATTGGACCATGGTCCTATGGACCGAAATCCTGCGCGGGGGGACGGCGTCAGGGGGCGTGAGGCTGCGCCGGGGCAGGCTGTACCCCGCCGAGGTCGGCCATGCGCACCAGCTCGACCAGGGACGTGGCGCCCATCTTGCGCATGATGCGGCCGCGGTGGACCTTGACCGTCTTCTCGACCGTTCCCAGGCTGGAGGCGATGTGCTTGTTGAGGCGTCCGGCGACGACGTGCTCCAGCACCTCGCGCTCGCGCGAGGTCAGCTTCGCCAGCCGGTCCCCCACCCGGCGCCGCTCGGCCCGGACCTCCCGCGCCCGGGCGTCCCTGTCCATCGCGGCCTGCACCGCCGCGAGCAGCTCGCCCTCGTCGAAGGGCTTGGTGAGAAAGTCCACGGCGCCTGCTTTCATGGCGCGCACGCTGGTCGGGATGTCTCCCTGGCCCGAGATGAAGACCACGGGCCGCTCGCTCCCCGACGCCGCAAGCTCGATCTGGAAGTCCAGGCCGCTCTGCTGCGGCAAGGCGACGTCGAGGACGAGGCAGCCGGGCTCTGCCGGATCGTGCGCCCCCAGGAATTCCCGCGGCGAGGCATAGGCGCGAACCTCGTGGCCGGACGCGCGCAGCAGCCGGGTCAGGGCCATCCGCACCCCCGCGTCGTCGTCGACCACGAACACCGTGCCGGCCGCCCCGCTCACGCCGGTCCTGCGCGGTAGCCGGGAAGCGCGACATAGAACGTCGCGCCGCGCCCCGCGTTGTTGGCGCCCCAGAGGCGGCCGCCGTGGGCGGTGACAATCGAGCGCGAGATCGACAGCCCCAGACCCAGGCCCTGGGTCTTGGTCGTGAAGAAGGGCTCGAACAACCGCGACGCCGCGTCCGGCGGGATTCCCGGGCCGAGATCGGCGACCGAGATCTGCACGCTGCCGTCGGTGAGCAGCTGCGTCCGGATCGTGACCTCGCGCACGCCGGTCGCGCCGCCGCTCATCGTCTCGCAGGCGTTGACGAGGAGGTTGAGCAGCACCTGCTTCATCTGCACCGGGTCGCCTTTCATCGGGAGGAGGTTGGCCGAGAGCTCGGCGGCGACGGCGACGTTGCGCGCCACCAGATCGCCGTGCGCGAGGGCGAGCGACTCGCGCACCAGCGCGTTGGCGTCGAGCAGCTGGTGCTGGGTCTCGCCGCGCTTGAACAGCGCCCGCAGGCGGTGGATCACCTCGCCCGCGCGCTGGTCCTCGGCGACGATGTCCTTCAGGATCTCGCGCAGCTCGGCGGGATCGACTCGGCCGGCGGCGAGGAAGTGCAGCGCCGCCTGGGCGTTACTGAGGATCGCGGTGAGCGGCTGGTTGAGCTCGTGGGCGAGCGCCCCCGAGAGCTGCCCGAGAAGCGCCACGCGAGTGAGGTGGGCAAGCTGAGCCCGATGTTCCTTGGCTTCCATCTCGGCCCGCCGCTGCGCGATCGCGTCCTTGCGCCGTTCCTCCAGGGCCGCGGCGAGCAGCAGCACCGGGACCGACATGGCGATGAGGAAGAACTGGACCGAGCGCGCGTTCTCCTCGGGGGAGCTGGAGACGAAGGGACCGTCGCCGTGGGTCGCGCCCCAGGTCGCGAGCATGACCAGGGCCAGGATCGCGGTGCTGGCGCCCCTCGGGCCGAGGCGCACCGCCGCCCACAGGAGAAAGGGGAGGGGTGCGTTGAGCAGCGCGTGGAAGGCGCTCGGGCTGGCGTGGTGCCGGTCGAAGATCGCGAACCCGACCGTGAGGAGGCACAGAAACAGCACTACGGCCTCTGTGGCGCGCCGTGCGGAAGCTCCGCGGATCGCCGCAACTCCGCCGGTCGCCCAGGTCATGACGAAGGGAACGACGATCAGCGCCGCGAGCACGTTGGAGAGATAGCGCAGGCGCACCAGCTGCCAGTACTCTCCCTCTCCCCAGCCGATGACCCGGACCAGCGCGGCGTCGAGGAACGAGGAGAGCAGCGGCGCGAGGAAAGCACCGAAGAGGAGAACGACGCCGACGTCGCGGAAGGAATCGAAGCGCAGCGGGCCCGGACAGAACCGCCGGATACATACGGCGCCGATCAAGGCTTCGGCGCTGTTGCTTGCGAACCATCCCAGCACCATCGCCGGGGGGACGCCGCTTTGCAGCTCCGCGGCGAGGTGGGCTGGGAGAGCCGCGGCGACAAGCATCCACCACGACGAGACCGGGGTCAGCAGCAGCGCGGCGAGCAGCATGGAGTTGGGCAGCCACAGGATGGAGATCGGGTGCGGCTCGAAGGTGAACGCGAACCCGATCTTCGCGCCCAGGTAGTACGCCGCGGCGACGATCAGCGCCTCGCGCCAGGGCCTGGAGCGGGCCGCGCCGACGAGCCCGGACAGGATCCCGCGATCCAGGGCCGAACTCGTCTCGGTGGCCTGCGACATCTCTCGACCCATGTCCTCCCGGGGGACTCTACACCCAAATCGGAAAAGCGCCAGTCGGGAATACCTGACACGGCGCGGCTGGTAAAATCCGGCCATGTCCTACCAAGTCCTCGCGCGCAAATGGCGCCCGCGCAACTTCGAGTCCTTGGTCGGGCAGGAGCACGTCGTGCGCGCGCTGCGGCACGCTCTCGACGAGAAGCGCCTGCACCATGCCTACCTGTTCTCGGGGACCCGCGGGGTGGGCAAAACCACGCTCGCGCGCATCCTCGCCAAGTGCCTGAACTGCGAGACCGGCATCAGCTCGCGCCCGTGCGGTGTCTGCACGGCCTGCGTCGAGATCGACTCGGGTCGCTACGTCGACCTGATCGAGGTCGACGCAGCGACCAACACCAAGGTCGACGAGATGCGCCAGCTCCTGGAGAACGCGGTCTACGCGCCCACGCGAGGACGGTTCAAGGTCTACGTGATCGACGAGGTCCACATGCTCTCGACGTCGGCCTTCAACGCGATGCTCAAGACGCTGGAGGAGCCTCCCGAGCACATCAAGTTCATCCTCGCCACCACGGACCCGCAGAAGATCCCGGTGACGGTGCTGTCGCGCTGCCTGCAGTTCAACTTGAAGCAGATGCCCCCGGCGGCGATCGCGTCGCACCTGCAGCGGATCCTGGCGGAGGAAAAGATCCCGGCCGAGGATGCGGCGCTGAAGCTCATCGCGGGCAGCGCGCACGGCAGCATGCGCGACGCCCTGTCGCTGCTCGACCAGGCAATCGCCCACGGGGCTGGCCGTGTCGAGGAAGCGGGCGTGCGCGCCATGCTCGGGACGATCGACGACACGGTCCTGTACGCGATTCTCGAGCGCGTCGCGGCGCGCGACGCAGCGGGGGTGCTGGCGACGGCCGAGGAGATGCGCGCCCGCAGCGTGGCCTTCGACGGCGCGCTCCAGGACCTCGGCTCGCTGCTGCACCGGGTGGCGCTCGCTCAGGCCGCTCCCGAGACGGTCGAGGCGGGCGGCCTGTCGGCGCGGCTCGCCGCGCTCGCCAAGGCGCTCCACCCCGAGGACGTGCAGCTCTTCTACCAGATTGCCATCCACGGGCGGCAGGACCTGCCGTTCGCGCCCGACGATTTTGCCGGCTTCACCATGGCGCTGCTGCGCATGCTGGCGTTCGCGACCGACGAGCGGGGCCCGGTCCAGCGCGCCGAGAAGCCCGTCGCGGCCTCGCCCCGGCAGGCGGGATTCGACGGCGACTGGCCCAAGGTGGCCAACGCGCTCAACCTTGGCGGAGTCGCCAAGCAGCTCGCGCAGGCGAGCGAGCTGCAGCGCTTCGATGGCGAGTCGCTCGAGCTGTGCGTGCCGCCGGCGGCGAAGCACCTCGCCGAGAAGAGCTTCCAGGACAAGCTGCGCGCCGCGCTGCAGGAGCATTTCGGCAAGCCGGTGCGCCTCACCGTGCGCGTGGGCGAGACCGGCGGCAACACCGCGCGCGACCGCGCCGCGGCCGCGATAAGCCAGGACGCGTTCGTGCGCGACCTGGTCGAGAACTTCGACGCCACCATCGTGGAGTCCTCGATCAAGCCGGCGCAGTAGGAGAAAGACGATGATGAAGGGACAGCTCGCCGGCCTGATGCAGCAGGCCCAGCGCATGCAGGAGCAGATGCGGAAGCTGCAGGACGAGCTCGCCACGGTGGAGGTCGAGGGCCAGTCGGGCGCCGGGATGGTCAAGGTCGTCATGACCTGCAAGCACGACGTCAAGCGCGTGAAGATCGATCCGTCCCTGCTCGGCGACGACCGGGAGATGATCGAGGACCTCGTCGCGGCGGCGATGAACGACGCGTCCCGCAAGGTCGAGGCGGCGGTGCAGGAAAAGATGGGCGCGCTCGCGGGCGGCATGGGCCTGCCTCCGGGCTTCAAGCTGCCGTTCTGAGCTTCCGAGCATGAAGTCACCCGGCGCTCTCGAGGACCTGATCGAGGCGCTGCGCTGCATCCCCGGCGTGGGACCGAAATCGGCGCAGCGCACCGCCTACCATCTCCTGCAGCACGACAAGGCGGGGGCGGGCCGGCTCGCCGAGTCCCTCGCGAGGGCCCTGAGGAGCATCCGCCGCTGCGCCAAGTGCAATACCTTCTCCGAGGACGAGCTGTGCGCGCTGTGCGCCTCGCCCAAGCGCGACGCCTCGCAGCTTTGCGTGGTCGAGACGCCGGGCGATCTGCTCATGATGGAGCAGACCATGGCCTACAACGGGCTCTACTTCGTGCTGATGGGACGCCTGTCGCCGCTCGACGGCATCGGGCCGAAGGAGATCGGGCTGGACGTGCTGCAGCGCCGCCTCGCGGCCGGAGAAGTGAGGGAGGTCATCGTCGCCACCAATTTCACCAACGAGGGCGAGGCCACTGCGCACTACATCGGCGAGATGCTCAAGGGCCGCGCGCTGCGCGTCACGCGCATCGCGCGCGGCGTCCCCGTGGGCGGAGAGCTGGAGTACGTGGACACCGGGACGCTCGCGCAGGCCGTGGCCGAGCGCAGGCCCGTATGAGCAAGCCGCTCGCGGGGCTGAAGGTGCTGGAGCTTGGCCAGCTCATCGCGGGCCCCTTCGCGGGCAAGTTCTTCGCCGATTTCGGTGCCGAGGTGATCAAGGTCGAGCCGCCGGGCGGCGACCCGCTGCGCAAGTGGCGCAAGCTCCACCGCGGCACGTCGCTGTGGTGGTACGTGCAGAACCGCAACAAGAAGTCCGTGACCGCGGACCTGAGGCTGCCCGAAGGGCAGGAGATCGTGCGCCGCATCGCGCGGGACGCCGACGTGGTGATCGAGAACTTCCGGCCCGGGACGCTTGAGAAATGGGACCTGGGATACGAGCGGCTCGCCGCCGGCAATCCCGGCCTCGTCATGCTGCGGCTTTCGGGGTTCGGGCAGTCCGGTCCCTACCGCGACCAGACCGGGTTCGGAGCGGTCGCGGAGTCGATGGGCGGGCTGCGCTACGTGACGGGCTTTCCGGACCGGCCGCCCGTGCGCCCCAATCTGTCGATCGGCGACGCGCTCGCCTCGCTGCACGGGGTGATCGGCGCGCTCATGGCCCTGCATCACCGCGACGCGAACGGCGGAAAGGGGCAGGTCGTCGACGTCGCGCTCTACGAGGCCGTGTTCAACATGATGGAGGGGGCGCTGCCCGAGTACGACCTGTTCGGGGAGATCAGGGAGCGCACGGGCACCAACCTCACGGGCATCGTGCCGTCGAACACCTACCTGACCCGCGACGCACAGCACATCGTGATCGGCGCGAACGCCGACAGCATATTCAAGCGCCTCATGCTCATGATCGGGCGCGGCGATCTCGCCGGGGACCCGGCTCTCGCCGACAACGCGGGACGCGCGAAGCGCGCCGACGAGCTCGACGCCGCGATCGGCGAGTGGACCGGGAAGCGCGACGCGGAGGAGGTTCTCGCCGCGCTCGCCGCTGCGCAGGTCCCGAGCGGGAAGATCTACAGCATGGCCGACATCGCGGCCGACGCGCACTACTTTGCGCGCGGCATGGTCCGCGAAGTGAAGCTCAGGGACGGGACCGCGCTCAAGGTGCCCGGCGTTGTGCCCAAGCTCTCCGGGACGCCGGGCGACATCGACTGGGTGGGGCCGGAGCTGGGCGAGCACACCGAAGCGGTGCTCGCCGCCCACGGCTACGGGCGCGCCGAGATCGCGGCGCTGCGCGAGCGCAAGGCGGTGTAGCCGTGGACAAGGCGGCGATCAAGGGGCGCGGGTCCGCGGACAACCCGGCGGGCCGCTTCGAGAGGATCGAGCGCAGGCGCGAAGAGGACGATCACCTCGAGCCGCACCCGCAGACGGTCATCACGCTGCGGCAGGCGCGCTCGATCATCTCGCGCAACGATTCGCCCGATCTGCCATTCAGCCAGTCGATCAATCCTTACCAGGGCTGCGAGCACGGCTGCGTCTACTGCTACGCGAGGCCGACACACTCCTACCTGGGGCTGTCGCCGGGGCTGGACTTTGAGACTCGCATCTTCGCCAAGGAGAACGCGGCGGCGCTCCTGCGCGAGGAGCTCTCGCGCCCGAACTACCGCCCCGATCTGATCTCGCTGGGCGCCAACACCGACCCGTACCAGCCGGCCGAGCGCAGGCACCGGATCACGCGCGGCATCCTCGAGGTACTCTGGGAGTTCCGGCACCCGGTGGGGATCGTCACCAAGGGCTCGCTCATCGAGCGCGACCTCGACCTGCTCGAGGCCATGGCCCGGGAGAAGCTGGTGCAGGTGTTCATCTCCATCGGCACCCTGGACGGCGAGATTGCCCGCACGCTGGAGCCGCGGGCGGCTGCACCGTATCGCCGCGTCGAGACAGTGCGGCATCTCGCGGCGCGCGGTGTTCCGGTGGGCGTTTTCGTCGCTCCCATCGTTCCTTTCCTCAACGACAAGGACATGGAGACCGTTCTCGAGGCCGTCGCCGCGGCCGGTGCGCGCTCGGCGAGCTTCACGGTGTTGCGCCTTCCCTGGGAAGTGAAGGACCTGTTCAAGGGCTGGCTCGAGCGGCACCATCCGCTCAAGGCCGCGCACATCATGGCGCGCATCCGCGACCTGCGCGGCGGCCGGGAGAACGACCCTGAATTCGGCAGCCGCATGAGGGGCGAGGGACAGTTTGCCGACCTGCTCCACGCGCGCTTCGAGGTCGCGTGCCGACGCCTCGGGCTGAATGCCGAAAAGGGGTACCGGGTGGAGGTGGCGAGGTTCAGGCGTCCTCCGCCGGCACAGGGATCGCTGTTCTAGAGTGCATTATGCACGAGAATAATCAATACGATAAAGGGGGACTCTAATGTTATTTCTAAGGTATCTCGCAACGCTCGTGCTCGCCGCTTCTCCGCTCCTCGCGGGCGCGCAAGGACTCGAGAAGAAGGAGGTCAAGCTCGCGGTCGGGGGCAAGGCCTCTTTGTACTATCTGCCCCTCACGATCGCAGAGCAACTCGGGTATTTCAGGGACGAGGGGCTGACGGTCGATATCGCGGACTTCGCTGGCGGATCGCAGGCGCTGCGCGCGGTGGTCGGCGGGAGCGCGGACGTGGTGTCGGGAGCGTACGAGCACACCCTCAACATGCAGCCCAAGGGCCAGTACCTGCAATGCTTCGTGCAGCAGGGACGCGCGCCACAGATCGCCATCGGGATCTCCTCCGCGCGCGCGAAGACCTACAAGTCGCCCAGGGACCTGAAGGGCCTCAAGGTCGGAGTCTCGGCGCCGGGCTCGAGCACGCACATGATCGTCAACTACTTCATCTCCCGCGACGGCCTCAAGCCCTCGGACATCTCGGTCGTCGGCGTGGGGCTGGGCGCGACCGCGATCACGGCGCTGAAGAGCGGGCAGATCGACGCCGTGTCCAACACCGATCCGGTGATGACCAGGCTCGAGCAGGACGGCGACGTGAAGATCATCGCCGACACGCGCACCCTCAAGGGGACCGAGCAGGTGCTCGGCGGTCCCATGCCCGCGGGCTGCCTGTACGCTCCGGTCGATTTCATCAGGAAGAATCCGAACACGGTCCAGGCGATGACGAACGCCATCGTGCGCGCCGACAAGTGGATTCATCGCGCCTCCCCGAAGGACGTGCTGCGCACCGTCCCCGAGTCCTATCTGCTGGGAGACGCGGCGCTGTACCTCTTCTCCTTCAACAAGGTGAAGGAGGCAATCTCGACCGACGGCACGATCTCGGACGCCGGGGCGAAGACCGCGCTCAGGGTGATACCGTCTTTCAACCCCGAGGTGAAGGCAAAGGAGATCAAGCTCGAGCTCACCTACACGAACGAGTTCGTCAAGAAAGCGAACGCGAAGTACAAGTGAGCGTGCGAACGCGCGGTCATCCCGAGCAGCCGCCTCGCGGCGACGAGGGATCTCTTTTCTCGAGGTCGGCAAGCAGATTCCTCGCTGCGCTCGGAATGACAGGACCCTGATGACGCCGGCTCTCGCGCTCGACGGAATCGAGTGCACCTTCGCCTCGCGCGACGATGCGTCGCTGCGCTACACCGCGGTGCGCGGCGCGACGCTGCGCGTCGCCGAAGGGGAATTCGTCTCGGTGGTGGGCCCGACGGGCTGTGGCAAGTCCACTCTGCTCAACGTCGCCGCGGGCCTGCTCGCTCCGTCGGCCGGGTCGGTGGCGGTGTTTGGCGAGCCTCTCGAGGGCGTGAATCCGCGAGCCGGCTACATGTTCCAGGCCGAAGCCCTGATGCCCTGGCGCAATACGCTGGAGAACGTCGTCGCGGGACTCGAGTTCCGCGGCGTCGGCCGCGGAGAGGCGGAGGCGCGCGGCAGGGACTGGCTGAAGCGGGTCGGCTTGGCGGGGTTCGAGAGGCGCTTCCCGCACCAGCTCTCGGGCGGTATGCGCAAGCGCGTCGCGCTCGCCCAGATGCTCATCCTCGACCCCCAGATCCTGCTCATGGACGAGCCTTTCTCTGCGCTCGACATCCAGACGCGCCAGCTGATGGAGAACGAGCTGCTCGAGTTGTGGGGCGCGGACCGCAAGTCGGTGGTGTTCATCACCCACGACCTGGAGGAGGCGATCTCGCTCTCGGACCGCGTGGTGGTGCTGTCGGCCGGGCCGGAGGCCCACGTGATCGGGGACTACGCCATCGACCTGCCGCGGCCGCGCGACGTCGCGGAGATCCGGCTCTCGCCGCGGTTCATCGAGATCCACACGCGCATCTGGCACGCGATGAAGGAAGAGGTGCTCAAGGGCTATGAGCGGCAACAGCGGCAATAGCGGATGGAGAGGCCGGTTCCGGCTGCGGTTCTGGCAGGGATTCCTGCTGGGGATGCTGCTCGTCGCGTGGTACGTGCTCACGAGCCCGACGCTGCTGCCGCCGATCTACTTTTCCGAGCCCAACCAGGCCGCTTTCTTCTTCGGTGAGCCTCTCAAGGTGGCGGAGCGCCTGTGGCGCTGGTTCGCCGGTGGCGAGATCTACGTGCACCTCTGGGTGACGCTGGTCGAGACCCTGCTTGCGTTTCTCATCGGCACGGTCCTCGGCGTGGCGGTCGGCCTCTGGCTCGCGCTCGCTCCAGCGGCGGCGGCGATCCTCGATCCCTACATCAAGGCGATCAACGCCATGCCGCGCGTGATCCTCGCTCCGATCTTCTTTGTGTGGTTCGGTCTGGACATCGCCTCGAAGGTCGCGCTCGGCGTGACGCTCGTGTTCTTCATCGTGTTCTTCAACGTTTATCAGGGCGTGCGCGAGGTGAGCCCGGTGGTCCTTGCGAACGCGCGCATGCTCGGCGCGAGCCCGCGGCAGCTGCTGCGCTACGTCTACGTGCCGAGCGCAATGAGCTGGGTGTTCGCAAGCCTGCACAACTCGGTCGGGCTCGCCTTCGTCGGCGCGGTGGTCGGTGAATACCTCGGGTCGGCCAGAGGAGTAGGCTATCTCATACATCAGGCCGAGGGATTCTTCGACATGAACACCGTCGTCGCCGGGATCGTGTTGCTGACGGCATTCGCGCTGCTGCTTGACTGGCTGGTGGGCCTCGTTGAGAGGCGGCTCATGGTGTGGCAGCCGCGCAGCGTGGAAGCGGAGCGCACGTGAAGCCGGTCGCCTTCGCCTGCATACTGGCGCTGCTCCTGCCCGTCGCCGCGGCGGGCGAGGAGGGCGCGCCGACCTTCAGCGAGAGCGAGATCCGCGCCATTCTCGCGCACGGCCCGTGGCCGGTTCCGGTGCGGAACGACCCGAGCAACCGGGTATCGGGCACGCGCGAGGCGGTGATCTTCGGGGAGCTGCTGTTCTTCGAGCCGCGCCTGTCCGCGGCGGGAAGCTTCTCGTGCGCGACCTGCCACGTTCCAGAGCGCAACTGGACCGACAACCAGACGCGAGGCGCCGCGGCGGCCGAGGTAGAGCGCAACACGCCCACGCTCATGAACGTGCGGCTGGGACGCTGGTACGGCTGGGACGGCGCCTCGGACAGCCTGTGGTCGCAGAATATCCGCCCCATGCTCGACCCGCGCGAGCTGGGTGCCAGCCCGCGGCGCGTCGCCGAACTGGTGCGCAGGGACGAGCAGCTCACCTGCCGCTACCGCAGGACCTTCGGGGCCGTGCCGTCGGCGACCGACGACGAGCGGGTGCTGGTGGACGTCGCCAAAGCGCTCGCCGCGTTCGAGGAGACGCTCGACAGCCCGCCCACGCCCTTCGACCAGTTCCGCAACGCGCTCGCGCGCGGCGAGCGCATCGCGCCCTGGCGTTATTCCGAGGCCGCCCAGCGCGGGCTGAGGATCTTCATCGGCAAGGGCGGCTGCGACCGCTGCCATTCCGGGCCGAATTTCAGCGACGGCGAATTCCACGCGAACGGGTTTGCCACGCTCGGAAAGCGCCCCGACCCCGGCCGCATCGAAGGGGTGAAGCGCCTGCGCGAGAGCCGCTTCAACCTGCTCGGGCCCTACAACGACGACCCGGTTCGATCGACCGCCGAGGGGACGCGGGTTGCCATGAAGGACGCGGGCGAGGCCGGCGCGTTCAAGGTCCCGACCCTGCGCCACATGCTGCTCACGCCCCCGTATGGCCACCACGGCGAGATCGAGCGGATCGCCGACGTCGTGCGCCATTATTCGGAGACCGGCGGACCCGGAGAGGTGAAGCCGCTGCGCCTCAGCGCTGCCGAGCAGACGGACCTCGTCGTGTTTCTCGAGTCGCTCAGCACCATGAGCAATCCCTGGCGTCCTGATGATAAAGGCCGCTGCGAATGAGGGTGTTGCGGCGCAAAAAGGTTTGACACGATTTCGAGCCGGCCGCTATAATCTCCCTTCTGTACCGGGCGCGGGGTGGAGCAGTCTGGCAGCTCGTCGGGCTCATAACCCGAAGGTCATAGGTTCAAATCCTATCCCCGCAACCAACCCTCGCTGTGAACGCAAATGCGCGGGTTCGGCCGGACGCAGAACCCCTGCCCGGGGAACGCTCTTTAACAAATTGAACAGCCGATAGGTGTGGGCGCTGGGAGAAGCCAGTGATGCCGCTGTATTGGGCGTCACAACTTAAGCTTTAACCAAGCTCACACCGGTCTAGCAAGGTTTTTTAACCTTTGCAATGACTTTGAGTGAGTATTCAGGATTGAATTGAAGAGTTTGATCCTGGCTCAGATTGAACGCTGGCGGCATGCCTTACACATGCAAGTCGTACGCGAAAGGGGGCAACCCCGAGTAGAGTGGCGAACGGGTGAGCAATACATCGGAACGTGTCCTGTAGCGGGGGACAACCTCGAGAAATCGAGGCTAATACCGCATACGATCTACGGATGAAAGTGGGGGACCGCAAGGCCCCACACTATAGGAGCGGCCGATGCCGGATTAGCTAGTTGGTGGGGTAACGGCCTACCAAGGCGACGATCCGTAGCTGGTTTGAGAGAACGACCAGCCACACTGGGACTGAGACACGGCCCAGACTCCTACGGGAGGCAGCAGTGGGGAATTTTGGACAATGGGCGAAAGCCTGATCCAGCCATGCCGCGTGAGTGAAGAAGGCCTTCGGGTTGTAAAGCTCTTTCGGCGGGGACGAAATGGCGCGGGGTAACATCCCGCGTCGATGACGGTACCCGAAGAAGAAGGACCGGCTAACTACGTGCCAGCAGCCGCGGTAATACGTAGGGTCCAAGCGTTAATCGGAATTACTGGGCGTAAAGCGTGCGTAGGCGGTCTCGCAAGTCCGATGTGAAATCCCCGAGCTTAACTTGGGAACTGCGTTGGAAACTATGAGGCTGGAGTGCGGCAGAGGGGGGTGGAATTCCAGGTGTAGCAGTGAAATGCGTAGAGATCTGGAGGAACACCGATGGCGAAGGCAGCCCCCTGGGCCAGCACTGACGCTGATACACGAAAGCGTGGGGAGCAAACAGGATTAGATACCCTGGTAGTCCACGCCCTAAACGATGGCAACTAGTTGTTGGAGGATGAACTCCTTTAGTAACGCAGCTAACGCGTGAAGTTGCCCGCCTGGGGAGTACGGTCGCAAGATTAAAACTCAAAGGAATTGACGGGGGCCCGCACAAGCGGTGGATGATGTGGTTCAATTCGATGCAACGCGAAAAACCTTACCTACCCTTGACATGCCAGGGAGCCCGATGAAAGTCGGGTGTGCCCGAAAGGGAACCTGGACACAGGTGCTGCATGGCTGTCGTCAGCTCGTGTCGTGAGATGTTGGGTTAAGTCCCGCAACGAGCGCAACCCTTGTCATTAGTTGCTACATTCAGTTGGGCACTCTAATGAGACTGCCGGTGACAAACCGGAGGAAGGTGGGGA
>DATJYC010000006.1:0-64576 GCA_035499735.1 Burkholderiales bacterium
CGGCGCGCTGGGGCGGAAGTGACGATATTCACTTACCTACTGGTTGACAAGCTACTTACCAATTGGTAAGTTGATTCTCGCCTCGGTGGAGAGGGACCATGTTGCAGGCTCGGCTCGCAGCGCAGACGATCCGCCTCTCCGCCGCCGACCTGCTCACGGCGGTGGACGTGCTGAACACGATCGGCGAGGCCTGCGCCGGCGGCGCCTCGTTCGCGCGCGAAGGCGTGACGAACCTGCCGAGCCTGGTCGCTTCCGAACTCACGACGCTTTCGGTGTGCGATCTCGATAGCGGCCATCGCAGCGTGGTGAGCGACCGGCCGGGCGCGATTTCCCGGCGCGAGATCGAAGTCTTCGACCACTATTTCTACGAACATCCCCTCGTGCGCGAGCACGGCCGCAACGCGCGTGCGGTGACGCGTCGCATCGACGACTTGGTGCCCGCGGAGGAGTTCGCGCGCACGCCGCTCTTCAACGACTACTACCGGGCGATCCGCATCGACCATGCGATGGCCGTGCCGATCCACGTCGACCGCAACCTGCTGGTGAGCTTCGTGTTCAATCGCAGCGAGCACGGCTTCAGCGATCGCGACTGCGCGTGCCTCGAAGTGATCCGCCCGCATCTCGGCCACCTCTACCGCCTGACCCGCGCACTCGAGGACGCACGCAGCGCGGCCGACGGTACGGCGGCCGATCTGCCGCTAACCGCGCGCGAGCGCGAGGTGCTGCACTGGCTGGCCGGCGGCAAGACCGATCGCGACATCGGCGAGATCCTGGGCATCAGTCCGCGTACCGTACACAAGCACCTGCAGCGCATCTACGAGAAGCTCGGCGTCGAAACGCGCACTGCAGCGGTGATGCGCGTCCTGAGCGGCCGCTCCTGAGCTGCGCTTCAAGGTTCGGTGCTGCGCGCGGGGTCGTCGCGTGCAAGCACGTCGCAGAACATCTCGAAGCGCTTCCATTTCGGAATAGGCGGCGTGTAGTCCGCGCGCGGCACGTAGGGTGAGGCTTCGGTGATGCTCATGCGGTGGATATAGCGGGGGCAATTCGGAAAGATGCGCGCCGCGCGCACCCGCACGATGAGTTGAGCGCCGGTGAACGACGCCAGCAGCGGATCGTCCTCGGCCACCGACGCGTGGCCGTGGACGCGCAGGCGATTGGGCCGCTCGAAGTCGATGAAGAGCAACGCGACCGCGGGATTCACGAGGACGTTGCCGAGGCTGCGGAACATGCCGTTGCCGTCGTAGCTCGGGAACGCCAGCTCGTTCGCGCCCGTGACGCGGACGAAGCCGGGCTCGCCGCCCTTGTAGGAGCAGTCGGGCCGCCCCTGGGCGTCGGCCGTCGCGAGAAAGAAGAACCGGCGGCTCTCGATGAACTCGCGGTCCTCGCCGGTGAACTCGGTCCGGCCGAGCTTCTCGTCGAGCCTGTCCGCGAGGCGCCGCGTGTCGAAGCGGTCCTGCAGCGCACGCATGCCTTCGTGATAGACGGGGGAGCTCATCCGGATTCGAAGCTGGTGAAATCGACGGGCGGGCGCGGCTTGGTGTCCACGTGGAGCCGGAACACGTCAGGCCGCGAATAGTGCCCGATCACGTCGAGGCTGCGCCGCGCCATGCCGACGCGCTCGAGGTCGATGTCCGCGTAGAGGATTCCGAACTCCTCGTGCAGCGGCCCCGCGACGATCTTGCCGCCCGGCGCGACGATGACCGAGTCGCCCGGATTGACCCACTCGTCGGGCTTGGGATAGAGCTCGGCTTTGCCCGGAGCGGAATCGGGGACATCTTTCCCGCGGAAGGCGCAGCCGCCGCCCGCGACCCAGCAGCCGCCCTCACGCGCGATGTGCTGCATCGTCGCGATCCAGCGCTCGCCGCTGTCGTAGGTCGGCGCGACGTAGACGTCCACCCCTTGCGCATAGAGCGCATAGCGTGCGAGAGGCATGTAGCTCTCCCAGCAGATCAGTGTGCCGACCCGACCGCAGGGCGTATCGACCGCCTTCAGGCCCGACGCGTCCCCCATGCCCCAGACCATGCGCTCGGGGCTGGTCGGCATGAGCTTGCGGTGCCGGTTGAGGAGCGTTCCGTCTTCGCCGATGACGACGACAGTGTTGTAGAGCGTGCCACCGCCCAATTCGGCGTCGCGCTCGTGAAGGCCGCACACAACGGCGACCTTCTCCTCCCTCGCCGCGTCGCGCAGCGGCGCCAAGTCGTCGCCCCTCAGATCGATCGAGTTCGCGCGCAGCTGCGAATGCAGCTTCTCGGTGAGCCTCATGTCCTCGCCCGGGCGCAGCCTCCACATCCAGGCCGGGTACCCCGGAACGAACGCCTCGGGAAAGACGACCAGGCGCGCTCCGCCCCTGGCGGCCTCGCGGACAAAAGCGACCGCCTTTTCGAGCGTTCGCGCCCGGTCGAGGAACACCGGGGCGCACTGGACGACTGCGAGCTTAGACATGGGCTTCGAACGCGATGGTATCCCCCACGGGCTCGGCCGCATAGCCCCGGCCGCGGGCGGCTACTTCGGCACGCGGACGTGCTCGATGATCTCCGGATAGGCGCTCGCGACCCGCGGATCAGCCTGCAGCGCGGCCGAGACATCGGCGATGTCGACGCCGGGCTTCGCGCTGTAGATCACCGTCTGCAGCTGCGGATAGGCCTGTATCTCGTCCAGGCCGTGGCTGCCCGCGATCGCAGCTGCGTCCGCCATGTTCTTCGGCTTCACGATCAGGTTTCCGGTGAGCACGCCCAGCGCGCCCGTGCGCGTGTTGAGGACGGCGGGGTACACCGCCTTCCCCGCGGCGCGCCGGACGGCCGGTGCGCCCGCGGCCCCCGCGCGATACAGGACCAGCCTGCCCTTGCTCTCGAGGATCTCGCCGGGAGGAGCGGCTCCGCTCTCGCGCTCGACCGCGAGCACCTCGGGCAGATGCCGGTACTGCACCCCGCGGACGTCGATCTCCCTGCCGCGCTGCAGGGACGCGAGCATCGCGGCGCGGCCGCTCGCCGCCTTCCCCTGCGGCGCCGGGTAGGTCTGCGCGATGCATGCGGGCGCGAAGAGCGCGAGGGCGAGCGTGGCGAGCCGGATGTTGCGTTCAGTGCCCATAGATCCTGATCGCCCAGTTGACCAGCATGCCGTTGCTCGTGTCGAAATCGAATCCGTCCACGACCTTGATCGTCCAGGTGCCGGCGGGATTTTCTCCGTAGAACGCGTTGCTGAGAAAGACCTGGTTCGCCAGGTCGGCCGAGTCGGCGTACCCGTCGAGAATGTTCTTCAGGACGCTGCGTGTCCCCGAAGGCGAGATCAGCTCGATGCCGAGCTCGCCGACCGCCGGGTGCGTGATGTTCACCCGGAGCTGCACCGCCTCGACGGCATGCACCGGGGCGGCGGGCACGGAGAGCGTGCTGCTCGCGCCGGTTGCGCTCTGGTCCGGGATCGACAGATTCAGCGCGGCGCTCGCGATGAAGCCCGTGCTGGTGAAGGTCCCGAGCTGGCCGAGCGTGTAGCTCTTCGCCATGTTCACCGCCGCGCCCGCGTCGACCATGCCCAGGCCGTACCAGTCGTGGAACCTGAAGCCCGCGGCGTTCGTGATCCAGCCGGGCTCGGCCACGTAGGGGTTGTTCGTGGAAGGCACCGTCTTCGCGAGGGTAAGCGTCACCGGGGCCCGTGCCGGGTCGATCTGGCGCGCGGTGGACGCCAATATGTGCTTGACGTCGCGCCAGCCGAGCGCGGGATTCGCCTCGAGCATCAGCGCGATGACGCCGACGGTCACCGGCGTCGCCGACGAGGTCCCGTTCATGCGGTTGGTGTAGTTGCACGACGTGTTAGGGGCTCCGCCGTTGTTGAACACGCTGGTGTTCACGCCGGTCCGCGACAATCCCCTGGCGCACCCGGACTGGTCCGTCGTCACCATCGCGGGCTGAACCAGCACGCCCGTCGCGCCCGAAACCGACGCGTTCTCGCCGAACTCTCCGCCCGGCGCGCTGACCCAGATCGCAGACCCGGCCGTGGAGTAGCTCGCCTTGATTCCGCCGGCGTTCACCGCGCCCACGACGATCTGGTAGGGGAGCGTGTTGGCCGGGTCGAAGTTCGCGTTCTCGCAGCTCAACCCCGTGCCCGTGCAGTCGATCGCGCCCACGGCCAGGAACCCGTTGCCGGCCGCCTTGACGTACAGCGCGCCCTTCGCGCCGCGAAGCGAGGTGACGCCGGAGAGGTACTGGCTCTCTTCGGTGGGATCGACCAGCTCAGGCGTGTTGGTGTCGATGCCAAAGCTCTGGTTGAAGATGAATACGTTCTGGCTGCTGGGATTGGCGGCTGAGGCCCCGAGCGAGTTCAGGAAGGCCTGCTCGGTCTGCGCCGTCATGGAAAGAAAGTTGAAGCCCTTGAGCTTCGCGTTCGGCGCGACGCCGAGCCCGCCCACGACGTTTCGCGCCATCGCGATGAGGCCCGCGACGCTGGTGCCGTGATCGCCGGTAGTGTCGACCGTGTTGGTCGGGTCGGTCGAGCCGTTGTTGAAGTTGAACGAGCCGCCGGGGATCACGTTGGCGGCCAGGTCCTCGTGCGCGATCTCCAGCCCGGTGTCGACGACCGCGACGGGGATGCCGCTGCCCGAGAATCCCTGGGCGAACGCCGGGTCGACATCGATGTCCATCCCGGCAGTCCCGCCGACGTCGGCGAAAGCCGTCTGGCCGGTGTTCTTCAGATGCCACTGCTGGGCGGCGAGCGGATCGGAGGCAGCGCCCACCGAGAAGCCGGTCACGCACGCGACGCTCACCGTCGTGACGTTGGCCGATACCGTGCCGCTGCCGTTCGTTACCGAGCATGTCTGGACCAGCCCTACCGGCTGTGAGAACACGAGGACGTTGTAGGAGGCGCCGGCGGCGAGCGGTGTCGCGAAGGCGAAGCTCCCGTTGGCCGCGACCGGCAGGATGCTGCCGGAGTTGAACAGGACGAGCCCGGTTCCCGCGAGCCCGGTCACGGTTCCGCCGACGGTGAAGGTCGGAACCGGCGGCGCCGGAGCAGCCGCGGTCCTGTACGAGACCTGCTCGCTGGAATTGCAGCCGCCGATGCAGGCTCCGAGCAGGATGACAGGGACAAGCAGCCCGTGTCGCGTAACGCACTCCCGGTGAGAGGTCGATCTCGTGGCCGGCAGTGTACCCGATGCACCCCGCGCCACAAGCGAGAGACAGGCGCCGGAAGCGGAAAACTCCCGCGGCGTCGCCCTCTGTCAGGTGACGGCAAGCCTTCCCGATAAATGGATGTCGTGTTTTCCCGACTTGCTTGTGCGGGGGCTACAACGTCATCACCCAGCCGAACCGCCGCGAGTCGCCCGTGCCCGGCCCCGCAACCAGGGTGAGCAGCGGCTCCAGGTCCTTGCGCCCCGGAGAGATCTGGGCCTCGCCGCTCATCTGCACCTCGCGCGGCTGCGCGGCCTTCCACTCGCCGGTGCCGTTCACGCGCAAGTCCCCGCGCAGCGTCGCGAGCCGCAGGTCGGCGCGGTCGCCCCTGCCGTTTATCTGCAGCCGGTAGTCGCCGATGCGCGCGATGCCGCTCATGCCCGCCCCGACCCATTCCACGCTGGCCGAGCCGCGCACGCCTGCGGGCGCGATCTCGAGCGAGTCGGTGACGACGCGCACGCTTCCCTCGGGCTTCACCAGGGCCGCCACGGGGACGGCCGGCTCGACAAGCGCCGCCGGCATGCTCGCGTCTACCTTCTCGAGGCGCACGCTGCCGAAGCCCAGGCTCAGCGTTCCCCGCAGGCTTGCGCCCGGGGCGTCGCCGGTCAGCGCCATGCTGAGGCGCCCGGAGAACAGCAAAACCGGGTTGCAGCGCCACTCGATGTCGGCGATGCCGCGATAGCTCCCGCCCGAGCGCACCGCGAGGGCGCCCCGGCCCCTCCACAGGGTGCCCTTCGCATCGCCGATCGCCACCGCGCCCCCGCTCGCGCGCTCCAGCGCATAGCCGAGCCAGGCCGCGGGCAGGGTCGCGGCGAGAAAAACGAGGTACGCCGCAACCCCGAGAACGGCGAAGCGGACGAGGGTTCTTCGCAGCTCCTCGGTCATGCACCCTGCCCCTGCAGGAGCAGGCTCGCGTTCACGGTTCCCAGCTTGGGATTTCTTTCGAAGGTCGCGGTCTCGGCGCGCAAGCCCTGCTGCTGCAGCTCGACCAGCAGCGACATCAGCGCGGGAAACGGAGCGGCTTCGATCTGCACGCGCACGCGCGGGCCGTCCGCGTCGACGCGCTTCACCGCGTCGCGCAGGCCGTTGCGCGCCGCCGCCTCCTGGAAAGCGGAACCCGCGTCCGCCGGAGGCTCGCCGCGCGGGGCGCCGCGCAGGCTCTCGACCAGCACCGCCTGAGACTGAACCTGTGCGAGTTGCGACTGGACCAGCGCGAGGCGCGCCTTCGACCGCGCGAGGCCTCCCTCGACGGGCAGCCAGATCAGGAGGTAGAAGAGCACCACCGCGAGAAACGCCGCGAGCGCGGACAGGGCCCGGCGCTCGCGCGCCCCGAGCGCGTTCCACCGGCTCTTCCATGGCTCCAGCTGCCGCTTGAGAGGCTCGATCCAGGCGGGATCCAGGGATTTCACGTCGCCCCTCCCTTCGCAGCCCGCAGCTGCAGCCGCGCCTCGCCGCCCGCGCGGGTGACCGTGACATCGAGCGAGCGGGAGCGCAGCGCCCGCGCCATGTTCTCCGCGTCCGCCAGCGTCGCCGCCATGCGGACAGTCAGCGTCTTGTCTCCGTACTCGATGGCCTGCACGCGCAGCCGCGCCTGGCGCTCGAACGCGGGCGCGGCGCGCGCGAGGAGGTAGAGCATGTCCCCGGGAGAAGCAGCGCCGCTCTTCGCGCCGAGATCCTCGAGGCCGCGGCGCATCTGCTCCGCCGGATCGACGATCACGCGGGTGTCGGGAAAGCTCCTCATGAGCTGCGCGCGCATCTGCTCGTCCGCGGCGCGCACGCGGTACGCGGTGCGCGCCCAGTCGACCGCGTCGAGCAGGAGCGTAAGCACCAGCCAGGCTGCCAGCAGCCCCGCCGCCGGCAGATACGCGCGCCGCAGCGCCGCCTTGCGCCCGCCGCGCTGCGCGTAGCGCTGCTGGAGCAGGTCAAGCGGCGCGGCCGGGACCGCGGCCTGCCCCGCGGAGAGCGCTTCGAGCGGCAGCCCCAGCGCCGTGCGCCAGGCGCCGACGTCGAATTCCCCCGGCGGTTCGACGACCAGGATGCGCTCCGGCGCTCTGGCTTCGGCGCGCGCTTCCGCGAGCGCCGTATGGAGCCAGCCCGGAGGCTGGGGCTCGCGCGGCCCGCCGAGCCCCGCGTGCAGGCCGCAGCGCAGCACCATCTCGCCGTCGCAGAACGCGAGCGTCCAGGCGCGCTCGGCGAGCGGCAGCGACAGCGTCACGGGGGCGAGCCGCGCCGGGGCGAGGCCGGCAGCGGCGAGCGCCGCGAGCCAGCCTTCCATGCGCTCGCGCCGCGTCACCGCTACCGCGAGCGACCCGTCGGGCTCCTGCGCGAAGGCGAAGTGCAGCTTCTCGGGTGCGTCGACCAGCTGGTCCTCGAGCGCGAACGGCAGCGCCTGCGCGATTTTGGCGGGCGAGCGGGTCGGCAGGCGCGCGCGCAGCAGCAGCGTTTCCGCGGCCGGCGTCCACACGAGGATCTCGTCGGCCGAGGCGAGCCCCTCGAGTCCGCGCTGGCTGCCTTGCAGCACCGCCCCGCCCGCCTCGGTGCGGCGCCAGCGCAGCTCGGAGTCCTGCGCGGGCCAGTCGGACGGAAGCCACAGCTCGAGCCGGTCCCCGCCCCTGGCGCGCAGGGGCCCGGCCATGTCCAGCCAGCGCAGGCCGCCCAAGCTCGGCGCCTTCCAGCGCAGGCTACTTAGGCGGCGCACTTTCATCGCTTCCACTCGCCGATTGCGCCGACACCGCGTCGATCAGGGGCTCGGGCTTGAACCAGATCCAGTTCGTGGCGTTGCCCGCGCGCTGCATCAGGGCGAGCGTGCGGCGCTGGTGGCGTCCGATCGAGGTGTCGAGGGTGATGAGGAAGAAATCGGTCTTGACGCTCGCCATGCCGGTCGGAAGCTGCGCTCCGGCGGGGAGCTGCTGGGTCAGGTCGGTCACGTTGCTCATCGGCTTGGAGGTGCGGTTCTCCGCGATCCGGTCTGCCCACGCGAGGTCCTGGCCGGCGAGCGCGGCGAGGATCGGCGCCGAGGCGGTGTTCACGTTGATCGTCGTGCGCACGCCCGGCGGCAGGACGGTAACGTAGGGCAGCAGCGTCTGGACGGTCTTCTCGTCGAACCCGTGGATCATGCGCAACTCGTCGACGCTCGTCATCGGCTGGTTGGGCGCGCGGTACGGCGTCTTGAGCGTGAGATAGTCGACATCCTCCGCCCCGCCCGGCGAGGTCACGTTGCCGTCCGGGTCCATCCAGTCGACGACCGCGTTCGAAAGCAGCGGGTCGAGCTTGAGCAGGACGAGCAACCTCTGGAAGATCGCGAGATCCGGCCCGCTCACCTGGTTGTTCATCACCAGGTTGTTCAGGTTGAAGCGCCCCTGGGCGTCTTCGACCGCGACGTGGATCGCTCCGCCGTCGACGGGCAGGGTCGGCAGCCCCTGCGCCCAGGCTTCGCCGAGGTGGTCGGTCGAGTTCTGCGCGGCGTCCTCGAGCAGCGCCACGCTCGCCCAGTGCAGCGCCCCGCGGCGAATCAGGTCGGTCGCGTCGCGCTCGCCGACGTTCTCCATCTGCCTGAACCAGATCTGGTGGGCGAACGCTATCTTCGCCGCCACGGCCGCGGCGATCGCCACGATCATCACCGCGGTAATGAGTGCAACGCCGCGCTGGGCCCGGATCTTCATCGGTTCACCAGGAACAGGCGCTTGAAACTGCCGACGCCCTTGACGGCGAGCGTGACCTGGATCGCAGGCGGCGGCGTATTGGGATTCACGCCACCTGCGGGCCAGGTGTTCACGCTGTTCCCGGTGTTGTCGGCGAAGCGTACCTCGAAGCTCTCGACATCGCCGATCAGGGGCGCCTCCAGCGGCTTGGTCGTCGGGGCGCGGTCGAGCACCGGCCACGTAATGCGGTATAGCTTCCCGTCCTTGAGGCGCCAGGCGACGCGGCGCAGATCCGATTCCGCCGTAACCCCGTACTTCAGCTCTCCCCCGCGGGTGAGCTCAAGGCTGGGCTCGGCGAGAGCGCGGGAATCGTAGGGCCGCCCCACGAATGCGGGAAGCAGGGCAACGCCGGCCTCGTCGCGCACCGCACGCGGCCTGGCGTGTGCGACGTCGTCCGAGATGCGCAGGAACACCTGCGCCAGCTGCTGCCAGACACGCTGCTGCTCGTCCAGCCGGGCGCGACCGTCGAGCAGCCTGCCGATGCCCGCGTAGGCGAGCGCGGAGAATACGCCGAAGACGAGAAGCGCGACGAGCAGCTCGATCAGCGTAAAGCCGCGCGCGGGTCGCGCCGGAATTCTCATCTTGCGACATCCCCCTGCGGCGGGGGCGTGTTCCCCATCTGCGACAGGTCGCCCGTCTGCGACACGGTGGAGCTGATCACCGAGGCATTGGTCTGCTCGACGAATCCCGTGAGCGTGACGAGCGGGACCTTTCCTCCCGGGAGGACTACGCTCATTACGACGCGGCGCAGCTTCGCGACCGGGGTCACGCCGGTCTCCTGGATCCAATGGAGCTTGCGCCCTCCCATTGTCGCGTCGCCCTCCTTGGTATCGAGCGCGGGCC
This sequence comes from Burkholderiales bacterium, assembly GCA_035499735.1. Taxonomy (GTDB): domain Bacteria; phylum Pseudomonadota; class Gammaproteobacteria; order Burkholderiales; family SG8-39; genus VBDM01. The sequence goes on from DATJYC010000006.1 coordinate 9,704, forward strand.
ACTCGTTCTTCAGCTCGATCTCGGCGAGCCTATCCTCGGCGACCCAGCGCGCAAGCATCCGTTCGCGCAGCGCCCCGGTTGTGTCGATCGCCGAGCCGAGGCTCGCTGCAGTGGCGGTAAGCGCGATCGCGAGCACTGCGAGCGCGACCAGGATCTCGATCAGCGTGAAGCCGGCGGCGGTGCTCCGGCTCACGAGCCTGCCTCCGAGCGTATGGTGCCGTCGGGATTGCCCACCACCGTCCAGCGCGCGCCGCTGCCCGCCAGGAGAATGCGGAACGAGGGCAAGTCGCCGCTGGGCAGGAGCACCACGCCTTGCGGCTGGCTGCCGTCCCCGGGAACGACGCCTTCGACCTGGAGCGACTCGATCGCAACGCCGCGCGGCAACTGGCGCGGGTACAGAATCTCGTCGTCCTTCGTAATCTTCAGCTTGCCGTCGCGCTCCAGGCGCAGAAAGCGATACGAGTCGCGTCCGGCGCCGAAGGCGAAAACGCGCCCCTGCATAATCGCCTCCTCACGCGCCGATCGGAGGAGCAGCGCGAGGCGCTCGCTTTCGTCGCGCACGGCTTCGCCGGGGCTGCGCATCAGCTGCACGCCGGCGAGCGCGACGATGATCCCGATGATCATCACCACCACGAGCAGCTCGATCAGCGTGAAGCCGCGCGCGCGCGCCGGCGCAGGGTACGGTCGCGTCATTGCCAGGACCCGATGTCAGCCGCGTAACCTTCGCCTCCCGGCTGGCCGTCCGACCCGAAGGAAAACACGTCAATCTCGCCGCGGATACCGGGGTTGAGGTACTGGTAGTCGTGGCCCCAGGGGTCCTGCGGAAGCTTCTCCAGGTAGCCACCGGGCTTCCAGTTGCGCGGGATGTCTCCTCGGTCGGGCTTCTTGACCAGCGCGAGCAGGCCCTGCTCGTTGCTCGGGTACGTGCTGTTGTCAAGCTTATAGAGCTTCAGCGCGCCGATGATCGCGTTCACGTCGGCGCGCGCCGCCGTCGCCCGCGCCTGATCGGGCCGGTCCATGATTCGCGGCACGATCAACGCGGCCATGATGCCCAGAATGGTGATGACGACGAGAATTTCGATCAGGGTAAAGCCGCGTAGGCGGCGGATGGCGGATCCTTGCATGGCGGCTCCAGAGGGTCGCAGGCCCTTATCGTACCAGCGTGTTCATATTGAAGATCGGCAGCAGAATGGCGACGACCACGAACATCACGATCATCCCCATGAGGATGATGAGCGCGGGCTCGAGCAGGGCCGTCAGCCTCTTGACCCAGTTCTCCAGTTCGCGCGACTGGGCCTCTGCCGCCCTGGCGAGCATGGTATCGAGGCGGCCCGTGGCCTCGCCGCTGGCGATCAGGTGGATCACCAGGGGCGGGAATAGCCTTGCCGCACCAAGCGAGGACGAGAGGGCGGCTCCCTCGCGCACGCGCCTGACCGCCTCGTCTACGGCCGCGCGCATCGGCAGGTTGGTGAGCACCGCGGCGGCGGATTGCAATGAGCCGAGCAGCGGCACGCCCGCGGCCGTGAGGATCCCGAGGGTGTCGGCAAAGCGTGCCGCGTTCACGCCGCGGATCAGCCGCCCCACCAAGGGCAGGCGCAGCAGGAACCGGTGCCAGCCAGCCCTGCGTCCTTCATCGCGAAGGAGCAGTCGAAAGACGATGAATGCGGCGACCAGCGCCGCCAGGGTCAGCAGGCCGCTCGCTCGCGCAAAATCGCTGACCGCGATGAGGATGCGCGTCGCAAGGGGAAGCGCCTGGCCGAGGTTGGAGAAAACTCGCGTCACTTGCGGAACGACGTATACCAGGAGGCCACTGACCACGAGGAGCGCGACCACGGTGAGCAGTGCCGGATAGATGAACGCTGTCAGCATGGCGTTGCGCAGGTTTTCGCGGTTCTCGGTGAAGTCGGCGAGCCGCTCGAGCACGTCCCCGAGCTTGCCCGAGTGCTCGCCGGCTTCGATCATGGCGCGATAGATCTGCGGGAAGGCGGAAGGAAACGCGGCCAGCCCGCGCGACAGCGACTGGCCTTCGAGGACGCGCGCGCGCACAGCCGCGAGCAGCCTGCGGGCGCCCGCTGACTCGGTCTGCTCGATCAGGACGTTCAGGCATTCCTCGATTGTCAGCCCCGCACGCTCCAGCGTGGCGAACTGGCGCGTGACCAGCGCCAAGTCGGCCCGTGACATCCCGGGCCGGGTGAGACGCTCGCGCAGACCGGCGTCGCCCGCCGCCTCGCGTATCGATTCGACCGCGAGCGGCGCGAGGCCGCGCTCCCGCAGGAGGGCTCTCGCGTGCCGCTCGGTATCGGCCTCGACGACGCCGCGCTTCTCGCGTCCGGTCGCGTCCAGCGCGCTGTACTCGAAGCCCGACACGCCTTATTCCCGACTCATTCGCGACTAACGCGCAATACTTCCTCAAGACTGGTCTCGCCCGAACCCACCCAGCGTATTCCATCCTCGCGCAGGCCCTTCATGCCTCGCGCACGCGCATGATCGCGCAGGTCCGTCTCCGCGGCGCGATCGTGAATCAGCCGCCGCGACTCGTCGTCGATCAGCAGCAGCTCGAAGATGCCGCTGCGGCCCTGGTAGCCGGTGAACGCGCACGCCTCACACCCGGGAGCGGTGTAGAGGAGGTGCGCAGCGCTCCTGCCTTCGTCCTTCCCGTTGCCGGCACCGAGCAGCGCGAGCTCGGCGGCGTCGGCCTCGTGGGGGCGGCGGCACGCCGGGCAAAGCCGGCGCACCAGGCGCTGCGCAAGCACCCCGAGCAGGCTGGAGGCGACCAGGAAGGGCTCGATCCCCATGTCGACCAGCCGCACGACCGCGCCCGCGGCGTCGTTGGTGTGCAGCGTAGCGAGCACGAGGTGCCCGGTCAGGCTCGCCTGGACCGCGATCTGCGCGGTCTCCAGGTCACGGATTTCGCCGATCATCACCACGTCCGGGTCCTGGCGCAGGATGGCGCGCAGCGCGCGCGCGAACGTGAGATCGATGCGCGGGTTGACCTGCGTCTGCCCGACCCCGTCGAGGTCGTACTCGATCGGGTCCTCCACCGTGACGATATTGGTGTGCTTCGCGTCGAGCTGCGAGAGCGCGGCGTAGAGGGTGGTGGTCTTGCCCGAGCCGGTAGGCCCGGTCACGAGGATGATGCCGTGCGGCTGCCGCACCAGGTCCTTGAGGGTGGTGAGCGTCGCGTCCGACATGCCCAGGCCGGTGAGGTCGAGCCTGCCCGCCTGCTTGTCGAGCAGGCGCAGCACCACGCGCTCGCCGTGCGCGGTGGGCAGGATGGAGACGCGCACGTCGACTGAGCGCCCGGCGAGGCGCAACGCGATGCGGCCGTCCTGGGGCTGGCGCTTCTCGGCGATGTCCAGGCGCGCCATGATCTTGATGCGCGACACGATCACGCCGTGCGCCGCCTGCGGGGGCTCGAGGACGTCGCGCAGCATCCCGTCCCTGCGGAAGCGCACCACCGACCTGCGGTCGAACGCCTCGATGTGGATGTCGGAGGCGTTCTCGCGAACGGCCTCGGAGAACAGCGCGTTGATCAGCCGCACGATGGGCGCGTCGTCCTCGCTCTCGAGCAGGTCGGCTACCTTGGGGAGGTTCTCGGCGAGCGCGGCGAGGTCGGGGCTGGCATCGAGGTCGGTGACGATGTCGGCGGCCTGCGAGGTGCCGCGCTCGTACGCGCGGGCGAGCGCGGCGTCGAAGGCCTCCCTGGCGAGCTCGCGCAGCGCGAGCGGGCCGCCCAGCGCCCGCTGCACTTCGGCGAGCACGCTCGCCTTCACCCCGGGCCGCACCCACAGCTCGATGCCTTCGTCGAGCTGCCTCGCGCTGATCACGCCGTGGCGCTTCGCGAAAGCGTAGGGTAGCCGCTCGACGCATCGCGCGTCGGGCGAGAGGGCGTTCGAGGACATGTCCATGCTTACGGGTTCCCCGGCGCTGGCTGGGGCGCGGGGACAGGCTGCGGCAGCGCCGAAGGAGCGGGCGGCGCGGGCGGGGGAGGCGGCACCGGCTCCAGTCGGTCGTAGATGCCCTCGCGCTCCGGACCCTCGCCGCGGCTGTAGCCGCGCAGGTACTCGTAGCGGTCGATGGTCACGCGGTACGCGTCCTCGGGCGCGCGGATGATCACCGGCCGCAGGAAGATCATCAGGTTGGTTCGCTTCTTCTCCATGCTCTTGAAGCGGAACAGCGCGCCGAGAATCGGGATCTCGCTCAGCAGGGGCACCCCCTGCGTGGTCTCGTTCAGCGTGTTCTGGATCAGGCCTCCGAGAACGACGGTGGATCCGTCGTCTACCACAACCTTGGTCTCGATCGAGCGCTTGTTCGTGATGAGGTCCGACGCCCCCGTGAGCAAGGAGGGAGCGATGTCCGATACTTCCTGGTAGATCTCCAGGCGCACCGTCGAGCCTTCCGAGATCTGCGGCTTGATGCGCAGCGTGAGCCCGACGTCCTTGCGCTCGATCGTCTGGAAGGGGTTGACCGCCCCGGCCGCCGGGGTCGCTACGGTGGCCGTTGTCGTGAAGCTGCCGGTCACGAAAGGAACGTTCTGGCCGACGACGATCTTCGCCTGGTAGTTGTCGAGCGTGAGCAGGTTGGGCGTCGACAGGATGTTGCCTAGCTGGTTCGAGGTCACCGCGCGCGCCAGCGCGCCCAGGCTCTGGACCGTCGTCCCGTTCGGCAGCGTGATCGACTTGCCGAGCACGGCCACGGTCAGTCCGTTCGCAGCCGCCGCCGCGGTGGCCGGGCTTGCGATCGCCGCGCCCAGGCTGGGATTGGCGCCGAGGAAATTCGTGAATCCCCCGACCGAGGACTGGCCAACCCCGGTGACGCCCGCCCACTGGAAGCCAAGTTCGTCGGTGCGGTCCGCGTTCATCTCGGCGATCAGCGCCTCGACGTAGACCTGGGCGCGGCGGATGTCGAGCTGCTCGATCACCGTGCGCAGATTGTTGTAGACGGCATCCGAAGCGTTGATGATGATCGAGTTCGTGGCTTCGTCCGCCTGGATGAGCGACGGAGCGGCGCCGGGCGTCCCGCCGGGGCGCGCGGCGACGGGAGACGCCGAGGGCGCCCCGGGCTGCCCGGCGGCGACTGCCTGCAGCATTCCGCGCAGCACTTCCACGAGCTTCGTCGCCTCCGCGTGCCTGAGGTAGATCACCCGCGTGCTCCCCATCGCCCTCGCCGGCACGTCGAGCTTCGCGATCAGGCTGCGCAGCTGGTCGATGCGACCCGGGTTGTCGGAGCGCACCAGGATGCTGTTGGTGCGCGTGTCCGCGACCACCGAGAAGCGGTCGCCGCCCGCGGCGATCTGCGAGGGCGGCACGCCGGGAACGGCACCGGGCACCGTCACCCCGGTGCCCGACAGACGGATCACCATTTCCGCGAGATCGACCGCCGAGGCGTTCTGCACCGGAACCACGGTGACGTCGGTGCTCGTCGGCAGATCAACCTTCTCGACGATGCGCATGAGGCGGCGCACATTGTCGGCGTAGTCGGTGATCACGAGCGCGTTCGCAGGCTCGTATACGGACAGCTGGCTGGTCGGGGACATCAGCGGGCGCAGCACCGTCTGGAGCTGCGCCACCGCGACATGCTGCCCGACGATGACCTGGGTCACGACCTGCTCGCCCCCTCGCGGGGGCCCGGGCTGCTCGTTCACCGGAGCCGCCGCCTTGGCCTCGGCCACCGGAACGATGCGCACCGAGTCGCTTGGACCCTCGACGGCGGTGAAGCCCTGGGCCTTGAGCGCCGAGAGGAACACCTGATACGCGGCCGCCACCGGCATGGCGCGCGCCGAGACGATCGTCACCTGGCCGCGAACCCGCGGATCGATCAGCATGTTGCGGCCGGTCATCTGCGACATGGCCTTGACCACGGCCTGCAGGTCGGCCTGCTGGAAGTTGAGCAGGACCTCGCCCGGCCGCGGCGCGGCGCCGGCGCCCGCCTGCCCGCGCGCTCCCGGCGGAGCCGCGCGTGGACCCGGCGCGGGCGGCACGGGTATCGTCTGGGCGCCAGGGGGCGTTCCCTGCGGCAGCGCGGGCTGCTCGGTCGGCTGGGTCTCATCCGGCGGAACGTCCTGTCCCTGCGGTCCTTGCGCCGCGGCGAGCTGCGCGCCGAGCGCGAGCGCCCCAGCAAGGACTCGCGCGGCGATCGAATGGTTGTCTGTCATGAAAGTCGTGGAGTCCCCGCGCTGCGCTCTAGCGCATGTCGTAGTAGAGGGTCTCGTTCCTTCCCTGGCGCTGCACCTCCACCAGAACGCGCTGCGCGCTGCCGAATTGCTGATAGAGCCGCATCACGTCCTCCATGCTGGTGAGCGCCTGCCCGTTGACGTTACGGATGACGTCGCCCGGGCGCAGGCCCAGCTTCTCATACAGGCTGCCCGGCTGAATCTGGCGCACGAGGAAGCCCCCGTCCGCATTGGGGACGATGAGCGCCTGGCTCAGGAACTCGGGCTTACCGAGCTGCTGCTGGAGCTGCCTCCGGTCGATCAGCTGCCCGCCGCTCGGGCCCGGCTGCACGATGGGCGAGTGAAGGGCAGGCTGCACGACCAACCCGGCGACCTTGTCGATGTCCTTGAGCGGCACGGCTTCGCGCGCGCCGTTACGCAGAATCACAATGCGGTCCTTCTCCACGGTGTCGAGGCGCACGCCGGGCGTCAGCTCCTCGCCCGCGCAGTAGGCGGACTCGGGCTGTCCCTGCACTACCAGCAGGGCGCACCCGCCCCCGGGCTGGACCGCGACGCCGGTCAGCGTAATGTTGAGATTGCTCGGCGCGAGGTTGGCTTCCTCGGCGCCTTTCGCGGGCGCGGGGCCGAACAGCTGCGAGCGCGGCAGCACGCTCAAGTCCACGGACTCGATCTCGCTCCGCGCGACCGCGGGAGAGGCTGGCTGCAGGAGGCGCCAGGTGCCCTGCGCCAGTGCAAAGCACAGCCACAGCAGCGCGGCGATCGCCGCCACCGCCGGCAGGGCGCGGTGCGTCAACACGGCCTGAACCTGCCCGGCCGAGGGCATGAAGCGATGCGCGACAGACACGACTGCTGACATGGGTCCCACCCGCAGACTTGAAGAAGCGGTGCCGGTTTTCCCTATAAACCTTTCATCTTACACGAGAAGAAGCAAACTCCGTCATCGCGGCTCTCCGGTGCCATAATCGGGCAGCTTCCACCGACACGAGGCCATCCATGATCACCCCGCAGTCCGCGCGCATGCTGACGCGCTACAACGGCTGGGCAGACCAGCTGATTTTCGACGCCGTGGCGGCCCTGCCCGAGGGCGAGGCGACCAAGCCCCGGCCAACGCTCTTCAAGAACATGGTCCATACGCTCAATCACATCTACGTCATCGACCTCATCTGGCAGGCGCACCTCGAGGGGCGCGACCACGGCTTCACGGCGCGCAACACCCCGGGGCACCCTCCTCTCGGGGAGCTGCGGGGCAAGCAACAGGCGATCGACGACTGGTATGTCGCCTGGTTCGACGCCCAGTCCGAAGCGGCGCTCGCCCAGCCCGTGCATTTCGTTCTCGTCGGCGGCAACCGCGGGGTGATGACGCGCGGCGAGATCCTCCTGCACGTCGTGAACCACACCACCTACCACCGCGGCTTCGTCGCCGACCTCATGTACCAGGTGCCGGGCGCCCATCCGCCGACGACCGATCTTCCGGTCTACCTCAGGGAAACCGCCGCGGCGCCGGCCTGAGTTCTCCTCTAGATCGAGGCGTTCGGCGATTTCGTGTTGTCCGCCGCCGGCCAGCGCTGGGCCTCCGCGGGGAGCGGAGTCTCCTTGCCGCTCAGACGTTCGACCGCGATGGCGTAGAGTGTGATCTGGTCGATGCGCGGATAGAAACCCTTGGGGCGTTCGCTCCATTTTCCCTTCGCGTATTTGGCCATCAGCGCGTTAAAGAAACGTTGCCGCGCCGCTAGCTCCTCGACCACGCGTATCCGGCCGAACGCCACCACGCTCGCGTAGGCCACGCTCGAGTCGCACTCGAAGCGGCCGTAGGGGAAGACCTCGCCCGGCTCGTCCACCTCGAAGCACACGCGCGGCTCGTGGTCGACGTTCGCGCGAAGGTGCCCCCGCGCGCGCGTGTTGTGCACGAAAATCTCGTCCTCCATGCAGACGTAGAGCAGCGGAACGCAGTACGGCCATCCATCCTCCCCCACGGTTGCGAGCCGCCCGCAGAAGCCGCGCTCGAGCACCTCGCGCGCGCGCGAGTCCGCCATCAGCTTGTCCGCGCGCCTAACCTGGGGCGGGCCGCTCATCGAGACCTCCTGTGAAAGACCCGATTAGACCACGGGAGTTCGATCAGCAGGCACCGGCGCTCGCGGTGGGCCGGTTACAATTGCCGCGGAGTCCGCTGCGGCGGTCGCCCGATGCTTCAGCGAACCTTGATCGCTTTCCCGTAGCAGGTATAGGCGTCCGAGCCGCCGAACAGCCCGGCGTCGCCGTAGCAGGCGACGTTGGTGAGGCCGTTCGCGTCGAGCGAGGCCGCCTTGTCCTTCAGCGCCGCGATGCCGTCCTCGCGTGACGAGTAGGTCGGCACCCAAGCCGCCGTGCGCCAGGAATCGACCCAGATGCGCGCGACCGCCTCGTACTGGCCCTGCCTGAGCTCGGCCGGGCCGTAGATCTTCACGTCGTCGGAATGGGTCGTCGCGCACGCGGACAGCGCAACGGCCAAGGCCAGAGCTGCGATCGGTTTGTTCATGGCTTCACCCAACGCAATTATATTCTCAGGCACGCGGAGAGCGCCGCCTGTCCTTTACGCCGCCCCGCCGGTCGCCCTGACGAGCGGCACCTGCGCGCCCCCGGACGCTCAGCCCAGCCTGGGTCAGCACGAGCGTCCGGTCCGCCGTCTTCGCCGCCGCCAGCGAGTGCGTAACGAGTATCCCGGCCGCGCCCTCTCCCTTCACGCACGCGCGCAACAGGCCCAGGACCTCGGACGCGCTCTCCGGATCGAGGTTGCCCGTCGGCTCGTCGGCCAGCACCAGCCGGGGCCTGTGCACCAGGGCGCGCGCGATCGCGACGCGCTGCATCTCGCCGCCGGAGAGCTCGCGCGGCAGGCTCTGCCCGCGCTCGCCGAGCTTGACCGCCTCGAGCAGCGACGCGACGCGCTCGTGCATCGCCGCGTCGCCGACGCCGTTCAGCGCGAGCGGCAGCGCGACGTTCTGCGCGACCGTCAGGTAGGGCAATATGTGGAACGCCTGGAATACGAACCCCATGTGCCTGCGGCGGAGCCGGGTCGCCTCGTCGTCGCCGAGCGCGCTGAGCTCCACGCCGTCGAGCAGCACCTGCCCGGAATCGGGGCGGTCGAGCCCCGCGACGAGGTTGAGGAGCGTGGACTTCCCGATGCCCGACTCCCCCATGACGGCGATGTAGTCACCGGCCCCGAGCTCGAAGCTGATGTCCTGCAGCACGCTCTTGGCGCGCGGACCCGTGAAGGACTTCGACAGGTTCCTGACCGACAGCACGCGGGCGAGATTACTTGCGCCACGCCGTCAAGGCAAGGAGATCGTCGGCGCGCGCCTCACACGCCCAGGTAGCGGTGCTGCACCTCGCGGTTGCCGGAGAGTTCCGCCGAAGTGCCGGTCCACGTGATCCGCCCCTTCTCGATGACGAAGTGCCGGTCGGCGATGCGCGTCAGCGCCCTGAGGTCCTTGTCGATGATGAGGATCGACAGGCCCGACGCCTTGAGGCTCTCGATCGCGCGGTAGATGCCCGCGCAGGCGAGCGGCGCGAGCCCCTCGGTCGCCTCGTCGAGGATCAGGAAACGCGGGTTCGTCATCAGCGCGCGCCCGATCGCGAGCATCTGCTGCTCGCCTCCCGAAAGCTGGCTGCCGAGGTGCCGGCTGCGCTCGGCGAGGTGCGGGAAGAGGCCGAATACCCGCTCGAGCGTCCACGGCTCCAGGCCCGAGGGGCGCCTCGCGGTCGCGACGAGGTTCTCGCGCACCGTGAGGTTGGGGAACACCTGCCGCCCCTCGGGGACGAGGCCCAGGCCCGCCTGCGCCACGCGGTACGAGGGCAGGCCGTGCAGCGGCCGGTCGCCGAAGCGTATCGTCCCGGCGCGGCACCTCACCATGCCCATGATCGAGCGCACCGTCGTTGTCTTTCCCATGCCGTTGCGCCCGAGCAGCGTCGCCACCTCGCCCTCACGCGCGACGAACGACACGCCGAACAGCACCTGGCTCCGGCCGTAGGCGGTCTCCAGCCCCTCGACCTCGAGCCTCACGCGTCGGCCTCCTCGCCAAGGTAGGCGCGCCGCACCTCGGCGTTCGCGCGGATCTCCGCCGGCCTGCCGGAGGCGACGATGCGACCGTAGACGAGCACGGAGATGCGGTCGGCGAGCGAAAACACGGCATCCATGTCGTGCTCGACGAGGATGATGGTCTTGCCCCCTTTCAGCGTCGACAGGAATGCGATCATGCGCTGCGTCTCCTCGGCGCCCATCCCCGCGACGGGTTCATCGAGGAGAAGCAGACGCGGGTCGCCGGCGAGCACCATCGCGATCTCCAGGGCGCGCTGCTCGCCGTGCGCGAGGCTCCCCGCCTGAGCGCGGGCGCGCGCGCCGAGGCCCACCTGCTCGAGCAGCCTTTCCGCGGGCGCGCACAGCACGCTCTCGCCCCGCGCCTTCCGCCAGAAGCGGAAGCTGTGCCCAGCATGGGCCTGCACGGCGAGCATCACGTTCTCGAGCGCCGTGAAACCGGGATAGATGCTGGTGATCTGGAAGGAGCGCGCGAGGCCCTTGCGGGCGCGCGCGGGCGCCGGTAGCGCGGTGACGTCCTCGCCGGCGAAGCGCACCTCGCCGCGGTCGGGGCGCAGCTCGCCCGCGAGCTGGCCGATGAGGGTCGTCTTACCGGCGCCGTTCGGTCCGATGATCGCGTGCGTCTCGCCTTCGCGCACCTCGAGCTCCACGCCATCGCTCGCGAGCAGCGCGCCGAAGGTCTTGGTGAGGCCGTGGACCTCGAGGATGTTCCTATTCATTCTTGCCGAAAATCGCGCCGGCGAGGCCGCGCCGGAAGAAGAGCACCGAGAGCACGAGAAGCGGCCCGAGGTAGAGCTGCCAGTGCGCGGTCCACCCCGAGAGCAGGTCCTCGAGCAGGAGCAGCGCGAACGCGCCGAGCACCGGGCCGGCCGTGCTCCCCATGCCGCCGAGAATCACCATGAACATCAGCTCGCCCGAGCGCGTCCAGTTCATGAACTCGGGCGTCAGATACGCCGTATGGTTTACCAGCAGCGCACCGGCAAGCCCGCACACCCCTCCCGCGATCACGAAGGCCGCGAGCCGGTAGGGATACGGCGAGAAGCCGATCGCGCGGGTGCGCGCCTCGTTCGACTTGGCGGCGCGGATCACCATGCCGAAGCGCGATTCGACGAGGCGATTCCCGAGGACGAGGACGAGCACCAGGATCGCCAGGACGACGTAGTAGAAAGTGTTCGCGTCGCCCAGGTCTATCCCGGGGAACCGGCTCTTCGCTGCCAGGGGCATGCCGTCGTCTCCGCCGAATTCCTCGATCGAGATGCCGAGGTAGTAGAGCATCTGCGTGAACGCGAGCGTGATCATGATGAAGTAGACCCCGCTCGTTCGCAGTGACACCGCGCCGATTACCAGCGCGACCAGCGCCGACGCGCCGATCGCGAGACCCCACTGCAGCGCGCCGTCGTAGACCCCGTAGTGCGCGAGCACCCCGACGGCATAGCCGCCGACGCCCAGGTAGGCCGCGTGGCCGAAGGAGATCATGCCGCCGTAGCCGAGGATGAGGTTCAGGCTTGCAGCCGCGACGGCGAAGATCATGATGCGGCGGAACAAATCGAGGTAGAAGGGCTGGTTGAAGATCGCGGCGAGCGGTGGCACCGCCGCGAGGAGCAGCAGTCCCGCGGCGAGCACGAGGGCGCGCTTGCGGGGATTCACAGGCGCGCGGGGAAAAGGCCCCGCGGCCGGAGGGCGAGCACTACGGCCATCAGCAGGTATATCAGCATCGAGGCGAGCGCGGGGCCGGCGGCCTGCGCGGCGGCGGGCGAGAGCACGGTTGCGAGCGCGGGCTTGAGGAAGACGCGGCCGAAAGTGTCCACCATGCCGACGATGAGCGCGCCGGCGAGCGCGCCACGGATCGAGCCGATGCCGCCGATCACGATCACGACCAAGACCTCGATGAGGATCAGCTCGCCCATGCCCGGCTGCACTACGTAGATCGGCCCGGCCATCAGGCCCGCAAGCCCGGCGAGCGCGGCGCCGAAGCCGAACACGATCGTATACATCAGGCGGATGTTAACGCCGAGCGCCGCCACCATGACGCGGTTCGACGCGCCCGCGCGGACCAGCATGCCCAAGCGTGTGCGCGCCACCACGAACCACAGCAGACCCGCCACGCCGAGCCCGACCACGATGATCACCAGGCGGTACAGCGGATAGCGCAGCCCCGGAAGGAGGTCGACGTGACCCGACAGGTACTCGGGGATCGTCGTATACAGCGCAGCCCGGCCCCACAGTATCGCCGCGAGCTCGTTGAAGAACAGAATCAGGCCGAAGGTCGCGAGCACCTGGTCGAGATGCTCGCGCTCATACAGAGTGCGCAGCGCAAGCAGCTCGACGGCGACGCCCACCGCCAGCGTCCCGGCGAGCCCCAGAAGGACGCCGAGAACGTACGATCCCGTCAGCTGGGTGAAGTACGTCGCGAGATACGCGCCGATCATGTAGAACGATCCGTGCGCGAGATTGACCAGGTTCATGATGCCGAAGACGAGCGTCAGCCCCGCCGCCATCAGGAACAGCATCACCCCGAGCTGCAGCCCGTTGAGCGCTTGTTCGGCGACGAGGAGGAGGTTCATCGGCAAAAAAGAAGGGGCGCGGCGCGCCCCGGTTCGTAGCAGACCAAGGCCGTCAGGCCGAGGCTCTTGTCCTCTCTGCTACTCACTTCATCTTGCAGTCCTTGCCGTAGGAATCCTTATAGTTGGCGAAAACGGTCTTCTGGACCTCCATCACCGGATCCGAGCCCGGGGTCGGGCCGGCGACGGCCTTGAGAAGGTAGAAATTCTCGATCGGGAAGTGGTTGTGGCCGTAGGTGAATTTGCCGCGCACCGAGTTGAAGTTCGCTTTGCGCATCGCAGCGATCATGCCCTTCTTGTCGGCGAGATTGCCCTTGACCGCGCGCACTGCCGAGTCGATGAGCATGATGCCGTCGTAGCTCTGCGCCCCGTAGAAGGAGGGCAGCTTGCCGCCGTACTTCTTCTGGTAGTCGCGGACGAACTTCTCGTTGGCGGGGGTCTTGAGATCCGGGCTCCAGATGCGCGTTTCGAACTGACCTAGCGCCGCATACCTCACCGCGGGGATCGAGAGCTCGTCGAGCGTGAACACCGAATACAGCGGGATCTGGCCGCGCAGGCCGGCCTCCGAGTACTGTTTCATGAACTGGATGCCCATGCCGCCGGGGTAAAAAACCATCACCGCTTTCGGCGCCTTCGCGCGCAGCTGCGAGATTTCCGCCTGGTAGTCGGTCTGGCCGAGGCGAGTGTAGACCTCGTCGGCGACGCGGCCCTTGAAGGTACGCTTGAAGCCGGTGAGCATGTCCTTGCCGGCGGCGTAGTTGGGCGCCATGATGTAGACGTCGTTCAGGCCCGCGTCGGTCATGTACTTGCCCATGGCCTCGGGCGTCTGGTCGTTCTGCCACGAGGTCGTGAAGAACAGCTCGTTGCACAGTTCCCCGGCGAGCTCGTGCGGGCCGGCGTTGGTGCCGATCATGAAGGTGCCTGCAGCGGTGACGCGCGGTGCGACGGCGAGCATCACGTTCGACCAGATGATGCCGGAGACGAAATTGACCTGGTGCTTCTTCAGCATCTCGTCGGCGACCTGCGTGCCGACGTCGGGCTTCACCTGGTCGTCGCCGTAGAAGACTTCGACCTCGAGCCCGGCCATCTTACGTCCCAGATGGTCGAGCGCGAGCTCGACCGAGTTCTTCATGTCCGCGCCGATGACGCCCTGCGGACCCGACAGCGTTGTGATGAAGCCGATCTTCACCTTTTGTTGCGCGTCCGCCGGCCCGGCAAGAAGCGCGGCCGCGATGCTTGCCGTCAGAAAGACTTTCCTCATGGTCGCCCTCCTCCGTTCGATTCGGGCCAGTCTAGCAACTGTGTCGCCGGGGTGTCTAGGCGCGAGACGATGCACGATAATTCATGGAGCTCCCACGAGGTCCGGCCCCTCGGGCGCCAGCGCCGCCTCGATGGCGAGGCCCGCCGAAAGCACGCGCTCGTCCTCGCCACGGAAGCCCACGACCATCAAGCCGACCGGCGCGGTCCGGGGCGGATGGATCGGGAGCGAAAGCGCGCAGCCGTCCAGGAAATTGATGAGGCTGGTGTTGCGCAGCATCTTTCCGTTGGCGGCACGGAAGGCCTCGGGGCTGCGCTCCAGGCTCTCGATGGTGGGCGCGATGCGCGGCACGGTCGGCATGATCAGCGCCTCGACGTCGTAGCTCGCCCGCGCGAAGCGCTTCATGAGGCGCGCCCGCATCGCGAGCAGGTCGACGTAGTCCGGCGCGCTCATCGACCCGCCGCGCAGAATGCGCTCGAGGACGCGCGGATCGATGTCGCGCTCGCGGTCGAGCCACGCGCGATGCACCGCGAAGGCCTCCGGCGGGGAGATGCCGCCTCCGGCGTTCGCTTTCGCCGCGTCGTCGAATTCCGGCACGGCAAGCTCGACGAGCTTGGCTCCGCGCCGCGACAGGCGCTGCAATGCGGACTGGAACGCTTCTGCCACCTCGGCGTCGAGGTCCTCTAGGACGTAGTTGCCGGGCACACCCAGGCGCACCCCCCGGAGCGCGAGCGGGACGAGCGCGCGCGGCGCCTCGCCCGCGAGCACCTGGAAGACCGCCGCGCAGCACGCGACAGTGGGCGCGATGGGCCCGACCGAGTCGAGGGTCGTCGATAGCGGAAACGCGCCTTCGCGCGGAACGCGCGCCGTGGTCGGCTTGAAGCCCGCGAGGCCGCACAGGGCGGCGGGGATGCGCAGCGACCCTCCCGTGTCGGTTCCAAGCGCGAACGCCGACATGCCGTCCGAAACCGATACGGCAGCGCCCGAGGACGAGCCGCCCGGTATGCGCCGGGCGGCGCGGTCCCAGGGATTCGCCGGCGTGCCGTAGTGCGGGTTGATGCCGATCCCCGAAAAGGCGAACTCGGTCATGTTGCTGCGGCCGATCACCACCGCGCCCGCGGCGCGCAGCCTCGCCACTGCAACGGCGTCCGCGGAGGCCGGGGATCGGTCGCGCAGGACCTTCGATCCTGCCGTGGTCACGTCACCCGCGATATCGAACAGGTCCTTGACCGACACGGGCAGCCCGGCGAGAGAAGAAGGGACCAGGCGTTCCTTGCGCAGGCGGTCGGAAGCCTCGGCCGCGAGCAGCGCGCTCTGCGCATGCACCTTTGTGAACGCGCGTCCGCCCTCGCCGCTCGCGTCGGCGATGCGGGCGAGCGCGTCCTCAACCAGCCTGCGGCTGCTGGTCCCGCCCTGGGCGAGCAATCGCGCGAGCGCGGCGACCGAAAGGACGGACGCGCCGGCCACTACGCCTTCACTTCGCCGTCGTAGTAGTGCATCTCGAGCAGCAGGCAGCCGTTCTCGGATCTGAACGGTCCGTGAAGCGTCCCCGGAGGCCGGCACGCGTAAGTGCTGGGGCCGAAGCGCGTGCCGCCTTTGCCGTTCCGGTCGCTGCCGACGATGAGGTCGCCCGAGACAACGTACACCTCCTCCCAGTAGTCGTGCACGAAGGGCTCGGTCGTGTAGACGCCGGGCTCGAACCGCAGGTGGCGCGTGCGGAAGCCGCGCCTGGCCTTCTCGTCGAGGAACCCGGCGAGCACCTGCTGGCGGATCCCGGCCGGGTAACCCGGGAGGTTCTCCCAGCCGCGGTCGAGATCGACCTTGTGAAACTCCGTGTGCTCCTTGCGGATCGGCATGAACCCTCCTTTCGATTCAGTCTGCGATCGCGAGCTCGCGGACCGCGTATTCGTGCCGCAGGCTCCGGTTCCTCACCGGGTCGTGAAGCTCGATCTCGAAGCGCTCGCCTCCGCCGATCTCGCCGCGCACCGCGAGCGTTCCGCAGAACATCGCCGTTCCGGGAGCGAGGAACGCGGATCCCGAGAATCGCTCGAGCAGCGCGCGCGGGGCGAGCAGCTGGCCGACCTCGCCTTCCTGGTAGAGCGCCCGCCTGCCGCCGCGCGTGACGTGCGAGCGCAGGACCAGCCGGTCCCAGTGAGCGTCGACCTCGGCGAAGGGCCACAGCTCCCGCCCGAGCGGCTTGGGGCACATCTGCTTGGACACCGTGACCCCGTAGATCTCGACCTTCCTGTCGGTATGATCGGATCCCACGCCCACGTAGAGCGCGTCGCGCGCTGAAACGAGGACGAACTCGACTTCCCCGCTCGAGCTCCCGCCGACCACCTCGACTTCAGGCGCCGCGGTGAGCAGGCTCGCCCCGACGCGGTAGAACACGGGCACCGTGCCCGGCCGCTTGACGCCGATCGCGACGAGCTCGGCGATGTGCTTCTCGACCGCCGCCTTGTCGCGGCCTGTCCAGCCCGCGATGACGAGCTCGGCGATCTCGATCGCGCGCTGCCCGCCGCTGACCTGAAAGTCCATGGCTTCTTATCTTACAGGGCCTCTTCCTGCGCCGTGGGCACGCTCCCACTGCTTTGCATTCCGCCGCGCCTCGGAGTAGATTTTTGCTTTCGCTCCAGGAGGCGCAAATGTCGAAATTCGTGATCTCCCCGCACTTCAGGCTGCAGGAATGGGTCGCCGAGGAGAAGGGCTACTTCAAGGCCGAGGGACTGGACTACGAATTCCGCGACAACTACGGCCCGGGCGACGCCGCGAAGAAGCACGCGACGGCAAACAAGGTCGGCGCCTTCCAGAGCATCGAGCAGGGCCGCGCCTGCGACGTGAGCGGCGCCTGCCACTGGACCGTCAACGTCGCGGCCTCGACCGGCCACGGCAAGCTCTACGCCGACGCCTACTCGGTGTCGCCCTGCGGCGTGTTCGTGCCGCCCGAGTCGGACATCACGCACCCCAGCCACCTGAAAGGCGTGCCGATCTCGGTCGGCTTCCAGTCGGGCAGCCACTACTCCACCATCCAGGGCCTGGAGCAGTACCTGCCGCTCGACGACATCAAGCTCTCGTTCGCAGACGGGCTGCTGTTCTCGCGCATGGAGAAGCTGATCGACAGGAAGGTGCCCGCGGCGTCGCTCTTCAGCGGGCCGTACTATTTTCTCGAGCAGCTAGGGTTCCGCAAGGTCATCGACACGACGTTCATGATGGCCACCTCGATCTCGGGGAACCCGGACAAGGAAGACCTGCGCAAGTACTTCCGCGCGCTGCGCCGGGCGCAGCGCGACATCGACCTGCGTCCCGAGCTGTACACGCACTATTACAAGAGGGAGTTCCCCGAGCGCTTCCTCGACCAGATGGACACCCGCCGCTGGGGCCCGGGCGAGCGGATCGTCTTCGAGCCTTACACGAAGGAGGTGTTCGAGGAGTCCTTCAAGTGGATCGCCCAGCGCGGCATCTTCGCCGAGGGCACGATGGGTGCGGGCAACTACGAGGATTCCGTCATCTCGCTCGCGGCCTAGCGTTCAGGCCTGCTCGAAGTTCATTCCGAAGGCCTCCGGAGGTTTCGGCCCCCACACGTAGAGGGAGTCCTCCGCCGGGTAGTTCGTCGGCGTCCATTTCGCGTCGGCCGGAATGTAGTCGATGTCGCAGAAGTATTCGGCCATGCTGTCCCAGGGGTCTCGGATGTAGTGGAAGAAGTTCGACCCGATGACGTGCCGGCCGAATCCCCAGCCGTCCTTGTAGCCCTTGTCGAGCAGCCTGCACGCGCCCATGCCGATCTCGTCGACGTTGCCGACCTCGAAGCTGGCGTGGTGGAAGCCCGGATGGTCCGAGGTGATGAAGCCGAAGATGTGATGGTCGCACCCGCCCTGCCCGCGCATGAAGGCAACGACTTCCTGCGCGCGGTCGGAGAGCTGCAGCCCGACGACGCGCGTGTAGAAGTCCACCATCGTGCCGATCTGCGGCGTGAAGCGCAGCGTGTGGCCGAGCCGCGTCGGCCGCACGACGACGTCGCGCTTCGGGTGGCCCGCCACCCCGGCGCGGTTGAGGTGCCCGGGGTTGTTGATCCTCCATTCCGGGGCGCTGCGCCACTTGGCCGGCTCCGCGACCCGCACGTTGACGAGGAGCCCGTCGGGATCGCGGAACCAGATGCCGTCGTAGGGCGTCTCCTTGGGCGCGTCGACGAGCTTCGTGGCGTTCTGCTGCAGCCGCTTCTTCAGCGCTTCCAGGTCCTCGGCCCGGGTGCCAAAGCTGACATGGTGCATATGCCTCGTCTTGCCTTCGACGAGAACGACCTGGTCCTGGTCTCGCCCGAAGCAGCGCATGACGACGCGCTTGCCGTCTTCTCTCCCCTCCATCCCGAAGTCGGTGTAGAACTTCCTGCCGACCGTCGGATCGGGTACGGCGAGAGCAACATGCTGCAGGTTGCGAACGCTCATCGACTCTTTCCTCCGTTTCTCGTAGTTCATGATTATGAATCCAATCCGCGCCGAGGACGATTGGGCCCGGTCCCACCGAGGTTCCCCTGGTCCCGCGAACGGAGTATGGTCGGACCTTCGAAGGAGGCGCACATGGCCGCGAACCCCACGCTGCTGCACGTCAAGGTCGCTCCGAAGGGCATGGGCCTGAATGACTTCGTCGCTCACCAGGAAGGCTACTACGCCGACGAGGGCATCGACGTCGAGCTCGACTGGAAGACCTTCCGCGGAACCCAGTCAAGCTGGAAGAGCTACCGGTACTTTCAGCGCCCGCAGGACCAACCCTATACTGGGCGTGGCGGCGAGCAACTGGTGCAATGCGCCTGCCTGTGGGGCACGATCAGCAACGCGAGCGCGGGCATGGGACGGGTGGTCGCCGACTGCCACGGCGTATCGCCCTGGGCAATCTTCGTCCGGCCGGAGTCGAGGATCCGCAGCCCCGACGAGCTCGCGGACGTCCCGATCGCAGTGGGCATGCGCGCAGGCAGCCATTTCAACGTGCCCTTCCGTCTCGAAAAGTACCTGCCGCTCGAGCGCATCAGGACGGTGAACGTCGGCGGCTTCGGCGCGCGCCTGTCGGCGCTCCTCGGCAGGGAAGTCGAAGCCGCGAGCCTGCTGCCGCCGCAGATCGACATGGCCAGGCAGCTGGGCCTCCGCGAGGTGATGGCGGACGAGTTCCACACGCTGTGGTGGGTGCCCGAGTCAGCGCCGAAGGACGGCGTGCGCGGCTACTTGCGCGCGCTCGCCCGCGCCGAGCGCGCGCTCGAAGAGGACCTGCCGAAGTACCTGTCGCTCTGGAAGCATTGCGTGCCTCCGGAATTCCACGACCGCGATTGGGACTACAGCCGTTTCTCCCGCGGGGAGCGCTTCGTCTACGAGCCGGTCCCGCGAGAGGAATTCGACGAGGTGTTCGAGCAGGTGAAGCGCTGGGGGCTGGACGAGTACCTCAAGGAGCGGTCCTTCGAAAATCTCATTTATCGGACCGCATCCTGAGCCCGCCGGCCCGGCGGTTCTCGATCACCCGGCGGGCGCGGCCTGCTGGTCCCTCAGCCAGGGCCGTTCCCTGAGGCGCGCTTCGTTCAGGCGATGGACCGTGAAGCACACGATGGCACCGACAGCGAAGGGCAGCGCCGACCACATGTAGAGCTGGGCGACTGGGAGCGCCACGAAGAGCGCCCCGAGCAAAGGCCCGACTATCGATCCCAGGCGGCCGATCCCGAGCTGCCACCCCGAGCCGTTCGCGCGCAGCGACGTCGGATAGATGAGCGCCCCGGCGACGTTGATACCGGACTGAATGCCCAGCACGCAGAAACCCGCCAGGAAGCTTACGATCAAGAGCGATGTCCGGGTCGAAGTGAGGCCGAAATAGCCGATCGAGCCCACAACCGGCACGGCTACGACCAAGAGAACGGAGATCGCCAGGAAGCGGTGCCGGTCGAGCCAGCGGCACAGCAGCAGCGCACCGACCGTCCCGCCGACCTGCAGCGACGCAGAGGTCAGCGCCGCCGTCGCGGGCGGCAGCTTGGCGGCCGTGAGCAGGGTCGGCGTCCAGCTCAGGAGAAAGAAATAGCCCATCAGGTTGAGGGCGAACAGCAGCCAAAGCAGCGGGGTGATCAGCGCCAATCCTTCCTTGAAGAGGTAGATTGGGTTGAAGCCCGGGAATTGCTTCTCGTCTTCGATCACGAAGCGGGCGCCCTCGGGCGCCTTGAAGTCCGGACGGAGCAGGCCGATCAGCTTCACCAGATTCGCGCGCTGGCCTTCGTGGATGGTCATGTACTTGATCGATTCCGGCATGCCGAAATGGGCGACCACCGCGATGACGATCGGCGCGATACCGCCGATGAGGAACAACACCTGCCAGCCGTATTGCGGAACGAGCGTCGCGGAGACGATCCCGGGTATGGCGCCGCCGAGCGGTACCATCCCCGTGGCGATAAGCCCCAGGGTGCCGCGCGAGCGTCGCGGTGCAGACTCGATATTGACGGCGACCATGTTCGGAATCACGCCCCCGATTCCGAGACCGGCGAGAAGCCTCAACCAGAACATCTGCTCGAGATTGGTCGAGTAGGCCGCGATCCAGGTGAATGCGCCGAACGTGAGCAACGAGCCCACCAGCGCCGCCTTCCTGCCGTACCGGTCGCCGACCCAGCCGAAGATCATCGAGCCGAACAGAATCCCGACGAGGCTTGCACTGAATACCGGACCAAGGGCCGCAGGGCTGACATGCCAGGCCTTGACGAGTTCCGGCGCCGCAAGCGCGATCGCGCTGATGTCGTAACCATCGATGAACGCGATGAAAACCGACCAGACGATCAGCTTGATGTGAAAAGGGGCGATTCCCCGCTCGTCCAGCAGATGGGATACTTGGACGACCTGTGCGTCAGCCATAGTGCCTCCCTCCTCCGTGCCGAAGGTTCGAATAGTAGGCCAAAGGCGGGGCCGGCGTAACTGTCAGGCTCCAGCCGCAGTTCGCGTCCCGAGGGCCTTCAGCGCCGGCGCGACCTCAACCGCGAATAGCTCCATGTTCCGGCGCGTAAGGTCTGCCGGCAGCGTGCCGAACTGGCAAAGCACGAGCAGATTCCCGAAGCGCATGTCCTTCCAGTAGCCCTCCAGCGCGCGGCGCACCGTCGCCGGGCCGCCGCAGACGACAAGGCCGAGATCGACGGACTTCTCCAGGGTGATGTCACCGAACATTGCCGCCTTCGCCTTCATCACGCCTTTCAGCGATTCCCGCGACGTGTAGCCCGGGGGCAGGAGCATTTCGATCGGCATCCGGACGAATACGTTGCGGAACGCCTCGAAGTGCGGCTTCGCTTCCCGCAGCGCGGCTTCGTCGCTTGCGGCAACGTACACGGGCACCGCCCAGCCGAGCTGCCTGTCCTCCGCTTCGTAGCCGTAGCCTCTGCATGTATCGCGATACATCGCGAGATAACGCTGCACCACGCTGGCCGGGCTGAAAGTCTGCAAGTACGTATAGCGCCGGTCCGGGTGCGCCGCCCAGTCGATCGTCTCCTTGCTGCCCTGAGAAGGGATCCAGATCGGGGGGTGTGGCTTCTGGAAAGGGCGCGGCCATACGTTGACGTACCGCACCCGGTAGTGCCGACCGTGGAACGCAAACGGACCCGGTTCGGTCCAGCCGCGGACGATCAGATCGTGTGCTTCATGAAAGCGTTCGTGCGAGAAGGTCGGATTGACGCCGAACGTATGGTACTCGGCGCCGATGCCCCTCACGAAACCCGAAATCAGCCGCCCCCCGGAGATAACGTCTATCATCGCGTGCTCTTCCGCGACCATCAAAGGGTGCTCGCGCAGAGGGAGCGCGCTTCCGAGAATCGCGATCTTCACGCGCTTCGTCCTGCGCGCCAGCGCGGAGGCCGTCACGATGGGCGACGGCATGAGGCCGTAGGCCGTCTGATGATGCTCGTTGACCGCGATTGCGTCGAACCCCAGCTGCTCTCCGTATTCCAGCTCGTCCAGGTAGCGGTTGTAAAGGACGTGGCCTTTCTCGGGTTCGAAGTTGGAGTTCGGCAGATTGACCCATACCGTTCCGTTGTCGCGCGCCGCGGCCAGGTCGAGGTCGGCGTAGGGCATCAGGTGGAACAGGACCAAGTTCATCGGCTCACCGTCCCTGCGAACTTGAGTACGATGTCGCAGAAGACGTCGGGCGTCTCCGATTGCGGCAAATGACCGCAACGTGGAACGATCTCGACGCTGGACTTGGGAATAAGCCTCTGGAATTCGCGCGCATAGGCAACCGGCAGTATCCTGTCGCACTCACCCCAGACGATCTTCACTGGAACGTCGACACGGTGGAGCCACTTGTGCAGGAACGGGTCGTGCATGCGCGGTTCCCAGCCTAGCCTCGCGACGGTGTGCCGGTTCTTGAGAGTGACGTCCAGCTGCTCCGGCGTTTGCGGCTGCGCGAGTAGCCGGTCGGCGATGCTCGGGTCGAAGAACAGGTTGCGCGTCAGCTCCTCGTGCGACCATAGAAACGTATCGGCGGGGGTCACCCCCTCCAGAGCGATGCCCGCCGGCCCGACCAGAAGCAGCGATTTGATGCGCGTGGCGTCACGCACCGCCATTTCGAGGGCAAGCCACCCGCCGAGCGAACTGCCCACCACGTGGACCCCGCGCAGGTCCAGCTCCTTGAGGAAGTCGAGATAGAAGTAGGCGAGGTCGTGCACGTTGTCGAGCCATTCCGGCTCGCTCGACGCACCGAATCCGGGGTGTTCGGGAACGAACACCTCGAAGCCAACCGCCAGCTTCTC
Source organism: Burkholderiales bacterium (assembly GCA_035499735.1). GTDB lineage: Bacteria > Pseudomonadota > Gammaproteobacteria > Burkholderiales > SG8-39 > VBDM01. The sequence continues at coordinate 32,513 of DATJYC010000006.1, forward strand.
CATGAAAGGCGCGACCGCCGGCGCGCCGTTGGCCCCGTGGAGGTAAAGCAACGGTTCGCCCGAACCGCCGCGATGCAGATTCAGCCTGCAGCCACGTATGTCGACGAATCCCTGGCTGAAGGCCACGCCGCCTACCGTCCGCTAGCGGCCCCTGCCCGCGCGCTTCGCGCGGGCCACACCCGACGCCTCGATGACCGGACCGATCGCCGAATGGAACGCGGGGGCCATCACGTGCGCGCCGGCCACGCCGGGCGTCTCCGCGAGCTGCTGGAGAAGCTCGATGCAGATCCTTCTGCCCTCGGCCTTGGGGTCGGGGGCACCCTCGAGGCGCTCCACGATCCGATCGGGGATGATCGCGCCGTAGAGCTTTTCCTTCATCCAGCGCGCCGAGCGCGCCGAAGGGATCGGAGCGACTCCGATAAGGATCGGCAACTTCTGCGCAACGCCGAGGTCGAGCAGCCGCCCCGCGAAGCGCCGCACCACCTCCGGGTCCATGCAGAATTGCGTCTGCACGAACTCGGCGCCCGCGTGCATCTTCGCGAGCAGGCTATTGGGACGCCAGTCCGCCGGGGGGTCGACGGGCAGCTCGGCCGCTCCGAGCACGAGTCCGACAGGTCCCTTGATCGCGACGCCGGAGGGAAGGATCCCTTCGTCGCGCATCCGCTTGGCGGTCGCAAGCAGAGCGGCTGTGTCGAGATCGAAGACCGGCTTGGTCTCCGGCTGGTCGCCGAGCCTAGGATCGTCGCCGCGCAGCGCGAGGATATTTCGGATCCCGAGCGCCGCCGCGCCGAGCAATTCGGCCTGCAGGGCAATGCGGTTGCGGTCGCGGCAGGTCATCTGCAGGATGGGCTCGACGCCGCTCCGCACCAGGAAATGTGCCGCAGCCAGGCTCGACATGTGCGCCTTCGACCCGGCGCCGTCGGTGACGTTGACTGCGGTGACCGCGCCCCGCAGAGCGAGCGCGCGCTCGATGAATTCCGAGGGATCCGCGGAGACCGGGGGGGAAAGCTCGGCGGTCACCACGAAGCCCCCGTCTCGCAGGCTCTTCTGCAGACCGCTGATGGCGCTGCCCGACGACTGCTCCTTCGCGACCAAATCCATTCTTGTTGATGTCCGGTCCAGCTGCGAGTTTAGCACGCCGCGCCCGGCTATCCGCTTCGCTCGGCGTCGACGAGGGCCATGAATTTAGGCGCCAGCGCGCGCAACCGGTCCTCGGTCATGCGGCCGCTTCTGGTCATGTAGTCGTAGGCAAGCTCCCTGGGCGAGAGCTCCATCTTCTCGGAGAACTTCTCATACCAGTACGAGCTCGCGTTCGCCGCATCAAGGAGCTTTTCGACCACCGGCCTGCGCTCCCGCTCAAACGCTTCCAGCGCTCCAGGGACGTTCTCACCGTGCTCGGCGAACGCGCGGTCGAGCGCGATCGCGTCCTCGAAGGCGAGGCGCGTGCCCGAACCGATCGAGAAATGCACGGTGCGAAGCGCATCGCCGAGCAGCACCGCATGGCCGCGGGGCGAGCGTCGCGCCGTCCAGCGTCCATTCCGTACTAGAGGAAACTGGCGCCACACCGACTTGTTCGATGCCAGTGCGTGGCCGTCGAGGTCCGGCGCAAAAACTTTTCCGCAATAGCCGCGGGACGCGGCGTCGTCCATGCGATCGAGCCCGGCCCGCTTCCACGTTTCGTCGCCGCATTCCACGACGAATGTGCTCATCGCCGGCGCATGGCGGTAATGATGCGCGACGAACGCGCCATGCTCGCTAGCGCGAAACGTGAGAGTGAGACAGTCGAAGGGCTGGGCGGTGCCGTACCATGCGAACCGGTTGGTGAGGACCTCGATCCTGGGAGCGAACTGCGCCGCGAGCGCGTTGCGCACGAGCGAATTCGCGCCGTCCGCGCCGACGACGAGATCCGCTCCCGCGACCTCGTCCAGGGAAGAGACCGTGCGGCCGTAGCGCACGGCGACGCCGGCCCGGCGGCCGAGCCCGTGGAGAACCTGCTGGAGCGCGAGGCGCCCGATCGCCGAGAAGCCGTTGCCGTCGACGTCGACGCGCTCGCCGCGGTGCACGATCCGCTGCATCGGCCAGCGGTCCATGCTCGCCTCGACGATGCGCGACAGCTCGGGCTCGTCGCGCTCGAGAAAGGCGAGCGCTCCGTCGGAGAAAACCACGCCGAAGCCGTAGGTCGCCCCTTCCGGATTCTGCTCGAAGGCCTCGACCTCCCACGCGGGGAAGCGCCGCTTGATGAGCAGCGAGAACAGCAGGCCGGCCGCGCCGGCCCCGATCACGGCGACGCGCATGATGTTATGCCCGTGTCATATTTCACGGCGTGTGCCCCGGCGCCCGTATGCTCGCGTCATATTTCACGAACCCCGCGCCCCGTGCCTTGTCCAATCCGGGCGTGGGCTCTAATATTGCACCGTAAGAATCGATTGTAATCGCATGATTCTTCGAGAGAGCGAGGGTTAGGAAGTGGATGCAATAGCCGCGGGAAGACCGACCGGAGACGCCGGTTCGTTCGCCTATGTCTCGCAGATCTTCGTCGTCGCGGCGGCTTGCCTTGCCGCAGGCATGCTCGCGCTGTCGGCGGGAGCCGCACCGCTCCCGTTCGCCGTGGTGTGGCCGGCCTCCGGTGTTGCGCTCGCCTGCGTCCTGCTCCTCGGCTACCGCGTCTGGCCCGGCGTATGGCTGGGCGCGTTGGTCGCCGCCATGGCGGCCTCGACTTCGCCGCTCGAAGCCGCTCTCATGGCCGCTGGCAGCAGTCTCGAGGCCGTCGTCGGAGCGGTTCTGGTACGACGCTGCATCGGCCTGCCCCGCAGCTTCGAGCGCGGCGAGGATGTCGTCGAATTCGTCGCCATCGCCGCGCTCGGCTCGTCCATCGCGGCCGCCACGGCCACGGCGCTTCTCGTCTGGTCCGATGCGTCTTCGCAATGGCTCTCGCTGACTTGGTGGACGCGATGGCAGGCCGACGCAATGGGGATCATCATCGTCGCGCCGCTGATTCTCAACTGGTCGGCCGGCGCCGCCGGCGCCGGCCGGCGCAGGACCCTGGAGATGCTGTGCCTCGCCGTCCCCACGCTCGCCGCGACCCAGGCGATCTTCGGTGACGGCCTGCCGGCCTACCTGCCGTCGCTGCCGCTCACGTTCGTGATACTTCCCTTCGTGATCTGGGCTGCGCTGCGCTTCTCTCAGCGCGAGGTCGCTACGCTGAACGCGCTGGTCTGCGCAATTGCGGTGTGGCAGACGCTCGAGGGCCGCGGCCCCTTCGCGTCCGCCGGCCCCGGCACCATGCCGTTGCTGCTCCTCGCATTCACGAGCACGGTCGTGATCACCGGCCTCGTGCTGAACGCCGTGGTAGGCGAGCGCGGCAGGGCGATTGAGGCGCTGGCGCACGCGCTGAAGACCCTCAGGGAGGAAGCGATCCGCGATCCCCTGACCAATCTGTACAACCGGCGCTTCCTGCACGATTACCTCTCGCGCGAGCTGGTGCGCGCCAAGCGCGAGGGCATCCGCGTCGCCGTGATCATGATCGACCTCGACCATTTCAAGAGGGTGAACGACACCGCCGGCCATGGGGCGGGCGACGAGGTGCTCGTGCAGATCGCGGCGCTCCTCAAGCGCCACATCCGCGGCAGCGACATCGCCTGCCGTTTCGGCGGCGAGGAGTTCACGCTGGTGCTGCCCAACGCGACGCTGCAGAGCGCGCGCAACCGCGCCGAGGCGATCTGCCGGGCCGTGCGCGAGGAAAGCGGCTTCCTCATGGGCGTCACCGCTTCCCTGGGCGTGGCGATCTTCCCCGAGTCCGCCGGCGACGCGGACGCGCTGCTGCGCGCCGCCGACCTCGCGCTGTACCAGGCAAAGGGACGCGGGCGCGACCAGGTCAGGATCTTCTCGCGCGAGCCCGCGTCGGTTTCCACGCTCCATCCCAGGAAGCCCAGGCGCGCGCACGGCTGACGCGGTCGCGCCCTTCAGTGGGTGAAGTCCAGGCGTGTGTCGAGCAGCACGCCGAATAGCTTGATCGGATCGCGGCGAGGAATCTCCAGCGGCGGCAGCGCCTCGGCCTCGAGGGTGACGCCCATCTCGGCCGCCAGATCCATCAGCGTCTCCGAGAGGACGAACTCGCCGGCGCGTGCGCGGTGAAGCAGGCGGTTGGCGATGCTCACGCAGTCGCCGAAGACGAACAGCTGCTCCGGCGTGGGGCTCTTCTCGGCAAACCCCACCACGGCGTCCCCGCAGTGCAGCCCCATCGAGACCGCGGCGCGAATGCCGAAATCGCGGTGCCATTGCTCGGCCAGGGTCGCGAAGCTGGCCTGGATTTCCTGGGCCGCCGCGATGGCGTGCTGCGCGTCGTCCTGCCCGGTGAAGGTCGCCATCATGGTGTCGCTGAGGATGTCTACCACCTCCCCCTCGCGTTTCTCCACCACGCCCCACACGAGCGTGACGAACTCGCCGACCCTGTCGATCACGACTGACGGGTCGAGCATGTCCGACACGCCCGTGAATCCGCGCATTTCCGCGAACAGGATCACCGTCGGCGACCGCTCGGGCTTGCCCACCTCGTTTGCCGCCACCTGAACTCCCTCGTTGCGCCTGGAGGAATTCTACAATGACCCTCTCGGCGTCATCCCCATTCTTCGACGAACCGGCCGGGCGGAGTATAATTTTTTCGTCGCTGGACATTCAACGGGAATCCCCGAACTCGGGCCGGACGCCGCGGTCGACGCCCCGAAGGCCCGCAACAACTACGGAGGCAACAATGGCAGTTCGCATCGGAGACGAGGCGCCGGATTTCACGGCAGATACCACCGAGGGCAAGATCCGCTTCCATGAATGGATCGGCGACAAGTGGGCGATCCTGTTCTCGCACCCCAAGGACTTCACCCCCGTGTGCACGACCGAGCTCGGCTACATGGCGAAGCTCAAGCCCGAATTCGACAAGCGCAACACCAAGATCATCGGGCTGTCGGTCGATCCGGTGAGCGATCACCAGCGCTGGGTCGGCGACATCAAGGAGACGCAGGGCGCCGCGGTCAACTATCCCATGATAGGCGACGCCGATCTCACCGTCGCGAAGCTCTACGACATGATCCACCCCAACGCGGCGGGGGGAAAGCGAACGGCGGCCGACAATGCCACTGTCCGCACGGTTTTCATTGTCGGCCCCGACAAGAAGGTCAAGGCGATGCTGATCTACCCGATGAGCGCGGGCCGCAACTTCGACGAGGTGCTGCGGCTGCTCGACTCGCTGCAGCTCAACGCCAAGCATTCGGTAGCGACGCCGGTGAACTGGAAGCCCGGGCAGGACGTGATCATCCCGACCTCGGTGTCCGACGAAGAGGCGAAGAAGAAGTACCCGCAGGGCTTCAAGACGCTCAAGCCCTACCTGCGTACCGTCGCCCAGCCGAAGTAGGCGATGCAGCCGGTCGCACCAGGGCCGACCCGGCGCCCGCGGAGAGCGCTCGCGATCCTCTGTGCCGCCGTGGCCCTGGCCGCCGGGTGCAAGAACCCTCCGACTCAGGAGGAGATGGCGGCCTACAACTACGGGCCCCGCCCCGAGAACTACGAGAAGCTCATCCGGGACTACCTCGCGCCCCAGCTTTCCGACCCGGCCGGGGCGATCATCGAGTTCAAGGCCGGTCCCCGCGAGCTGTTTCAGCAGGAGACCACGCTGCGTCCGCTCCAATACGGCTGGGGCGTGTGCGTGTGGATCAACGAGAAGAACGCGAAGGGGAGCTACGAGGGAGCCTATCCCATGGTGTTCTTCATCCGCGACGGCGCGATCGTCGCGGCGAACGGCGGGTCCAAGGACAATGTGATCGGCTGGCGCTACGCACGCACCGGATGCAACGAGCTGGGCGCCCCATTCGTCACGCCCTGAGCCTCGGCGGGCGCGCCGCTTGCCTCGCCTCGGCGACCGCCTGCGCGCTCCTCGTCGCCTGCCAATCGCCTCCGTTGTCTCCCGATCAGGTCGCCGCGCTCGACTACGGACCTCGGCCCGACGATTACGAGAAGCTGGTGCGCGATTACGTGAGACGCCGAGTCAACGATCCCGATTACTCGCGCGTCGAGCTGAAGGCCGGGCCAGCGCGTCTCTATCAGGACAAGACGCTCTCGCGGGAGCACCAGTACGGCTGGGCGGTTTGCGTGATGGTGAATGAGCGCGACCAGCGAGGGGTCTACACCGAATACCCCATGGTGATCTACATCCGCGACGGCAATGTGGTTGCGGAGGACGGCGGCGGCCTCGAGCGCGCCGCCGGGCTGCGCTACGCGCACTCGCAATGCAGGCGGCTGGGCTTCGACCCGCCTTGAGCGCTTCTCGCGCGGCTGACGCACGAAATGGTTCTCATCATCACGCGCAAGATCATTTGACGCGCCTTTTCATCGTCCCCACAATCGGGCGTGTCGCTCCGTCGCGCAATTCCCTCGCTTACCTGCGTCGCCCTTGCTCTCTGCGTTTCCGCGCGGGCCCAGGATATCCCCTCCGGAGAGAAACCTCCGCCAGCGCCCCCGGCGGCGACGCCCGTTTCCGAAAAGCTCCCCACGTTCGCGGAGCTCGAGGCGGCCGGCGCGTGGATCGGGGAAATCCGCGTCGTCGCCGACAACATTTTCGACCCGAAGAATCCGAATGAGGGCAAATCCTTCTACCGCGTAGCCAACGCGTTGCACATCCAGACCCGGACCTGGGTGATCGAACGCCAGCTTCTGTTCAAGACGGGCGATCGCGTATCGGTCCACGCGATCGAGGAGACCGAGAGGCTGCTCAGATCGAACAGGACCCTCTACGATGTCAGCATCGCGCCGACCGCCTTTCACGACGGCGTGGTCGACGTCGTGGTGAAGACGCGCGATACCTGGTCGCTGCAGCCGGGGGCAAGCGCCAGCCGGTCCGGGGGCTCCAACAGAACCAACATCGGACTTACCGAAACCAACCTGCTGGGCACGGGCATACAGGTCGGAGTCAACCGCTTCTCCACCCCTGATCGCTCGGGAGTGCTCTACCAAGCGATCGACCCACACGCATTCGACGGCTGGACGACGGTGAATTACGCCCTGAGCCAGAACAGCGACGGAGAGAGCCGGACCGCGTCCATCACGCGCCCGTTCTACGCCCTGGACACCCGCTGGGCGGCTGGTATCACGGCATTCAAGGGAGATCAAATCGATTCGCTTTTCGAGAACGGCTCGACCCAGGCGCAGTTCCGCGATCACCAGGAAACGGCCGATGGATTCGCCGGATGGTCCGCGGGGCTTGTCGACGGCTGGACGCAGCGCTACTCGATCGGGCTTAGCTACCAGAAGCACGCGTACAACACGGAAGCCGACCGTCCGCCTCCCGACAACCTGCCCCCGGATCAGACGCTCGTAGCGCCCTACCTGCGCTACGAGATCGTGCAGGATCGCTACGAGAAGTACAAGAACCTGAGTCTCATCGAGCGCCCCGAGTACATTGTGATGGGAATCCACTCAAGCGTTCAGGTCGGCCGCTCCTTGGCGGCGCTGGGGTCGAGCCAACAGCTCTGGCTGTACACCGCGAGCCTGAGCGACGGCTACCGGACGCAGGGTGGCGGAATCCTGCTCGCCTCCGTCTCGAGCGGGGGTCAGACGGGGTACGGTCCTCTCGACAAGCAGGCGTCGGGTGCCTCGCTGACGTTCTACAGCCGTCCCGACAGCCGCTCGCTGCTCTACTTCAATCTCTCGGGGGACATCCTGAGGGACGCCACCTCCGCCACGCAGCTCGTGCTTGGCGGCGATACGGGTTTGCGCGGCTATCCTCGCAACTATCAGAGCGGAGACAACCGCGTGGTCACGAACGTCGAGGGCCGCAGGTACACCGACTGGTATCCCTTCCAGCTCTTCCGGGTGGGCGGCGCGGTATTCTACGATCTCGGCAGGGCGTGGGGCGGGGCCAGCGCGAACACGGAGAACGCCGGCTGGCTCAGCGACGTCGGCTTCGGTCTGCGCTTCCTCAGCGCGCGGACGGCGTTCGGTAACGTGCTCCACGTCGATGTCGCCTTCCCGCTCAACCACGATCCGAACATCAAGTCGGTGCAGTTCCTGGTTCAGACGCAGACCACGTTCTGATGCGCTAGAATCGCGCGGTGCGAGCGCCCTCCCCATTCGCCGCGCTGCTCTTCGCCGCGGCCCTCCCTTTGCACGCCGAGGACTATCCCCGGGGCCCGATTACGCTGGTCATTCCGCTCGCGCCCGGCGACGCGACCGACACCTCGGCGCGCGCGATCGCAGACGAGCTGTCGCGCGAGCTGAAGGTCTCCATCGTTCCGGTGAACCGCCCGGGAGCCGGCGGCGCTGTCGGCACCGAAGCGGTCGTGAAAGCCAAGCCGGACGGCAACACCATCATCCTCACGAACAACGCATCGCTCGTCTTCAGGTCGATCCTCGACCCGAAGACCGCGAGTTACAACCCGCTCACCGATCTCACGCCCCTCGGACTGGCGATGCGCTCGCCGAGCATTCTGGCGGTGCGCAGCGACGCGCCCTTCAAGACCCTCGCCGGGCTGGTGGAATACTCCAAGGCCAATCCGGGAAGCGTGCGCATCGGCACCGCGGGCGCCGGGTCGGTGGGCGAATTCTGCATCCGCACCATCAACTCGCTCACCGGCGCGCGGCTCGTTCCCGTGCCCTTTACCGGGGCCTCGCCCGGCGTCACGGCGCTGCTCGGGGGCCACGTGGAGGGCGTCGTACTCGCCCTGGGGACCATGACCGGCCATCTGCGAAGCGGTGCGTTGCGCGGCCTCGTGATCTCGAGCCGGTATCCGGACTTCCCGGACATACCGACCTTGTCCGATCTGGGCTACGCCGAACGACTGTTCGGGATCTGGGTTGCGTTCTTCGCGCCGGCCGGAATCCCGCCCGAGGTCGGCAGGACGCTGGTGCCGGCGCTGGAGCGCGCGATCACGTCGCCCGCGATAGCGGCCAAGCTCAAGCCCCTGGGAATGCTGATGGACTATTCTCCGCCGGAGAAGCTCCTCGAAGAAATACGCGAGGAGCACCGGCGCGTTTCCGAGATCGCCGCAAAAGCCGGCCTGGTCAAGTAAGGCCTTCAGGGAAGTTGGATCTTGCCGCCTCCGCCTGCGAGCGGGCCCTGCGGAACCACGATCGACGAGCTTGCCTGTCGGCGCAGCTCCTGCAGCTCGCGCACGGTGCGATCGATGGCGTCCTTGGCGAGCGCGGCGAACTTCTCCGCGGCCTCCCCGAGCGAGCCGGCCTCGATCTCGAAGGCGATGGGTATCGAGCCGGCAGGCGTGAGAATCTGGGTTTCGCCGACGTAGGCGACGGCGCGCGCCTTGTCCGGCGAGCCGTCCCGGGTGACCGGAGTGAGCCTGCGCAGCGTACCGATTCGGCGGTCGGTCAGAACCTCCTCGAGATAGAGCTTGTCCGGGTCGAGCTTCAGCTCGGTCGATTTGGGATCGGAATTCGCCATGTCGGCTCCAGAGTCGGAGCCGGTAGCTTACTACTTCTTCCGCAGCTCCGTCCCCGCGAGGCCTTCCCAGTAGCGCGCCACCTCGGTGTGATCATGCCCCGGCCCGAGCGTCCTCTGCGCCTCGCTCCAGGCGCGGACGCACGCTTCGGCGAATGGCGCCGGCGATCCCGTCGAGCGCGCGACTTCGAGCGCGGTCTTCAAGTCCTTCACCATCAGGTCGAGCGAGAACCCCGAGTCGAAGGCGCGCGACAGGATGAACCTGTGGAACTTGTTGAGTGTCGCGTTGTTCATTCCCGTGGACGCGTTGAGCACGTCGACGACCCGGACCGGGTCGAGGCCGAAGCGGTCCGCCGCCAGCACCGCCTCGACTGCGGCCGCGAGCCCCGCCGCGGACACGTAGTTGTTGAGCGCCTTCATCGCGTGGCCCGAGCCCAGCGGACCGGTGAGGAAGATCTGCTTGCCCATCGCTTCGAGCACGGGCCTGCACCGTTCGATGGCCGCGGCTTCGCCGCCCACCATGATGGCGAGCGTCGCGTCGTCGGCCTTCCTCACTCCTCCCGACACCGGCGCGTCGATCATCCCGACACCGCGGCCGGCGAGGACTCCGCCCAGCTCGCGCGTGCCCACCGGCGATGACGAGCTCATGTCGACGAGCATCTTCCCGCGCGAGAGTCCGGCGAGCAGGCTGTCCCCGGACCCGTCCTTCCCCAGCGCCACCGCGCGCACCGCGTTTCCGTCGGGGAGCATGGTGATCACGGCCTCGCAGCTCTCGCCGATCGCGCGCAGCGAGCCGGGGTTCTCGGCGCCGGCGCCTTCGCGCGCCCGCCGCACGGCCTCGGGATCGAGGTCGTGGGCCAGGACGCGGTAACCGGCGCGCGATAGGTGCCGGGCCATCGGCTGCCCCATCTTTCCCAAGCCCACGAAGCCGATCCGGGCGGGCGGAACGATTGCCGGAGCGCTCATTTGTCCTCTTCGGCGAACCTGTAGCGGCCCTTTCCTGCGCGCTTGGCTTCGTACATGGCGCGGTCGGCCCGGACCATGAGCTCGTCCGCGATCCGCTCGCGGCCTGCCAGGCCGCCGCTGCAGGCGATGCCGACGCTCGCTCCGATCCGCAGACCCTGGTCCGCGAACATGCCGATCTCGGCGACCGCGGTCACCACCGTTTCCGCCACTCGCAGCGGCAGAAGGCGCTCCCATAGTCCCCTCTGTCGCTGCGCCGCTTCCCCTGAAACTCCGTCCATCGTCTCTCCCATGAGTGCGCGCATTTTGGCGCCCCGGGGGGTGCCGGCGTCAAGAGGGCGGCGCGCTGTCGCCGGCAAGAATTCCCGGCAGCGTGTCTCCGATCGCCCCGCGGAGCACGGCATCGGCGATGCCGTCGTAGGGCGTCGGCTCCGCGTTCACGATGACCACGCGCGCTCCGGCCCTTCTTGCGACAGGAACGGACCCGGCGATGGGATAGACCTGCAGGCTGGTACCGACCGCGATGAACAGGTCCGATTGGGCTACGGCGTGCATCGCGCGGTCGATCACCTCGGGGACCAGCGCCTGCCCGAAGGAGATGGTGTCGCTCTTGAGGATGCCGCCGCAGCGGGTGCAGGCCGGGTCCGGCTCGCCGCCCCGGACGCGCTCCAGCGCAGCCTGCATCGGGCCCTTCAGGCCGCACGACAGGCACACAACCGCGTGAACCGTGCCGTGCACCTCGATGACGCGCTCCGGAGAGCTGCCCGCCTTCTGGTGCAGGCCGTCGATGTTCTGGGTAATCAGGGCGTGCAGCTTTCCGCGTCGTTCGAGCGCCACGATCGCCGCGTGCCCCGCGTTGGGGCGGGCTGTCCACGCCGGATGGTGGAGGCGCGATTGCCAGGACTTGCGGCGTATCTCCGGGTCGGCGACGTAATAGCGGATGTCGGAGAGCTTCTCCGCTTGCGGATCCATGGTCCACACGCCCTGCGGGCCGCGAAAATCGGGAATGCCCGATTCCGTGGAGATCCCGGCGCCGGTCAGGACGGCGACGCGCCTCGCCTCCTCCACCCAGGCACGAACCCGCTCGCTCAAAGGCGCGCCCGCACCGGCGCATCACGCGCCTCGGGCGCTGGCTGCTCCGTCTGGTCGATCTGGTACCGGTCGCGGCCCCTTCGCTTCGCCTCGTAGAGCGCCGTGTCGGCGCGCTTGAGCAGCTCGGGGCCGGACAGCTCGCCTCGCGTGAATGCGATGCCGATGCTGGTCGTCACGCGCAGCAGCCTGGACTCGATCGTGAAGTCCTCGCGCGCGGCTTCGACGACGGTGGTCGCGACCGCATCCGCGTCCTTGGGCTCGCGCAGGTCCTCGACGAGGACGACGAACTCGTCCCCGCTCATCCTCGCGACCGTGTCGCCGGTCCGCACCGTGCGCCGCAGGCGCTCGCCGAACTGCCTCAGCAGCGCGTCGCCGGCGGCGTGCCCCATGCTGTCGTTGATCGACTTGAACCCGTCGAGGTCGAGGTAGAAGAGCGCGAGGAGCTGGCGGCTGCGGCGGCTTCGCGCGAGGACCTGGTCGAGACGGTCCATCAGCAGGTTGCGGTTGGGCAGCCCGGTGAGCGCGTCGTACCACGCCGCGCGCTCGAGCTCCATACGGCTCCGCGCGAGCTCATGCTCGGCGCGCTTGCGCTCGGTGACGTCGGCGGTGGTGCCCACCATCCGGGTCGCATACCCCGTGGGATCGCGCGCGGTCACCTGCCCGTGAGTCTGGACCCAGATCCAGCCGCCGTCGCGGGCGCTCACGCGGTGCTCCGCGCGGTAGTGCGAAGTAGCGCCCTTCAGCGCGGCGCGGAGCAACCCCTGGATGAGGGGCCTGTCCTCCGGATGCGTGATCTGCTCGAGCGCGGAGAACGTGGTGCGGGTCAGCTCGGGCTTGCCGCCCAGTATCACGGACCACCGTTCGCTCAGGAAGATCTCGCCGGTCCTGACGTTCCAGTCGAACAGTGCGAGCTCCGAGCCTTCCAGGGCTAGGCTGAGCTGTTGCTCGCTTTCACGGAGCTGCTCCTCGGATTTCTTGAGCGCGCTGACGTCGCTTGCGAGCACGTAGAAGCCCGCGACGCTCCCGTCGGCGCGGCGGTCGGGCACGTAGCGCGTGTGGACGTAGCGCCGGAAGCCGGAAGGCGCGGGGTCGAGCTCGAAGTTCGCTTCCCTGCCCGCGAGCGCCTCGCGGATGTGCGGCTCGCGCACCGCGTACGCCGCCTCGCCCAGGACCTCGCGCATGCTTCGTCCCAGCATGTCCTCCGGTTTCCTCCCGAACCAGTCGAAATAGGTGGCGTTGGCGTAGCGGTAGCGGAGGCTCGAGTCGACGTAGCCGATCAGGGCGGGCGTATTGTCGGTGATCATGCGCAGGCGATGCTCGCTCTCCCTCAGAGACGCCTCCGCCTCGGTGCGTTCCCGGATGAGATTGTTGAAGTCCGCGGCGAGTTCGCCGATTTCGTCGCGGCCGCGGACCGGCACTTCGGCGGCCGCGCCCGGATCGCCACGCGCGCGGCGGATGGCGTCGTGCAGTCCCAGGAGCGGCGCGAGCAGGTACTGCGTGCCCAGCCACACCAGGGGCGCGATCAGCAGCGCGAGGAGCACGCCGATGCGGGCGATGTCCTTTTGCGTGGCGACCACGGGGGCGAACGCCTCCTCGACGGGGAGCGCGGCGACCAGCACCCAGGGAACGGTCTCGAGCGGCGAATAGCTGAACAGCGCGTGCAGCCCGCGGCTGTTGATCGCTTCTTCCCACCCTTCCTCTCCCGCCACGGCGCGATCGAAGTAGGGAGACACCCCCGGCGCCGGTCCGGGCTGCATGATGCGCTCGGCGTCGCGCGAGATGATGATGGTGCGGTCGCGGCCGAGGAGCGCGAACGACCCCGTATTGCCCACCCTCGCAGTGCCGAGCTTGCCGAGGAAATTGGGCCTCAGCAGGTTCAGCGAGCCTCCCAGGATGGCCGCCACCTCTCCCCGGCCGTCCAGTATGGGCGCAGTCAGGAGGACGAACGGCCGCTGCGTATTTCTTCCGAGGAAGGGCTGCGAGATGTAGGGCTTGCGCTCGCTCATCACCTTCCTGAAGAACTCGCGATCGCCGACGCTGGCGCCCTCGAGCCCCGTTCCGCGGAAATCGACGAGGGTCGTGCCGCCGGGGGAAAAGACTACGAGATTGTCGAAGAGCACCTGCAGGGCAGTACGGAATTCGAGATTCTTTCTGAGCCGGGCGGCGCTGCGGGCGACGTCGGGCGGAATCATCTTCGACGCCCCGATCAGGACCGCGTGCGCGGAGCCGAGCTTCTCGTCGATGTCGTCGGCCATCCTGGCCACGAGGGTAAGCTGCTGGTTCCCGAGGACTGCGCTGAAGTCCGACTTCACCCGGACCATCTCGATCGCGGAGACGAGCACGAGCAGCGCCACCACGCCGGTCGTGACGATCAACGTGACCCGGGTCTTGATGCTCTTAAGGCTCGCAAGCACGCCGCCTCACGCGCGCAGCTTGAATCTCTGTATCTTCCCTGTCGCCGTCTTCGGCAGCTCGGGGAGGAATTCTATCCAGCGGGGATACTTGTAGGGCGCGAGGCGGTCCTTCACGTGCTGCTGCAGCGCGGCCTTCAGGGCGTCGCTGCCGGAGGCGCCTGGCTTGAGCACGACGAAGGCCTTGGGCTTGACGAGCTTATTCTCGTCCTCGGCGCCGACCACCGCCGCCTCGAGGACCGCCTCGTGTCCGACGAGCGCCGCCTCGACCTCCGCGGGCGACACGTAGATTCCGGACACCTTCAGCATGTCGTCCGAGCGCCCGCCGTAGACGTAGTAGCCGTCCTTGTCCTGGGTGTATTTATCGCCGCTGCGCGTCCATCCCCCGTGGAAGGTGCCGCGGCTCTTCTCGCGGTTGTTCCAGTAATAGGCGGCGCTGGTGGGCCCGCTGATCTGCAGCTCGCCCATCTCGCCGGGCTTCACCGGCTCGCCCTGCTCGTCGACCAGCCGCAGCTCGTATCCCGGAACGGGCTTGCCGGTCGTGCCGTAGCGCAGATCGTCGGGCCGGTTGGAGAGGAAGATGTGGAGCATCTCGGTCGACCCGATCCCGTCCAGTATCTCGACGCCCGTCCTTTCCTTCCAGGTCTTGGAGATCTGCGGCGGCAGGGCCTCGCCCGCGGAGACGCACAGCCGCAGCGCCAGCTGCTCCCTTCCGGGAAACTCGGGGCTCGCCAGCATCGCGGCATAGAGCGTGGGAACGCCGAAGAAAATCGTCGGCTTCCTTTCCTTGAGGCGCTTGAACACGGACGCCGGCGTGGGCCGCTCGGCCATCAGCACGGAGGTCGCCCCGGCGGCGAGAGTGAAGGTCAGCGCGTTGCCCAGGCCGTAGGCGAAAAAGAGCTTCGCCGCCGAGAACACCACGTCGCTCTCCTTGTAGCCGAGAACGCCTCGCGCGTACAGCTCGGCGGTCAGGATCATGCTCGAATGCACGTGGACCGTGCCCTTTGGCATTCCGGTGGAGCCCGACGAATAGAGCCAGAAGCAGGCGTCGTCGCAGTTCGTCGGCGCCGGCGCGAGCTCGGGAGATCCCTTCGCCAGCACGTCCTTGAACGAGGTGTGTCCCGCCGCACCGCCCGACACGATGACGTGCTGCAGGAACGGCAGCTTGCCGATCAGCGGCGCGAACTGCGGCAGCAGCGCCTCCGATACGACGAGCGCCTTCGCCCGGCTGTCGGAGAGCATGTACTCGTAGTCCTTCGGCGTGAGCAGCGTGTTGACGGCGATCGGCACGATGCCCGCCTTGATCGCCCCGAGGAATGCCGTCGGGAAGTCGACCGTGTCCGTCAGCGCGAGCAGCACGCGCTGCTCCATGTCCAGGCCGAGCGCGCGCAGCCCGGACCCGAAGCGGTTGACGCGCTCGGCGAGCTGGGAGAAGGTGCATTGGCCCGCGTCGTCGACATACGCGACCCGCGCGGCGCGACCCGCCGCGAGGTTGCGCTCGATAAGGTCGTACGCGGCGTTGTAATCGCGGGGAATCCTGACGCTCGGCGGGCTCACCGAATGATCGGCGCTGCTGCGGGACGGCACGGCCCCTCCTCTGTACGCGCTCTCGTCTGGCATTGTTCGCTCCCGCGCACAGAGCGTCAAGACGACCGGACTAGAAGCCGACGGCCGCGCCGTCGCTCCTGGGGTCGGCGCCTCCGACGCGGGCGCCGGACGCCGGGTCCAGCGTGATGCCGTGCGCGTGGCCGGCGAGCTCGCACCAGGCGGGCCAGCGGTTCACTGCATGGCCGCGGCGCTCGAGCTCCCTGAACGTCGCCTCGGGGAAGCGCCCTTCCATGTTGAGCAGGTCGCGCGGGTCGCCGATGTTGAACCGCCCCGACAGCCAGCGCGGCGTCTCCAGCGCCTGCTGCACGTCCAGGCCGAAATCGATCATGCCGACGTAGCTCTGCAGATGGATCTGCGGCTGGCCGTCGGCGCCCATGCAGCCGAGCACGTGCCGCAGGCGGCCCCCGGCGAGCGCCATGGACGCGATCAGGGTATGCATTGGGCGCTTGCCTGGCTCGAGGTGGTTGGGGTGCTGCGGGTCGAGCGAGAAGTACGCCGAGCGGTTCTGCAGCACGATCCCGGTGTCGCCCGCGACCACGCCCGAGCCGAACGTGAAGTACAGGCTCTGGATCAGGGCGGCGCCGTTGCCCTCGGCGTCGACCGCGGCGACGAAGACGGTGTCTCCCGCAAGCGTGCCGTACGAGGGAATCCTGTCCCAGGGGAGCGTGCGATCGGCGCGCATCAGCTTCCTGCGCTCCGCCGCGTAGCGCTTGGAGATCAGCGTGCCGACGGGCACGGGCTGGAACTCGGGGTCGGCGAGGAGGCGGTCGCGGTCGTTGTACGCGATCTGCTTCGCCTGGACGAGTAGGTGCACGAGATCGGGGCCAAGCGGATCCATGCTCCCGATCCGGGAGCTCTCGACCAGGTTCAGCATCTCGATCACGGTGAAGCCCTGCGTGGGCGGCGGAGTCTCGAGGATCTCCAGGCCGCGATAGGTGCCCGAAAGCGGCTCGCCCCAGGCCGCGCGCTGGGCGCCCAGGTCGGCTTCGTCGAAGAAGCCGCTGCCCGCGCGCGAGAACGACGCGAGCGCGCGCGCCGTCTCGCCTTCGTAGAAGCCCTCGCGGCCGCCCTGCGCGATCCGCTCCAGCACCCTCGCCAGGCCGCCGTTTCTGAGCCTGTCGCCGGCGCGCGGCGCGGCGCCTCCGGGGGCGAAGATCGCGAGGGCCCCCGCGTCGAGCGACCCGTCCGAGGCGTGCAGCTCGATCGCGCGCGCGAGCCGGCCCGTCACCGGGAAGCCCTCGCGCGCGTAGCCGATCGCAGATTCGAGGTCGCGCGCGAGCGGCAGCCTGCCGTACTCGTCGTGCGCGGCGCACCAGCTCGCCACGGCGCCCGGCGTCGTCAGCGTCGCCGGTATGAAGCCGCGCAGGGGAACCTCGCTCATGCCGCGCGCGCGGAACCAGTCGATCTCCGCGGTCCGCGCCGCGCGTCCGCCGCCGTTCAGGTAGCGCACTCGCCGCCCGCGCGCGTCGTAGACGAGCCAGAACGCGTCGCCGCCGACGCTGGTCATGTGCGGGTAGAGCACCGAGAGAGCGGCGCCCGCGGCGATCGCCGCGTCGACCGCAGAGCCGCCGGCGCGCAGCGCGTCCGCGCCGGCCGCGGAAGCGAGCGAGTGCGGCGAGACGACCATGCCGCTCGGCGCCATGACTGCGGGCCTTCCAGTGGTGATCGGAAACACGCGATGCATTTTAGTGCATGTCCCGCTCGCACCCGCTTCGGCTATCCTAGCGGCGGACCACGAAGCCGGAGCGCGAATGAAAACCCTGCGCAGCTATCTGAGCGGCCGCTGGATCGAAGGATCGGGCGCGCCGCAGATCCTCGTCAACCCCGCGACCGAGGAGCCGCTCGCGCAGGTTTCGAGCGAGGGCGCCGATGTCGCTGCGGCGCTCGATCACGCGCGCAGGAAAGGCGGCCCGGCGCTGCGCGGCCTGTCCTTCGCCGAGCGGGGCGCTCTCCTCAAGGACATGGCCAAGGCGATGCAGGCGCACCGGGACGAGCTGCTCGACCTCTCGGTCGCCAACGGCGGCAACACGCGATCGGACGCGAAGTTCGACGTGGACGGCGCGATCTTCACCCTGCAGACCTATGCCGAGCTCGGCGAGAAGCTCGGCGCGGCCAAGTTCATCGTGGACGGCGAAGGCGTGCAGCTCGGGCGCTCGCCGAGGTTCCATGGGCAGCACGTCTGCGTGCCGCGCCACGGCGTCGCCGTGCACATCAACGCCTTCAATTTCCCGGCGTGGGGGCTGGCCGAGAAGGCGGCCTCGGCGCTCCTCGCCGGCATGCCCGTCCTCTCCAAGCCGGCGACGAGCTCGGCGCTGGTCGCGCAGCGCCTGATGGAGATCCTCGTCGAGAAGAAGGTCCTGCCCGACGGCGCGCTCTCGCTCCTAGTCGGCGCGCCGCGCGACCTGCCGGCGCTGCTCGGCGGCCAGGACGTGCTCGCCTTCACCGGTTCGGGCGACACGGGAATGCGCATCCGCGCGCTCCCCAACATCGTGCGCGACTCGGTGCGCGTCAACGTCGAGGCGGACAGCCTGAACGCCGCCGTGCTCGGGCCCGACGCGGAGCCGGGCGGCGACATGTACGAAACCTTCCTCAAGGACGTGCTGCGCGACATGACGCAGAAGGCGGGGCAGAAATGCACCGCGATCCGGCGCGTGCTCGTGCCCGAGGCGCACGCGGCGACGGTTCGCGACGACCTCGCCGAAGGCTTGAAGGCCGTGCGCGTAGGCAACCCGGCGCAGGAGGAAACGCGCATGGGACCGGTCGCCACGGGCGCCCAGCTCGCCGACGTACGCGAGGGGGTGGCCCAGCTCTCTGCCGAAGGAAAAACGGCTTTCGGAAGCGCCGCGCCGGTTGGAGCGAAAGGTTTCTTCATCTCGCCAGTGCTGATGGAATTCGCGAAGAACGCGCTCGCCGCCGCAGTCCACTCGCGCGAAGTGTTCGGGCCGGTTGCCTCGCTTCTGACCTATTCGGGCAAATGCGCGGACGCGGCGGCGATCGTCGCGCGCGGGAACGGCGGGCTGGTGTCCTCGGTGTACTCGGAGGACGCGGACTTCCTCGAGGAGACCGTCGCGGGCATCGCGCCCTACCACGGGCGGATCTTTCTCGGGCACCCGAAGATCGAGATGTCGCCCGGGCCGGGAACCGTACTGCCGCAGCTCGTGCACGGCGGCCCCGGGCGCGCCGGCGGCGGCGAGGAGCTGGGCGGCGCGCGCGGCCTCGCCTTCTACATGCAGCGCGTGGCGCTGGAAGGCTCCCGGCCGGTGATACAGAAGCTGATCGGGGCTCCGCCCGCCTAGCGGCCGGCGGTGAACTCGATCGCGCCCTGCGGCAGCAGGTACAGGACGATGGCCTTGCCGCCGCTCACCGTCGGGCTGTGCGCGCTGTCCGGGCCGTAGACCATCCAGCCGGAGCCGCGCCCGTCGAATTTCGCGCCGGGATCGAGCGGCATGATCATGTCGATCTCGCCGTTGGGATGGCGATGGCGTGGACCCACGACGTCGTACATCTCGACCACGTCCACGCTGAAGCCGTGCGTCTCCGCGCCCGGCTTGATGACGCGGCCGAACCTGATCCCGCCCGCCTCGCGATTGCACATCCACCCGGCCGCGATCGCGTCGCGGCAGGCCCGGAATACGCCCTGAAACGCCGCTCCGCCCGGCGGGTAGCTCTTGTTCAGGTCGGCCTCGAGCTGCCCGTCGAGCGCCCTGCCCCGGACGAAGTCGGCGAACGGCATGACCAGCGCGCGGAACTGCTCGGGCGTCATTTCAGCTTGCCTCCCTGAGTTCGTGGCGCGCGATGCGCACGCGCGTCGCGCTCATGTCGTCGCCCCGGATCTCGCGCAGCGCGTAGCCGACGAAGTCCGGCGTGACTTGCTTGCGCCAGTAGATGTCCAGGTCCGCGTTGTCCATGGGCTTGGCGCGAGAGCCCACCGCCGCGGCGACCTCGGCAATCACATCGTCGCCGAGCTTTCTGCCGACGAGCAGCTCGGCCGCCCTGGGCACGAGGAAGGGCCGCGAAGCGACGGCCCCCAATGCGATGCGCGCCTCTTCGACCGTGCCGTCCTTCCCCAGCTTCGCGGCGGCCGCCACACCCAGCACGGGAAAATCGAACGACCCGCGCCGGCGAAGCTTCCAGTAGCTGCTCTTCCAGCCCGCCGCGTCCGGCAGCCGGATCTCGCTGAGGATCTCGTCCGGACGCCGCGTGAGGTAGTCGATGCCATCGTTGTTGTAGAGATCTGCGAGCGCCACGTCCCGTTCCCCCTGCGTGGAAACCAGCCTCACGCTGGCGCCCAGGGATATCAGCGCCGGCGCGCAGTCGGTCGACGACACCGCCACGCAGCGCTTGCTCGCGGTCGCCACCCAGCAAATCTCGCCGTCCTTCTTCAGGCAGAAATCGATCGCCTTGCGCCATTCGTAGCTCTGGTCGTAGTAGCTGCAGCGCGTGTCGAGGCAGAGATTGCCGCCGAGCGTCGCCATGTTGCGCAGGTGCGGCGTGGCAACCTGGGCCGCCGCCTGCATGAGCCCGGTATAGTATTCGCGTACCGGCTTGCTGCCCGCCACTTCGGTCAGCGTGACGCCCGCGCCGATCCTCAGTCCGCTGCCGTTGGCGATGCCCTTCAGCTCCGGCACGTCGCGCAGCGCGACCAGTGTCGCGGGCGTTTGCTGGCGGCGCTTCATGTTGGGCAGAAGATCGGTGCCGCCCGCGAGCAGCATGGAGCGCGGGCCTTCTCCGGCGAGAATGCGCGCCGCTTCCGCGATCGAACGCGGCGCGCGGTAATCGAACCACGGCAGGCGCATCATGCGGCGGCCACCTCCTTCTGCGTGCGCCGGACCGGCTTGCCGTCCGGACCCTTCAGCTCGTCGCCGTCGCCGCCTTCCCACGGCGGCAATACGAACGTCGGCGCGGGATAGGGCACCGCGGGGAAGCTTTCCGGGCCGACGCGCGGGGTCTCGCCCTTCGCCTTCTTCTCCAGGGCGGCGAGCACCTTGTCCGGTGTGATCGGCACCTCGTCGATTCTCACGCCGACCGCGTCGTAGATCGCGTTTGCCACCGCCGGCATCACCGGCAGCAGCGGGCCCTGCCCGGCTTCCTTCGCGCCGAACGGGCAGTTGGGATCCGGGTATTCGACGATCGCCACGTCCACCTCGGGCATGTCGAGCGCGGTGAGGCTCTTGTACTCGAGCATCGAAGGGATCTTGTGCACGAGCGCGCTGGACAGCTTCTCGGGCAATCGCCGGAAGGCCTGCTCCTCCATCAGCGCTTCGCCCAGGCCCATGTACACGCCGCCGATCACCTGCCCGCGAACGTGCACCGGGTTGATCGAGCGCCCGATGTCGTGCGCGACCCAGATCTTGGGCACGGTGATCCAGCCGGTCTTCGGATCGACTTCGGCCTCGACCACGCAGGCCGTGAAGCTGTACGCGGGAGAAGGGCCGACGCCCGCGCCCTTGTACTTGCCTGGCGCCTTCGGCGGCGCGTACGAGCCGACCGCGCCGAGCGTGCCGAACTTCGTCTCCGCCGCCGTCACCGCCTCGATAAAGCTCATCGTCTTCGCCGCGTTCTCCGCCGCGAATACCTTGCCCCGCGAGAGGATCACGCGCTCGGGCAAGGTCTCGAGCTTCTCGGCCGCCGCCGCGGCGATCTGCTCGCGCAACCGCGTCGCCGCCTGCAACGCGGCATTGCCCATCATCACCGTGACGCGGCTCGAGTACGAGCCGAGGTCGACCGGCGTCAGTCCGGTATCGCCGGTGAGCACGCGCACCTCCGCCGTGCCGATGCCGAGCACCTCGGCGACGATCGCAGCGAGCACGTCGTCCGACCCCTGCCCGATTTCAGTCGCGCCGCAGAGCACCGTCACCTGCCCGCTGCGATCGAGCAGAAGCTGCACGCCAGAGTGCGGCATCTTGTTCCAGTAGATCGACACGCCGGCGCCGCACATGTAGGTGCTCGCCGCGAGCCCGACGCCGCGTCCCTCCGGAAGCTTGCGGTGCTTCTCCTTCCAGCCGGAGCGCTCGACCACCTGGCGGATGCACTCGGCGAGCCCGGTGCTGCCGACCTTGAGCCAGTTCGCGGTGAGCGCGTTCTCCTTCGTCACGATGCCGAGGCGGAGTTCGGCCGGATCGATCCCCAGCTTCTCGGCGATCTTGTCGAGCTGCACTTCCTGCCCGAAGCGCGGCTGCGGCGTCCCGTGGCCGCGCTTGGGGCCGCAGGGAGGCTTGTTGGTGAAGACCCGGCACGCTTCGAACTTGAAGCGCGGCAGCTCGTAGGTCACCGGCGTCAGCACCCCGGTGTAGAAGGTGCTCGCGGGACCATGCGAGCCGTATCCACCGCCGTCGAGCAGAGTCTGAAGATGCATTCCGGTCAGCTTTCCGTCCTTGCTGACCCCGGTCCGGAACTTCATCAGCACCGGGTGCCGGCCGCGGTGCTGGTAGAAGACCTCCTCGCGCGTAAGGCAGATCTTCACCGGGCGCCCGAGGATCATGGCCGCTTTCGACACCACCATCTCGTGATTGGCCGGGTCGCATTTGCCGCCGAAGCCGCCGCCGTTCTGCGTCGCGATCACGCGGACCTGCGAGGCCGGGACCTGCAGCACCCGCGCGAGCTGCCGGTGCAGGTAGTGCGGATTCTGGGTGCTGGTCTGCAGGAGCAGCTTGCCGTCGCCCTCGATCGAGGCGAGCGAGGCCTGCTGCTCCATCGGAAGGTGAGTATTGCCCTGGTAGAAGAACGTATCCTCGAACACGTAGTCGCTCCTCGCGAGCGCCTCCTCGACGTCGCCGAATTCGTAGGACTGGTTGCGATGGATGTTGCCCTGCTCGCCGTAGTCGTGGATGCGTGGCTCGGGACGCGCGAGCGCTTCCGCCGGATCGGAGATCGTCTGCAGCTTGCGGTACCTCACGTCGATCAGCTCGATCGCCTCGAGCGCCGTGACTTCGTCTTTCGCGATCACCGCGGCGAGCGGATCGCCGACGTGGCGCACCCTCTCGGGCGCGAGCGCGTATTCGTCGAGCGACACCGGCATGATGCCGAACGGGACCGGAAAGTCCTTCCCGGTCAGCACGAGATGCACTCCGGGATATTCCCTTGCGCGCGAGCAGTCGATCGATTCGATCACCGCGTGGGGATGGGGCGAGCGCAGCAGCTTGCAATGCGCCATGCGCGGCAGCGAGAGGTCGTCGGCGAAGCGCGCCTGGCCGGTCGTCTTGCCGCGCCCGTCGACCCGCCGGCGCGGCTGGCCGACCACCTCGAAGCGTTTCTTTTCCGCGCTCATTTCGAATTCCTTATTTCGGCGGCGGCTTGCTCGATCGCCTCGACGATCTGGTTGTAGCCGGTGCAGCGGCAGATGTTCCCCGAGATCGCCTCCTTGATGCGCTCGCGGCTCGGATTCGGCTCGCGCTCGAGCAGCGCCTTCGCCGTCATCAGCATGCCGGAGGTGCAGTAGCCGCACTGCGAGCCGCCGCAGTCGGCGAACGCCGCCTGGAGCGGGTGGAGCTTCGTGCCGCTCGCCAGGCCCTCGACCGTCTCGATCTCGCGCCCTTCGCACTCGAGAGCCAATGCCAGGCACGACAGTACCGGCGCGCCGTCGACGAGCACCGCACAGGCGCCGCATTCGCCGAGCTCGCACCCATGCTTGGTCCCGGTGAGGTTCATCTCCTCGCGCAGCACCTCGAGGAGCGTCTTGTACGAAGCGAAGGAGACTTCCTGCGGCTCGCCGTTCACTCGCAGGACCAGATGCACGTTCTTGGGGGCCGGGGCGTTCATTTGCCCTTCCTCGCGGGCAGCAGCCCGCGCACCAGGTAGTCGGAGAGCGATTCGGCGATCTCGGCGACCGATCGCGCGCCGTCGTGCCGGTACCACCGCGCGGTCCAGTTCACCGCACCCAGCATCGCGCGCGTCACGAGCGCGGGGTCCACGGGCGCGAACTCGCCGGCCCTGACGCCTTCGGCGACCAGCGCGCGCACGGCGCGCTCGTAGGCGTCGCGCTTCTGCACGACGCCCGCGCGCATGTCCTCCGGCAGCGCCTCGACCTCCAGGTGCGCGGTGGCCCCTTCCAGCTCGTCGAGCATGCAGTGCACATGCCCGGCGAGCACCGAGCGCAGCCGGCCGGCCCAGGAGCCCGGGACCGCGCGCGCGGCCTTTACGCCGGCCGCAAGGCGCTCGAGCGTGCGCTCCTGGCAGAACAGCAGGAGCTCGTCCTTGCCGCTGAAGTAATAGTAGAGGTTGCCCGGCGAGAGGTCGGCTTCCTCGGCGATCTCGCGCATGCCGGTCGCCGACACGCCGAGGCGTCGGAATACGCGCGCGGCGGCGCGCAGAATGTCCAGGCGGCGCGCATCGTTCCTGCGCTGGACACGCTCGGAGAAAGCGGCTTCGTTCGAACTGCGATTCAAAACTTGAACCATTGTTCGAATTCTAGGCGAACGCGCGGCGGGGCACAAGCGTCCGCGGTCAAGCGCGCAGCTTGAAACGCTGGATCTTGCCGGTGGGCGTCTTGGGCAGCTCCGCGATGAACTCGATCCAGCGCGGATACTTGTAGGGCGCGAGCCGGTCCTTGATGTGCCGCTGCAGTGCGAGCTTGAGCTCGTCACAGGGCGAGGCTCCATCCTTCAGCACGACAAAGGCCTTGGGCTTGACCAGGCGGTTGTCGTCCTCGCGCGCGACCACCGCGGCCTCGAGCACCGCGTCGTGGCTGGCGAGCGCGGCCTCGACCTCGGCCGGAGACACGAACAGGCCCGAGACCTTTATCATGTCGTCGGACCGTCCGGCGTAGACAAAGTAGCCGTTCTCGTCCTGCCTGAACTTGTCCCCGCTCCGGAACCAGGGGCCGAGGAAGGTCGAGCGGCTCTTTTCACGGTTGTTCCAGTAGAAGGCTGCGCTCGTCGGCCCGCGCACCTGCAGCTCGCCGAGCTCCCCGTGCTTGACCGGCCTGCCCTCCTCGTCCACGAGCCGGAGCTCGTACCCCGGCACTGCCGTTCCTGTGGCCCCGTAGCGCACGTGGCCGCGGCGCGCGCTGATGTACATATGCATCATTTCGGTCGTTCCGATTCCCTCGAGGATGTCGACGCCGGCCTTGTCCCTCCAGCGCTTTCCGAGCTCGGCGGGGAGCGCCTCGCCGGCCGAGACGCACGCACGCAGCCCCAGCTCTCCCTTCCCCGGAAACTCCGGGCTGGCGAGCATCGACGCGTAGAGCGTGGGCACTCCGTAGAAGACGGTGGGCTTTCTCCCGACCAGTCGCTTGAATACCGCGGCGGGCGTGGCGCGCTCGGCCATGAGCACGGCGGTGGCACCGGTGGCGAGGGTGAACGTGAGCGCGTTTCCCAGACCGTAGACGAAGCACAGCTTCGCCGCGGAGAAAAGCACATCCGACTCAGCAACTCCCAGCACGGCCTTGCCATAGAGCTCCGCGGTGATCGCCATGCTCGAGTGGACGTGCACGGTGCCCTTAGGCGCGCCGGTCGAGCCCGAGGAATAGAACCAGCAGCACGCGTCGTCCGAGGTGGTGGGAGACGCATCGAGGACGGGCGAGCCCGAGGCGAGCACGTCCTCGACCGAAACGCGTCCCTTCGCGCGGCGGCCCGAGACGATCACGTGCCGCAGGAACGGCATGTTCCCGACGAGCGGCTCGAACTGCGGCAGCAGGTGCTCGGAGACGACGAGCGCCCGCGCGCGGCTGTCGGCGAGCATGTGCGCATAGTCCTTCGGCGTGAGCAGCGTGTTCACCGAGACCGGGACGATTCCGGCCTTGATAGCGCCGAGGAACGCGGTGGGGAAATCGATCGTATCGGCGAGGGCGAGCAGCACCCGCTCCTCCATGCCGATGCCCAGGCCCAGGAGCGCCGACCCGAAGCGGTTCACGCGCTGGGCGAGCTCGCCGAAGCTGTACTCGCCGCCGTCGTCGATGAACGCGAGCTTGCCGGAGCGCCCCGCGAGAAGGTTGCGCTCGATCAGGTCGTGCGCCGCGTTGTAGTCACGGGGAACGTGGACCGTCGGGGGGCTCGCCGAATGATCGGCGCTGCTGAACGACGCCACCGCGCTATCCCTCCTCCCCTCGATTCAGGCCTCGAGCTTGGCTTCCTTGCGGCACAAGGCGATCCAGTCGGCGGCCCACGCCACCGCCAGTTCTTCGGGCATGGTTCCGGCGCTCGCGTCGTGCAGCATGACCTCCCCGATGCGCCGCGCCCCCAGCTCGGCGAGGATCGCGTCGAAGCGCCGGCCGCCGTTGCAGAAGGTCTCCGCGTAGGTGCGGTCTCCGAGCGCGATGACCCCGTATTGCACGCCCGAAAGATCGGGCCGTGCGTTCCGGAGCGATTCGTAGAGGTGCTTCGCGTTGTCGGGCACGTCGCCCTGACCGTAGGTGGAGGAGCAGATCAGGAACAGACCGCCCCCCGCGAACGCGCTCGCGTCGAGGCCGTCCATGGGCTTGGTGACCACGCGCGTATCGCCGTCGTCGAGCGTCAGCTCCACTTCCTGCGCGACGAGCTGCGCCGTCCCCGTCATGGTCCCGACGAGGATGGTCAGCTCGAGCGCCATCGGGCCGCGCGCTTGCGTTTCGACATGGGCTGCATTATACTGCACGGTTTGCGAATGGCAAGCATTATACTGCACTGTGCCCCTGTCGAGCGTTGATATCAAGAAACCTTCACAGCGCGCCGCCACGGCGAAGGAAATCAACGCGGATCCCGAGCGGGATTACCTGCTCGCGCTGGGAGATAGGCTGCGGGAAGCCCGCGCCCGGCGAGGGATGTCCCGCAAGGTGCTCGCGGCCGATTCGGGCGTGTCGGAGCGCTACCTGGCCCAACTCGAGGCCGGACTGGGCAACGTCTCCATCCTCTTGCTCCGGCAGATCGCGTCGGCACTCGAGCTGCCGCTCATCGAGCTGCTCGCCGAGAGCTCGGAAGAGAACACCGAGCTGAGCCTCGCGACGCAATTCCTCAAGAAGCTCCCGCGGCAGAAGCTCGCCGCCGTGCACTCGCAGCTGGTGCGCGACTATGGGAACACTCGCGACGAGCGCCTCAAGCGGATCGCTCTCATCGGCCTGCGCGGCGCGGGAAAGTCCACGCTCGGCGCGAAGCTCGCCAAGGCGCTCTCGGTTCCCTTCGTCGAGCTCGACCGCGAGGTGGAGCGCGAAGCCGGGACGAGCCTCTCGGAGATCTTCCTGCTCTACGGGCAGCCGGGCTACTGGCGCTACGAGCGCCGCGCCCTGGAGAAGGTGCTGCACAAGAACGACCGCGCGGTCATCGCGACCGGCGGCAGCATCGTATCCGAGCCCGGGACGTACGAGCTGCTCCTTTCGAGCTGCTTCACCGTCTGGCTGAAGGCCGCGCCCGAGGAGCACATGGCGCGGGTCATCGCGCAGGGCGATACGCGTCCCATGGCAGGAAACGACCAGGCGATGGAAGACCTGCGGCGCATCCTGGAGGGCCGGGCCATGCTCTATCGCCAGGCCGACGTCGTCGTGGATACCGCCGGCAGGACCGTCGAACGGAGCCTGGCCGAGCTGCGGAAGTCCGTCGGCGCCTAGCCCGCGCCGCCACCCTATCGGAGCACATCATGAGCGCAGTCCTCGAGGCCCAGCCTTCCCCTTCTCCCGTCACCTACGACACGCATCCCGACCGTTACGCTCATTGGAAGCTGTCGTTCGAGGGGCCTGTCGCGACGCTCTCGATGGACGTCAACGAGGACAAGGGCCTCAAACCCGGCTACAAGCTGAAGCTGAATTCCTACGACCTGGGCGTCGACATCGAGCTCGCCGACGCGCTCAACCGCATCCGCTTCGAGCATCCGGAAGTGAAATGCCTCGTCATCACCAGCGCGCGCGAGCGCATGTTCTGCTCCGGGGCGAACATCTACATGCTGGGAACCTCGACGCACGCGTGGAAGGTGAACTTCTGCAAGTTCACGAACGAGACCCGCAGCGGTATCGAGGATTCGAGCCGCAACGAGGGCCTGAAGGCGCTCGCGGCGGTGAACGGAACGGTCGCCGGCGGCGGCTACGAGCTCGCGCTCGCCTGCGACGAGATCCTGATGATCGACGACCGCTCCTCGACCGTCAGCCTCCCCGAGCTGCCGCTCCTGGGCGTGCTGCCGGGGACGGGGGGTCTCACGCGCGTCACCGACAAGAGAAAGGTCAGGCGCGATCTCGCCGACGTGTTCTGCACGACCAGCGAAGGCGTGCGCGCCGACCGCGCGAAGCAGTGGCGGCTGGTCGACCACATCGCCAAGCCCCAGGGCTTCAAGGAGGCGGTCGCCGCGCGCGCGGCCGCGCTCGCCGCGCAGAGCACGCGCGGCACCGGCAAGGGCATTGCCCTCAACCCGCTCAAGCGCACGATCGATGCCGGCGGATACCATTACGACAACGTCGACGTGAAGATCGACCGCAAGCAGCGCACCGCGACGGTGACGGTGTATGCGCCTCGGCAGGACGCCGCCTCCGGCGTCGACGCGATCCACGCCGCGGGCGACAAGTGGTGGCCGCTGGCGATGGCGCGCGAGCTCGACGACGCCATCCTGATGCTGCGGACGAACGACCTCGAGATCGGCACCTGGATCTTCAATACGCGGGGAGACGCGGACAAGGCGCTCGCCGCCGACGCCGCGCTCAAGGCCAACGAGAGCGACTGGTTCGTCCGCCAGGTGATCGGCTTCCTGCGCCGCACGCTCGCGCGCCTCGACGTCTCGTCGCGCACCCTGTTCGCGGTCATCGACAAGGGATCGTGCTTCGCCGGGACCCTTTTCGAGCTTGCGCTGGCGGCGGACCGCAGCTACATGCTCGACCTGCCTGACGACGAGGCAGGCGCCCCGACCGTCGTCCTGTCGCCGATGAACTTCGGCGCCTATCCCATGGTGAACCAGGACGCGCGGATCGCCGCGCACTTCTGCGGCGAGCCGACGGCGGTCGAGCGCGCGCGCGGCCGCATCGGCGAGAAGCTCGCCGCCAAGGCGGCCTCGGAGCTCGGGCTCGTGACCTTCACGCCCGACGATCTCGACTGGGACGAGGAAGTGCGCATCGCGATCGAGGAGCGCGCGAGCCTTTCCCCGGACGCGCTCACCGGCATGGAGGCGAACCTGCGCTTCCCCGGGAAGGAAACCATGGAGACGCGCATCTTCGGCAGGCTGTCGGCCTGGCAGAACTGGATCTTCAGCCGCCCCAACGCGGTCGGGGAGCACGGCGCGCTGAAGGTCTACGGGAGCGGCGCGAAGGCGAAATTCAACTGGGACCGGGTCTAGGTCCGCGGCATAAGGACAGATATGAGCATCGACTACAGCGAGAAGATCCCCAACAACGTCAACCTGGCGAACGACAAGACGCTGCAGCGCGCGCTCGAGCACTGGCAGCCGCATTTTCTCGACTGGTGGCGCGAGATGGGGCCGAACGACTTCGCCTCGTCCGACGTGTACCTGCGCACCGCTGTCGGCGTCGACGCGGAAGGGTGGGCGAACTACGGCACGGTGAAGATGCCCGACTACCGCTGGGGCATCTTCCTCGCCGAACCCATTCCCGGCCGGACCATCGGCTTCGGCGACTCGTTCGGGCAGCCCGTGTGGCAGCAGGTGCCGGGCGAGTACCGCTCCCAGTTCCGGCGCCTGATCGTCACCCAGGGCGACACCGAGCCCGCTTCGGTCGAGCAGCAGCATCTCCTCGGCCACACCTGCCCTTCCCTCTACGACCTGCGCAACCTGTTTCAGATCAACGTCGAGGAAGGCCGCCACCTCTGGGCGATGGTGTACCTGCTGCACGCCTACTTCGGACGCGACGGCCGCGAGGAGGCGGAGGAGCTGCTCGCGCGCCATTCGGGCGACGTCGACAAGCCGCGGATCCTCGGCACATTCAACGAGCCCATCTCCGACTGGCTGTCGTTCTTCTGCTTCACCTATTTCACCGACCGCGACGGCAAGTTCCAGCTGAAGAGCCTGGCCGAGTCCTCGTTCGATCCGCTCGCGCGCACCTGCCGCTTCATGCTGACCGAGGAGGCGCACCACATGTTCGTCGGCGAGACCGGCATCGGCCGCATCGTGAAGCGCACGCTGGAGGTGATGAAGGAGATCGGCTCGGACGACCCGCAGGCGATCCGCCGCCACGGTGCCATCGACCTGCCGCTGCTCCAGCGCTATCTCAACTTCTGGTTCAGCTCCTCGCTGGATCTCTTCGGCTCGGAGGTGTCGTCGAACGCCGCCAGCACCTTCGCGAACGGCATCAAGGGTCGGCCGGATGAGACGACCCAGTACCAGGACCACGTCTGCGCGACCGCGACCCGCGAGCTCCAGCTCCCCGACGGCAAGGGCGGACTGAAGAGCGAGGTCGTCGGCCTGCGCAACGCCATGAACGAGATCGTGCGCGAAGCCTACGTCAAGGACTGCGAAATCGGGCTCAAGCGATGGAACATGCAGATCAAGCGCGCGGGCGTGCCGTTCGAGCTGAAGCTGCCGAACATCCACTTCCGCCGCGCGATCGGCGCCTTCGCCAACGTCCCCGTCGACATCGACGGCAAGCTCATCAGCCGCGAGGAATACGAAAAGCGGATGCCCGAATGGATCCCGAGCGCCGAGGACAAGGCGTACGTGAAGACATTGATGAAGCGCGTCGTCGAGCCGGGGAAAATGGCCGCCTGGATCGCACCGCCGGAGCGGGGGATCAACAATTTGGCGGTGGATTATGAGTATGTAAGATTGAGTTGACTTGTCCGGAGCGTTAGTCGCGAGCTTATCCAGCCCAAGTTGACATCAGCGCAGTGCGTGCTGGATTCTCTGGTCCCCCCACATCTCTTGTCGGGGTTCCCCGATGGGAGCAATACAAATCACTCCCAGCGCCGCTTCCTTTCCGCGGATCCGCGCCTCGGAGTTGAGTTGCCTAGCTAAAGATCTCCCCGCACCGGAGGCAGGCGATCAACAACCTGGCGGTGGATTTCGAGAATGTAAGGTTGAGTTGAGCAACAAGTTCCAGCCCGTGCGGCAAATTCATACTGCGTGTTCCCGCCGTTCACTGTGCGCAAATCTTTCGAATGTAGCCGTCATCAACCTGAGATTTCGCGACATCGATCTGCCGCACCAAGAACCGTTGAACACACTTAGATTGAGCGCGGTCGCAAATCTGCGTCGCAAGCAGTACACCGAGCTGCGAGGGTTTCCTCCCTTGATAGAAGCGAAGGAGCCTGACTTCTTCTACAACTTCTTCTCCAACGCGATGTCGCAAAGTCTCCCAGGAACGCTTTTTCGAGCCGCAGCTCCTATATCCCGCCTCCGCTAGTTGGCTCTCTAGGCGATTCGCTACTAAGTAGCTATTTGGCTCAACCTGAATAAGGAACGAAGCCTCGTATAGAGATCCGTCTGATCCTCCAGTAGCTTTGAAGTCGGTAGCAGCTAGTGGCGGGGCAATTTCAGCGGGGAAGTGCGACTGGGAGGGACACCCACCAAGTAGCGCAAGACACGCGAGCGCAACAACCTTTAGTCTTACCTTCCTGTGCATATGCAGGGTTCGGCCTTTGGCCACGTACAAGCGCAACCAGTTGGCGCGCCAGGTTTGATTCTCTGTTGAGCGATGCCGCCGCCGTCTCGTTCGAACTTTGCGCTCGGCCTTCCAAAATTCTGCTCTACAGGGACTCCATAATTGTCGAACGTGATACCGGTATACTCGCCGTCGCAATTCCTGCACACCCATCGACATCTACAGAAGAACGTTGCCGCCTTTCCGGGGGCCATGATTTCAATCAATGACTCCCAAGTACCTTTGCAACCGGGTGGAGGCAAGCTAAGCGTTGGCCATCCAAGTTTGTATTGGTCCCCAGATCTTCCTTCTGGAATTCCCGCAACTCTGTCGGCTATCAACAACATGAGCTCAGTGAGGCCTAAGGCATCGGTAGCCGCCAGCGGTGCGTTGCTTACATATGCGTAGCTGTTCAAGCCGCCTCTTAAACCAACAGGGTCACTTTCAATGTAGCGACCGGTTGCTTGATCATAGTCCCTGAAGTAGTTGTAGATTACATTGCTTTCTTTGTCGATTCGGTGCCCACCGACTACGCCCTGCATCACCCCGCGAAGCGGCCTCGCGGAAACCAAGGTCCCCGACGCGACCCCGGGCGCGATCGCCATGTACGCACTCGACGACGAGCAGGAACTGCTCGCACGCGTGCGCTGCATCTGCCGGCCGATCGCCGCCCAGTTCATCGGCCGCGAGAAGATCGCGCTCTTCTCCTTCGAAGAAGGCCGCAACGGCGAAGCGAAGATTCTGAACGAGCGGCACTACCTCCTGGTCGCCCCCGACCGCATCTCCCAAGACGACCTCGAACGCTACCGCAAGCCCGCTAGCCGCGCCAGCGGCTAAAGGACGATGCCGGAGTCGTTGGAGCTGCGAGATTTACTTCGCCGTCGACCTCTGAGTACAGGTAATTCCGAGCTTCTCTTTCACTCCAGGATTGCCGTTCTCAAGCACGACGACTTGCTGTTGCGTGTTGTCGGGCACTTTAAGACGGTGTGACCCCTTCGCGACACCCGCGTAATACCTCATCGAGATCGTCAGCATCGTGGAGCCTTTGAACCAGTAAGAGTTATTCTGGAAGACAGTCC
>DATJYC010000007.1:0-6298 GCA_035499735.1 Burkholderiales bacterium
CGTCACCTGCGACGTCGGAGCGCACTACTTGCACCTCTCGGAGCTCGACCTAGGGTACTTCGATTCGCATTGTCACGTGGTCCCCCCCTTCCGCGGGCTGCGCGACCGCGACGCGCTTCGGGCGGCGCTGGCCGACGGCACGATCGACGCGCTGTGCTCGGATCACGCGCCCGTGGACGAGGACGCGAAGCAGATCCCCTTCGCGGAATCGGAGCCCGGAGCGACCGGGCTGGAGCTGCTGCTACCGCTCACGCTGAAATGGGCGCAGGAGGCCCAAGTGGGGTTTCCCCAGGCGCTCGCGAAGGTGACGTCAAAGCCCGCGGCGATCCTCGGGATACCAGCGGGGGACCTCTCGGTTGGGCGGGAAGCGGATGTGTGCGTCTTCGACCCGAGCGTACACGTGAAGATCACCGCTGATTTCCTGAAGAGCCAGGGCAAGAACACGCCCTTCATCGGCTACGAGCTGCCCGGCCGCGTGCGCTACACTCTGGTGAGCGGAAAAATCGCATACGGCGATTGACCTAGATGTCCCATCTTTAGTACCGGTCGCCCTGCCGGCAGGCGAGAGCATGAAACAGCAGATTCGTTTCTGCAGGAGCTTCGATGGTGCCGGCCTTGCCTTCGCTGTGAGCGGGCAAGGTCCTGCGATCGTGCGGGCGCCGCACTGGCTCAGTCATCTCGAGTACGAGTGGGAGAGCCCGATCTGGAAACCGTGGATCGAGACCTTTTCCAAAAGCTACACGCTGGTTCGAACCGACGAACGAGCGTGCGGATTGTCTGATCTCGAGGCGCCGATCTCCTTCGAGGCGTGGGTCTGCGATCTGGAAGCGGTAGCGGACGCTGCCGGGCTGCAGCGCTTTGCCCTGTTCGGTCACTCGCAGGGAGGGGCGATAGCGATCGAATATGCGGTGCGCCACCCCGAGCGAGTGACGCATCTCGTCATCCTCGGGGGCTACGCGCGCGGCTCGATGAAGCGCGGCCTGTCGCCTGAACGCGTAGATGAGCTGAATGCTCAGCTGAAGCTCGTCGAGCAGGGATGGGGGCGCGAGGACCCCTCGTACCGGCAGATGTTCGCCATGCAGTTCGTGCCAGGGGGGACGCTCGAACAAATCAATTCCTTCAGCGAGCTCGAGCGCCGCACCACGACGCCGGTGAACGCGATGCGCATCATGGAAACGTTTTTCCAGATCGACGTGATCTCCTCGGCGTCAAAGGTGCAGTGCCCTGCCTTGGTCCTGCACGTGCGCGACGACCGTCGCGTGCCCTTCGAGGAAGGGCGGATTCTGGCGAGACTCATTCCAGGTGCGCGGCTCGTGCCCCTCGACTCGGCAAACCATGTCCTGCTCGAGCACGAACCGGCGTATCGAAAATTCTTCGACGAGCTGCGCGCCTTTCTTCCACGAGCAGGGAACGCTCCTGCAGAGTTCCCCGCGCTCACTCCGCGAGAGCGCGACATCCTGGACCGGATTGCGCAAGGTCTGGATAATGCCCAGATCGCCGCACACCTGGACCTGTCGGAAAAGACTGTGCGGAACAATATTACCCATATTTTCGCCAAGCTCGGCGTCGAGAATCGCGCGCAGGCCATCGTGCTCGCGCGGGACGCGGGTTTCGGGAGCAAGGGCTAGGTTTTTTCCTCATGCCGGGGCGCTTGCCCCGGTGTCCCGGGTACTCCATCACCTTGTCCCCGGGACCGCGGGCCCATGGTCGAGGCGATCTGGCGCGGGCACGATGCCCGTGGGCAACCGGAATTAGCCGGCCAAGCCATAGCCGAGGAGACCAGAACATGGGTGCACAAGATTTCGATATGGTCGCAAGCAGCATCGTGACAATCGAGCCCGGCAAGGGCCGCGCAGTGCGGATCCGGAAGGGGAGCGTGTGGCTGACACAGGAAGACAGAAACGACTACGTACTCGAGGCCGGGCAAGCGATGCAGCTCAACGCCGACGGCAAGGCCGTTGTGTCAGTCCACACCCCGACGCTGCTCGAGCTTTACCGTGCGGACCCGTGGGCGGTACGCGCACGGGTGGAGCGCGACGCCCGGCTTTCCCAAAGCAAAGCTCTGTGGGCGGCGGTACGGCGCATCTTTTTCGCGCTAGCCTCGATTGGAGAGACGCGAACCGGCGGGAATCCCTAGCCTCCCCCCGGCGCCAGGCGCGCGACGCTATCGAGCAGGATGAGCAGAATCTGCGCGACCAGGAGAACGAACAGCGGCGACAGATCCACGTTGCCGATCGCCGGGATGAAACGACGGAATACCGCATAGAAGGGGCGGGTCAGGGCGCCGAACACCGGCGCAAGCGGTGCCTGAGGGTTGACCCAGCTGATGATGACCTGGACGACGATTACTGCGTTCAGTATGTACAGTGAAGCACGCAGCAGCTCGATCGCGGCGAGCGTGAACAGCATCCCCGCGGCGATGCCCGGTGCGGCCGCGAACGAGATTCCGCGCAACCAGGAGAGCAGGACCAGCATCAGCGCCTCGGCGAACCACGCGATCAGAATCGTCGCGAGGTCCAGGCCGAACAATCCGGGAACGAAGCGTCGCGCGGGTTTCACGATCCAGTCGGTGAGCGCCGAAACGAATTGCCCGATCGGGTTGCGGAACGGCGCCCGCAGCCACTGCATGTAGAAGCGCAGCAGCAGCGCGTAAACGAAGACGCCGAACGCGGTCTGGATGAGCAGATGACCGATCTGGCTAAGCATGATCCGGGCTCCTCATTCCTTGCCCAGCTCCTCGCCGAGCTCCTTGCCGCGCTCGTTCGCGGCGTGGATGGCGCGGATGATAGCCGCCTTCACCTCGTCCTTCGCCATGCTCGCCAGCGCCCGCTCGGTGGTGCCTCCCTTGGAGGTGACGCGCTCGCGCAGCACGGCGACCGGGTCAGGGCTTGAGGCCGCGAGCTTGGCCGCGCCGCTGAACGTGTCGAGCACGAGGCGGTGCGCGATCGTCACAGGCAGGCCGAGCTCGCCTGCCGCCTCCTCGACCGCCTCGATGAAATAGAACACGTACGCCGGTCCGCTCCCGGAGATTGCGGTCACCGCGTCCATCTGCGACTCGTCGGTGATCCAGATGGTGTCGCCCACGGCGCCGAGTATGGTCTCGGCCTGCTCGCGGTCCTCGCGTGTCACGGCTTTCGAGAATGGATAGAGCCCGGCGACGCCCTCGCCGATCATGGCCGGCGTGTTGGGCATGGCGCGAACAAGGCGCGTGTGCCCCTTCAGCCATTTCGAGATGTTCGCGAGGCGCACTCCGGCGGCGATGCTGATGACGAGATTGGCGTTGTCGGCGATCCCCGACTTCGCCGCGGCCTCGCGCAGGTGCTGCGGCTTGACCGCGAACACGATGACGTCTCCGGGACGCAAGGCGTCCTTGGGCTTGTCGAAGCAGGTGACGCCGTACTTGTCGACGATCTTGCGGCGCGCCTCGGCGCTGATCTCCACGACGCGGATGTCCTGCAGAGGAAAATCCTTGCGCAGCATTCCGCCGATAAGCGCGTCGGCCATGTTGCCGCCGCCGACAAAGGTGATTCTCATGGCTTTCTCTCTCCAAAAATGGCGGTGCCAACGCGCACCATGGTCGCTCCTTCGGCGATCGCCGCCTCCATGTCCGCCGACATCCCCATCGAAAGCGTGTCAAGCTCGAGCCCGTCCCGGTTCAACTCGTCGCGCAGAGCGCGCAGCTGCGCGAAGCGGCCGCGCTGGATGCGTTCGTCGGAAGTCGGCTCGGGGATCGCCATCAGCCCGCGCAGCTTGAGACCGGGCAGGCCGGCCACCTTCCTCGCCAGCGCGGCGACTTCTCCGGGCGCCGCGCCGCTCTTGCTCGCCTCGCCGGAGACGTTGACTTGTAGGCATACGTGCAGCTCGGGCCGGTCCGCCCCGCGGGCCTGCGAGAGGCGTGCGGCGATTTTTTCCCGGTCGACCGAATGCACCCAATCGAAGTTTTCGGCGATCAGACGCGTCTTGTTGCTCTGGATCGGGCCGATGTAGTGCCAGGTCAGCGCCAGCGCGCGGAGCTCGTCGATTTTTTCGACCCCTTCCGTGACGTAGTTCTCACCGAAGTCGCTCTGCCCCGCGCCGGCGGCCTCGCGGACCGCCGCGGCGGCGAACGTCTTGCTCACCGCGACCAGCCGAACCGAGTCCGCGGGCCGTCCGGCCGCGCGCGCGGCGGCCGCGATGCGCTGTCTCACTGCTTGCAAGTTCGCTGTAATTGAGGACATAATCAACGCAGCGATTGCCGAGCGCAGGCGCGGGAAAAGCCCCGCTCTTTCATTCGCTTAGGCCAGGTTCGCGGCCGCCCAATCCAGGGGGAATTATAGAGTGGATATCTCCGAACTCCTAGCTTTCGTCGTCAAGAACAAGGCCTCCGACCTGCATCTGTCCTCGGGGCTGCCGCCCATGATCCGCGTGCACGGCGACGTGAGGCGGATCAACCTGCCGGCGATGGAGCACAAGGACGTGCACGGCATGATCTACGACATCATGAACGACGGCCAGAGGAAGCACTACGAGGAGAACCTCGAGTGCGACTTCTCGTTCGCGATTCCCGGCCTCGCGCGCTTTCGCGTCAATGCGTTCGTGCAGAACCGCGGGGCCGCCGCGGTGATGCGGACTATTCCCTCGAAGATCCTTTCGCTCGAGGAGCTGCGGGCGCCGAAGATCTTCGCCGAGATTGCCGATCAGCCGCGCGGCATCGTCCTAGTGACCGGCCCGACCGGCTCGGGGAAGTCGACGACCCTGGCCGGCATGATCAACCACATCAACGACAACGAGCAGGGGCACATCCTCACCATCGAGGACCCGATCGAGTTCGTCCACGAGTCGAAAAAGTGCCTGATCAACCAACGCGAGGTCGGACCGCATACACTGTCCTTCTCCAACGCGCTGCGATCCGCGCTGCGCGAGGACCCGGACGTGATCCTCGTCGGGGAGATGCGCGACCTGGAGACGATACGGCTTGCGCTCACCGGCGCGGAGACCGGCCACTTGGTGTTCGGGACGCTGCACACGAGCTCCGCGGCGAAGACCATAGACCGCATCGTCGACGTGTTCCCGGCGGCCGAGAAAGAGATGGTGCGCGCGATGATCTCGGAATCGCTGCGCGCCGTGATCTCGCAGACGTTGTGCAAGACCAAGGACGGTTCCGGCCGCGTCGCGGCGCACGAGATCATGATCGGGACACCCGCCATCCGCAACCTGATCCGCGAGAACAAGATCGCTCAGATGTATTCCGCAATCCAGACGGGCCAGAACTTCGGCATGTCGACGCTCGATCAGAACCTGCAGGCGCTAGTGCAGCGTAACGTGATTTCGAGCGCCGAGGCGCGCGGCAAGGCGGCCAACAAGGACAACTTCCCGGGCTAGGGCGCAACGCAACCCATCCGCAGAGGAAAGCATGGAACGCGAACAGGCAACCAAGTTCATGTACGACCTGCTTCGGCTGATGCTGGCGAAGAAGGCGTCGGACCTCTTCATCACGGTCGGCTTTCCGCCGGCGATCAAGATCGACGGCCGCATGACGCCGGTCTCCAACCAGGCGCTCACCCCGGCGCACACGGTGGACCTCGCGCGCTCGATCATGAACGACCGGCAGGCCGCCGAGTTCGAAGCGAACAAGGAGTGCAACTTCGCGATCAATCCTGCGGGGATCGGCCGCTTCCGCGTCAACGCCTTCGTGCAGCAGCAGAACGTGGGCATCGTGCTGCGCGTGATCACTACGACGATCCCCAAGATCGAGGACCTGGGGTTGCCGAGCGTGCTGAAGGACGTGATCATGACCAAGCGCGGCCTGGTGATCATGGTGGGGGCGACCGGCTCGGGGAAATCGACCACGCTCGCGGCGATGGTGGGGTTCCGCAACGAGAACTCGCAAGGGCACATCATCACGATCGAGGACCCGATCGAGTTCACCCACCCGCACAAGGGCTGCCTTATCACGCAGCGCGAGGTCGGCGTGGACACCATGTCCTGGGAGAGTGCGCTCAAGAACACCCTGCGGCAGGCGCCCGACGTGATCCTCATCGGCGAGATCCGCGACCGCGAGACCATGGAGCACGCGATCGCCTTCGCCGAGACCGGCCACCTGTGCCTCGCGACGCTGCACGCGAACAGCGCCAACCAGGCGCTGGACCGCGTCATCAACTTCTTCCCCGAGGAGCGCCGGCCGCAGCTGCTGATGGACCTGTCGCTGAACCTGCGCGGCATGATCTCGCAGCGCCTGATCCCCCTGAAGGAGGGCAAGGGTCGCTGCGCCGCGGTCGAGATCATGCTCAACTCGCCGCTCATCTCCGACCTGATCTTC
>DATJYC010000008.1:0-10883 GCA_035499735.1 Burkholderiales bacterium
TCCGCCACGGCGTTCATGATCGCGGGAAGCGATCCGCTTACCCCTGCCTCGCCCACGCCCTTGGCGCCGAGCGGGTTGGCGGCGGTGGGGACCGGGTGCTCGCGGAGTGTGAGCCCGCTCACCAGCCCTGCGCGCGGCATCGGGTAGTCCATGAAGCTGCCAGACAGAAGCTGCCCGGTGTCGGGGTCGTACACCGCTACCTCGCCGAGCACCTGCCCCGCCCCTTGGGTGATACCTCCCTGCATCTGCCCTTCGACAATCTGGTGGTTCACCAGGTTGCCCGCGTCGTCGACCGCGGCGAACTTCACGATCTCGATCGTTCCCGTCTCGGGCTCGATCTCGACTTCCGCGACGTGACAGCCGTTGGGGAAGGTCACCCCGAATTTGCCTTCGGCCTTCACATCGAGCGCCTGCGGCGTGCCGGCGTACTTCTTCGCGAGCGCCAGCAGCGTCACGGCGCGGTCGGTTCCCTTGATGCGGTAGGCGCCGTCGGCGAACTCGATGTCCGCGGCCGCGGCCTCGAGATCGCGCGAGGCGAGCGCGCGTCCCTTCTTGACGATCTCCTTCGCGGCGATCTGCATCACGCTGCCCACGCCGAGGAGCGAGCGCGAGCCGCCGGTCGCGTTGCCGACCAGCCGCACCGCCGGGTCGCCGTTGCGCAGGCGGAAGTTCTCGAGCGGAAGCCCGGTGATTCCCGAGACGATCTGCGCGTAGCTCGTCTCGTGGCCCTGCCCGTGGTTGTGCGACACGGCGTACATCGTGATGCCGCCGTCGGCGCCGAAGCGCACCTCGACCTGGTCGGAAGGGGCGAACCCGCCGCCGCTCGCCTCGATGTAGGCGGCCATGCCGCGCCCGCGCAATCGCCCGCGCGAACGCGACTCCGCGCGCCTCTTCTCGAATCCGGCCCAGTCAGAGGCGGCGAGCGCGTCGGCGAGAACGCCCTCGAAGTCGCCGCAGTCGTAGGTGAAGCCGCTCACGGTCTTGTAGGGGAGCTTTCCCTTCGCCACCAGATTTTTCCGGCGCAGCTCTGCGGCGTCCATGTTCAGATCGAACGCCGCCTGCTCGACAAGCCGCTCCAACATGTACGACATGACCGGGCGGCCGGCGCCGCGGTAGGCGGCGCCAGGCGACTTGTTGGTCACCGCGAGCTTCACGCGCGCGCACGCGGCCTGCACGTCGTACACGCCCGTCAGGCAGGCGACCACGCCCTGGGTGTTGATGAATGGGCCGGTCGGGGCGAGGTAGGCGCCGAGGTCGGCCACGTAGGTGAAGCGCAGCGCCAGAAATTTCCCCGAGGCGTCGAGCGCGAGCTCGGACTCGCTCGCGACGTCCCTGCCCTGCTCGTCCGACAGGAACACTTCCGAGCGGCTGCCGGTCCATTTCACCGGCCGTCCGGTCCTCTTCGCCGCGAGGAGCACCGCACAGTACTCCGGGTACATGTTGAAGCGCACGCCGAATCCGCCGCCCACGTCCTCGGCGATCACGTCGATCTTGTCGTCGGCCACGCCCATCGTGTAGACGAGCTGGCCGCGCATGCCCGCCGTCCCTTGCGTGCAGGCGTAGAGCGCGTACTTCTGGGATCGCTCGTCGTAGGTCGCGAGGCACGCCCGCGGCTCCATCGGGTTGCCGATGATGCGCGGGTTGTCGAGCGCGAGCTTCACCACCCTGCTGGCCGAGCGGAAGGCGGCCTCGGTGGCGGCCTCGTCGCCCGCGACCCAGTCGAACGAGAGGTTGCCGGGAAGCTCGGCGTGCAGCTGGGGCGCCCCCGGCGCGAGCGCGGCCCGGCCGTCGGTCACTGCGGACAGCTCGCGGTACTCGACCGCGACCAGCTCGGCGCCGTCCTGCGCCGCGAGAGCCGATTCGGCGACGACGCAGGCGACGCACTCGCCGACGTGGCGCACCTTCCCCTGCGCGAGCACTGGCCGCGCCGGCTTCTTCAGCGGCTCGCCGAAGCGGTCCTTTACGCCGAGATTCGTGGGAATCGACTTGTAGCCGGCCTCGGCCATGTCCTTCCCGGTGAGCACCGCCAGCACGCCCGGCGCCTTGAGCGCTTCCGAGATGTCCATCGAGACGATCTCGGCGTGGGCGCGGTCCGAGCGCAGGAAGGCCGCGTACGCCTGGTCGGGGAAATTCCAATCGGAGGTGAACTTGCCCTGCCCGGTGAGCAGCCGCCGGTCTTCCAGTCTTCCTTGCATATCAGGCCGAGGATACCAGAGCTTGACACGGCGGAACACGCGACCCAAACTGAACCGACCTCTTCGCCCCAACGGGAGCCATCCCATGAAAAAATGGATTCCGCTGTTCGCATTTGCCGCCCTGCTGCCCTGCTCCACGGCGCCGGCGCTCGCGCAGGCCATGTCCGGCATGATGGGAGAGCACGACATGAGTGGGACCGTGCAGAAGATCGATCACAAGAAGGGCACGTTCCAGCTGAAGACACACGAAGGGATGCTGCACCTGCACTTTCCGCCGAGCGCCATCAAGGACGTGAAGAACGGGGACGCCCTGACCGTGCACCTCGGATTCAAGATGGGTGCCTCGTCGGCGCCCATGCAGATGAAATAAAGTCCCGGTACTTCCGAGCGTTGCGGAACCCGGCACGCCGGGCGTACACTAGCGCTCGCCATGCGCCCGGTAAGCGTGAAGCGCGCAACGCTGCAAGTTGTTCTCTTCGCCTGCATGCTGCTCGTGCAGCAGGGCGCGGTGTTCCATGCGCTCTCGCATATCCGGTTTGGTCACGACAGTTCAGAGACCGCAAAGGCACCCGGAACGCCGACGTCTTCGGCGTGCGAGCAGTGCGTTGCCTTCCATTCAGTCAGTAGCGCTGCACCGGCGGCCGGACTGACGCTGACCGCCGCCGAGCCGACCGGGGCAGTAGTCGCGCATTTCGCTGATGAATACGTTCCTCTCCCTAGTGCGCCGTTCCTGGCGCAGGCACCTCCCCGCTCTTTCTCGTAGCTGACGACCGTCCGGGCGCAGCGCCCCGGACGTGGCCGGCGTGATCTCACGCCTTTTTGACGCACGCAAGCGACGCGTCCTCCCTCAGCCGATGGAGCTACATGAGAGCGAGTCATGGCTCGTCTCGCCGCGGTAATAGACCTTCAAGCGCGTGGTTCGCCCTTTTCGGCGTTGCGGCCGTACTGGGTGTCGTGATCGCAACTCTCGTTCTCTCCGGCCAAGACGGGGTCACGCCGCCGAGCACGGGTGACGCGCTGTCGTGGGCGACTCTCGCGAGAGTGAAGCATCTCCGGGCAAGCGGGCGAATCGAGCACCGCTTCGACAAGACCATCGCATCACTCGATGGCACGATCGTCCAGCTCTCGGGATTCATGATTCCCTACGACTTGGAGACGACGCACGCGCGTTTCCTGCTCGCGGCATCGCCGCGAACCTGTTTCGGCTGCTGGATTCCCGGCCCTGAAGGACGGGTCGAGATCATCGCGGCCTCTCCGTTCGGGGACACTTACGACCGGATCGTCGTTTCAGGACGCTTCTCGGTTCTAAGGGACGGCTCGGAATCGCTTTACTATCGGATTACCGACGCGGTGCGAGTGGCGGAGAAGCGCGGGTGAGGCCGCTCGCCGCCTGCCTGCTGGTCGCCGGTACCCTCGTCTTCGGGCAGGCGGCCGGGATCATGCACGCGCTGTCGCACCTGCCCCGGCCCGTCAAGTCGCTCCCGGCCGGCACGGCCCACGCCCACCACTGCCTGGTCTGTGACGCGTATGACGGACTGGGGCACGGGCCCGCACGGGCCCCGGATCTCCAGCTCGCGCCGTCGCTGCGCGATTTGCCGCGCTCTTCTCCGGAATACTGCTTCTTATCCACACCTTTCTCTCCGCTCCCCATCCGCGCGCCTCCGGCGCGAGTTCGCTTATCGGTCATATGGCGCGCTGCCCGGAAGCGGAGATCCGCCCAACCGGCGGCAGCCCGCGACGCTCGCCTCGTACGGTTTCGAGGCGTACGTCGCGCGATTCGAGGTCACACGAATTCATGCGGACGGAAAAGTGGAACCCACAAAATGGTTTTTCGCAACGATGATTGTTTTTTTCACGGTCACTAGAGCGCTGGCGCAGGCCGGCGCGGGAGCGGAGGTCCGGGGCTTGGTCAACGATTCGCTCGGGCATCCGCTCGCCCAGGCGAGCGTATCGCTGCAGGGCGGGGACGGCCGGACGGTCGCTCAAACGCGCACCGGCAGCGACGGCAGGTTTGCATTCCAGGGCGTCGCGCCCGGAACCTACGCCGTCGTCGCCGAGATCGCGCAA
Organism: Burkholderiales bacterium; assembly: GCA_035499735.1. GTDB lineage: Bacteria > Pseudomonadota > Gammaproteobacteria > Burkholderiales > SG8-39 > VBDM01. The sequence goes on from DATJYC010000008.1 coordinate 4,263, forward strand.
TTCAAGCGAGGCACGACGATCGTCACGGTCAGCGACGCGCCGCCCGCAGACGTCGTGCTCACCCTGGCGAGCAGCCAAGCCCTGGAGATCCGGGTCGCGGCGGAGAAGCTCGACCAGGCGCGCAACAGCCTATCGCCGCGGACCGGCAGCAGCCAGTACAGCTTCGATCAGCGGGACATCCAGGCGCTGCCCGAGGGCGACAACACCTCGTTCAACGAGGTTCTGCTGCGGGCGCCGGGCGTGGCGAACGATTCCTTCGGCCAGCTGCACGTCCGAGGCGACCACGCCAACCTGCAGTACCGCATCAACAACGTGATCCTCCCCGAGGGCATCACGGGCTTCGGGCAGTCGCTCGACACGCGCTTCGCCGACCGCATCGACCTGCTTACCGGCGCGCTTCCGGCTCAGTACGGATACCGCACCGCGGGCGTCGTCGAGATCGAGACCAAGAACGGCTTCCAGCAAGGGGGGCGCGTGGGCATCTACGGCGGCTCGCACAACACCGTGAACCCGAGCGCCGAGCTGTCCGGCGTCACGGAGGGCGGTTTGAACTACTACGTGACAGGCTCCTACATGCAAAACGACCTCGGGATCGAGAACCCGACGGGCTCGGTGAACGCCATCCACGACCACACGACCCAGGGCAAGGGCTTCGCCTATCTGTCCTTCCTTCCGAGCGCCACCAGCAAGATCAGCTTCATCATGGGAACGTCGGTGGGAAATTTCGAGATACCGAACAATCCCGACCAGACGCCTGACCCGGATTTCCTGGCGCAAGCCGGGGTGTCCGGATTCAACTCGGCGGACCTGAACGAGACGCAGCGCGAGCTCAACAACTACGCCATCCTCGCCTATCAGGCGTCCCTGCCCACGGGCCTGGACTACCAGGTCGCGCTCTTCACCCGCTACAGCAGCACCACCTTCAATCCGGACCCTGTCGGAGATCTGGTGTTCAACGGCGTCGCCTCGCAGGTGTTCCGCAGCAGCTTCACCACCGGGCTCCAGACCGACGGGAGCTACAAGCTGGACTCCGCTCATACCCTGCGCATGGGCTTCAACGCGAGCACCGAGAACGACCAGAGCGACAACACCTCGACGGTGTTCACCACGGACCCGGTCACGGGCGACGTCAACGGTGGACCCGTCACGATCGTCGACAACAATCCCAAGAACGGCAACCGCCTGTACGGCCTCTACCTCCAGGACGAGTGGCGGCTGACCCAGCGCTTCACGCTCAACTACGGCGCGCGCCTGGATGAGATGGACGCGTTCGTCCGCGCCGGCCAGCTGAGCCCGCGCATCGGGTTCGTCTACAAGGCGACGCAGCAGACGACTTGGCACGCGGGCTATGCGCGCTACTTCACGCCGCCGCCTAACGAGCTGATCTCGAACAAGACGCTCGCCTTGTTCGACAACACCACGAACGCCGCCGCGACCGACGTGAACGACCCGGTGAAGCCCGAGCGCGCCCATTACCTGGACGCCGGCGTCACGCATCAGCTCACCCCGAGCACCAACCTCGGCCTGGACGGCTACTACAAGGAGGCGCGTAATCTGATCGACGAGGGGCAGTTCGGGTCGGCCCTGATATTCACGCCGTTCAACTACGACAAGGCCAAGGTGTACGGCGTAGAGCTGACGGGGAACTACAAGAAGAACAATGTATCCGCTTACGCCAACCTGGCATACTCGGTCGCGCGCGCCACCGACGTCACGTCGGCGCAGTTCAACTTCGACCCGGACGAGCTCGCGTACATCGCCAGCAACTACGTCTACCTCGACCACGACCAGCGTTATTCGGCTACGGCGGGCGCGACCTACACCTGGCAGGGGACGCAGTACATCGCGGACGCGATCTACGGCAGCGGCCTGCGCCGCGGCTTCGCCAACACCGAGAAGCTCCCGCCCTACACGACCGTCAACCTCGCGCTGACGCACCGCTTCGATACGCCGCAGCTGGGCAAGCTCGACGTGCGCGCCGCGGTGCTCAACGTGTTCGACAAGACTTACGAGCTGCGCGACGGCACCGGAATCGGCGTGGGCGCGCCGCAGTTCGGTCCGCGGCGAGCGTATTACGCCGGCGTGAGCAAGCCCTTCTGATGATGCCCCTATGCCCCAACCCCGGAGATAGAGCATGCAGGCCCTTGGCGTAGCCCTGAGCGCGATCAAGGCCGGCGGTGTGATGGTGTACCCCATCGCCGGCCTGGCCCTGATCGCTTCTTGCGTCATAGCCGACAAGGCATTCGTCTACTGGCGCTACGTGCGGCTCCCCCAGGCGCTTGTCGAACTCATCGAGACGTACGACTTCGCCTGGGCCGAGCTGCAGAAGGGGCTCGAGGAGCTTGCGCCGCGCAACTATTTCCGGCGTTTCTTCATCGTGATCGGCGCGAACCGCCAGAAGCCGATCTGGTGGGTGGAGTCGAGGGCAAGCGACGAGGCGCAGCAGATCGAGCAGGCGCTCGCACGCGGATTGTGGATTCTGGAGACAACGGTCACGGCGGCACCGCTGCTCGGGCTGCTCGGGACGATCGTCGGGATGATGCAGTCTTTCGGACTGATCGGCGCGAGCGGACTGGTGGACCCGACGGCGGTCACCGCGGGCGTCGCCGAGGCGCTGATCGCCACGGCGCTCGGCCTGGCCGTCGCGCTGCTCGCGCTGTTCGCCTTCAACTATTTCTCGCATCTGCAGGCGCAAAGGCACGATGAGATGGAGCGCCTCGGTACGCGCCTCGTCGACCGCATACGCATGGACCAGACCAAGGAGGGCCGAGCCCGTGAAGTTGCGTAAGCCCAGGCCCAACCGGCGCGGTCGCATAGAAATCATCCCCATGATCGATGTCATGTTCTTCCTGCTCGCTACCTTCATGCTCGCGTCGCTCTCGATGCAGAACTTGAATTCGCTCGCGGTTCACCTCCCCCAGGGGAAGGCGCCTGCAATGCGCGTGAAGGCGCCCGTCACCCTGACGGTGGCCGCCGACGGCGGCATCTTTCTCGGAAAGACCGCCGTGACCCTGCAATCCCTTGCCGAGAATCTCAGACCGCTGCTCCGGGGGACTGACGCTACCGTGATCGTCGCCGCGGACGACGCCGCGCCCCACGGAATCGTCACCCGGGCGATGCTCCAGGCGCGACAGGGCGGGGCGGAACATTTTTCCATCGCGGTGAAGCGTGGCGGCTGACGTAACCCTGCTCCGGAGCTTCTACCTCGAGGACGACCGCTTGCGCCGGCTGGGATGGATCGCGCCGGCGGTCTGCCTCGGCTGGGCCGCCTTCCTTTGGGGGATAGGATCGTTTCTCGAGCACCGGCCGGTGCCGGAAGACAGCCCGATCGATGCCACGTTGGTCGAGCTGCCGTCCGAGCCCGCCCCGCCGACGCCGCGCCGTAGCGAGCCGCGACCCCCACCCCCTGTCGCGCACGAGCCCGAGCCGCAGCCTTCTCCAGCGCCCGTGGCGATGCCCGCAGCGACGCCGCCATCGCCCGCCGCAGCCGCGCCTTCGACTCCGGTTCCTGCACCGGCGCCTGCGGCCCCGCTCGCTCCCCCCCGCGTCGCGGCGCGGGCGATCTATCGGCCGCTGCCCGCGATCCCGGACGAGCTGCGCGAGCGGGCGATCGACCTGGAGGCGCTCGCGCGTTTCGACGTCAAGGCGGACGGCACGGTGAGCGTCGCGCTGGTGAAGCCCACGCCCTATCCGGCGCTCAACCGGATCATCCTGGAGACGCTGCGCACCTGGAAATTCTTCCCCGCCATGGACGCGGGCAGGCCGGTCGCGTCGTCGCAGGATGTCCGCATCAAGCTGGAAGTGCACTGACCCGATGGCCCACTACCGCAAGCCCCTCGCCGCGGCGGCGGCGCTGAACACGGCGATCTTCGTCGTCGAGGCAATCGCCGGCTTCGAGGCGAACAGCCTGAGCCTCGTCGTGGACGCCGTCCACAATTTCTCCGACGAGCTGGCGCTCGTGTGCCTGTATCTCGCGTTCGTGCTCGCGCGCGGATTTTCGCGCAACCTGCTGCGCGTCGCGAACCTGTTCAACTCGGTCGGCATCGTCGCGATCAGCGGGCTGCTGCTGTGGCAGGCAGCGGTCCGTCTTCTGCACCCCGCTCCGGTGCTCGGCGCCGTATCCATCGCGGTCGGGCTGTTCGCCGCGGTCGGCAACTGGGGCGTCGCGAAACTGCTGTACGAGCCGGGCAAGGACAACGCCGCAATCCGGCTCGCATATCTTCACAACCTCGGCGACATCCAGGCTTCGCTCGCTCCCGTTCTGTCTGGCGCCCTGGTGCTCCTCACCGGACGATCCTACTTCGACCCGGTCGTCGCGGGTGGGATCGCGCTCTGGCTCATCGGCTCGACCCTGCAGGAGGTGGCGCGGTCGCGCGACGAGCTGCTATGGCCGACGAAGATCGATTGCGGACACGGCTAGATCAAGCTCTTCAGCGCTTGGGTTCACCGCCGCCGGGAGTTTGCCCGCTTTTTTGCGCTTCGGGCTTGGCCTTCGGCTTCGAGGACTTGTGCCGGCCGGTGACGGCGACGGGAAGGTTGGAAACGGCGGTCGGCTGACCCGCAGGCAAGGCCGTGGCAGGCAGCAGGAGTGCCGCCGAAGCAGCCGCGGCGGCGAGCGGCGCGGGGAGAGCGATCGTCTTACAAGAGTTCCCGGGCATGGCTGACTCCTTCGGGCAATACCTTCGACAAGTATGCATCACTTCATGTTCATGCCCGGCATCATCTCGTGCGCGGGTGGATTGCCCTCGCCGAGCGCGCGTACTTGAGCCTTCGTCCTGATCCGAAAGCGCTTCTTGTCCGGGTCCTCGAAAGTGAGGACGATCGGAACGGAAGCGCCCTTGGCCAGCGGCTTCTTCAGACCCTCGAGCATGACGTGGTAGGCACCGGGCTTCAGTTCGACCGTTTGGCCGGCGGGGATCTTCAGCTTCGCCACCGGCCGCATTTTCGCCACTCCGTCGGCCATGATTGTTTCGTGAAGGCTCACGCTTTTCGCCGCGGGAGACTCGGCGGCGACGAGGTCGACGTCCTTTGAGCTGCGGATGCTCATGAAGGCGCCGGTGGAGGTCTGCGGGCCGGCCGTCCCTCGGACCCAGGCGCCGCTCACCGTGACCGGGCCGTCGGCCCGCGCGGGACCACAGGCCAGCAGCCCGGCGACCAGGAGCCAGCGAGCCTTGCGAAGTCTGGGGTAGTATTTCTGCATGATTATCATGAAACGCTCCTCAATGAAATTCGTTCTGGCGATTGCTCTCGCCCTGGGCTGCGCCGGTACGGCCTACGCCATCAAGGAAGGCGAGCCGGCCCCGCCGCTTGACGCGAAGCTTCTCGACGGCAAGCCGTTCTCGCTCGCCGCGAACTCGGGCAAGGTCGTGATCGTCAACTTCTGGGCCACCTGGTGCGAGCCCTGCCGCGCCGAGATGCCGGCCCTGAATGCGTACTATCAGAAGCACAGGAGCGAAGGCCTCGAAGTGCTCGCCATCAGCCTGGACCGTCCGTCCGACGAGCAGAAGGTGCGCGAAGTCATGCGCGCCTTCAGCTTCGACGCCGGGCTGGGGCGCGACGCGCAGTTCAGGGGCTACGGCCGCATCTGGCGCCTGCCCCTGACCTTCGTCATCGACCGCAATGGCATCCTCAAGAAAGACGGCTGGTACGGCGATCCAGGAATCGACCTGCCCCTTCTCGACAAGATCGTCACGCCGCTCCTCTCTTCGAAGTAGCCACGCGCTAGAACACATAGCGCGCGCCGACCGAAGCCGTGTAGTACGGCTCGAGCTGCAGGCCGTTGACGCGCTGCGCGATCGGCAATTGCACGAAGGCGAAGGCGTGCAGGCTGTGCGTGAGGTGGAACGTCGCGCCCGGGCTCAGGTACCAGAGCGCCGCGCCGCTGTTGGGAATGTCGGCCTGGGCGCCCGAATCCCGGCCTTCGATCCTGGCGTTGATCTGCAGCATCGGGGTGAACGACTCGAAGCTGACGTACTGAACTCCGAAATTGAGGTTCAGGCCGGTCCCCGGCTTGAAGTCCTCGCGCGCCGCCAGCGGTTGCTGCACCATCGCCTGGGCGAAATAGTCCCAGTCGCGATTGAGTGCCCCGAACTTGAAGACGCCTACGAGCAGATCGGTCGTCCCGGTGCCAGGCTGCAGCCCGCGGTCGAGCGGCTCGCCGGCCTGCGGGCCGTCGTTGAAGTTGTTGTGAAAGCTACCGGTGGGCAGCTTCACCCCGAACTGCACGCCCCAGCTGTGGTCGGGAGAGAAGCCCGAGTAGCGGCCGACCACGCGCACGTCGGCCAGGCTCTGCGTGTGGGAGGTCGAGATGTCCGTGTCCCCGGGCGCGATGGTCGTGTGGTAGCGGTCGAAATACGGGACCATCACGTAGACGCCCCAGTCGGCATTGAATGTGTAGTCCGCGAACAGCGTGTAGTTGTTGTTCTTGGTGCGCTGCTGGATTTCGTCCTCGTTCGGTATCTCGAGGCTGCCGCGATCCACCGCCTTGGTGCCGCTGCGCAGCTCCTTCTGGTCGATGTAGTCGAAGCGCAGATCCATGCGCAGCCCGGGCTCCCCGCCCCCGAAGCCCTGGGCCGACCAGTCGGTATTCAGGCTGCATCCGCAGCTCGAGCAGGCGAGCGC
>DATJYC010000009.1:0-3658 GCA_035499735.1 Burkholderiales bacterium
ACAGCCCGAGAGCCGGATGCAGGAATGATCGCCCGTGCACACGTCCTCGTCGACGCCGAAGCGCGTGCGCACCACGCGCTTGCCCGCCTTGAGCCGCGCGGCCACCTGCGGCCGCAGCCGCCGCTGCCGCTCGAGCTGGCACTCGCCCTCCGCGACGATCACTTTCAGCCCGGGCTCCGGCGTCGTATACGCGCGGCGCAACGCATTGACCATGTCGGCGACGCGGTAGTTGTTGACGGTGCGCAGCCACTTCACGCCCAGCCCCTTAAGCGTCTTCTCTATCGTTCTGTCCGCATAGGCCGCGCTGGCGCCGCCCGCCGCAGCGCGCGCGTCCTCGGGCGGCGAGGACAGCAGCTCCTGCGTGCCCGTCGCCGAGGCGTAGCCGTTCTTCATGATCACGAGCACCGCGTCGCCGTGGTTCAGCAGGTTGGAGGCGACGCCCGAGAGCAGCCCGTTGTGCCAGAAGCCGCCGTCGCCCATGACGGCGACCGGCCGCCGCGCGGACATCGGACCCACGCCCGCCGAGCTCGCGAGGCTCATGCCGTAGCCGAGCAGGGTGTTGCCCTGCGAGAAGGGCTCGAAGGTGGCGAATGCGTGGCAGCCCACGTCGACCGACACGTGCGGACGCCCGACGTCCTCGGCTACCAGCTTCATCGCCGAGAATACGGGGCGCTCGGGACATCCGACGCAGAAGGTTGGAGGCCGGCCGGGGAGCGCGCCCAGGAGCTGCGCCGCGCGGGCGCGCGAGGCCTCGATGGCGTCGATCCAGCGAGCCCCGGGAGAGGTGTCGACGTGCGCGGCGTGCTGCTCGAGAAATCTCGATATCCCCCGCACCAGCACTTCGGCGCTGTAGTCTCCCGCCATCGGCAGCAGGTCCTTGCCGTGGAGCTTCGTTTGGCTTAACGAACGCAGCTCAGGCTGCTCAGCCGCCCGCCTCAGCGTCGTCGCGATGTCCTGCTCGATGAACTCCGGCTGGCCTTCCTCGATCACCAGCACCGCGGACTTCCCGGCGCAGAACGCGGTGATCTCCTCGGGGACGAGCGGGTAGACGACATTGAGAGCGAGGATGGGGATGCGGCACCCGCCGCGGCTGTCCGAGAACGAGTTTGCGAGCTCGAGCACCTGCAGCGCGCGCACCAGATTGTTGTAGAGCCCGCCCTGCACGATGATGCCGACGGAGGACTCGTCCCCGGCGAAGAGCTCGTTCAGCCCGTGCTCGGCGACGAACTTGCGCGCCGCGGGCAGACGCACGGCCGACTTTTTCTTTTCCTGCGGGAAGATCGCGGGCGGGTGCGCCAGTCGCTCGTAGAGGAAGTCGGCCGGCTTGTCCAGGAGATGGCGGGTCGACACGGCGGCGGCGCGGTTGTCCTTCGCGGTGAAGCTGCCCTGCACGTGGCAGGCGCGTATGCGCAGCTCCATCATCACCGGCGTGTTCGACGCTTCGGACAGCTCGAAGCCGCGCTCGACCATGCCCGCGATAGTCGCCAGGTTGGGCCGCGGGTCGAGCAGCCACATCATGGACTTCAGCGCGTAGGCGTGACTGCGCTCCTGCGCCACCACGCCGCCCTCGCCGTAGTCCTCGCCGAGCACGATCAGCGCCCCGCCGATCACCCCGGCGCTGGCCAGATAAGAGAGCGCGTCGGACGCGACGTTCGTGCCGACGATGGATTTCCAGGTGACGGCCCCGCGCACGGGGTAGCTGACCGAGGCGCCGAGCATGGCGGCGGCGGAAGCCTCGCTCGTGCAGGCTTCGACGTGCACGCCGAGCTCGTCCATGTAGTCCTTCGCCTGCACCATGACGTCGAGCAGATGCGATACGGGCGCGCCCTGGTAGCCGCCGACGTAGGACACGCCGGACTGCAGCAGCGCCTTGGTGACGGCGAGGATTCCCTCCCCGCGGAAGGTCTCGCCGTCGCCGAGCTTGAGCGACTCGATTTCCTCTGTGAACTGGCGCTCCATCAGGCGGCCTTGCGATTTTCCGGCTTGCGCATGAATTTCAGCGGCTTGGGGCGGGGAGGGAGGGGTGGGATCCCCTGGGCTTCGAGCGACTGCTCGAGCTTTCGCCCTTCCGGGTCGGCGAGCGCGCCTTCGCGCGCGGCGCGGATCGCGCTCGCGCGCGCGCCGGGGTCGCCGACCGCGTCGCCCTCGATCAGCGTCTCCAGGATGCGGAGGAAGTTGGCCTTGCCGCGCGCGTGCGTCTCGCCGTAGCCCTTGATGAGACGCCCGCACTGGGCGATCTCGAGCGCGAGCGCGGGGTGGTGCTTGGCGGCCGCGGTGATCGCGGCGAGCCAGCGGCCGATCAGCACCTGCTCCTCGCGCCAGCGCGAGCTGACCCGCCGCAGCGGCCGCAGCGACGCGAGGCAGCGCATCAGGAGAAAGCCGCCCACGCTCGTCGACCGCACGTGCATCCCGACATTGAGCCTGCCCGCGAGGCCCGTGACCCGCGCGAGCCACAAGAGCGGCGCGGAGATGACACGGGGCAGCACCGCTGCGAGCTCCTCGACGCCGGGCTTGAGGAACTCGGTGACGTGCACGGGCTCGCCCGGCTTCGCCTGCACTTCCTCGCGGATGCGCTCGAAGCGGCTCCGGCGCGTCTTGAGGTCGGCGACCCGGATCACGTCCTCGTAGCACATCCACAGGGCGAGGAAGCGCGCGGTCTCGTTGGTGAGCTTGAAGCCGTCGGCGGCGTGGTCGAGGTTGGCGATCGGCTCCAGGCGATCGAAGTAGAGAACGGCGTAGCGGCGGTCCTGGAAGTCGATGCAGCGCGACGCGCCCTCGCGCACCATGGCCTGGGTCTCCGGGGGAAAGATGGGGCGCAGCTTCACTTCCTGGGAGACGCGCGAGCGCTTTTCCTCGGGCGTGACGCGCGTTCCGCCTTCCGTCGCGGAGTCGAACCCGGCGGCAAAGCCCTTCAGGCTCGCCTCGGCCCCCTTGCCCCCGGCGCGCACGGCCGCCTCGCAGTCGCCGCGGGAAAGGGGCAGGACCCCCGAGCCGGCCAGCGCTCCGAACATCACGGCGCTGATCACCGTCCCCGCTGCCTGAGCCTGGGTCTGCATATCGAACATCACGGCGCGCTTCGCGAGCGCGCGCGCGGCCTTGATCGCGGTTCCCGCGTCGAACCGGCCGTCGCCCATCTGCATCTTCTCCGCCACCGTGTAGATGCGGTGGGTCGAGGCGATAAGCGTGGTCCGGTCGGGAGTGACGAACCCGTTCTGCATGGCGCGCGCGGCCTCGAGCAGCTCGGAGGCCACCATGACGTCGACGTACGACGGAGCGGGCGTGAGGGTCATCACGGGGCGCCGGCCCTCGAGATCGGACAGCTTGGCGGGGTAGATCTCGACGTAGTAGGTCGTGGCGCCGGTGCGCTGCGCGACGCCCGGGATCGAGGTGCTCTGCACCGGATAGCCGCGCGCCGTCGCCGCGGCGATGATCCAGTCGGCGAGCACGCCCCCGCCTTCGCCGCCGAGCGCGGCGATCAGTATGGTGACGGGACGCTCCGGAAGGGCCATGGTCCTAAGCCGGCTGGAGCCAGCCGACGATCCTGGCGCGAAGACGGTCGAGGAAGCGATCGAGGACGTTCGGGTTCTGCACGATCTCGGCGCGGAAGAACGACGGACACAGCACCGCCGCGTGCGCCACCTCCCCGCACAGCCCGCAG
>DATJYC010000010.1:0-53174 GCA_035499735.1 Burkholderiales bacterium
CTGCGGGCTGTGCGGGGAGGTGGCGCACGCGGCGGTGCTGTGTCCGTCGTTCTTCCGCGCCGAGATCGTGCAGAACCCGAACGTCCTCGATCGCTTCCTCGACCGTCTTCGCGCCAGGATCGTCGGCTGGCTCCAGCCGGCGTAGAGGACCGCGCGCTGACTGCGGTATCGCTACGCGCCGGCGGGAGCGAGGCGCAGCATGCGCTCTCGCAGATCATCCGGAATGGGCACCGGGCGGAAGGCCTCGCGCGAGACCGTGCAAATCGTCCAGATCGCGCGCAACCGCTCCGCACCCGCGACGCCACCGCTGAGCGCCAAGCCGACCGAGCTGCGCCCGACGCGGGTCGGCCACAGGACGAAGTCCAGAGCCTCGCCCAGCCGCGACGCGCGCAGGAATTCCGCGCGTATCGCGAGCGTCGGGATGCCCAGTTTGCGCGCGCCCATGAGGTCGGAACCCCATGGACAGCCCAGCGCTTCGGCAAACCAGTCCTCGAGCACGGCGTTGAACATCTCGAAGAAGCGCGGGAAGTAGACGATACCCCCCGGGTCGCAATGGAAGTACCGCACCAGCTGCGTGCAGCGGTACGCCTCCGGCGGCGGGGCCGTGGCCAGATGGAGCGCGTGCAGTGCGGGTTCCTGCGCAGTAGCGGAAGCCAGAAATTTCATCGCTCGTGCACGCATCTCGGGCGGGATCTCGATCGCGCGAAAGTGATCGAGCGAGATCATTGCGGTCTTGTGGCGCACGCGCATGCGCTCTTCGCCGGCGACCTTCACCGCGATGCGTATCTCCATCGAGCTGTGGCCGATGCGCGTCGGACTGAGCTCCAGGGTGACCTCGTCGCCGAACCTGCACGCCCGAAGAAAGGAGCAATCGGTAGTCACCACGGGGTTCCCCATGCGGTGAACCATATGGAACTCGTGGAACGGCATGCCGAGACCGGTCTCGAACCAGTCCTCGACTGCCGCGTTCACGAAATCGAATACGTGCGTGAAATACAGGGTCCCGGTCGGGTCGCAATGCGAGAATCGGATCTTGCGCTTGTGGACGAAAGGAGCGCTCATCGATCCGGAAGGACCGCGGTCGCCTCGAGCTCGATCTTTCCGGGGCTATCCAGCAGGTCCGAGACGAAGATCATGCTCATGGCGGGATAGTGGCGTCCCATGTGGCGCTTCCAGATTCTCCCCAACTCGCGGCGTCCTGCCAAGTAGGCCTCTTTGTCGCAACAGAAACCGGTGATGCGGCAAAGGTGCTCGGGTCCGCCGCCCGCCTCGGCGAGGACGGCGAGGATGTTCTTCAGAGCCTGTTCGAACTGCGGCACCAGTTCCCCGGTCCGGAATTTCTGTTCCGCATCCCAGCCCACCTGCCCGGCGATGAACACTATGCGTCCGGCAGCCGCGACGCCGTTCGAGTAGCCGACCGGCTTCGCCCAGCCTCTGGGGTGCAGAACCTCCACGGGCGCCCTCCTCAGTCGGACTCCAGCGGCGGGTCGGGATCGTGCTCCCAGTCCTTCTCGGGAGGCGGGGTGCGCTCGAGCCAGTCTTCGATCAGATGCACGTGCTCCATTTCCTCTGCGGCCATCTCGCGCGCCGTGTCGCGCAGCCTTGCGTCCGACGTCGTCGAGGCGTACGTGGCGAAGAACTTGTTCGCCCTCTTCTCGCACACGAGCGCGATCTGCAGCGCATGGTAGGGCTGCATGCGATAGTGCAGTTCGCCGTGCTCGGCGGTCTCCGGACCCTCTCCGCCCTTCCATCGGATTCCGCCCGGCGGGAGAACGGGAGCCCGCCCCGCGAGAGGTCCCTCGAGCAGCTGGTCCGCGTGCAACTGCTCGATTCGCGCAAGCTTGCGGAACAGCTCCGCAACATCGTGATTGTTGTGCTCGTCCATTGCATCCGCGAAGGACGCGTAGCGCTCCGCGGCTTCCACCTCCATGCCCCATGCGCGCGCCAGGAAATCGGCCCGGTCGGTCGGGTTCGTCCCGCCCGTCGTCCTTGCCCGGCCACCAGCGCGCCGGGTTCGGCTGCCCGAGGTCTTTCGGACGCGGGTGATTCTCTTCCTGCTCATATGAGGAATTCCGCTTCCAGCTCGGCGGGCCGCTTCATGCCTTTGCCGACGGACGGCTGATAGGGCTTGCGCTGGCCCTTGTACAGCACGCCGATGTTGAATCCATCGTCGGTCATGATGCGTCTTGCCGCGCGCACCGGGTCGTCGGTGGTTGCGACAGGCGCCGGACGAACCTGATTCTTCCACTCGCGCTGCTCGGGACAGAACGTCACGCACGGGCTGAGAATCTCCACGAAGGAGAACCCCGGCGTGCGGATGGCTTCGGCGAGAATCCGCGCCGTATCGTTCGGATCTCCCGAGGATGCGCGCGCGACGAAGTTGGCGCCGGCGGCGAGCGCGATCACCAGCGGGTGGAAGGTGCGCAATCCCGTGCCGCCGGGGGAAAGCTTCGAATCCCAGTCGGGCTCCGTGGTCGGAGAGGGCTGGCCCTTGGTCATGCCGTAGACATGGTTGTCCATCACGACGTAGGTGAGGTCGACGTTGCGGCGGCAGGCGTGCAGGAAATGATTGCCGCCGATCGAGTAGCCGTCGCCGTCCCCGCCCGCAACCAGCACGGTGAGATCGGGCCGCGCGATTTTCAGCCCGGTGCCGGCGGCAAGAGCGCGACCGTGCACGCCATGAAAGCCGTAGCAGCTGGTATACGCCGGGATGCGCGAGGAGCAGCCGATGCCCGAGACGACGGCGATGTTCTCGGGGCGCAATTCGAGCATGGCGAAAGCCTTCGTGATCGACGACAGCACCGAGTAGTCGCCGCAACCCGGACACCAGATGGGCTTGTAGTCGGACTTGAAAGCTTGCGCTGCGAGAGGTGCGATCGCAATTCCGGGCGTCATGCTGCGCTCCACTGGATAATCTGCCGATAGATCTCGTCCGGCCGGATCGGAAGCGGGCCGGCGCGGTGGAAGCTGCGGACCTCGCCCGGAAGATCGAAATCCGCCCGAAGGTAGCGATGAAACTGAGCGCCGTGGTTCTGTTCGACCACAAGCACGCGCTTCACTCCCTTGAGCGCCTTCGCCAGCCGCTCGGGCTGAGCCGGAGAAAGCAGCCTCACCGAGACCAGCCTGGCTCGGCTGCCGTCTGCTGCCGCGCGCGCAATCGCTTCGCGCGCCGCGCCGGTGCAGGACCCGAACGTCACCACCGCGGTGTCGCCTTCGCCTTCGATCTCGGCCCAGGAGTCTCCGTAGTCGTGCTGGCGCAGCTTTCGGTCGCGCTTCGCAAGCTGCGCCAGGTGGTCTCGTGACTGACTCGAAGGGATGCCTCGCTCGTTGTGCTCCAGGCCTTCGGCCGTGTAGGCGTTGCCCGGCGTGCCGGGAAGGGCGGCCGGCGACACCCCCGACTCCGTGACGGCATAGCGCTGATAGCCCTCCGTGCGCGGCGCCGCCAGCGCGCGTCGGGCCATAAGGTTCACCTCGTCGGGCCGGTTCACGACCGCGCGGGTCTGGCCGAGGTACTGATCGGAAAGAACGATCGCGGGCGCCTGAAGCGCTTCCGAAAGGTGCACCGCCCATTGCGTGGCGGTGAGGCAGTCAGCGATGGAGTTGGGAGCTACGACCAGGCGGGGAGCGTCCCCGTGCAGCCCGCTGACCGCAAGATTGACGTCGCTCTGCTCGCTCTTCGCCGGAATCCCGGTCGAAGGGCCGCCCCGCATTACGTCGACCACGACGACGGGCACTTCGGCGGCGACGGCAAGGCCCAGCGCCTCGGTCATGAGAGAGAGTCCGGGCCCGGCCGTGGCGGTGAGCGAGGGCACGCCGCCGAACGAGGCGCCGATGGCCATGTTGATGGACGCGAGCTCGTCCTCGGCCTGCACCAGCGTGCCGCCGACGCCCGACAACGCCGGAGCGAGCCATTCCAGTATCTCGGTCGCCGGAGTGATCGGATATGCCGCGACGAAGCGCACCCCGCCGCGAACGGCGCCGTAGCCCGCGGCTTCGTTGCCCGTGAGGAGCCAGCGCGATTTCTCGATCGGCCGTGCCGGGGCAAGGCGCGGCACCGACGGAACCGCCTGGGCCGCAGCCGCGCCCGCGTCAACGGCGGCCAGGCTCGCCGCTAGTCCCTCGCCGCCCTTCTTGTACGATTTCCGCACGACCGACTTCAACGTCTCGACGGGAAGCCCGACAAGCGTGCCCGCGAGCCCGAGGACGATCATGTTCGGCCAGCTCCCCGGAATGGCCTTCGCCATGCGCTTGAACGCGACCTGCGCCAGGCGTGCACCGCGCTTGACGAAGGCCTCCGGGGGATTGCCCTGATCCGGGTCTCCGATCATGAGACTCCGTGAGTCGAGCGGAATCTCGTCGGCAAATCGATGCAGGTTCTGCCAATCCACCGCGACCACGATGTCAAAGCGGTCGTCCAGGCATTCGACCGGTTCGGCGGCGAGTCTCAAGAGCGCGGCCGCTTCGCCGCCGCGTATCTGTGGCCCGCTGGAGCGCACCATCAGGCCATACCAGCCGGCCTGCGCCGCGGCTTCGAGGAGCATCGTGCCGGCCGTCATCACCCCGGCCCCCCCGCTTCCGGTCAGAGCCAACGAAAAGCTCGGCGCTCTCGCTCCGTCGTGCATCGTGTTCCTCCGATCCCTCGCGCTCCGGATTCTAGGTCCGGCGAACGCAGCGAATTTGATCTAGCGCAAACTCCGCGGCCCCAAACCAAAGACAATGCACACCATGTTTGACAGCGACAATCGTAAAATGGTACCTTAATACCATTATAGCCGCCGCAAGGGACCGGTCAAGCTCTGGCGGAGGCGTGGTCCACCTGAGGAGGAGTATGGATAACCCTGCCCCCTTCGTTCTGAAAAGCCACGACCTTTCAGAGGGGTATGTCGCGGAAGGCGTGCGATATGAAAGGCGGCCGGCGCGCCTGCCCGACGGCAAGACCGCACCAGGCCTGTACAACGCCTGGATCTGGCTCGACAACCCCGCCCAGTACAACTCCTACACGACCGAGATGGCCAAGGGGTTGATCATGGCGTTCAGGACGGCCTCGAACGCACGCGATGTGAACTGCGTGGTATTCACCGCGGTAGGCGACAAGGCGTTCTGCACCGGGGGCAATACCAAGGAATACGCGGAGTACTACGCGGGCCGGCCGCAGGAATACCGGCAGTACATGCGCCTGTTCAACGACATGGTTTCGTCGATCCTGACCTGCGACAAGCCCGTGATCTGCCGCGTGAACGGGATGCGCATCGGCGGAGGGCAGGAGCTGGGCATGGCCTGCGACTTCTCGGTCGCGCAAGATCTCGCCAGGTTCGGTCAGGCCGGTCCCAAGCACGGATCGGCTCCGATCGGCGGTGCGACCGACTTCCTGCCGCCCGTGATCGGCGCGGATCGCGCCATGGTCGCGTGCGTGATGTGCGAGCCATTCTCCGCGCACAAGGCCTACCACTGGGGGATGCTCGCCGACATCGCCCCGGCGCTCAAGGTCGACGGCAGGTTCGTCGCTAATCCGCTCGTCGAGACGCAACGCTTCGCCGACGAGTACGGCCGCGTCGTATACGGCGACTTCAAGACAGGGGATGCCGCCAAGGAAGGCAAGGCGCTCCTGGCTCGCGGGGCAGTCGACCTCGCCATGCTCGACGCAAGGGTCGAGGATATGTGCGCCAAGCTGCTGCTCACCTTCCCCGACTGCACCACCAAGACGATCGAGGAACTGCGCAAGCCGAAGCTCGAAGCCTGGAACCGCAACAAGGAGAACCACCGCGCCTGGCTTGCGCTCAATATGATGACCGAGGGCCGCGCGGGATTCCGTGCCTTCAACGAAGGCTCCAAAGACGACCGCGAGGTGGATTTCATCGCGCTGCGCCAGGCGATTGCACGGGGCGAAGGCTGGTCGGACGCCCTCACCGACCGCATACAACCGGGAAGCGCCAAATGACTGCCTCCCCGACTCATGGCCTCGCCGCGAGCGGGCCGGTCGAGACTTGGCTCGACCGGGACGAAGCATTGCTGCGCCTGCGACTTGACCGCCCGAAGGCCAACATCATCGATTCCGAGATGATCGCCTCGCTGTCCCAGGCGCTCGCCGCGTACACCGAGCCCGGCCCCGTGCGCGCCGCCGTGCTCGACTCCGAGGGACCTCACTTCAGTTTCGGTGCCAGCGTCGAAGAGCACCTCCCCGAGAAATGCGCCGAGATGCTCTCCAGTTTTCACGACTTGATGAGAGTGATGCTCGAATGGCCGCGGCCCATCCTCGTCGTGGTGCGTGGCCAGTGCCTCGGCGGGGGGCTCGAGCTCGCCCTGGCGGGAAGCCTGATCTTCGCAAGCCGCGACGCGAAGCTCGGCCAGCCCGAGATCAAGCTGGGAGTTTTCGCACCGGCCGCTTCCTGCCTGCTGCCCCTGCGAATCGGGCAGAGCGCGGCGGAGGACTTGCTCTTCTCTGGCCGCTCGGTCGACGCGACCGAAGCGAAGGCGCTGGGACTCGTCCACGCGGTCGCGGACGACCCCGAGGCGGCTGCCCTTGCCTACTTCGATACACACTTGGCCACGAAGAGCGCCTCCTCGCTCGCCTGGGCTGTCGATGCCGTCCGCGAAAGCTTCGTCCCTCAGGTCGAGCGGCGCATCGCGCACGTCGAGCGGGTCTACCTCAATCACCTGATGCAGACGCGCGACGCGAAGGAAGGCCTGGAAGCTTTCATCGCCAAGCGCTCGCCGAGATGGGAGCACCGATGACCGGCGATCTCCGGCAAATCATGGCGCGCTGCCAAGCGCTGTTCGAGGACCTTCATTTCAACGCGGTCAAGGACTGGAAGGCCGCTGGAACCGGCCGCAAGGCCATCGGCTACATGCCGCTCTACGTCCCGCGCGAGATCGTGCATGCCGCCAACATGTTGCCGGTGGGTATCCTGGGCGGCGGCGATCAGATCGAGGTGATCCAGGGGGATGCGTACTACCAGAGCTACATCTGCCGAATTCCACGCTCCACTCTCGAGCTGGGGCTCACCGGGCGGCTCGACTGCCTGGACGGAATGCTGTTCCCGTCGATATGCGACGTCATCCGCAACCTCTCGGGCATGTGGCAGATCATGTTCCCGGACAAGTACGTGAGATACTTCGACGTGCCGCAGAACTTCGACGACACGATCGGCGGCCAGTTCTACGTAAACGAGCTGCGGGGATTGCGCGACGACCTCGGAAAGCTCGCCGGGAAGCCGATAAGCGACGAGGCTCTCCGCGCCTCGATCGCCGTCTACAACGAAAATCGCCGTGCGATGCGCGACCTGTACGCGTTCCGCTCGCAGAAACCCTGGCAGGCACCGACGTCAGAAGTGTACCTGGTCACCCGGGCGGGCATGGTTCTGCCGCCCGAGGAGCACACGCGGCTGGTGCGCGACTACATCGCCGCGGCCGACGCCGAGACGCGTCCCAGGCGGGACAACGCGCGCATCGCCCTCACCGGCTCGTTCTGCGAGCAGCCGCCGCTCGCGCTGATCAAATCGATCGAGATGTCGGGCTGCTACATCGTCGATGACGATTTCATGCTGGTGATGCGCTGGATCACCGGAGACGTGGCCGAGACCGGCGACCCGCTCGAAGCCCTGTCGAAGGCGTTCCTGCACCAGTCGATATCGACCGCCTCCAAATGGGAAGACAAGCGCGAGGACAAGGGGCAGTACCTGCTGAAGCAGGTGAAGAACACCGCCGCGGAAGGCGTGATTTTCGCCGCGGCCTCGTTCTGTGACCCGGCGCTCCTGGACCGCCCAATGCTCCTCGGGATCCTCGGCAAGCACAAGGTTCCGTATACCGCGTTCAAGTTCGCCGAGAACACCGGCCAGATGGCTCCGATTCGCGAACAGGCCGGCACGTTTGCAGATTCGATCAAGCTTTGGAGCGCTGCATAACCTGGAGAGGCCATGAGCACCCCGATCCAAATGATGCCGTCTTCCGCGCCGAAGAAGCGTCCGGCGCCGGTGCAGAAGGAAGACTCGATGCTGCTCCAGAAGGAGATGATCAACCGCAACTACCATGAGCTCGCCACGGCGCACGACGTCGGCCGCAAGATCGCCGCAACCTTCGTCCCGGGAAACCTGAACGAGCTGCTGATGTGCTTCGGCCTCGCGCGCAGCCTTCCCGAGACCAACGCGCTGCAGAACGCCATGCGCAAGCGCTCCGGCAAGATGATCATGGATGCGGAGCGGGACGGACACTCGGAGGATGTCTGCACCTACGTCAAGGCCGACCTCGGAATGATCCTGGAGGGCAACATCGGCCCCACCGGCGAGCCCCTGCCCACCCCGGACGTGCTGCTCCTGTCGTACACAGGCTGCTTTACCTTCATGAAATGGTTCGAGCTGATCCGCCAGAAGTACGGCGGCGAGACCATCATGCTGCACGTCCCCTACCAGGGCGACGGGAAGATCGCGCCGAACATGCGCGACTACGTCGTCAAGCAGCTAAAGGACAAGGTGATCCCGACGCTCGAGCGCGTGTCCGGCGCCAAGTTCGACATCGACAGGCTGCGTGAGTACATGCGCGAATCCCAGAAGGCCGAGGAGAATCTCGTCCGCGTGCTGCAGTCGGCGAAGAACCGGCCCTCGCCCATCGACGGCTACTTCGGCGGCGTCTACTACATCGGTCCGATCTTCACGGCCTTCCGCGGCACGCCCGAGGCGACCAAGTACTACGAGATGTTGTGGGAAGAGGTGTCGCAGCGCGCAAGAGAGAAGAAGGGCCCCGTGACGCCCGACGGCGAGATGGCCGAGGAGAAATACCGCCTGGTCGTCGAGGGCCCGCCCAACTGGACGAATTTCCGCGACTTCTGGAAGATGTTCTACGACGAGGGCGCGGTCGTCGTCGCCTCGACCTATGCCAAGGTCGGCGGCGTGTACGACTTCGGCTTCCGCCACGACGCCGACCGGCCCCTCGAGTCGCTTGCCGAGTACTGCCTAGGCTGCTACACGAACCTGAACTTTCCGCAACGCATCGCCATGATCTGCAAGTATATCGAGGACTACGAGGCCGACGGCCTGCTGATCAACTCGATCAAGAGCTGCAACAGCTTCTCCGCCGGGCAATTGCTGATCCTGCGTGAAGTCGAGAGGCGCACCGGCAAGCCGGCGGCCTTCATCGAGTCCGACCTGGTCGATCCGCGCTACTTCTCGGCGGCGAACATCAAGAACCGCCTTGAGTCCTATTTCCAGATGATCAAGCAGAAGCGCGCCGCGGGGCTGGCGGCGCACGCATCGACGCCCGGAGTGATCCCGATCGCGACCGCGCACTAGAGGGAACGACTATGCGCTGCTTCATCGGCATCGACCTAGGCTCCACCACCACCAAGGCGGTGGTGATGGACGAGAACCAGAACGTGCTCGGCCGCGGCATCACGAACTCGCGCTCGAACTACGACACAGCCGCGACGGTAGCCAAGCAGGAAGCGCTGGTCAACGCCCGCTTCCATCTGTTCCGGGGCGCGCTCGCCGAGTCCGGCGCGCTCAACGGGGGCTTGGGCGCCTTCGTCGAGCAGCTGGAGCGGGACTTCCGCCTCGAGCAGTTCCTCGAGCAGCTCGCTGACCTCGAAGCGACCTGCCGCAAGAACCTCGGCAGCGCGCACTTCGGCGACGCCGCCGAAGGTGTCGGCGGCGCCCTCGAAGAGGTCTTCAAGCTGTTGCGCGAGGAATCGCCGATGCTGTTCGCGCCCGGTGCAAAGCGCAAGTCGGATTTCTTCCGCGATATTGCCGGGAGCCGCTACCTCGCGATCGGCGAGGCGGTGGCCAAGGAAGCCGGGGTCCGCTACGACATGCTGCTCAACGTATTCGATCGATCGATCATCGAAGTCGAGAACCGGGTGTACGCCGACACCTCGGGCCCCATGCTGCGCGGATTGGATCGCACCTTCCGCGTCATGCCCGACACCGCGGCACGTGCCGACAGGATCCGCGCTCCGATCCAGGGCGTGCTCGACACGTCGCTCGAGGAGACCTACGTCGTCGGCACCGGCTACGGCCGCGCCCGGCTGCCCTTCTCGAAGGAGCATATCCGCTCGGAGATCCTGTGCCACGGGCTGGGCGCGCACGTGATGTATCCGAACACCGCGACCGTGCTCGACATAGGCGGCCAGGACACGAAGGCTATCCAGGTCGACAAGGCCGGCATCGTCGAGTCGTTCCAGATGAACGACCGCTGCGCCGCCGGCTGCGGGCGCTATCTCGGCTACATCGCCGACGAAATGAACATGGGCCTGCACGAGCTCGGGCCCCTGGCGATGAAGGCAACCAAGACCATCAAGATCAACTCGACCTGCACGGTCTTCGCGGGCGCCGAGCTGCGCGACCGCCTTTCGCTTGGCGACAAGCGCGAGGACATCATGGCCGGCCTGCACCGAGCCATCATTCTGCGCGCAATGTCCATCCTCGCGCGCTCGGGCGGAATCAGGAACGAATTCACCTTCACCGGCGGGGTCGCCAAGAACGAGGCCGCGGTAAAGGCGCTGAAGGAGCTGGTCAGGGAGAACTACGGCGAGATGACGCTCAACATCAATCCGGACTCCATATACACCGGGGCGCTCGGCGGCGCGACCTTTGCCTGGCGCGCGGTAGTCGAGGAAGGCAAGACCGCGGAAGCGAGGGCATGACCATGATCCATACGATGGGCATCGACATCGGGTCCGGCGCGGTCAAGACCGCGCTCTTCCGTTCGGACGGAGACAGGGCCGAGTGGCTCGCCAAGCGCGTCGAGCGTATCCGCCGGCGTGATCCCATGGCCCTGGCGCGCGCCGGCCACGACGAGGTCATCGCCGAGGCGGGCCTCGAGCCCGGCGACCTCGACTACGTCGCCACCACTGGCGAGGGCGAGAACGTCAAGTTCGCCACCGGCCATTTCTATTCGATGACCACCCACGCGCGCGGCGGCGTCTTCCTTCAGCCGGCGGCGCGCGCCGTCGTCGACATCGGCGCGCTGAACGGGCGCGCCATCTACGTCGACGAGCGCGGCAAGGTCCTCTCCTACAAGATGACCAGCCAGTGCGCCTCCGGCTCGGGGCAATTCCTCGAGAACATCGCGCGCTACCTGGGCGTCGCCGTCGAGGAGATCGGTCCGCTGTCGCAGACCTCCAAGACACCGGAGAAAGTGAGCTCGATCTGCGCGGTGCTCGCCGAGACCGACGTCATCAACATGGTCTCGCGCGGCATCGCCACCTGCGACATCCTGAAAGGGATCCACTTGTCGATGGCTTCGCGCCTGGCGAAGCTTCTGAAAGTCACCGGAATCACGACGGGCACTGTGCTGCTGACCGGCGGGCTCGCTCTCGACTCGGGCCTGCTGGCCGCCCTCACCGAGGAGCTCGTAAACGAGAAGATGAAAGACCTGACGGCAGTCAGTCACCCCGACTCGATCTACGCCGGTGCCATCGGCGCCGCGCTGTGGGGCGCCTTCCGCCATCAGAAGCTGCGCGCGCTCGAGGAGCGCGCCGCCGCCTGACCTCCAAAGGAGACCGAACATGGCCCTGCTGATCAACCAGGACTGCACCGAGTGCGATGCCTGCGTGCCGGTGTGCCCGAACGAGGCCATCAAGAAGGGGACTCCATACGTGATCGATCCGCTGCGCTGCACCGAATGCGTGGGGGCGGAGGACGAGCCGCAGTGCAAGCTCGTCTGTCCCTCCAATTGCATCTTCGATCACCCTGACTTCCGCGAGTCGAAAGACGAGCTATTGGAGAAGTACAGGCAGCTGCACGGCTAGCGCGCGGCGCGGCTAAGTCGCCCCGCGAGGCTAGACGTCCCGCGGGATGGCGAAGTCCTGCGAGCTGTGCCTGGAGATCTCGCGCGTGGGCGCGCCGCCGCGTATGTCCTTGCCGGTCGGCCGCCAGGTACACACCTGCGCGCCCGGCGCCCAAATTGTCGTGCACTCGCCCGGCACGAAGTACTCGACGAAGCGCATTCCCTCCAGGGGATCGCTTCTCAGGTAATGGCGCTCGCAGTCGGCGTACCAGACCAGATCGCCCTTCTTCACCTGAAACGGCCGCTCGTTCGCCCAGGCGGTGCCGCTTCCCGCGAGCACGTACATGAAATGCGCGGCGCCCTCGTGGTGGTGGTTGGGGCACTCTGTCCCCGGCGGGTAGATGATCATCTCGCCCTTGATCGCCCTGGTGCCGCTGAGCTTGGGCGTGACCAGATAGATGCGCTTGCGGGCGTCGTGCTCGGAGTCGAGCACGGGCTCGCGCGTCCAGTCCACGACTCTGAGTCGCAGCGCCTGTGCCGCGATCTGCGGATCGAGCCGGTCGGCGTCCGGAACCTCGGCGTAGAGCACCGTCGCCTCGTTGTGCGCGGTCAGCGCGCCCAGGAACCCCGGCGGCAGGAAGACGACGTTGTCAGCGCTGAGCCGCTGCGCGCCGGCGCGGCTCGACAGCACCGCTTCGCCATCGAGAAGCTGGAGCCACGCAAGCTCGCTCTCGGCGAGTCCCAGCTCGATCACGGCCCCCGGCCCGAGCGTCCAGCGGTCGAGAAGCACGCAGGTGCCCCTGACACGGGCCTCGGTCAGCAGCCGCTGACGGTAGGCATGGACCCCGAGGGACTGGGCGTCGACAGACCGCTCGTTGAAAGTGACGGCCATGGCGGTGATTCTGCCCCAACAGCCCACTCTCCGCCATCCGCGTAGACTTTCCGCGTCTGCCCCCGCTCTGAGGAGGGCGTCTCAGCCGGCACTGGCAGCGGCCTTCATCCTGGGCGTCTCGCTCGTCGGCAGCTTCAGCAGCCGGCGCGCATTCCCCTCGTAGATAGCCGAACGCTCCGTTGCCGTGATGTCGAGCCGGTCGATGATCTCGATGGTCCAGCGGATGTAAGCGGAGCCCTTCTCGGGGTCGAACGGCGCATCGGAAGCGAACAGAACACGATCCGCGCCGAAGAACGCGAGGCCGCATTCGGTCGCCGGCTGCGAGCCGAAGACCGCGGTATCGGCGTAGAAGAGGTGAAAGTAGTCGATCGGACGCCGCTGCAGCTTCTTCAGCAGCGCAAAGTAGTCCTCGTCGGAGGTACGCGTGCCCAGCTGGTCCCAGCCCGGGCCGACGCGGCCCTCGAAGTACGGGATCATCCCGCCGAGGTGGTGGGTGATGATCTTGAGGTCGGGATGCTTGTCGAATAGGCCGGCGAACACGATGTGGGCCATCGCGACGCTCGTTTCGTACGGCCAGCCAAGCGTCCACCAGATCTCGTAGTGACTCTTCCTTTCGGTCGTGTAGTCCGGGCGATCGGCACCGCGCGCCGGGTGCAACCATAGGGGAGCATCGAGCCTCGCCATCAGATCGAAGAGAGGCAACGTCTGCGGCGCGGTGAGGGGAGCCCCGTTCACGTTCGTGAACACCTGGACCCCGGCCGCCCCGAGCTTCGTGACCGCGCGCTCGGCCTCCTTCAGGAGGCCTTCGGGATCGTTCATCGGCAGCCCCGCGATGAAGGCCGGAAAGCGATCCGGGTGTTTCGATACCAGCTCTGCCATGCCGTCGTTGCCGATACGCGCCAGTTCACCGGAAATCTTCGGCGGCCCGAGCGATTCGATCGGCGGCTGTGGCAGGCAGATGACCTGCGCGTAGTCTGGAAACGCGTCCATGATGCGAAAGCGCGCGTCGAGATCGACGATCGCAGGAATGTTGCGCACGCGCTTGTTCATGTCTCGCCCGTCCGGCAGCACCGCGAGCATGCGATCGTAGAATCGCTTCGGAAAGACATGATTGAAGATGTCGAGCTTCATCGCCCCTCCCTATTCGATTTGCTTCACGAACCCGAGGCGCTCGCTCGGGCCAAAACCGGCGCGGTGAAAGAACTCCAGCAGCGCGAAGTTCTCCCACGCGATCACCGTCTCGACGCGCTCGACGTGCAGTGCATCGAGGTTGATGAACAGCTGCGACAGCAGCGCCGTGCCTATCCCGGCCCCCGCGAAGCCGGGATCGACACCGATGGTGTCGACCACCGCCACCGGCTCGGTCCGGCCGAAGTCACCGAAATCCACTTTAGCCATGACGAAGCCCGTGACCGATCCGCCGGCGTGCGCGGCGAGCGACACGCGCACCGCGGAGTCCCGCAGCGCCTCGTCGACGATGCGCGAGATGTAGGCGCGGCGATCGCGCCCCGTGATCCGGCGGTCAATGCGCTCGATGTCGGGCAGATCCACCTGTGCCAGCGACCGCACGTCGTGGCGGTCGCGTGCCAGCGCCTCGAAATCGTTCGGCGCCTGCGCGCCGTAGTCGAGCCCGGATGCGTCGTGATGTGGCTCTCCCGCGGTACCCGGCATCTCCTCCCCGACGACGCCGCGATGCGCTTCGCGGTCGAGGACGACGTTGCGGCCGAGTCGAAAGCCGCAGCGATCGAAGAAGTGCAGCATCGGGTGATTGCGCCACGTCGCCTGCGTGCGCAGCTCGCGGACGCCCAAGCTCCTTGCCTCGGACTCGAGTTTGCCCAGGAGCTTCGAACCGATGCCGTGGCCCTGCTCGCCCGGAAGCACCCCGATGATCTCGAGCCGCAGCGCGGGCTCCGGCCGCCCGAACTCTCCCTCAAGCTTCCGCGCGAGCAGATACCCGAGCAGGGTGCCCGCCCGCTCGGCGGCGAACTGCAGGTGCAGCGAGGGCTCCCTCAGCGCCGCTTCCAGGCGCCGCTCCATGTAGTCCCGCCGCGAGCGGCCGATGCCCGCAGCGTCGATGGCGGTAACCGCGGGTAGGTCGCTCCGCGCCAGGCGACGCAATTTCATGTCTTCCGAGACGGTTGCAGGGGTAGGCATCCGGTATCTCCCTCGCGCGTCAGTCCGCGGCGTATTCGCTCCAAAGGGTGTCGTCCGTTTGCTCGTCGAGCATCTCGTCCACCAGCGGCACCAGCGCGCGCTCCTCTTTCTGCGCATGCGAGCCGAGGCGCTCCACGAGCTCGAGTCCCGAGACCTTGAACGCCTTCCAGCCCGCGACGTCGAGCCCGCCCGCCGCCGCTCGCGCGATGAGCCCGAGCAGCGGACCGACCACGGCGCGGATCGCTTCGTGCTCCTCGAACAGCAGGTCGGCGAGATCGCCTTCGCCGTGTTGATGCAGCCGCGGGAAAAGCTGATCCTCCTCGAGGCCGAAATGGCGCGTGATTTCGTACCGGAGCGCGGTATCGAGCTGCGACAGCAGCCCGCGCCAAGCCACGTCGTCGGCCGGCGGAGGCTCGCCGCGCCGCGCGAGCGACTGCTCGAAACGCGCCAGCAGATCCAAGACCGCGACATGCTCCTCGTGCAGCCTGCGGCTGATCTGGCGCGTCAGTTCCATAGCCTTCCTCCTGCGACTCCGCTAAGCCGAGAGCTCGCGCTCGGAACGCTGCGCGAGCGCCGCGGCGACCTGGCGCCGATAATTCGCGGCCGTCACTCGGGGTTCCGCCTCCCGGCAAACGAATCGATGCTAATATCGCATTCAGATGCCATTTTTGATCCAGATCAAGCCTTGGGCCCGATAAGACGCGCCGGGTCGTCC
Organism: Burkholderiales bacterium; assembly: GCA_035499735.1. Lineage (GTDB taxonomy): Bacteria > Pseudomonadota > Gammaproteobacteria > Burkholderiales > SG8-39 > VBDM01. Next base: position 15,477 of record DATJYC010000010.1, read on the forward strand.
GGTTCCATGAAGGACGCGCCGCTTGCGCTCGCCGGGCTGCGGGTGCGCCCCGCCGAGGCCACCGACCTCGACCAGGTGATCGCGATCGACTCGGAGATCACCGGCAAGAAGAAGACGGACTACTGGTTCGAGCTGTTCCACCGGTACGGGGCCGGCCGCAGCCGCCAACGCCTGTTCTTGGTCGCCGAGTCCGGCGACACGATCCACGGCTTCATCATCGGCGAGGTGCGCGATTGGGAGTTCGGGTCTCCCCCGTGCGGGTGGGTGTTCGGCATAAGCGTGCGCCCTGGTGCCCGCCTCGCAGGGATCGCGACCCGTCTTCTGGACTCGATCTGCGCCGGATTTCGACGTGCAGGCGTCGACAAGGTGCGCACCCTCGTCGCCCGCGACAACAGCCTGGTGCTGTCCTTCTTCCGCAGCCAGGCGATGATGGCCGCCCCTGTCATTCCCCTCGAGAAGGATCTGAAGTGAGGACGTGGAGGCGGGAGCTCCGGCGGAGAGGTGCGCCGGCATGAAACTGCAGATCAGCACGAGCCTGGCCTTGTACAGCGTGCTCGAGTTCGCGGTCAACACACACGACCCGATCTCCGCCGCCGACATCGCGTCGAAGTACCGCGTTTCCACTCACCATCTGGCCAAGGTACTGCGGGAACTCGTCCGCGCGGGCATTCTCGAGTCGACCCGCGGCGTGGGCGGCGGCTACAGGTTCGGCGGCAGCGCCAGCCGCCTTACGCTCCTGGACATCATCGAGCTGTTCGAGGACATCGGCAATCACGCCGGCCGCAACCGCCAAGCGGGCGCTTCCACGGACGTGGGACGGGCGCTCGGGGTCGTGCTGGCGGAGATCGACGAGATCGCGAAGGCGACCTTCCGATCGATCACGGTCGACACCATGCTGAAGCTGATCGAGCGTCAGCGCGCCAAAGAAAAGAGCCAGGCCGTCCCGAAACGCGCGCGAAGTTAACCCGGAATCAGTTGCCCTCGAATACGGGCTTCCCCTTGGCAACGAAAGCGCGGTAGGCGCGCTCGAAGTCGCCGGTCTGCATGCACAGCGCCTGGGCCTGGGCCTCCGCCTCGATGCATTCGCCCAGCCCCGAGCTCCATTCCTGCCACAGCATGGTCTTGGTGATGCCGTGGGCGAACGTCGGGCCGTCGGCGAGGCTCTTGGCGAGAACCGCCGCCTCCTCCGTCAGCTTCTCCGGCTCCACCAGACGGTTGTAGAAGCCGAAGCGCTCGGCCTCCTCGCCGCCCGCGACACGCCCTGTATACAAGAGATCGGCGGCGCGAGAGAGCCCGATAAGGCGCGGTAGCAGGGTGCACGCGCCCATGTCGGCACCGGCGAGCCCGACGCGAACGAACAGGAACGCGAGCTTCGAGCGCGCGGTGCCGAGGCGCATGTCCGATGCGCAGGCGATCATCGCGCCTGCTCCGGTGCATACCCCGTCGATCGCGGCGACGATCGGCTGGGGACAGGCGCGCATCGCTTTCACCATGTCGCCTGTCATGCGGGTGAAGGCGAGCAGCCCGGCCATGTCGCCCTTGCGCTTCATCTCCACCAGGGGACCGATGATCTCGTGGACGTCGCCGCCGGAGCAGAAGTTGCCGCCTGCGCCCGTGATGACGACCGATTTGACGTCGGACGCGTACGCCATGTCGCGGAACAGGTCACGCAGCTCGCCGTAGGAGTCGAGCGTAAGCGGGTTCTTGCGCTCGGGACGGCTCAGGATGATCGTCGCTACCTTGCCGGACACCGAGTAGGAAAAATGCGCGGCTTTGTATCCGGCGAGATTCATCGTCTTCATGGTCGGGCTCCTCTGTGTTTCTCTATCCGGCCATCGTGAGCCCGCCGCTCACGCTCAGGACCTGGCCGGTGATGTAGTCGGTGTTCGGTCCGACGAAGAACGCGATGGCCTGCGCCACCTCTGCAGGCTTGCCGAATCGGCGCATGGGGATCGCCTTGATGAAGGCTTCCTTGATCTTCTCGGGAACCGCTGCCATGAGCGGCGTGTCGGTGGGCCCCGGGCAGACACAGTTGACGGTAACGTTGTAGCGCGCACCTTCGCGTGCGAGCGCCTTGGTGAAGCCGAGGAGTCCCGCCTTCGCGCCGGAGTACACGGTTTCGCCCAGACTGCCGACGCGCCCCGCGTCGCTGGAGACGTTTACGATCCGGCCGGACTTGCGCTCGAACATCTGCGGCAGCAGCGCTTTGGTAAGCCTCATCGGCCCGACGAAGTTCAGGCTGATCACCTTTTCCCAGAAGGCGTCGTCGCTCTCGAGAAACGGGATCGTCTTGCCCCAGCCGGCACCGTTCACGAGGATGTCCACCCGGCCGAAACGCTGCAATACCGCGGCCGCAAAGTGCTTGACCGAGTCCCGGTCGGTCAGATCGAGGTGCACATATTCCGCCTTCGCGCCGCTCCTTCGGATCTCGGCGGCGGCGGCCTCGCCGTTCTCGCGCGCGATGTCGCCTATGCACACGGTCGCCCCGCTCGCGGCCAGCGCTTCGGCGGTCGCCCGACCGATGCCCGAGCCGCCGCCGGTAACGACCGCAATCTTGTCGCTCAGATTCATAGCGTCTCCTTGGAAAAGCCCTGCGTAGCGTTTCGATTCAGGAATTCGCAAATCTTGTCTCGCGTCTCAGGGTGGAGATACAGGCGCCGGCTCGCGTCGATTTCCTCGACGAAGCCGTCCCGGCCGGGATCGCCCTGCGCGGACATGCATTCCTTGGCCAGGGTCAGTGCCGCTCTGGGCAAGGCGGCGATTTTCGCGGCGAGCTCCCGCGTCCACTCGGCCAGACGCTCCCGCGGCTGCGCCCATTGGACCAGCCCGAGCCTTTCGGCTTCCGCCCCGTCGACGACCTCGGCGCCCAGAATCAGGCGGTTGGCCACGCCGCGCCCACAGAGGCGCGTCAGTCTCTGCGTGCCGCCTGCGCCGGGCACCAGCCCCAGTCCCACCTCGGGCAGCCCGAGCTTCGCCTGCGAGGCGGCGACACGCAGGTCGCACGCGAGCGCCAATTCCATTCCGCCTCCCAGCGCGGCGCCGCCGATCTCGGCGAGCGTGACAAAAGGCAACGCCTCGATGCGATCGAACAGCTCCTGCATCCTCGATACGACCTCGACCATCGCTTCTACACCGTCGGCGGACTCGAAACACGAGCGCATCAGCGCGAGGTCGGCGCCGGCGCAGAAGGCCTTTTGATCGCTCCGGATGTGGAGCAGCGCCAGGCGGTCGTCGTTGGCGATCTCGTCGAGGAATGCGTCCAGGCGCGCGACCAGCGCCGCATCGAACGCGTTCACCGGCGGGCGGGAAAGCGTGGCGACAGCGACGCGCCCTTTCTTTTCGATCGTGACCATCTACGCAAACGCCCGGTTCAGATACAGCTCCTTGAGCTTGCGCCGCTGGAGCTTGCCGGTGGCCGTGACCGGCATTTCGTCTATCCACTTGACGAGCCTCGGCCGCTTGATCTTCGGCAGCGCGCCTATCCCCGCCTCTATCCGCTCCCGCGCCTCGGGCTCCCGACCGGCGACCGCGACGGCGAACAGCGCGACCGAGCCCAGCCCATCCGGGCCGGCGTGGCCGACGGCCGCGAGCTGTTGCACGCTGCCGTTCGCGCTCTGAAGCAGCACCTGCTCGATTTCCAGCACGCTCACCCATTGCCCGGAGATCTTCAGCATGTCGTCGTCGCGCCCGCAGAACTCCCAGGCGTCCCCGACGCGCCGGAAGAGGTCTCCGGGAGAAAACCAGCCGTCTGAAAAGCTGTCGCTTTGCGCCCGCGGCCGCTTCCAATAGCCGAGCGAAACGCAGGGATGCCGCAGCCAGATGCGCCGGGGCGCGTCTGCGGGCTCCTCCGGAACGGTGCGCTCGCGTATTTCAACCATCGGCGATGGCGTGAGACCCGCGCCATCCTCCTTGCAGTACAAGACAAGTGCGATCGTCTCGGAAGTCCCGTAGCCGGATACCGGCGCAATTCCAGTCCCCTCTTTCCACAGCTTGCGCACGCCAGCGGGAAGCGCTTCTCCGGCAGAGACGAAATGCCGCACGCCGGCGCGGACCAGCTGTCCGCAAAGGCCGGCCTGGAGCATCTTCAGGTAAAGCGTGGGTACCGAGAACAGCACCGTAGGACGGTGGCGCTCTACGACCTCGGCGACCCGCTCGGCCGTCGGCCACTCGCTTTCCAGGATGACTGTCGCCCCGAGGCGCAGGCCGGCGCAAAGCGCATTGCCCAGCGCATACGCGAAGAACAGCTTGGAAGAAGCGTAGAGCCGCGCGCGCTCGTCCAGACCGAGCACGGTCCTTGCGAAGCTCGCGGTTTCCTTCACCGCGCGCTGCGCGTGGATCACGCCCTTGGGGAGCCCGGTGGTACCGGACGTATACAACCACAGCGCTGGGGCCTCGTCGGGGCGTTGCTCCGCGGGCAGCGCCGCTGCAGCGCTCCAGAGTGCTTGCGCCTCGGACTGCGCCACGATGCGCGGAGCCGCGTGCTGGCTTCGCAGCAGCTTCTCCAGGGCCGCCGCCCCGCCGGGGTCGCAGAAGATGAAGCGTGCGCCACAGTCGGCGAGAACGGCCGACAGATCCTTCTCGAACAGGCGCGAGTTCAAGCCTACCGCGACACCGCCCGCCCAGATCGCGCCGAGGTAGGCGGTCACCCAGTCGATGCTGTCGGGCGCGTAGACGAGAACACGATCACCGGTCTGCAGGCCCAGACTGCGCCACATTCCCGCCGCGCGACCCACCGCATCGCGCAATTGTCGATACGAAATGGACGAGTTCGAACATTCCAGCGCCGTACGATCGTCCTCCCCTGTCGATAGCAGGGTCTCGGCGGCGTTCATCGACATTTTGGCTCCCGAGGAGACACCCGGGCCCCCCGACCGAAGCGGATAGACGGCTCAGCTTTCTACAACGCACGGCAAGGTGTTTGATCTGGATCAACTGAGCACCGGATACGGAATCACTTGATATGGATCAAATTTCGCATCGCATTACCGTATTAGGTTCCCCTTTCCGGAGATCTCGACATCGGGGGTGGAGAATGACTCGCAGAGACAAGGCGATAGGGTTGGGGGCGCTCGCGGCAGGAGCGCTGGCGGCGGCGCTTGGAACGGGGGTCGCCTGGGCGCAGGAGCCGATAAAAGTGGGGGCCTTTCTGTCGATTACCGGTCCGGCCGCGTTCCTCGGCGATCCCGAGCAGAAGACGCTCGACCTGTACGTCGAGAAACTCAACGCGGCCGGCGGCGTGCTCGGCAGACGGCTCGAGCTGGTCGCCTACGATTCCGCGGGCGACGCGGAGAAGGCTCGCACCTTCGCGAGACGGCTCATCGAGCAGGACAAGGTCGACGTCATCGTCGGCGGCTCGACGACGGGAGAGACCATGGCGGTTGTACCGCTGGTCGAAGCCGCCGGGATTCCCTTCATTTCGCTCGCCGGCGCCGTCGTGATCATCGAACCGGTCAAGAAATGGGTATTCAAGACGCCGCACACTGACCGCATGGCGTGCGAGAAGATCTTCGTGGATATGCGCTCGCGGGGCGTGGCAAAGATCGCGCTCATCTCCGGCTCGGGCGGCTTCGACAAGTCGATGCGTGCCGAATGCCTCAAGGTGGCGGCCCAGAACAAGATCGACATCGTCGCCGACGAGTCCTACGGGGCGGGGGACGCCGATATGACCGCGCAGCTCACCAAGATCCGCACCACGCCCGGCGTGCAGGCCGTGCTCAACGCGGGATTCGGCCAGGGACCGGCGATCGTCACCAAGAACTTCCGCCAGATCGGAATGACGGTCCCGCTCTACCAGTCCCACGGCGTCGCGTCCAAGGAATACGTGAAGCTCTCCGGGGAGGCGGCCGAGGGGGTGCGGCTGCCGGCAGCAGCGCTCCTCGTGGCTGAGAGCCTCGCCGACAACGATCCTCAGAAGAAGGTGGTGGTCGGCTACAAGCGCGAATACGAAGGCCGCTTCAAGTCCGAGGTGTCGACGTTCGGCGGCCACGCCTACGACGGATTGATGCTCGCGGTGGAGGCTATGAAGCGCGCCGGATCCGCCGACAAGGCCAAGGTACGCGACGCCCTGGAGGCGACGCGCGGCTACATGGGGACGGCGGGCGTGGTCAACATGTCGGCGCAGGACCACATGGGCCTGGACCTCACCGCCTTCCGAATGCTGGAGGTCCGCAAGGGCGATTGGATGCTGGTGAAATAGCGAAGTCGGCGGCCTTCGCGCCGCATGGAGGAGAGAATGAGTGCCCAGCTCGCGCAATACCTGCTGAGCGGGATCACGATAGGCGCGATCTACGCGCTCGTGGCGCTCGGCTTCTCGATCATCTTCAACGCGAGCCACGTCATCAATTTTGCGCAGGGCGAGTTCGTGATGATCGGCGGCATGACAACCGTGTCGCTGGCCGGGACGGGGTTGCCCGCTCCGGCGGCGATGGCCGCGGCGGTTCTCCTCGCCGCCCTGGTCGGCCTGGCGCTCGAAAAGTTCGCGGTCGAGCCGGCGCGCGGCGCGCCGGTCGTGACCCTCATCATCATTACCATCGGCGCCTCGATCCTCCTGCGCGGACTCGCTGCGCTGGTCTGGGACAAGAAGCTGCACACGCTCGCGCCGTTCTCCGGGAGCACGCCGATCGAGGTCGCCGGCGCGGCCCTGCTGCCGCAGAGCCTGTGGGTGGTTGGGGTGACGCTGGCGATTGTCCTGGCACTGTCATGGTTTTTCGGGCGCACGCTGCTCGGCAAGGCGATGCTCGCGACCTCGAACCAGCGCACCGCGGCGCAGCTCGTCGGCATCAATGTGCGCAGGGTGCTGCTCGTCTCGTTCGGCCTCTCGGCGGGGCTCGGCGCCGTCGCGGGAATCCTGATCACACCGATCACCCTGACCTCCTGGGACGTCGGCATCATGCTGGGCCTGAAGGGCTTCGCGGCCGCCGTGCTCGGCGGCCTCGGCAGCGGGCCGGGCGCGGTTCTCGGGGGCGTGCTGCTCGGGGTCGCCGAGTCGCTCTCCGCCGGCTACCTGTCGTCGGCCTACAAGGACGTGATCGCCTTCGTGCTGATGCTCGCGATGCTGTTCTTCATGCCTACCGGGATCCTCGGCAGCCGCGCTGCCGAGCGCGTGTGAATGATTTCGTGGCTCGCTTCCCCCCGCCGCGGAGGGCTTCTCGCCCTGCTCGCGGTGATTGCGGCGTTGCCGCTCGCCCTGCCCAACAACTACTTCTACGAGGTCGCGATCCTCGTGGGCCTGAACGCGATCGTCTGCGTCGGCCTGAACCTGCTGATCGGCTACGCCGGCCAGATCAGCCTCGGCCATGCCGGGTTCTTCGGGCTGGGCGCCTATGGGTCGGCGATCCTTTCGACACGTTTCAACTGGCCGCCGCTCGTCTCGATCGCCGCGGCCACGCTTGGCGTGGCGGCCATCGCCTACCTGATCGGCCGGCCCATCCTCCGCCTCAAGGGGCATTATCTTGCGATGGCGACCCTCGGCATGGGCGTCATCGTGTCGATCGTGGCCGCGACCGAAGACCGCTGGACCGGGGGGCCCGACGGGATGCCGGTCACGCCCTTGAGTATCCTCGGGGCGACGATTTCCGGTGAAGGCACCTGGTACTGGGTGGTGGGCGCCCTGCTTCTCGCCGCGGTGTGGCTGTCGCTGAACCTCGTCGAGTCGCCGACGGGGCGCGCCTTGCGCGCGCTCTCCGCCTCGGAGGTTGCCGCCGAGGTCTCGGGGATCGACAGTGCGAGGCAGAAGGTGCTGATCTTCGTGATCTCCGCGGTGTTCGCCGCTGTCGCAGGCAGCCTCACCGCGCACTATTCCAGCTTCATAACCCCATCCAAGCTGAGCTTCTTCCACTCGATCGAGTTTGTCACCATGGTGGTGTTCGGAGGCATGGCCTCGACCTACGGCGCCGTTGTGGGCGCCGCCGTGTTGACCACCCTACCTCAGCTTCTCACCGTGTTCAGGGACTACGAGATGGTGGTGTTTGGCGCCGTCATGGTGGGCACGATGATCTTCATGCCGAAGGGCCTGGTGCCGAGCCTTGGGGAGCTCGCCGCACGAAGGGATCTGCGATGAACCTGCTCCGTGCCGAGAGCCTGTCCAAGGAGTTCGGCGGCCTGCGCGCGGTCGACAGCGTCTCCTTCGAGGTCTCGCACGGCAAGGTGACCTCGATCATCGGCCCGAACGGCGCCGGGAAGACCACCTTGCTGAACCTGCTCACCGGGATCTACGCCCCTTCGGGCGGTCGCATCCTCCTCGACGATGTCGACCTCGCCGGGCGCGCGCCGCATCAATTCGCGGAAGCGGGCGTGGCGCGCACCTTCCAGAACCTGCAGGTGTTCTTCAACATGAGCGCGCTCGAGAACGTCATGGTCGGGCGCTACCGCCGCGAGCGCTGCAGCCTCGCGACGGCGCTCCTGCGTACCCCCGCTCTGGCACGAGCCGAGCGCGCCTGCCGGGAGGAAGCAGCCGAGCTGATGCGCTTTGTCGGCCTTGCCGATTGGCTGGACGCGCGCTCCGAGGCGATGCCTTACGGCGCCCTCAAGCGCCTGGAGATCGCTCGCGCGCTCGCGACCGAGCCGCGCCTCCTGCTGCTCGACGAGCCCGCAGCGGGGCTTAACCCGGCAGAGATGCGCGGGATCGCCGAGCTGATCGGCGGGCTGTGCGCGCACGGCCGCACGGTGATGCTGGTCGAGCACAATATGCGGCTGGTGATGGGCATCTCGGACCACGTGCTGGTGCTCGACTACGGTCGCAAGCTCGCCGAGGGCCCGGCCGACGCCGTGCGGCACGATCCCCGCGTCATCGAGGCGTACCTGGGGGCCGCGGCGAGGGTGCACTGACATGCTAGAACTGCGAGCTCTCGAGAGCCACTACGGCCGCATTCCCGCGCTGAAGGGCATCGACCTGTGCGTCGCGGAAGGCGAGCTCGTGGCGCTGGTGGGTGCCAACGGTGCGGGCAAGACCACGCTCTTGCGCGCGCTCTCCGGCGTGCAGCGGGTGAGCGCCGGACAAGTACTGTTCTGTGGCGAAGACATCACCCGGGCGCCATCGGACCGGCGAGTGCGACTTGGAATTGCGCAGGTGCCCGAGGGGCGCTTGGTGTTCGCGCCGCTGTCGGTCGAGGACAACCTGAAGCTCGGCGGCTACACCCGCAGCCGGCTCGAGCGCGAGCGTGCCATCGAGCGGGTGTACGCCGTGTTTCCGGCACTCAAGGAGCGCCGCCGCCAGGCAGCGGGTACGCTCTCCGGCGGGCAGCAGCAGATGCTCGCGATCGGCCGGGCGATGATGGCGCTTCCCAGGCTGCTGCTCCTCGACGAGCCGAGCATGGGGCTTGCGCCCCGCCTGGTCGAGGAGATCTTCGTCACCATACGCTCGCTCAAGGCTTCCGGGACCACGATCTTCCTGGTTGACCAGAACGCCCAGGCGGCGCTCGCCGCGGCCGACCGCGGCTACGTGCTCGAGACCGGCTGCATCGTACACTCTGGAGCCGGCGCGCGGCTGCTCGAGGACGAGCAGGTGCAGCAGGCGTACCTGGGATTGTGAGATGAAGACCGCCACCTACTGCTATCAATGCGTCGCCGGCCCCGACCTCCTCACCGTCACCGTGAAGAACGGCGTCGCCACCGAAGTCGAGCCGAACTTCGCCGCGGCCGCCGTTCACCCGGGCGGCGGCAAGGTTTGCGTCAAGGCCTACGGGCTCATACAGAAGCTCTACAACCCGAACCGCATCGGCTCACCGATGAGACGCACGAACCCGAAGAAGGGACGCGGCGAGGACCCCGGCTTCGTTCCGATCTCATGGGACGAGGCGCTGGCCGCCATCGCGGCGAAGCTGCTCGAGATCCGCGCCAAGGGCCTGACCGACGAATCGGGCTATCCACGCGTGGCGGCGACCTTCGGTGGAGGGGGCACGCCTCAGTCGTACATGGGCACCTTTCCCGCCTTCCTTTCCGCCTGGGGACCGGTCGACATGGGATTCGGTTCCGGCCAGGGGGTGAAGTGCACTCACTCGGAGCATCTCTACGGAGAGTTCTGGCACCGCGCCTTTACGGTGTCGCCCGATACGCCGCTCTGCGAATACCTGATCTCCTGCGGCGCGAACACGGAGGCCTCGGGCGGCGTGGTCGGCGTGTGGCGCCACGCGGACGCGCGCATCCGCGGCATGAAGCGCGTTCAGGTCGAGCCGCATCTCTCGATCACCGGCGCCTGCTCGGCCGAATGGGTGCCGATCAAGCCCAAGACAGACGCGGCATTCCTGTACGCGATCATCCACGTGCTGCTGCATGAGGGTCCGCGCGAGCGGCTCGATACGGCTTTCCTTCGCGAGCGCACCTCGTCGCCCTACCTCGTCGGTCCGAACGGCTTCTACTTGCGCGACCCGCAGACGAAGGAGCCGATCATCGCGGGGCAGCTGGAGGTCCGCCAGAAGGTCCGTGCCGTCGAAACGGGAGCGGACGGCGAAGTGCTGGCTCAAGGCGAGCTCGAAGGCACGACCGCGTTCACCAAGCTCGTCGAGCACGTGAAGACGTGCACGCCGGAGTGGGCTCAGGCCATCTGCGACGTCCCGGCTTCGACCGTGCGCCGCGTCGCGAACGAGTACCTTGCTCACGCCCACGTCGGCGAGACCATCGTGATCGACGGCAAGACCCTACCTTTCCGGCCAGTCGCCGTGGCACTAGGAAAGACGGTCAACAACGGCTGGGGCGGATTCGAGTGCTGCTGGGCGCGCACCATGCTCGCAGCCCTCGTGGGCGCGCTCGAGGTCCCCGGGGGCACGCTGGGCACGACGGTGCGCCTGAACCGGCCGCTCTCCGAACGGCACGCGAGCGTCAAGCCCGGCCCAGACGGCTTCATGGCCTACCCGCTCAATCCGACCGATCGCGAGCACTGGAGTGCCAAGCCCAACATCAGGAATGCCTACCGCACCCTCGTACCGCTCGCCGCCGACGGTCCCTGGAGCCAGGCACTGGGGCCGACCCATTTCTCGTGGATGTTCCTCGGCGAAACCCCGCCCGGACTGCCGCGCGTCACCTATCCGGAGCTGTGGTTCGTCTACCGCACCAACCCGGCGATCTCCTTCTGGGACACGCGCGGCGTTGCCGAGCGCATGGCAGGCTTCCCCTTCGTCGTGGCCCTGGCCTACACCCGGGACGAGACCAACCACTTCGCCGACATTCTCCTTCCAGACCAGGTGGACCTCGAGAGCCTGCAGCTCATCCGTGTCGGCGGCTCGAAGTACATCGAGCAGTTCTGGAAGCACGAGGGCTTTGCGCTTCGCCAGCCGGTGGTTGCGCCGCGCGTCGACGCCAGGGACTTCACCGACATTGCGACTGAGCTCGCGCGGCGCACCGGGCTCCTCGAGCGCTACAACGATTCAATCAACCGCGGCGCCGCGGGGATCAAGCTCAAGACCGAGCGCTGGGACTTCTCATTGGCGCCGAACAAGGCGCACACCCGGGACGAAATCTGGGACGCGGCGTGCCGCGCGGCGAGCGCCGAGCTGACCGAAGGCCGCGAGACGCAGGGCCTCGACTGGTGGAAGGAGCACGGGCTGCGCGTGAAGGCCTTCCCGCAGTCCGACTGGTACCTCTTCCCGACGCTCGCCGCGCACGGCCTGCGCTTCGAGCTGCCCTACCAGGAGCGGCTCCTGCGCGTTGGCAAGGAATTGGAGCGCCGCATGCACGAGCACGGCATCCGCTGGTGGGACAGGCAGCTCGCCGAGTACCAGGCCCTCCCCGCTTGGAAGGAATTCCCCAGGCTGTGGGAGGACGAGGTCGCGCGCGCTGGCGGCAAGCCGGCGGACTACCCGTTTTGGCTGCTTACGTCGCGCAGCATGCAATACGCCTGGGGCGGCAACGCCGGCGTCCAGATCATCCACGAGGTTGCGGCGAACGTCGCCGGGCACGGAGGGGTGATCATCAACGCGGGACGCGCCGAGGAGCTGGGAATCGCCGATGGCGATCTGGTCGAGATCGCCACTCCGCGCGCGAGCGTGAAGGCGCGCGCAGTGCCCCGCCAGGGGATACGCCCCGATACGCTGCTCCTGATCGCACAGTTTGACCACTGGGCCACGCCCTACGCGAAGGATTTCGGCGTGCCGAGCCTGAATCGGCTCGCGCCAATGTCGATGGATCTCACCGACGCCACGGGCTCCGGCGCCGACATCGTCAGGGTCAGCGTGAGGCGAACATCGTGACCCGTTGGGCAATGGTCGCGGACCTCAGGCGCTGCGTGGGTTGCCAAACCTGCACCGCGGCGTGCAAGCACGCCAACGCCACGCCACCCGACGTGCAGTGGCGGCGCGTGCTCGACATGGAGGTCGGCGAATATCCCGATGTCAAGCGCGCCTTCGTTCCGGTCGGCTGCATGCACTGCGCCGATCCTCCGTGCATGCACGTGTGCCCTTCGACCGCCACGCGCAAGCGAGCCGATGGCATCGTCACCATCGACTACGACCTGTGCATCGGTTGCGCGTACTGCGCGGTCGCCTGCCCCTATCAGGCGCGCTACAAGACCGACCAGCCGACCTTCGCGTACGGTGGCGCACCGATGGAAAACGAGAAGGAGACCTTCGATGCGAGGCGCCTCGGGGTCGCGACCAAGTGCACGTTCTGTAGCGACCGCATCGACGCGGGGCTCGCCAAGGGTCTGAAGCCCGGCATCGATCCGGAGGCGACACCCGCATGCGTCAACAGCTGCATCGCCGGCGCACTGCACTTCGGCGACAAGGAGGACCCGCAAAGCAACGTGTCGAAGCTGCTGCAAGACAACGAGCACTTCCGCATGCACGAGGAGCTGGGGACGGACCCCGGGTTCTATTACCTGTGGGACAAGGCGGTGAAGCAAGGCCACGAGCGCGGCGGGGGCGGTGGATGAGCTACGGACCCAGACCCTGGCTGCAGCTTCATTGGGACGCTCGCGCCGCCGCGAATTTCATCCTTGGCGGCACCGGGGCAGGCCTGACCACGCTGGCCGCGTTCGCACCTTTCGGAGCGCGCATGCATGAGATTACGATGCTCGCGGGTCTCGCGCTCGTCGCAGCCGGCCTTGCTTCGGTATGGATGGAGATCGGCAGGAAATTGCGTGCCGTGCACGTCTTCTTCAATCCCTTCACCTCGTGGATGACGCGCGAGTCATTCGCGGCGCTGGCGCTTTTCGCGATCGGAATTTCAGCGGTGTGGACGGGAACGCCGTTGCTGTACGCTCTCACCTCGCCCGCCGCGCTCGGCTTCGTCTATTGCCAGGGCCGCATCCTGCGCGCCTCCAAGGGGATCCCGGCCTGGCGCGAACCGACTGTCACCTGGCTCGTCTTCTGGACCGCGATCTGCGAGGGCGCAGGACTGCTGCTGGCTTTCGCAGTGCTCGCCGGTTCGCAGATCCCGGCGTTCGCGCCAGGTGCTCTCGCCCTCGCGGTAGCCGCGCGGGCTCTCGCATGGTCCGTGTACCGCGGCCGCGTCGAATCGACTCTGGCGCCGCGCGCACGCGCTGCGCTGGAGCCGGCCGGGAAGCAGCTATATCAGCTTGGCGCGGTCGCGCCACTCGCCTTACTCGTCGTCGGCGGCGCGGTCGACGCGTTCGCTTCCGTAGCCGCGGCCCTGGCGGGCATCTTCGCGCTCGCGACCGGCTGGCGCTTCAAGTTCGTGCTGGTGGTGCGCGCTTCGTTCAACCAGGGATTCGCGCTGCCGCGCCTTCCGGTACGCGGAGGAAAGTAGAGGAGACAGCGATGGCCAAGAAAACCTACCGGTTCGACCCGGCGATCGAGGTGATGCCGCGAGCGAAGCTGCGCGCGCTGCAGATGAAGCGCCTCAAACAGACGGTGAAGAACGCCTGGAATCACGTCGCCGTGCACCGCAAGCGCATGCTGCAGCGGGGCATCAGGCCGGGAGACATCCGCAGTCTCGATGATCTGTCTCTCCTGCCGTTCACGGTAAAAGACGATCTGCGTGAGCACTACCCCTTCGGTTTTTTTGCGCAGCCGCGAGAGACGCTGGTGCGTCTGCACGCTTCCTCGGGAACGACCGGCAAGCCCACGGTTGTCGGTTACAGCGAGAAAGACATCTCCACCTGGGCGGACCTGATGGCGCGGACCATGGCTTGCGCGGGCGCACGGCCGGGCGACGTGATCCACAATGCTTATGGCTACGGCCTGTTCACCGGAGGCCTGGGCGCGCACTACGGCGGCGAGCGCCTCGGCGCGACCGTGGTGCCGGTGTCGGGCGGTGCCACCGAGCGGCAGATCGTGCTCATCCAGGACTTCGGCGCTAGGGTGCTCTGCGCCACGCCCTCGTATGCGCTCTCTATCGCGGAGGTCGCCGAGAAACAAGGCGTCGACCTGCGCAAGTCCAGGCTCGAGATCGGCATATTCGGCGCCGAGCCCTGGAGCGAGGCGATGAGGAAGCAGCTCGACGAGCGGCTGGGCATCAAATCCGTCGACATCTACGGACTGTCCGAGATCATGGGACCGGGCGTCGCTGCCGAGTGCGTCGAAGAGCGGGACGGCCTGCACGGCTGGGAGGACCATTTCCTGTTCGAGGTAATCGATCCCGACAGCGGCAAGGACATGCCCGAGGGGAAGATGGGGGAGCTCGTAATCACCACGCTCACCAAGGAAGCTCTGCCTATGATCCGGTATCGCACGCGCGACATTACTCGTCTCAGTACCGAGCGCTGCGGTTGTGGCAGGACGCACCTGCGCATCCGACGCATCACGGGGCGCAACGACGACATGCTCATCATCCGCGGCGTGAACGTGTATCCCTCGCAGGTCGAGGCGGTCCTGGTCGACTTGCCCGACGTCGCCCCTCACTACCAGCTCGTGGTCGAGCGCGAGGGCGCGATGGACCGGCTTACCGTCGAAGTGGAAATCGCCCCGGGGCTCTCCGGGACTGCGAACGCCTACCCGGTGATCGCAGACCGGGTCCGCCACCACATCAAGTCCTTGATCGGGGTCACCGCCGAGGTCAAGGTGAAGCAGCCCGGCGAGCTGCCACGGTCGCAGGGCAAGGCTGTGCGGGTTCGCGACCTGCGGCCGAAGCCCGCCTGAGCTGAATCAAAATATCGCGCGGCGGGGACGAGGTTCGCGGTTTCAAGCCCACAACCATCCCCAAGACCTGCGGTGACGGGCTCTACGGAGGTAGAATCCCTCTCGCCATGAACGAACGCCCGCTGGTCCTGAACGAGCCGGCCAGCTTCCGCGTCAATCGGGCGACGCTGGTCGACCCGGAGATCCTCGAGCTCGAGCGGCGGCGCGTGTTCGACGTCTGCTGGATCTACGTCGGCCACGAGTCCGAGCTGCGCTCGCCCGGCGACTTCAGGACGCGCAGCGTGTGCGGACGGCCGGTGATCTTCTGCCGCGACAGCGGCAACGCGGTGCGCGTCTTCCTCAACACCTGCAGGCACCGCGGCGCGATGGTGTGCCGGGAAGCCGAGGGCAACGCGAAGCTCTACACCTGCTTCTATCACGGCTGGAGCTACGATCGCGACGGCCGGCTGGACGGCGTTCCCGGGGAAAAAGACTATCCGCCCGGCTTCAGGAAATCCGATTACGGGCTCGCCGAGCCTGCGCGGGTCGAGAGCTACCGCGGCTTCGTGTTCCTCAACTTCGATCCCGGTGCCGTGCCGCTGACGGACTACCTCGCGGGCGCGAAGGAGTACATCGATCTCGTAGTCGATCAGTCGCCTTCCGGCCGGATGGAGGTGATCCAGGGCACGCAGGACTACGACATCCGCGCCAACTGGAAGCTGCTCGTCGAGAACAGCTTCGACGACTACCACCTGCTCACTACCCACTCGACGTGGCTCGACTATCTGAAGAACGCTGGGGTCAAGATGCAACGCCCCGACCGCGAGCACCTGCTGCCCTCGCACGGCGTGGGCAAGGCGCTCGGGAACGGCCACGCGACCACCGACAACGTCAACTTCCGCGGCAGGCCGGTGGCGAAATGGATTCCCGTATACGGCGAGGCGGCGAAGCCGGAGATCGAGCGCATCCGCTCGGAGCTGGTCGCGCGCCTCGGCGAGGCGCGCGCTGCGCGCGTCGCCGACACGAACCGCAACCTGATCGTCTTCCCCAACCTGCTCCTCGCGGACGGTTCGTCCGTGACGATACGCACCTTCTATCCCCTGGCTCCGGACCGTATGCGCGTGCGCGCATGGGCTCTGGGGCCCAGGGAGGAAACGCCCTCCGCCAGGGCGATCCGGCTGGATGCCTTCCTGACCTTCTACGGCCCGGGAGGCCTGGCGACGCCCGACGACGTCGAGGCGCTGGAAATGGTCCAGGCGGGGATTGCCGCCACGCACCGCGAAGTGCCCTGGTCGGTGATGTCGCGCGGCATGGCCAAGCCGGGCGAGCAGCTCAACTCGGACGAGCTGCACCTGCGCGCGTTCTGGCTCCAGTGGGAAAAACTCGTGCGGGCGGAGCGCGTTTGAAGAAAGGAAAGCCGGCCCGCCGCATGTCGGCCAGTGCGCGGGTCACGCGCGCCGAAGTCGAGGAGCTGCTCTATCACGAGGCCGCGCTGCTGGACGCCTGGCGGCTCGACGACTGGCTCGCGCTGCTGACCGAAGATGCACGCTACGAGGTGCCGTCGAACGACCGGCCGGACGCGGATCCGGGGGACACGCTTTTTACCATCGCCGACGATATCCGCCGCATCCACGGGCGGGTCACGCGGCTCAAGGACAGGAACGCCCACGCCGAATCCCCGCGCTCGCGGACGCGGCGCATGATCAGCAACGTGCGCATGGTAGGCAGGAACGGCGCCGAGGTCAGCGTCGAGGCCAACTTTGTCGTCTATCGCTTCCGGCGGGACGAGAGCGTGCGCGAGTACGTGGGGCGCTACCGCTATGTGCTGCGCGCCGAGCGCGGCGGCCTCAGGATCGCGCGGCGGCGCGCCGTGCTGGACGCGATGGAGCTCGGCTCGATGGGACTGGTGAGCTTCATCCTCTGAGCCCGACTAGGCGACCCCGACCCGGAACCCGCCATCCTCCGTAAGCTCGAATCCACCTTCGCGCACCGCACGCAGCCAGCGCGCCGTCCGGATCAGACCGCCGAAGCAGAAGAAGTGAACCCCCGCGAGCGGAGCCCCGGCGCTCCGGACTAGTTGCCTCAACGCCACTTCCGGTCCCGCTTCGACCATGAGGCGGGTGATCGCGCCTGGACGAGCCTTCAGCGCGCGCACCGAATTCCCTATCCCGCACATGGCGGCGAAGCGCAGCAGGCGTGTGAGGCTCGCCGGACCGGCAAGCCCGACCCTCACGGGCAGCCGGTGCGCGTTGACTCTCGCCGCCCACGAAAGTATCGAATCGGCATCGAAGCAGAACTGGGTCACGATGCCGAGGCTGAGCCCCGCGCTAAGCGCGAGCCTCTTCTTCGCCGCCAGCGCGTCGTTGAGCGCGGCGGGGGCAATGCGTGGGTGACCCTCGGGATAGCCCGCCACGTCGACGTGCGCGATCCCATGCCGCTGGAACAGGCCCGTCTCAAGGAGGGCCAGACTGGATTCGAAAGCGCCGCTCGGGCGCTCGTTATCGCCGCCGATGACGAGAACGCGGTCGACGCCCGCCTCACCCACGGCCCGGGCCAGGTAGTCGTCGAGCGCACCGCGGTCCGCGATGCGCCTGGCGGCGAAGTGCGGCACCGGACGAAACCCGCAGCGCGCCACTCGCGCAGCCAGCGCCGCGGTGCCGTGGTAGGTCTGCCCGGGCGGAAAGCTGATATAGAGAGCCGTGCCGCGCTCGAGCAGGTCCATGCAGGCGTCGATCTCGGCGGGATCGCGGGAGGAAACCTCGAGCGAAGCTCCGGCGAGAAAGGCGGAGATGCTGCTGCGCTCCTCCTCGGGGGCTGGTCCGGCCATGGGCGGCGCAATACGCGCGGACGCGAGGTTGGTGAGCGCGTCAGTCACGCTTGCGCGAAATCACGAAGGACTCGTCGAGGAACCACAGGCCGGAGTGGCGCTGCAGGACGTCGCGCGTCGCCTCTAGATAGCCGCGGTCGCCCATAACCTCCGCCAGGCGCTGGTCCTCGATCTGCGCCACGTAGACTGCAGCATTCCAGGCGGCGAGCAGCGTCGAGGTGCCGATCGCATCGCTGATTTCCTCGGGCAGGGTGTGCATGTCGTAGCGGAAGATCGAGCGATTGTCGGCGTAGGCGTTGAAGTTGAGGTCCCGTCCGTCGGCTCCGAGCTCGGTGCGCGTCGCTTTGAGAAGCTGGTGACGGTCCGTCTGGAAGGGGTCTTCTCCAGGCCATATTCTCTGGACGATCTCCAGACCGGGGTCGCGACCGTGCGAATGGATCGCTATCATGCGTCCGCCCGGCGCGAGGCTGCGCGCGAGGGGCGCAAGGACTTTCGCGGCCTTGAATTCCGCGGTCGCGCGCGCGCGGTAAGGCTGCGAAGCGATCACCAGATCGTAGTCGGCGTTGGCGATGCCGCGACGCGGCAGCACCCGGTCAAGCAGAAACTTGTGATCGTCCCTGTAGAGCACCAGGACGACGGGCTTGGCGTAAGCCGGGTTGCCGCTGGCCTTGCTCACGGACGCGCGCCAATGCTCGCTGAGGAAGGGCTGTAACTCGGCGATCTGCTGCTCGAACTCACTCGAGGTCGTGCCGCTCAGCGCGACTTCCTTCCACACCAGGCTGGTGGCGGCGGTGACCGACTTCGGCGCGAGCCACGGGGCCTCGGCGTAGTAGAGGTTCGTCATCACCAGCACGGTGGCCGGATGCTCGAAGAAGCGGTCGGGCATGCGATCGAGGGCGAGCCGCACGTCCTCCAGGCTGATCTCCTTGCCGACGATGTGGAACGGCATGGTCGGATAGCGCTGGTGCATGGCGCGCATCACGCGGGCGAGCACCGTGCCGTCACCCACCCCCGCGTCGAACACGCGAAGCGCCGGGGGCCGCGGGTGGATGTTCGCGAGCTCCATGCCGACGCGCTGGGCGACGACCCACTTCTCGCTGCAGGTGCTGACGAACAGCAGGTATTTCTGCCGATTGTCGTAGAAGCGGAAGTTGTTCTTCGACTCCCCCGCCGCGGGCGGGTGCGGCACCTGAGCCGCAGGCCGGGCGATCGGAATGAGGGGCGTCGGTGTGCCGCCAAGGCTGGCCGTGGGTGACCGCAGCCGCACGAGTCCCCGCGTTTCCAGCGTGGCGTGGTCGGTCATGAAGGTGCGCACGCGCTCCACGGTTTCCATGGTCACGCGCCCGCCGATGCGGAGCCGGCTGACCAGCTTCCCGTCGTTCACGGCTCGGCGACCGAACGTCGATTCGGCCATGCCCACTCGCCGGCAATAGTCGGAGATCTCGTTCAGCAGCTGTTCGGCCGTCACGTCGTCCCCTCCTCCTGCTCGAGCGATTTGCGGCTCGAGGAATTACACGGCCGGGGAGCTATGGGGTCAACCACAATCGCGCCCATTGTGAAAGTGGGCAATATAGTGGGAAGGCGCCCATGATATGCAACTCGATCATGAGCGGGTACTCACATCTATATTATACACAGCGTTATCAGTTATTTATGACGACAACCCTAGCGCCTGTGGCGGCTAGACGTCTTGGGCACAAACGAAGATCAGCCGACTGCATTTGATGCGGCGGTGGAAAATGGGGCGCCGCCCACATCCGATCCCGAGCTGCAAAGTTGCCGCGTCCTGCTTTCTTGGCGGACAATCGACTCACAACTTCGGAGGGATTCGATGTCCGCTGTATTGCAGCCCGCCGTATCCGCCGACCGGAAGGCCTTCTACGAGCGGATCGGCAAGTCCAGCGTCACTCCCCTTTGGGAGGTGCTCCATGGCCTCATCACACCGACCCCGAACACCCCGTGCAAGCCCCACCTGTGGAAGTGGGAGCAGATGTGGCCCTGGATACAGGAGGCGGGAAAGCTGATCACGGCCCGGGAAGCCGAGCGGCGGGTGCTGGTCCTTGAGAATCCCGGCCTGCGGGGGAGGTCCTGCATCACTCACAGCTTGTACGCCGGGCTGCAGCTGATTCTCCCCGGCGAAGTCGCGCCGGCGCACCGCCACTCGCAGTCGGCGCTGCGCTTCATCCTCCTGGGCAAGGGGGCGTACACCGCCGTCGACGGGGAGAAAGTGACGATGAGCGTGGGTGATTTTGTCATTACGCCGTCCTGGACGTTTCACGACCATGGCAATCCGTCGGACGAGCCGATGGTCTGGCTGGACGGCCTGGACGTTCCGCTGGTCGAGCTGCTCGACGCCCAGTTCATGGAGAAGAGTCCGCAGGAGACCCAGCACACTCACCTCACCGAAGGGGACAACCTTGCCCTTTTCGGCAACACCATGAAACCGGTCGAGCATCGCGCCAAGGGCAGGACTTCGCCTCTTTTCTGGTACCCGTACGAACGCACCCGCGAAGGGCTCCGAACCATGGCCCAAGGCCGGGACCCGCACTCCTGCTGGGGCCACAAGCTGCAATACACGAACCCGGTCACCGGCGACTGGGCGATGCCCACGATCGGCACCTTCATGCAGCTCCTTCCCAAGGGCTTCCGCGGCAAGGACTACCGGTCCACCGACTCCACCGTCTATGCCGCCGTGGAAGGGAGCGGCCGATGCCACATCGGCGGAGAAATCCTCGCCTTCGGGCCGCGCGACGTGTTCGTGTGCCCTTCCTGGCTGCCATACCGGCTCGAAGCCGACGAAGAGGCGGTCCTGTTCAGCTTCTCGGACCGACCCGTGCAGCAGGCACTCGACCTCTGGCGCGAAGCGTTTTAGCAGGCGGGCAGGAACACGAGACCGCCCGCGGGCGGTCTTTTTGTTGCCCTCCGGACCGACGATGAACG
The DNA here is from genome assembly GCA_035499735.1 of Burkholderiales bacterium. Classification (GTDB taxonomy): domain Bacteria; phylum Pseudomonadota; class Gammaproteobacteria; order Burkholderiales; family SG8-39; genus VBDM01. The sequence continues at coordinate 36,252 of DATJYC010000010.1, forward strand.
CAGACAAGACGAACTACGACCTGCTTTACAACCCCCGGCTGACGGTCACGGGCTTCGAGGAGATCTTCGCGCGCTGGGAAAGGGACTCCGAGCGCGCTCGCGCGCGCCTGGATTGCTATCTGGACGTGCCCTACGGGAGCGCCGCCTCCGAGACCCTCGATCTCTTTCGTACCAGGGGAGAAAGCCGCGGCCTCGTCATGTACATCCACGGCGGATTCTGGCGGGCCCTCGACAAGAAGCGCTTTTCCTTCGTGGCCCCGGCGCTCGTCGACGCCGGAATCACCGTCGCCGTTGTCGACTACGCCCTTTGCCCCGCCGTGCAGGTCGCCGATATCGTGATGCAGATGGTGCAAGCCTCTGCGTGGCTCTACCGCAACGGCGCCAACTTCGGCGCCCCGCCGGCACGGCTTGCCGTGTGCGGGCATTCCGCAGGCGGTCACCTCGCCGCGATGATGCTCGCCTGCGAGTGGCCCAGGTACTCTCCGGATCTGCCGAAGAACGTCGTGACCGGGGCGATGTCGATCAGCGGCCTTTACGATCTTACCGAGATCGTCAAGGTGCCGTCGGTCAACGGCGACGTCCGCCTCACCGAGAAGACCGCGATCAGAGTGAGCCCGGCGTTCATGCCGCCAGCGAGCGACGCAGCCCTGTATACGGCAATCGGCACCGAGGAAATCGAGGGATTTCACATCCAGAACCGCCTCATCGCCGAGCGCTGGAGGAAGGCGCTTCGCTCGGATGTCCCCTGCCCGGGGAAGAATCACTTCACCGTCCTCGACGATCTGTGCGATCCTCGGCGTCCCCTATTCAAGACCGTAGTGGAGCTGGCAACGCGGTAGCTCCGAAGGCTGGTGCCCTGGACCAGAAAAGTCTCCTCATCCGGAGCTTCCACGCCGCCGTGGCGGCCGTGGATCCGCTGACGATTCTGCCGGCGCACCTTCCTTCGCCACCACGGGGGCGGACGCTGGTCGTCGGCGCGGGCAAGGCGGGCGCGTCGATGGCGGCTGCCGTGGAGCGGCATTGGCCGGCACACGCCCCTCTCGACGGCATCGTGATCACGCGCTACGGGCACGGGCTGCCGACGCGGCGGATAAGGGTCATCGAGGCCGGGCATCCGGTTCCGGACGAATACGGCGAGGCCGGCGCCCGCGAGATTCTGCAGAGAGTTTCGGGCCTTGGTCCGGACGACCTTCTGCTCGCGCTCATCTCGGGTGGCGGGTCCGCGCTGCTCAGCCTTCCCGCCCCAGGCGTGGACATGGAAGCCTTGAAGGCCACCACGATGGAGCTGCTGAGATGCGGCGCGCGCATCGAGGAGATCAATGTCGTGCGCAAGCACCTCTCGGCGATCCAGGGCGGCCGGCTCGCCGCGGCGTGCCGCGCGCAGGTGCTCGCGCTGATCATCTCGGACGTCACGGGCGACGACCCGACGCACATCGCTTCGGGCCCCTGCGCTCCCGACCCCACGACATACTCCGACGCCCTGGCCGTCCTCGAGCGCCACGGCGTCAGGCCCGTTGCCGCTGTGGCGCAGCACCTGGAGCGCGGAAAGCGGGGAGAAATCACCGAGACGCCCAAACCGGGCGACCCTCTCTTCTCGCGTGCCGAGAATCGCGTGATCGCCACGGCGCGACTGGCGTTGAACGCTGCCGAGGATTTCTTCCGCTCGGAAGGCGTCCGAACGCAGAACCTCGGCGACCGCATCACGGGCGAAGCGAGGGAGGTGGCCGCGGCGCAGGGGGCGCTCGCTCGCGAGATCGTCCGGCAGGGCGCGCGACGGCCGGTCGCCATCGTCTCGGGGGGCGAGTGCACGGTCACCGTGCGCGGAAGAGGCCGCGGGGGGAGATGCACGGAGTTTCTGCTGGCGCTTGGCATCGGCCTCGGCGGCCTGCCGAAAGTCCAAGCGATCGCTTGCGACACCGACGGCATCGACGGGTCCGAAGACAACGCTGGCGCCGTGCTGCTTCCCGACTCGCTTTCGCGAGCGGGGGCTGCGGGGTTGAATGCGGGGAAACTCCTCGCCGACAACGACGCCTACGGCTTCTTCTCCGCGCTCGGCGACCTCGTCGTAACCGGACCGACGCGGACCAACGTCAACGACTACCGCGCGATAGTGATCGGCTGACCTAGGCCTTGGCCGCCGCTTTTTCCGGGGACTGCTCGGCAGGTTCGGGGCGGTCGAGCAACTCGACCATGGCCATCGGCGCGTTGTCTCCCTTCCTGAAGCCGTGCTTCAGGATGCGTAGATAGCCCCCGTTGCGCTTCGCGTAGCGTGGTCCCAGCTCCCCGAACAGCTTCGTCACGATGTCGCGGTCACGGAGGCGATTGAAGGCGAGCCGCCGGTTGGCGAGGGTCGGCGCCTTGCCGAGGGTCAGTATGGGCTCGACCACGCGGCGCAGCTCCTTCGCCTTGGGCAGGGTCGTGTGGATGACCTCGTGCCGGAGCAGCGAAACGGTCATGTTGCGCAGCATCGCCAGCCGATGGCTGCTCGTTCGATTGAGTTTCCTGAGTCCGTGGCGGTGACGCATTGTCGCTTCCTTCGGGGTCGGGCGGGCGCTAGCTGCTCCGCGCCGTCTCCAGGCCGGCCGGCGGCCAGTTCTCTAGCTTCATTCCGAGCGTCAGCCCCCGCGAAGCGAGCACTTCCTTGATCTCGTTGAGCGATTTTCGCCCGAGGTTAGGCGTCTTGAGCAGCTCGGTTTCAGTGCGCTGGATGAGGTCGCCGATATAGTAGATGTTCTCGGCCTTCAGGCAGTTCGCGGAGCGCACGGTGAGCTCGAGATCATCGACGGGGCGAAGCAGGATCGGGTCGACCTGCGGCGCTTTCTTCTCCTCAACCGTGGGCGCCGTGCCCTCGAGCGCGGCGAAAACCGAGAGCTGGTCCACGAGGATCCTCGCCGCGTAGCGGATCGCCTCTTCGGGCTCGATCACGCCGTTCGTCTCGATGTCGATGATCAGCTTGTCCAGGTCGGTGCGCTGCTCGACGCGCGCGGACTCGACCGAATACGAGACGCGCTTGACGGGGGAAAACGACGCATCGAGGATGATCTTGCCGATGCCCTTCGACTCCTCCGGCACCACGCGCAGGTTCCCGGGAAGGTAGCCGCGGCCGGTCTCGACCTTGATCTGCATCTCCAGCTTACCGCCCGGGGAAAGGTGCGCGATCACGTGCTCAGGATTAATGATCTCGACGTCGTGCGTGATCTCGATGTCGCCTGCGGTGACGGGGCCTTCACCCTTCTTCTTCAAGCTGAGCAGGGCATCCTCGCGGTTGTGCAACTTCAGCACCACGCCCTTCAGGTTGAGCAGGATGTCGACGACGTCCTCCTGCACGCCTTCGATTGTCGAGTACTCGTGTAGCACGCCCGCGATCTGCACCTCGGTCGCTGCGTATCCGGGCATGGAGGAGAGGAGAACCCGGCGCAGGGCGTTGCCGAGCGTGTGGCCGTAGCCGCGCTCGAACGGCTCCATCACGACCTTCGCGTGGTTGGGGGCGATGCCCTGGACATCGATGATGCGCGGTTTCAGAAATCCACTGGTTTGCATGTAGGACCCTCGATACGTTTTCGCTGCGCGCGCGTCGCGTGCGGCGCTACAAATTTGCTTCGAACGCTACTTCGAGTACAGCTCGACGACCAGGCTTTCGTTGATCGTGGACGGCAGCTCCGAGCGCTGTGGGAACGCCTTGAGCTTGCCCTTCATTTCCTTCACGTTGACTTCGATCCATTCCGGGAAGCCACGCGTCTCCGCGGCGGCCAAGGCGCCCTTCACGCGGAGCTGCTCCTTGGCTGCGGCGGCGACTTCGACGGTATCGCCGGGACGCACCTGGTAGGACGGCATGTTGACGCGCCTGCCGTTGACCAGAACGCCGTTGTGGCGAACGATCTGCCGCGCTTCCGTGCGGCTCGCGCCGAACCCCATCCGGTACGATATGGAGTCCAGGCGCGATTCCAGGAGCTGCAACAGGCGCTCGCCGGTCACGCCCTTGCTGCGCGACGCCTCGGCATAGGTCTTGCGGAACTGGCGCTCGAGCAGCCCGTAGATGCGGCGCAGCTTCTGCTTCTCGCGCAACTGCTTGCCGAAATCCGACATGCGGCCCCCGCTCTTCTGTCCGTGCTGGCCCGGGGCGTAGCTGCGGCGCTCGATTGCGCATTTATCGGTGAAGCACTTCTCGCCCTTGAGGAAGAGCTTCTCCCCTTCGCGGCGGCACTGCCGGCACTTGGCGTCAAGATCTCGGGCCATTCGAATCCTCTAGATGCGCCGTCTTTTCGGCGGCCGGCAGCCGTTGTGGGGAACGGGCGTCACGTCGGCGATGCTGCCGATCTTCAGGCCCAGGGCATTGAGGGCGCGCACCGCCGACTCGCGGCCGGGTCCTGGCCCCTTGATGCGGACCTCGAGGTTCTTCACGCCGCACTCCTGCGCCGCGCGGCCGGCCTGCTCCGCTGCCACCTGCGCCGCGAAGGGCGTGGACTTCCGGGAGCCCTTGAACCCCGCGGCGCCGGAGGTCGCCCACGCCAGGGCGTTGCCTTGACGGTCGGTGATCGTCACTATCGTGTTGTTAAACGAAGCGTGAATATGGGCGATGCCCTCGGCCACGTTCTTCTTGACCTTCTTGCGGACACGGGCCGCGGCGGTCGGGGCGACAGGAGGCTTTGCCATAAGCGAGGACCTGCCTCAGCCGGCCTTCGCCGGGGCGGAAACGATCTTCACCGCCGCCTTCCGCGGGCCCTTGCGTGTCCGGGCGTTGGTCCGCGTACGCTGACCGCGGACCGGCAGGCCCTTGCGATGGCGCGTGCCGCGGTAGCAGCCGAGGTCGATCAGCCGCTTGATGTTGATCTGAACCTCACGACGCAAATCGCCTTCCACGGTGAAGCGGGCAACCTGCTCGCGAAGCCGCTCCATGTCAGATTCTGGCAAGTCCTTGATTTTAGAGCTCTTGTTCACCTTAGCCGCCGCACAGATCGCTTGGGCGCGCGACCGGCCGATGCCGTAGATCGCCTGCAACGCGATCTCGGCGTGCTGGTGGTTCGGAATGTTGACTCCTGCTATACGGGCCATGTGTCTGCGCGCGCTTTCCTGACTCTAGTCTGCCGTTGAGCGAAACCGAAAATTATAGCGTGAAATTCGGCAGATAGGCACGTTTTACGCTATCCCTGCCGCTGTTTGTGCCGGGGATCCTTGCAGATCACACGCACGACCCCTTTGCGCCGCACGATCTTGCAGTTGCGGCAGATCTTTTTCACCGAAGCGAGCACTTTCATGATCCGGTCCTCTCGTTCGTTTCACTTGGCGCGGAATACGATGCGTCCGCGAGTCAGGTCGTAGGGCGTCAGCTCGACCGTGACCTTGTCCCCGGGAAGGATGCGGATGTAATGCATGCGCATCTTTCCCGAGATGTGTCCCAGAATGACGTGTCCGTTTTCCAGCTTCACCCTGAAGGTCGCATTGGGGAGCGTTTCCATGATCTCCCCCTGCATCTGGATCACGTCTTCCTTGGCCATTTTTCTCCGTTATCCGCCCTGGCCGCTCACCGGGTCGGCAGACCCGCCCCCTTGAAATTGGCCTTCTTGAGCAGGCTCTCGTACTGGTGCGTCATGATGTAGGCCTGCACCTGCGCCATAAAATCCATGGTTACGACCACGATAATCAGCAACGACGTTCCGCCGAAATAGAACGGCACGTTAAACTTCAGGATCAGGAACTCGGGAAGCAGGCAAACGATGGTCACGTAAATGGCGCCTGCCAGCGTCAGTCTCAAGAGGATCTTTTCGAGGTATTTCGCCGTCTGCTCGCCGGGCCGGATGCCGGGAACAAAGGCGCCCGATTTCTTCAGGTTGTCCGCCGTTTCCTTGGGGTTGTACTGGAGCGCGGTGTAGAAGAAGCAGAAGAACACGATCGCGCTCGCGTACAAGATAACGTAGACTGGCTGGCCCGGCGTGAGCGTGGCCGCGAGATCCCTGATCATGAGGTTGAGCGCCGGTCCGACCTGCCCCCTCGTGAGCAAATCCCAGGAATTCGAGCTTCCCCCAGCCACTCCGCTCGTGAACCAGCCTGCGAGCGTCGCGGGAAAAAGGATGATCGACGACGCGAATATCGGCGGGATGACGCCCGACATGTTGAGCTTGAAAGGCAGGTGCGAGGCCTGCCCGCCGTAGACCTTGTTGCCGATCTGGCGCTTGGCGTAGTTGACGAGGATCTTTCTCTGGCCTCGCTCCACGAAGCAAACCGCCCAGGTGACCACCATGACTCCGACCACAATGAAGATGGCGATCAGGGGATGCATCGCGCCGGTGCGGACCAGCTCGAGCAGCCCCGCGACCGCGTTCGGGAGCCCAGCCGCGATGCCCGCAAAAATGATAATCGAGATGCCGTTGCCCAGTCCGCGCTCGGTCACCTGTTCTCCCAGCCACATGAGGAACATGGTGCCCGTCACCAAAGTGACCACTGCGGTGAGCCGGAACATCAGGCCCGGGTCGATGACCAGCCCCGGCTGGGACTCAAGTGCGATGGAGATCCCAGTCGCCTGGAACAGCGCGAGGAACACCGTGCCGTAGCGCGTGTACTGCGTGATCTTGCGCTGCCCCGCCTGGCCCTCCTTCTTCAGCTGCTCGAGCTGCGGGGACACTGCAGTCATCAGCTGCATGATGATCGAGGCCGAGATGTAGGGCATGATGCCGAGCGCGAAGATCGTGAAGCGCGAGAGCGCTCCGCCCGAGAACATGTTGAACAGCCCGAGTATGCCCCCCTGCTGGGACTGGAACAGCTCGGCGAGCCTGGCCGGATCGATTCCCGGAACGGGAATGTGCGCGCCAATGCGGAACACGACGAGCGCCAGCAGCAGGAAAATTAGCCGCTTCTTCAGATCTCCGTACTTGCCGGTTTTTCCCAGCTGGGGAATCGGTGCGGCCATTTAGCCCTTGCCGCCCTTCTTGCCTTCGGGGGCAGGCTTCGCTCCCTCGCGCTTGGCCTTCGCTTCCTTGGGCCCGCCGGATTGCTCCTTCGGCTCCTTCTTCTCCTTCGCCTTGGGCTCAGCCAGCGCCTGCGGCGGCACGGGCTTGGGCTCGCGCTTCGGCTTGGGCTGAGGAACCGGCGCGTCAGTGCTGCCGCCGGCCGCCTCGATCGCCGCACGCGCACCCTTGCTCACCGCGATTCCGGTAAGCGTCACTTTCCGCGTGAGCTTGCCCGACACGATCACTTTCGCCGACAGCGCCGCGGCCGGCACCACACGCGCTTCCTTGAGCACGGCGAGGTCGATCTTATCGGCCTTGATGCGGTCCAGATCCGAGAGGAGCACCTCGGCACGATCCTCGCGCGTCAGCGACTTGAAGCCGCGCTTGGGCAGCCTGCGCTGCAGCGGCATCTGGCCGCCCTCGAACCCGACCTTGTGGAACCCGCCGGAGCGGGCCCTCTGGCCCTTGTGGCCGCGGCCGCCGGTCTTGCCCAGCCCCGAACCGATGCCCCGCGCGACGCGCTTTCGCGCGTGCTTGGAGCCCGGGGCGGGCTTCAGAGTGTTCAATTCCATCTAGCTCTCCAGCCGCACGAGGTAGTTGACCCGGTTGATCATTCCGCGCACCTGCGGCGTGTCCTCGAGCTCGACCGTCTGGTGCATGCGCCGGAGCCCTAGGCCGCGCACGGTGGCGCGGTGGTCGGCCCTGCGGTTGGCGGGGCTCTTGACGAGCGTGATCCGGATCTTCTTCTTCTCGGCCATAGGCGTCCTCAGGCGGTGATCTCTTCGACGGACTTGCCGCGCTTGGCCGCGATCTGCGCCGGCGTATTCATCCGCTTCAGGCCGTCGAGCGTTGCGCGCACCACGTTGTACGGGTTGGTCGAGCCGATGCATTTCGCGAGCACGTTGGTCACGCCCATCACCTCGAACACCGCCCGCATGGGCCCGCCGGCGATGATGCCGGTTCCCTCCGAGGCGGGCTGCATGATCACTTTGGACGATCCGTGCCTGCCGATGACGGCGTGCTGCAGCGTCCCGTTCTTGAGCGGCACCCGGAACATCTTGCCGCGCGCTTCCTCGAGCGCTTTCTGCACGGCGACAGGCACTTCGCGGGCCTTGCCCTTGCCCATGCCGACCGCCCCGTCGCCGTCGCCGACCACGGTGAGCGCCGCGAAGCCCAGTATCCGGCCGCCCTTGACGACCTTGGTGACGCGGTTCACGGAGACCATCTTTTCCTTCAGGCCGTCCATGCGCTGCTCGCCGCCCTGCATTCTTGGTTGCATTCTCGCCATAGGATTTCCCTAGAACTTGAGGCCGGCTTCGCGCGCGGCCTCGGCCAGCGCCTTGACCCGGCCGTGATATCGGTACCCCGAACGGTCGAAGGCCACGGCCTGGATGCCCAGCCCCTTGGCCTTCTCCGCGATGCGCTTGCCGATCGCGGCGGCGGCGTCCTTGTTGCCCCCTTTCGCGACCTTCGCCCGCACCTCTTTTTCGAGCGTCGACGCGGATGTCAGCACTTTGCCGTCGGCGGCGCACAATTGGGCATAGATGTGGGCGTTGGTGCGATGCACGGCCAGGCGCACCGCCGCCAGCTGGTGGATCTTCCGGCGCGTCTGCCCGGCGCGCCGCAGCCTCGCCGATTTCTTGTCTCTCATATACACCTATTTCTTCTTCGTTTCCTTCAGGACGACCTGCTCGTCCGAGTAGCGCACGCCCTTGCCCTTGTAGGGCTCGGGCGCGCGATACGCCCGCACTTCGGCGGCGACCTGCCCCACCAGCTGCTTGTCCAGCCCCTTGATCACGATCTCCGTCTGCGAAGGCGTCTCGACCTTCACTCCCTTCGGCATCGTGTGAACCACCGGGTGCGAGAAGCCGAGCGCGAGGTTGAGCTTGTCCCCTTGCGCCTGGGCGCGATAGCCGACACCGACCAGGGTGAGGCGGCGCTCGAAGCCCTTGGTCACCCCGAGCACCATGTTCGCAGCAAGCGCGCGCAGAGTTCCGGACATGGCGTTGGCCTCGTCCGATTCGTCCAGCGCCTTGAACAGCAGCTTGTCGCCGTCCTTCTCGATCTTCACGTCGCCGCTCAGGCGCTGGGACAGCGTCCCCAGCGGCCCCTTGATCGACAGGGCGTCGGCGGCGAGCGTGGCCTCGACGCCCTTGGGCAGTGCCACCGGATATTTCGCTATGCGAGACATGGCGATCCTCAGCTCGGCATCAGGCAACGATGCACAATACTTCGCCGCCCACACCCGTGGCGCGCGCCTTGCGATCGGTCATCACGCCCTTGGAGGTGGAGACGATGGCGACACCCAGCCCGTTCATGACGCGCGGCAGCTCGTCGCGCGCCTTGTACACGCGAAGCCCCGGGGTGGAGACGCGCTCGATTCTCTCGATCACCGGCTGGCCGGCGTAGTACTTCAGGCCGATCTCGAGCTCCGCCTTGCCTTCCTTGTCGCGTACCGTGAATCCATCGATGTAACCCTCGTCCTTCAGCACCTGGGCGATCGACACCTTGACCTTCGAGGAGGGAACGCCGACCGCGGTCTTCCCGACCATCTGGGCGTTCCGGATCCGGGTCAGCATGTCGGCAATGGGATCGGTCATGCTCATGCGTTCGGTCTCCTACCAGCTCGCCTTGATCAGGCCCGGGATCTCGCCGCGCAGCGCGATCTCGCGCAGCTTGTTGCGCGCCAGGCCGAATTTGCGGAACACCCCGCGCGGCCGCCCCGTGAGGCTGCACCGGTTGCGAAGGCGCACGGGAGAAGCGTTCCTCGGGAGCTGCTGTAGCTGCTCCCTCGCCTCCTGGCGGTCCTCGTCGGAGCGCTTGGAATCGTTGATGGTCGCAAGCAGCGCGGCGCGACGGGCGGCGAACTTCGCCACCGTCTTGCGGCGCTTCTTGTCGCGGTTGACAACGGCGAGTTTTGCCATGGCGATCCTCAGGTCTTGAACGGGAAACGAAACGCACTGAGCAGCGCCCGCGCCTCGTCGTCCGTCTTTGCGGTCGTGGTGATGCTGATGTTCATCCCCCGGACGGCATCGATCTTGTCGTACTCGATCTCGGGGAAAATGATCTGCTCCTTCACGCCGAGGCTGTAGTTGCCACGGCCGTCGAAGGCGCGGCTCGAGATTCCGCGGAAGTCGCGAATGCGGGGGATGGCGATCGTCACGAGGCGATCGAGGAACTCGTACATGCGCTTCCCGCGCAGGGTGACCATGCAACCGACCGGAAACCCCTTGCGCACCTTGAAGGTCGCGATCGACTTCTTGGCCTTGGTGACCACCGGTTTTTGCCCGGCGATCTTCGTGAGGTCGGCCACGGCGTTGTCCAGAATCTTCTTGTCCTGGGTCGTCTCGCCGACTCCCATGTTGAGCGTGATCTTCTGGATCCTCGGGACCTGCATCGAGGTCTTGTACCCGCGCTGCTTCATCAGCTCGGGAACGACTTCCTTGCGGTAATAGTCCTGAAGTCTGGACATGTCAGGCATCCACCATTTCGCCGTTCGACTTGAACACGCGCACCTTGCGCCCGTCCTGCAGCACCTTGAATCCGACGCGGTCGGCCTTCTTGGTCTGGGGGTTGAACAGAGCGACGTTGGAAATGTCGATCGGCATGTCCTTGTCGACGATCCCCCCGGTCTGGTTCTTCATCGGATTGGGACGCTGGTGCTTCTTCACCCGGTTCACCCCCTCGACGACGAGATGCCTCGCGTCGACGATGCGCAGCACCGTTCCGCGCTTTCCCTTGTCCTTGCCCGTGGTGACGATGACGTCGTCGCCTTTTCTGATCTTTTCCATGTCTCTCAGAGCACTTCCGGTGCGAGGGAAACGATCTTCATGAAGCGCTCGGTCCGGAGCTCGCGTGTCACGGGTCCGAAAATACGCGTGCCGATAGGCTCCATCTTGGGCGTAAGCAACACCGCCGCGTTCGAGTCAAACCGTATGCGGCTGCCGTCGGCGCGCCGCACGCCCTGCGCGGTGCGCACGACCACCGCGTGGTAGATCTCACCCTTCTTGACGCGGCCGCGCGGCGCCGCATCCTTGACGCTTACCCGGATCACGTCGCCGATGTTGGCGTAGCGGCGCTTCGAGCCGCCGAGCACCTTGATACACATCACGGCACGCGCGCCGGTGTTATCGGCGACGTCGAGCACCGTCTGCATCTGAATCATTGTTCCTTCTCCAACTTGTCCCGCCCTGGCTGCTTACGGGGCAGGTAGTTTTGGATCCCGTCCGGGAGCGAAAAGCGCGGCGAATTCTACGCGATTTCAATGCCCTTGCCAAGGTTTCTACGCGGCTCGAGCCTTCTCGAGCAGCTTGGCGATCCTCCACGACTTGGTGCGCGAGATCGGGCGGCACTCCTCGATCTGGACCAGATCCCCCTCTCCGCACTCGTTCTTCTCGTCATGCGCGTGGTACTTCTTCGACTTGGTCAAGATTTTTCCGTACATCGGGTGGGTGACGCGGCGCTCGACCAGCACCGTCACCGTCTTGTCCATCTTGTCGCTGACGACCCGGCCGGTCAGCGTCCGGCTTGCCTTGCTCTCGGTCATTTTGCCTTCGCCTTTTCCCTCAGAACGGTGCGCGCGCGGGCGATGTCGCGCCGCACGTTCTTGAGCTGGCTGCTGTTGGTAAGCTGCTGCGTCGCCTTCTGCATGCGCAGGCTGAACTGCGCGCGCAGCAGGTCCTCGAGCTCCTTGGAGAGTTCCGCCGCGTCCTTGGCGCGGAGTTCGCTGGCCTTCATCCTAGCCGCCCATCTGTCGGAAGACGAATATCGTGCGCAGCGGCAGCTTGGCCGCGGCGAGCGCGAACGCTTCCCGCGCCATCGGCTCGTCCACGCCGTCCATCTCGTAGAGCACCTTGCCCGGCTGGATCTCGGCAACGAAGTACTCCGGGTTGCCCTTGCCGTTGCCCATGCGCACCTCGGCCGGCTTCTGTGATACCGGCTTGTCCGGGAAAATGCGGATGAATATGCGCCCGCCGCGCTTGATGTGGCGCGTCATTGCCCGGCGGGCGGCCTCGATCTGGCGCGCGGTCAGACGGCCGCGGGTCGTGGCCTTCAGCCCGTAGTCGCCGAAAGACACCTTGTTCCCCCGGGTCGCAACACCGCGGTTGCGCCCCTTCTGCTGCTTGCGGTACTTCGTTCTTGCCGGTTGAAGCATGAATTCGCTCCTCGCCTACGAGGTTTTCGGTTTGCGGGACTTCTTCACCGCAGTCTTGGTCTTGGCGTCGGGCCTGACGTCTGGCTTCGCCTTGGGCTCGCTGGCGGCCTTCTTCGCGGCAGGCACCGGTGAGCGCGCCGGCCTGGCCTTCGCCGACTCGGCCTCGGCCGCCGCCGGCGCCGGCTCGGGCTTCTCGTCGGCCGGGGCGGTGCGCGGCGGGAGCTTCCTCACCTTCTTCGCCGGCGTGACCTCCTCGGCCGAGGGCGCTGGAGCCGCGGCGGGCTGCTCGCCCTTCGCCATCACCTCGCCCTTGTACACCCAGCACTTGATGCCGATCACCCCGTAGGTGGTCTTGGCTTCGGAGAAACCGTAGTCGATGTCCGCGCGCAGGGTATGCAGCGGAACGCGGCCCTCGCGGTACCACTCGGTGCGCGCGATCTCGATGCCGTTCAGACGGCCCGCGCTCATGATCTTGATGCCCTGGGCACCGAGGCGCATCGCATTCTGCATGGCGCGCTTCATCGCGCGGCGGAACATGATGCGCTTCTCGAGCTGCTGCGCAATCGAGTCGGCGATCAGCTGGGCGTCCACCTCGGGCTTGCGGATCTCCTCGATGTTGACGTGCACCATCTGCACCCCGAGCAGCTTGCGCAGATCGGACTTGAGGATTTCGATGTCCTCGCCCTTCTTGCCGATCACAACGCCGGGCCGCGCACTGTGGATCGTGATGCGCGCGTCCTTGGCGGGGCGCTCGATCACCACCTTGCCGACCGAAGCGTGCGCCAGGCGCTTCTTCAGGTAGTCTCGGACCTTCAGGTCCTCGTTCAGCATCGTGGCGAAGTTCTTGCTGTTTGCGTACCAGCGCGAGGCCCAGTTCTTGTTGACGCTGAGCCTGAAGCCGGTCGGATGAATTTTCTGTCCCATGGATGTTCCTATTTCTTCGCTTGCCTGGCCTCAGTCTTCGTCGAGACCTTCGCCGGCTTTGCCGCGGCCTTCTTCTTCTCCTCGTCGCCGACGGTCACGAAGATGTGGCAGGTGTGCTTGGTCACGCGGTTGCCGCGCCCCTTGGCGCGGGCATGGAATCGCTTGAGCGGGATGCCGCGCTCGACGAAGATCTTCTTGACCTTCAGCTCGTCGACGTCCGCGCCGTCGTTGTGCTCGGCGTTGGCGATCGCGGATTCCAGCACCTTCTTGATGATCATTGCGCCCTTCTTCGGGCTGAACATGAGCAGGTTGAGCGCCTTCTCGACCGGCAGGCCGCGAATCTGGTCGGCGACCAGCCTGCCCTTCTGGGCCGACAGTCGCACTCCGTAGAGCGTCGCGCGGGTTTCCATCGCGTCTCCTTACTTCTTCTCGCCGCCCGCCGCGGGCGCGGGAGCAGCCGGGGCCGCCCCGGCCGCCGGTGCAGCCGGCGCCGCAGCGCCCGGGCCCCCGGGACCGCCGCCGGATCTCGCCGCGGCCGCGGCCTCCAGAAGCTTCTTGTCCGCCATGCCATGGCTCTTGAAGATCCGGGTCAGGGCGAACTCGCCCAGCTTGTGACCGACCATATTCTCCGAGATGTATACAGGCACATGCTGCTTGCCGTTGTGCACGGCGATCGTGAGCCCGACGAAGTCCGGGAGGATCGTGGAGCGGCGCGACCAGGTCTTGATCGGGCGCTTGTCGTTCGCGGCCCGGGCCGCGTCGACCTTCCTCACCAGATGATGGTCCACGAAGGGACCCTTCTTGACTGAGCGTCCCATGGATTAGGCCTTGTCTCGTCTCTTGTTCCGGAACTGGATGATCATGCTGGTCGTGCGCTTGTTCTTGCGGGTCTTGTAGCCCTTGGTGAGCACGCCCCAGGGGCTCACCGGGTCCTGAGCCGCCGCCGTCCTGCCCTCGCCTCCTCCGTGCGGGTGGTCGATGGGGTTCATCGCCACGCCACGCACGGTCGGGCGCACGCCGCGCCAGCGCACCCGCCCCGCCTTGCCGATCGATTCCAGGCTGTGCTCCTCGTTGCCGACCTCTCCGATGGTGGCGCGGCAGTCGAGGTGGACCTTGCGGATCTCGCCCGAGCGCAGGCGTACTTGCGCGTAGGCACCTTCTCTCGCGAGGAGCTGCACCGAGGTGCCAGCGGCGCGAGCGAGCTGCGCGCCTCGGCCGGGCTGCATCTCGACGCAGTGAATCGTCGTTCCCACCGGGATGTTCCGCAGCGGCAGGCTATTTCCCGGTTTGATCGGGGCTTCCACGCCCGAGAGCAGTTGCGTTCCCGCCGTGAGTCCCTTGGGCGCGATGATGTAGCGGCGCTCGCCGTCTGCGTAGCACAGCAGCGCCAGGTTCGCGCTGCGGTTCGGATCGTACTCGAGGCGCTCGACCCGCGCGGCGATGCCGTCCTTGTTGCGGCGAAAATCCACGATGCGGTAGTGCTGCTTGTGGCCGCCGCCCTGGTGGCGCATCGTGATGTGGCCGTTGACGTTGCGGCCCGCCTTCTTCGACTGCTTCTCGACCAGGGGCGCGAAGGGACCGCCCTTGTGCAGGTCGGGGTTGACCAGCTTAACGACCGCGCGCCGGCCGGGCGAAGTGGGCTTGACTTTGACGAGGGGCACGGGCTACTCCTGCGCCTGGAAAGTGATTTCCTGCTTCTTGCCGTCAGGCCCCGGCAGCAGGGACACGTAGGCCTTCTTCCAATTGCGGCGGCGCCCCTCGAACCGCCCGAAGCGCTTGTCCTTGCCGCGAACGTTGACGACCTGCACTTCCTTCACCTTGGTCTTGAACATCAGCTCGACCGCCGCCTTGATCTGCGGCTTGGTGGCGTCCGCGGCGACGCGGAATACGTACTGGTTGTTCTTCTCGCCGACGAAAGTGCTCTTCTCCGAGACGAGCGGAGAGAGCAGAACCTGCATCAGGTTTCCCTTGTCCATGCCCGCGCTCATTTGAGGATCTCCTCGAAGCGCGCCACCGCTTTCTTGGTGAGGAGGACGTTGTCGAACTGGATCAGCGAGACCGGGTCGGTGTGGTCGACGTCGACCACGCGAACGTTCGCCAGGTTGCGCGACGACAGCGCGAGGTTCTGGTCCACGTTGTCGGTGATCACTAGCGTCGACTCCAGGCCCATCTCCTTCAGCTTCCGCGAGAGCAGCTTCGTCTTCGGCGCATCGACGCTGAAGCTCTCTACCACTTTCAGGCGCTCCTCGCGGGCGAGCTGCGACAGGATCGAGCACATCCCAGCCCGGTACATCTTGCGGTTGACCTTCTGCGAGAAGTTCTCGTCGGGCAAGTTCGGGAAGATTTTCCCGCCCTTGCGCCACAGCGGGCTCGCCACGTCGCCGGCGCGCGCGCGCCCCGTGCCCTTCTGGCGCCACGGCTTCTTGTGCGAATGGCGGACGTCGCTGCGTCCCTTCTGCGCGCGCGTGCCCAGGCGCGCGTTCGCCTGGTAGGCGACGACGATCTGATGCACCAACGCTTCGTTGTACTCCCGGCCGAACAGGGCATCCGAGGCGGCCACGGTCGCGGCGCTCTTGCCCTTGTCGTTGATGAGCTTGAGCTCCATCACGCCCCCTTCGCCGCAGGCGCGGCCTTCGCGGGCGCTGCAGCAGGCTTGGCGGCCGGCGCCGCGGCGGGCTTGGCGGCCGGCGCACCAGCCTGTGCGGCCTTCGGCTTGCCCGAAGGGCCCTTCGGGCGGATCGTCTTCGTGGTCGGTCGCACCACGATATCGCGGCCGCGGCTTCCCGGCACCGAGCCCTTCACGAGCAGGAGCTGCCGCTCGGCGTCGACGCGGACGACCACCAGGCACTGCGCGGTCCGATTCACCGCTCCCAGGTGCCCCGCCATGCGCTTGCCGGGAAACACGCGCCCCGGGTCCTGCGCCATGCCGGTCGAGCCGGGCTTGTTGTGCGAGATCGAGTTGCCGTGGCTCGCACGGTTGGAGGAGAAGTGGTGCCGCTTGATCACTCCGGCGAATCCCTTGCCCTGGGAGACGCCCGAGACGTCGACAATCTGCCCGACCTTGAAGATGTCCGCGCCGATCTTGCCGCCGAGCTTGAGGCTCCCGAGCTCGCCTTCCGAGACGCGGAACTCGCGAAGCAGGTGTCCGGCCTCGACCGCAGCCTTGGCGAGGTGGCCCGCGGCGGCCTTGTTCACGCGCGAGGCGCGGCGCTTGCCGAACGTGACCTGCACGGCGTTGTAGCCGTCGGTCGCGGCCGACTTGATCTGCGTGACGCGGTTGTCGGAGACGTCGAGCACCGTGACCGGCAGCGAGTCGCCGTCGTCGGTGAAAACGCGAGTCATGCCGACCTTGCGGCCGACCAGTCCTAGTGTCATTTTCTTGCCCTTCTCAAAACAGGGGCCGGGTGCAATTGCCCGGCAGCAAATTGTGCGCCGCTACAGCTTGATTTCCACGTCCACGCCTGCCGGCAGGTCGAGCTTCATCAGGGCATCCACAGTCTTGTCGGTGGGATCGATGATGTCCATCAGGCGCAGATGCGTCCTGATCTCGAGCTGATCGCGCGAGGTCTTGTCGGCGTGCGGGCTGCGCAGCACGTCGAAGCGCTCGATGCGCGTCGGCAGAGGCACCGGCCCCTTTACGACCGCGCCCGTGCGCTTGGCCGTGTCGACGATCTCGAGCGCCGACTGGTCGATCAGCCTGTAGTCGAACGCCTTGAGGCGTATCCGGATCTTCTGGCTTTGGACGGCCATTACTCGATCACCTTGGCGACGACGCCGGCGCCGACGGTCTTGCCGCCCTCGCGGATGGCAAAGCGCAAGCCCTGCTCCATCGCGATGGGCGCAATCAGGCTCACCGTCATCTTCACGTTGTCCCCGGGCATCACCATCTCGGTCCCCTTG
>DATJYC010000011.1:0-112335 GCA_035499735.1 Burkholderiales bacterium
ACGACTCGGTGGGCAAGGACACCTTCGAGGGCTCGCTGGCCTGCCTGCGCCCGTTCGGGCTGATGGCGGTGTTCGGCAACGCCTCGGGCGCGGTCGACCCGGTCTCGCCGGGCCTGCTGGCGGCCAAGGGCTCGCTGTACCTGACACGGCAGACGCTGTTCACGCACGCGTCGTCGCGCGAGAGCACGCAGGCGATGGCCGACGACCTGTTCTCGGTGGTGGCCAGCGGCGCGGTGAAGGTCCACGTCGAACAGCGCTACCCGCTGGCCGACGCCGCGCAGGCGCACCGCGACCTCGAGTCGCGCAAGACCACCGGGTCGACCGTGCTGCTGCCTTGAGCGGCGCGCGCGTCGGCGCCGTCAGGGGCTGGCTCAAAGCGGCCATCGCGGCGGCTGCCTGGCTGGCGGCCGTGCTGCCGCCGGTGAACGCGCAGACCACGGGACAGTCCCCACTGCCGCGGCCGATCGACATCCCGGCCTGGTTCACGCCGAGCTTCCTCGACCTGCCCGACGAGCTGAAGGCCGCCAACCAGGACGGCAAGCGGCTGCTGCTGTACTTCGGCCAGGACGGCTGCCCGTACTGCCGCCGCCTGATGGAGGTGAATTTCAGCCAGCGCGCGATCGCCGACAAGACGCGCGCCAACTTCCGCGCCATCGCGCTCGACATCTGGGGTGATCTCGAGCTCACGTGGACCGACGGCCAGCGCACCACCGAGAAGCAGCTGGCCCGTCAACTGAAGGTGCAGTTCACGCCGACGCTGCTGTTCCTCGACGAGCGCGGTCGCGTCGACACGCGCCTGAACGGCTATTGGCCGCCGCACCGCTTCGATGCCGCGCTCGATTACGTGATCACGCCGCCGGCGCGCCGCAACGCCACGCTGGCCGAGTACCTCGAACGCCACGCCGGCGAGCCGGCGCGCGAGCAGCTCAACGACGAGCCGTTCCTGATGAAGCCGCCGTTCGACCTGCGCCGCAAGGCCGGCGGCAAGCCGCTGGCGGTGCTGTTCGAGACGCGCTCGTGCCGCGCCTGCGACGAGATGCACGCCGAGGGCTTTCAGCGCGCCGAGCTGCGCGCGCTGATCCCGCGCTTCGACGTGGCGCGCTTCGCGCTCGACGACGCCCGCGCGGTCACCACGCCGTCCGGACGCGGGATCGACGCCGCGTCGTGGGCGCGCGAGCTGAAGATCGACTACACGCCGACCGTGGTGTTCTTCGACGACGGCAACCGCGAGGTGTTCCGCTTCGAGGGCTACCTGCGGCCGTTCCACCTGAGCGGCGCGTTCGACTACGTGGCCAGCGGTGCCTATCGCACGCAGCCGGAGTTCCAGCGCTTCCTGCAGGCCAAGGCCGAGCGGCTGCGCGAGCAGGGGCAGACGGTCGACCTCTGGCGCTGAAGAGCGCGCATCGCCCGAAGGCCGGCGAGGCGTCGGCCCCCGCACGCGAGCATGACGCGCGGGCCGCCAGGCGCCACAATGCGCCCATGTACCACGACGCGTCGCGCCAGCTGCAGGACCGCTTCGACACGCGGCGGCTGGCCGACCGCCTGTCCGAGAAGCTGTCGCGCACGGCGTTCACCGATGAAGACCGCGCCTTCATCGACCGCCAGGCGATGTTCTTCTTCGCCACCGCCGACGCCGATGGCTGGCCCGAGTGCTCGTACAAGGGCGGGGTGCCGGGCTTCGTGCACGTGGTCGACGCGCAGACGCTGGCGTTCCCGAGCTACGACGGCAACGGCATGTTCCGCAGCCTGGGCAACGTGCTCGCGAACTCCGCCGTCGCGCTGCTCTTCATCGACTTCGAGAAGCCGAACCGGCTTAGAGTGAACGGAACGGCCTCGGTCGACGACGCCGACCCGCTGCTCGCGGCCTTCGAGGGCGCGCAGCTGGTCGTGCGCGTGCGCACGACGCTCGTTTTTCCCAACTGCCCGCGCTATATACACCGCATGGCCATGGTCGAGGCGTCGCCCTACGCGCCGCGCCCCGGCCACACGCCGCCGGTGCCGAAATGGAAGCGCTTCGAGGCGTTCTGCGACGTGCTGCCGCGGGACGATCCGGCGCGGCGGGACCGCAGCTAGCCGATCCGGAACAGGCCGCGCTCGGCGCGGTGCATCCTCTCGAAGCCGGTCTCGGTCACCAGGATCAGCTCTCCGACCTGCACGCCGGCCTTCTGGTCCGGCGTGATCACGTTCGGCTGCACCACGCAGGTCATTCCCGCCTCGAGCGTCATGTCGGGCAGCGGCCCCGCCGGCCGGCTCCTCGAGCCGAGCACCGGCGGAAAGTATCCGCCGCCGAAGCCATGCATCAGGTCATCGTATACCGTGAAGCCCGCGTCCTCGATGACGCCGGCCGCGTCGATGATCTCCCGCATGGTCGTGCCGTGGCGGACCACCCGGGTCACCGCGTCGAACGCGGCTTCGGCCGTGTCGTAGAGGCGGCGAAAGAGCGGCGTCGGCTCGGCGGCGACGGTGAAGCTGCGCAGGATCTGCCCGGGATACTCGAAGAACTGCGCGGTGATCTCGGTCGCGACGACGTCCCCCGGACGCAGCCTGCGGCCGGACTCGATCTGCCGCGGCACGCAGTACCGGGGATCCGTCATCGGGGTCGCGAGGAAGTAGTGGATATAGGTGACCCCGCCGTGCGGATGGTAGGCTGACTCGCAGATCGCGCCGAGCTCGCGCTCGGTCATGCCGGGACGCGCGTCGCGGCGCAGGCCCTCGATCGCAAGGTCGGTGAGCGCCGCGGCTAGCTTCATCCACTGGATCTCCTCGGGAGACTTCACCAGCCGAAGGCGCACGTACTCGCGGTTCAGGTCCATCAGCGGACCGAAAGCGGCCTCGAGCTTCTTGCACCGGGAGTAGGCGAGGGCGCCCATCACGCCGACGCGCTTCGCCCTGCGCGCCTTGAGGTCGTCGAGCACTTTGTCGAAGCCGCGGTGCTCGCCCCAGCGCACTTCGGTGTCGCGCGCGAGCGTGCGCGCGAGCGGCCAGTGGTTGTACCACTCGACGTACATGACCTGTGGCTCGCGCGGCGCGACGATCACGTAGGCCTCCACGGTGGTCGGCCACGACGTGAGCCAGCCCACGCCCGTGCCCGCGCGCTGCTCGCCGCACACGAGCAGGTGGTCGACGCCCGCCCGTTCCATCACGCCGAGCAGCGCCGCGCGCCGGCGCACCATCTCCGCGTCTGAGAAGCGCGGGTACTCCGCGGCGTGAATCGAGGCGAGCTGCGGATCGAGGTGGAGGGGGACCGGCATGCAAGCGGAAGTGTAGCCGCTGCCGAAACTATCGGGGCCGGCCCCTGTCAGAGCACCTATTCGGTGAAACCGGAGCGACTCATGAGACTTGCTGACAAGGGGCGCGGCGCCCTGACCGCCGTCACCGCGGCGGCGGCGGTGCTGGGACTTGGCGGGTGCGACTGGATCCAGTCGCTGTGGAAGAGCGAGCCTGCTCCGCAGGCTCAACAGGCGCCCGCGCAGGGCAAGATCGAGGTCGCGGCGGCGAAGCCCGCCGAGTCGGCGAAGCCGGTCGAGCCGCCTCCGGTCGACGAGAACAAGGTGCTCGCCGGCAAGGTCAAGTCCGCGCTCGGCGCCGATCCAGCCTTGAAGACCCTCGCGATCGACGCGGCAGCCTCGGACGGCGTGGTGACGCTCTACGGAACCGCGGACAACAAGAGGAACCGCGACAAGGCGGCGCGCGTCGCGGCGGGCGTCCCCGGAGTGAAGTCAGTCAAGAACGAGCTGGTGATCGTCGCGGGTTCGTAACTTGTCGGGTTTCCCCCGACAGAACCTGTCGTGCAAACCCGGCGGCAATTCGCCTGATTGTCTCGCAGTCTAGCGAGACTCCCTGAGCCGCTCCGGAGTACCATTTCGGGGCCGGGATACACCGGCCTCGAAGTGGCTGAGATGGCTTCGGCGTCCAAGAACGGGGAGCGCGGGTTGAGGCTCGGGCGGAGCATGCCGAGCTGGGTGGTGCTCGCCATCGGCATCCCGGCCTCGATCCTGGTCTTCAACCTCCTGCAGGACTCGATCGAGAACGTCGCCCGTCTCCGCTTCGAGCGCGAGGCCAACGATGCGAACGGCATCGTTGCGGACCGGTTGCGCTCCTACGCGGACGTCCTGTACGCAGTGCGGGCGCTGTTTTCGAGCGAACAGCCGGTCAGCCGCCTTCGATTCAAGAAGTTCGTCGATTCGCTCGACCTGACTCACCGCTACCCGGGCATGGACTCGCTGAACTACGCGGCGTACGTGACTGCGCGGGAAAAGCAGGCGTTCGAAGAGGCGGTGCGCAACGACACCAGCCTTTCCCGGGAAGGCTATCCACGCTTCGCCGTGAAGCCTTCCGGCGAGCGCTCCGAGTACTACGTCATCGTCTACATCGAGCCGATGGCGGGCTACGACTTCGCGTTCGGCCTCGACCTCGCGGCGAACCCGTCGGCCAGGGACCCGCGAAAAGTCCTCGAGGCGCTGCGCTCGGCCCGGGATACCGGGAGGCTGACCGCCTCGGGGCAGCCGCTGCGCATCCGCGAGGACAAGCAGGGGGTCTACATCGCGATGCGCGTCCCCGTGTACAGAAACGGGTGGCCTCTGGACACGGCGGGGCAGCGCCGCGCGGCCTACATGGGCTCGGTGGGTTTCGGCGTCAATCTCGTAAACCTGATGCGCGGCGTGCTGAGAGAAGACCTGCTGCAGTATACGAGGATCAGGCTCTACGACGGCGGGGCTGCCGGGCAGCACGACTCCGACCCGCCCGTCGACAAGCCTCTGCTCTTCGACAGCGACGAGCTGACGGGCGAGCCTCCGTCGCTCGACGCGGCGGGCGCGCGGACCTTCGCTCATACGGTTCCGGTCGAGCTCGGCGACCGGATCTGGGAATTCCGCTACGACGCTCCCAGGGACGTGATGATCGAGGGCGTCAACTACTCCCTCCCATGGGTCGTGCTCGCTGGCGGCATCCTCTCGACGCTGCTCCTGTCCGGGTTCCTGTACTCCCTGTCCTCCTCCCGCGAGCGCGCGCTGAAGCTCACGCAGAAGATGACCGAGAACCTCCGCGAGAGTGAGGAACGCTTCCGCCTGATCGCCGAGAACGCGTCTGATCTGATTTCGGTCATGGACACGCAGGGCACCCGCGTCTACGCGAACCCGGCCTACGCCGGGCTTTTCGGGAGTGCCCGGGACATGATCGGAAAGGTGATGGCTGACCACCATATCCACCCCGACGATTTTGAGCACGTCCGCCAATCCTTCCTCGAGACGGTGCGGGATGGGCAACCGCGCCATTCCGAGTTCCGCTTCCTGCTGCCCAACGGCGAGATCCGCTACATCGAGAGCTACCGCAGCGCGGTGCTCGATCCCCAGGGACGGGTCGAATTCGTCGTCGCGGTAGCGCGCGACGTCACCGAGCGGCGCAGGACCGAGGAAGCGCTGCGCGCGCGCGACGTCCAGCTCCAGGAAGCGCAGGCGCTCGCCAACCTGGGCAGCTGGGAGTGGGACCTGCGGACGAACTCGCGCACGTGGTCGGATCAGCTGACGCGGATCTTCGGCCTGAGGCCCGGCCAGATGCCCTCGACCTTCGACGGTTTCTATCCCCTGGTGCATCCCGAGGACCGCGCGCGCACCGCCAGGCTCGCAAGCGAGGCGCTGCGCACCGGCAAGAGCTACGAGAGCCAGTTCCGCATCGTGCGGCCCGACAGCCTGGTCCGGACCCTGCACAATCAGGCGCGCGTCGACCGCGACGACGCCGGCAGGGCGGTGCGCGTTATCGGCGTGTGCCAGGACATCACCGAGAGGAGGCTCGCCGAGGAGCAGGTGCGGATCTCGCAGGAGCGCTTCCGCATGATGGTGGAGAACGTGCGCGACTACGCCATCTATATGCTCGACACGCGCGGCTACGTCACGAGCTGGAACCTGGGTGCGGAGCGCATAGAGGGCTACGTCGCCGACGAGATCATCGGCAAGCACTACTCGCGATTCTTCCTGCCCGACCACGCAATGCGGGGCGACCCGGGCATGCAGCTCCAGTTCGCCTCGATCCAGGGACGCTACGAGAGCGAGGGCTGGCGCGTGCGCAAGAACGGCTCGCAGTTCTGGGCGCACGTCATCCTCACGCCCCTGCGCGACGAGACCGGAGAGCAGCGCGGCTTCTCGGAGATCGTGCACGACATCACCGACCGCAAGCGCGCCGAGGAGGACCTGTACAGCTACGCCGATCGCCTGAAGACCACGTCGCGGCGGCTGGTGGAGGTGCAGGAGTCCGAGCGGCGCCTGCTCGCGACCGAGCTGCACGACCGGGTCGGGCAGAACCTCACCGCGCTCGGCATCAACCTGTCGATCATCGCGGGCGGCCTGCCCGGGGGGGCGAAGCCCGAGCTCGCCGCGCGCCTGGAGGACTGCAACGCCCTGGTCGAGGCGACGGTCGATGCGATGCGCGACGTCATGGCCGAGCTGCGGCCGCATGCGCTCGACGACTACGGGCTTCCGGCCGCGCTGCGCTCGCTTGCCACGGGATTCTCACGCCGGACCGGAATCCACGTCGATTTCGAGAAGGAGGGCAGGGGCGCGGATCTGCCGAAGCCGGTCGACCTCGCGATGTTCCGCATCGCTCAGGAGGCGCTCAACAACGTCGCCAAGCACGCGCGCGCGAAGCGCGTCGAGATCGCGATCCGGCGCAAGAACGGCGCTGCGGCGCTCTCGGTGCGCGACAACGGCGTCGGCTTCGATCCGGAGCGGATCGGCGGTCCGCGCGCGGAAGCGGGCTGGGGGCTGCTCATCATGAGAGAGCGCGCCGAGGCGGTCGGCGCGCAGTTCAGCCTCAAGGCCGTACCCAACCAGGGCGTGCAGGTGCTCGTGGAATACAATGCTTGAGGGAGGAGGCGCCATGGCTGTTTCAGTGATGCTTGCAGACGATCATGCGGTCGTCCGGGACGGACTCCGGGCGCTGCTGGAGGGCGGAAGCGACCTCCACGTGGTCGGGGTCGCGGGCAACGGCCGCGAGGCTGTCGCCGAGGCGCTGCGCCTGCGGCCGGACATCGTCATCATGGACATCGCGATGCCGGAGCTCGACGGCGTCGAGGCGACGCGCCGCATCGTCGAGCGCTGCCCGGAGACACGCGTTCTCATCCTCTCGATGTACCTGAGCGCCGAGCATATCTACCGTGCGCTCCAGGCGGGCGCGCAGGGCTACGTGCTCAAGGAGTCCGCCGGGGAAGAGGTCGTGGACGCGATCCGCGCGCTGCGGGCGGGCAAGCGCTACCTCAGCCACCGCATCACCGAGACGGTGATCGACGACTACCTGCGCGAGGGCACCAACGTGAGCCCGCTCGACAGCCTGTCCTTGCGCGAGCGCGACGTGCTGCAGCTCGTCGTCGAGGGGCGAACCAACGCGGCGATCGCGCAGGCGCTGTCGCTGTCTCCGAAGACGGTCGAGACCTATCGCGCGCGCATCATGAAGAAGCTCAAGGTGCGCGATACCGTGGAGCTGGTCAAATTCTCGATGAGGCACGGGCTCATCAGCTAACATCGGAGGGATGAGCCGATACCGGATCCGGCGCTCCCTGGTTCTCGCTCCGTTCCTTCAGCACACCGGCAGGCTCGCCCTCTCGGTGCTGGCGATCGCCCTCGGAGTGGCGCTTGGCTACGTCGTGCAGCTCATCAACCAAGCCGCGATCAACGAGTTCGGAGCCGCGGTGCAGACGCTGTCGGGCGAGGCCGATCTCACGGTGCGAGGCCCCCGCGCGGGATTCGACGAGGCGCTGTTTCCGCGCCTGGCCGCCTCGGCCGGGGTCGCGGTGGCGAGCCCCGTGCTGGAAGTGGACGCGAAGCTTCCGGGCCGGCGCGAGCCTCTGCAGATCCTGGGGCTCGACATCTTCCGCGCCGCGCGCATCCAGCCCTTCCTCGCGGCCGAGGCCGGAGGCGACCGCCTCGATTTCCTGCGTCCCGACAGGATCTTCCTGTCCGCGGCTGCGGCCGAGTGGCTGGGACTGAAGAAGGACGACCCGTTCCCGGTGCAGGTGGGGCTGCGCGTGGTGTCGCTGCGGGTGGCCGGCGTGATCGGCGAGACGCGCCGCCCGCGCTTCGCGGTCATCGACCTCGGCGCGGCGCAGGCCCTGTTCGGCAGAGCCGGCTTCCTCAACCGCATCGACCTGCGGCTTCGTCCCGGCGTGGACCCGCGGCGCTTCGCGGAGCGGCTGCAGGCCGATTTGCCCGCGGGCACCGTCGTCGAGCGGCCCGAGGCAGACGTGGAGCGAAGCGGCGCGCCTTCGCGGGCCTACCGCGTCAACCTCAACGTGCTCGCGCTGGTGGCGCTGTTCACCGGCGGGCTCCTCGTCTTCTCCGCGCAGGCGCTCGCCGTGGTGCGGCGGCGCGCCCAGCTCGCGCTGCTGCGCGTGCTCGGCGTGACCCGCCGCGGGCTCGTCGCGATGCTCCTCGCCGAAGCCGCGGCGGTCGGCGCGCTCGGCGGGCTCGCCGGAATCGCGCTCGGCCACGCGAGCGCGGGCGCGGTGCTGCGGCACTTCGGCGCGGAGCTCGGCGGTGGCTACTTCCGCGGCCTCGCGCCCGAGATCGTGCTCGACTGGCCGGCGCTGCTGCTGTTCTTCGGCCTGGGAGTTCTCGCCGCCGTGCTCGGCAGCCTCGCGCCCGCGCTCGAGGCGGCGGGAGCGGCTCCGGCCGCCGCGTTGAAGGCGGGCGACGAAGGGCGC
Organism: Burkholderiales bacterium; assembly: GCA_035499735.1. Lineage (GTDB taxonomy): Bacteria > Pseudomonadota > Gammaproteobacteria > Burkholderiales > SG8-39 > VBDM01. The sequence goes on from DATJYC010000011.1 coordinate 8,690, forward strand.
GCCTTCGAGCGGCTGCAGAGCCCGTGGCCGGGCGTCGCCGTGATGCTCGCCGGGACCGCGCTCACCCAGGCTGGTCCGGTGGACGGGCTGCCGCTCGCCGGATACCTCGCCATCGGCCTGCTGCTTGTCGGCACCGTCATGCTGATGCCGCGCGTCGCGGCGCTCGCGTTCCGCCTGGCGCCCGCGCTCGGGCCGCGGCCGGTGCGGCTCGGGCTGGCGCAGCTGCGTGGAGCGCCGGGCCAGGCGGGCGTGAGCCTCGCCGCCATCGTCGCGGCTGTGAGCCTCATGGTTTCGATGGCGATCATGGTCGCCTCCTTCCGCCAGTCGTTCGACGAATGGCTGGAGCGCATCCTGCCTGCGGACCTGTACCTCAGAAGCGGAGCCGCCTCGGACACCGCCTACCTGTCGACGGCCGACCAGCAGGCGATCGCGGCGCTTCCCGGAGTCCGCCGCGCGGAGTTCCTGCGCATCCAGCGACTCATCGTCGATCCGGACAGGCCGCCGCTCACGCTGCTCGCCCGCGCGGTCGAGGCCGAGGGCAGGGTTCCCCCGCTGCTGGGCGCAGCGTACGCGCCGAAAGCGGGCGAGCCGCCCCCCGCGTGGGTGAGCGAGGTCGCGGCCGCGATCTACGGCTGGCGGCCGGGATCGGCGATCGAGATTCCGCTCGGTGGACGGCGCGCGCGCTTCACCGTCGCCGGGGTGTGGCGCGACTACGCCCGCCAGCAGGGCGCGGTGCTCATCGAGCGCTATGAGTATCTCCGCTACACCGGGGACTCCTACGCGGACGACGCCGCGATCTGGCTCGTGCCCGGCGCCGACCCGGACAGGGTCAAGAGCGAGATCGAGGCGCGGCTTCCGGGAGGCGCCAACGTCGAGATGAGCGGACCCGAGGAGATCCGCGAGGGCTCGCTCCGCATATTCGACCGCACGTTCGCGGTCACCTACGCCCTCGAACTCGTGGCGGTCGCAATCGGCCTGTTCGGGCTCTCCTCGAGCTTCGGCGCGCTGGTGCTCGCACGCCGGCGCGAGTTCGGCGTGCTGCGCCACATCGGCATGACGCGCCGCCAGATCGGCGTCATGCTCGCGGGCGAGGGCCTGCTCGTGAGCGCGCTCGGGCTCGCCGTGGGGCTGGCCCTCGGCTGGCTGATCAGCCTGGTGCTGATCGACGTGGTCAATCCGCAGTCCTTCCACTGGGGCATGGAGCTGCACATGCCCTGGCGGCTGCTCGGCGAATTCGTGGCCGTCATGCTGGCGATGGCGACGCTCACGGCGATCGCCAGCGGCCGCCAGGCGATGAGCGCGGAAGCGGTGCGCGCGGTGAAGGAGGACTGGTGACGGAGCGCGTCCTCGCGCTCATCGCCCTGTGCCTGGCGCCTTTCGCCTTCGGCGCGGCGGAAGACTACCCGCCGGTGCGGCCGGGCGTGGCGCTGCAGTTTCCGCGCGACCACGGCAGCCATCCGCAATTCCGCAACGAGTGGTGGTATGTCACCGGGTGGCTCAAGACCGAAGACGGGCGCGAGCTCGGCGTGCAGATCACGTTCTTCCGCAACCGTCCGCGCGTCGCCGAGGACGTCGCCAGCCGCTTCGCGCCCCGCGAGCTGCTCTTCGCCCACGCTGCGCTCTCCGATCCCGCAACGGGGCAGCTGCTCCACGACCAGCGCGCCGCGCGCGCCGGGTTCGGGCTCGCCGAGGCGCGGCAAGGAGGCACCGACGTGTCAATCGAGGACTGGGCGCTGAAGGCGGACGCGGGCGGCTACGCGGCCCGCGTCGCCGGCCGGGACTTCCGCTACGGCCTGCACTTCGAGGCGACCCAGGGCGTGCTCGTCGAGGGCGAGCGCGGCGTGAGCCGCAAGGGCCCGCTGCCGGGACAGGCGAGCTACTACTACAGCCTGCCCCACCTGGCGGTGAGCGGGAGCGTATCGCTCCGGGGAGTGGAGCGGCGCGTCTCGGGCGAGGCGTGGCTGGATCACGAATGGTCGAGCGAGCCGCTCGCTGAAGGCGCAGTCGGCTGGGACTGGGTCGGCCTCAACCTCGAAGGGGGTGCGGCGCTGATGGCGTTCCGGATCCGCTCGGGGGACGGCGGCACCTTCTGGGCGGGCGGCAGCCTGCGCGGCGCCGACGGCCGCGTGCGCGTGCTGAAGCCCTCCGAGGTCCGCTTCCTTCCGCTGCGGCGCTGGCGCTCGCCCCGCACCGGGGCGGAGTATCCGGTCGCCGCGCGCCTCGAGGCGGGTCCCGTCGCCGTCGACCTGGAGCCCCTCATGGACGACCAGGAGATGGACGCCCGCGCGAGCACGGGAACGGTCTACTGGGAAGGCGCCGTCCGGGCGAAGGGGGAAAAAGCGGCGGGGCGGGGCTATCTCGAGCTGACCGGCTACTGGAAACCGCTGAAGCTTTAGGTACACTGGCGCCTTGTCCGCGCAGTCCGAACCCTTCTTCGTCGTCGTCCGGGGCCACAAGCTCGAAGTCCAGCACATTCCCGGGTCCGCGCGCACCCTGGTGTTCCTGCACGAGGGCCTGGGATCGGTGGCGATGTGGCGCGATTTTCCCGGGGACACAGCCCGTGCGACCGGCTGCGCCGCGGTCGTCTATTCGCGCTACGGCTACGGCCAGTCGGAGGTGCTGCGCGAGCCGCGGCGCGTCGACTACATGCACGTCGAGGCGCTCGAGGTGCTGCCGGAGCTGCTCCGGGTGCTCGAGGTGCAGGATCCCGTGCTCGTCGGTCACTCGGACGGCGGATCGATCGCCCTCATCCACGCGTCCGTGCACCCGGGGGTGAAAGGCCTGGTGCTCATGGCGCCGCACGTGTTCGTCGAGGACATCAGCGTGAAGAGCATCGCAGAGGCGAAGACGACGTTCGAGACTACCGATCTCGCGCAGAAGCTCGGCCGCTATCACGCCGACGCGGCGAAGACCTTCCGGGGATGGAACGACATCTGGCTGCACCCGGACTTCCGCAGCTGGAACATCGAGGACGTGCTGCCGCGCATCCACTGCCCGATGCTCGCGATCCAGGGCTTCGACGACGAGTACGGAACCATGGCGCAGCTCGATGCGATCGCGAAGCAGACCGGCGGGCCCGTCGAGCTGCTGCGCCTGGCCGCGTGCCGCCACTCGCCGCACCGCGACCAGCCCAGGGTCGTCATCGAGGCGATGTCGCGCTTCGTCGACCGGCTCGACGGCGGAGCGTAGAATACCGCGCGACAACGACACCGCTTCCGAGGCCTCTTGAATTCCGATCTCAAGCTCGACATCTTCCCGCACATCTTCCCCAGGCCCTTCTTCGACCGCATGATGCAGATCGCGGAGGGCAACCCAGCGCTCAAGGCCAACATCAAGCGCTGGCTTCACATTCCCGTGCTCTGGGACCTCGATGCGCGGCTGAAGATGATGGACCGCTTCAAGGGGTACCGGCAGATCCTCACCCTGTCGCTGCCCGCGATAGAGTTCCTCGCGCCGCACGACGAGTCGCCGGCGCTCGCGAGGCTCGCGAACGACGGCATGGCCGAGATCGTCGCGAAGCACCCCGACAAGTTCCCCGCGTTCGTCGCGTCGCTACCGATGAACAACGTCCCCGAGGCGTTGCGCGAGATGGACCGGGCGATCGCCGAGCTGGGCGCGAAGGGCGTTCAGATCTTCACCAATATGAACGGGCGTCCGCTCGACGAGCCGGAGTTCTACCCGATCTTCGAGCGCATGACGAACAAGTACGAGCTGCCGATCTGGGTGCACCCGACGCGGACGGCGAAGTTCGCCGACTACGCGAGCGAGACCAAGTCGAAGTACGAGATCTACTGGCTGTTCGGCTGGCCCTACGAGACGAGCGTGTTCATGGCGCGGCTGGTGTTTTCCGGGATGCTGGAAAAGCTGCCTAACCTCAAGATCATCACGCATCACCTCGGCGCGATGGCGCCGTTCTTCGACGCGCGGATCGGCTACGGCATGGATCAGCTGGGCACGCGCACCTCGGACGAGGATTACACGGTCATCCTCAAGCGCATGGGGCGGCGCCCCGTCGAGTTCTTCAAGATGTTCTACGCCGACACCTCGATCAACGGCTCCAAGTCGGCGACGCGCTGCGGGCTGGACTTCTACGGGACGGACCACGTGCTCTTCGGCACCGACTGCCCGTTCGACCCGGAAGGCGGGCCGCTGTTCATCCGGGAGGTCATCAAGGCCGTCGACGGCCTGAGGCTCGGGGAGAACGACCGGCGCAAGGTCTACTTCGGCAACGCGATCCGGCTGCTGCGCCTCGAGCTGCCGGCGCCGGCGAAGCCGAAGAAGGCCGCGCCGAGGCCGAAGAAGGGGAAGAAGCGCAGATGACCCTTCCGCGCGAGCGCGTCGCCTATTCGGCCATCGTCGACCGGCCGAGGCTCAAGCTCCCCGCCGGCAAGCGCATCATCGTCTGGACGATCGTCAATCTCGAGGTCTGGGACATCTCGCGGCCCATGGCGCGGCAAGTGCTTCCCCCGCCGACCGGGGCCTCGCTGCTGCCCGACGTGCCGAACTGGAGCTGGCACGAGTACGGCATGCGCGTGGGCTTCTGGCGCTTCCACGCGCTCTACCGGCGCCTGAAGATCAGGCCGACGCTCGCGATCAACGCACGCGTGTGCGTCGACTACCCGCGCGTTGCCCAGGCCTGCCTGGACGCGGGCTGGGAATTCATGGGCCACAGCTACGAGCAGGGTCCGATCCACAACGAAAAAGACCAGCCGGCGATGATCAAGCGCTCGCTCGACACTCTCGAGAAATTCACCGGCAGGCGGCCGGTCGGATGGCTGGGACCGGGCCTCACCGAGACCTACGACACGCCCGAGCACCTCACCGCGGCCGGGATCAGGTACATCGGCGATTGGGTGTACGACGATGAGCCGACCGAGATCTCGACCGCGAACGGGCCGCTGGTGACGCTGCCTTACACGGTCGAGTGCAACGACATTCCGATGATGATCATCCAGCACCACGAGGCTGCGTACTGGACGCAGAAGTGCATCGACTGCTTCGAGCGGCTCTACCAGGAGAGCGGCGAGCGCCCGAAGATCATGGCGATCGCCATCCATCCCTACATCACCGGCCAGCCGTTCCGCATCAAGTACCTGGAAAAGATCTACGACGCCATCGCGAAGCGCAAGGGCGTGCTGCACTGGAACGGCGAGCAGATCCTCGAGTGGTATTCGAAGGCAAGAACGACGGCCTAGCGCGGGCCTACTTGGCGGGACCCCTGAAGAGGTAGATCACGGCGCTGCGCATTTCGGCGTCGGTGAGGTCGGCCATTCCGCCGCGCGCCGGCATGCCGCCGTGCCCGTTGATCGCCGAGCGCACCGTGGCGTCCAGGCCGTTCTTCAGGCGCGGGATCCAGGCGTCCCTGTCGCCGATCTTCGGCGCGCCGCCCTTGCCGGCTTCGTGGCACTTGATGCACTGGGCCTTCACGATCGCCTCGCCCGTTCGCGGCGCCGGGGGAGCGCTCTTGTCCACGGGCTCCCTCCATTTGCCCCCCGACCGGTTGACCATGTAGGTGACGGCGCGCTTGATCTCCATGTCGGACAGGCTCTCGTTGCCGCCGTGGGACGGCATCTTGCGTATGCCCTGGAGCGCCGTGGCGGTGAGGCTGGAGAGTCCGCGCGACGCGCGCTGGCTCCACGCCTGCTTGTCGCCTATCCTGGGCGCGCCGTTCGCGCCCGAGGCGTGGCATTTCGCGCAGACCGCCTCCACCACGTCCTTGCCGCTCAGGTTGGTGGGCTGGGCGCCGGCCAGCTGCGGCGCGGCCGCGGCGGCGGAGGCGAGGAAAGCGATGAACGCCGTGGTCCTGGTCATGAGCGGAACGTATTCTAAGCCGTCGCGACCGGTTTGATCCAGATCAAACCGGCTGCAACCCGGTACCGCCCGGCGTAGCACTTCACTTGCGCACGTCCAGGCACACCGGCTCGCGGTACAGCGGCGACAGGAAGCTCGTGCCCGGGAGCGTCTCCTCGATCGCCATGAACAGCGGCTCCAGCCCGATGTCGACGAAGGTGCCCGCGATCTCGTCGTGGTGGGCAGGGAGGTAAAGCCTCGGGTTGTAGAGCTGGATGATCGGCAGGGTCGCGGCGATCTGCCGCCTGGCGACGTATTGCCCGATGTAGCCGACGATCGCGACATCGGTTTTGCCGCCGATGCGCTTCAGCGCCTCGCGCTCGGCGTCGGTGATCGGCCCGGCGCTGTTGCGGAAGATCAGCCTGAAGCCGCTGTCGAAGGTGAAGAGGTACGCGATCGTGCCCTCGGTGATGACCCTGGGGTCGAAGGTGCCGCGCTTCACGATCGCGGCCTCGGCCGCGGCCTCCTCGCTCGTCGGCGCGCCCGCCGCCGCGGCGATCGCCTTGCGGAAGGCGTCGAGGACCTCGGGGGCGAGCGTGCTGTGCCGCGCAAGGATGGCCTCCACGGTAAAGCCCTTGTACTTCAGCACCTCGCCGCCGTGCACCGTCGTCGCCTGCTTAGCGGGCAGCCCGAGCGCGACGGCGGTCTCGGTCACGGTCGGAGCGCCGATGACCCGGGCGCCGGTCTGCGCGCCGACCGACGCGGCGTCGGACATGTGGTCGAAGTGCGCGTGGCCGACGAAGATCGCGCTCGCACGCTTCACGTCCTTCGGGCCGAAGCCGATCGGACGGTTGCGCGGCCCGCGGTCGTAATAGGCGTCGAGCAGGATCACGTCGCCGCCGTAGGCGAGCTCGAAATTCGTCGTGCCGAGCCAGCGGATCGCGAGAATGCCCTCGGGTGGCATCGCACCGCCGATCGCGGCCGGCGTGCGCGCGCGGCAGGCAGGCACGTCCGGCGAGACGACGAAGGCCTTGTCGGCGAGCGCGGCAGAAGGGGCGAGAAGGGCGAGGGCGATCCAGAAGCGCTTCATGGGGTTCCTCCTTGAGTCGTGGTCAGCTTCGTTCTATGAGCACGCGCAAGAGATGCCGGTGGCAGTGCGACTCCTCCTCGGCGCAGTGACAGAGGAGCGTCACGTTGCTTTGCCGCGCGAGCCGCTTGAGAAGGCGCAGCGTGAATTTCTGCCCGTGGTTCTTGATGGTGCGGCTGCGCTTGTCGATCGGTCCGTCGAGAACGAGCTCCTTCGCGTACTCCCGCGCGAACCGCGCCCACGAGGTCGCGCCGGTCTGCATGCGGCGCAGCAGCTGCTCGCTGGGGCCGAGGCTGGGCATCCACACGTCGTAGCGCGATTTCGGGAGGCCGCGTCCGCGGAAGCGGGCGGCGAGGATGCGCAGGCCGTCGCGCCCGCGGTCGATGGCGGTGTGGACGCTCTTCGTTTTCAGCACGGGTCGCTTCCGTCCTCCTTGTGCGTTCTCAGTATCCAGTAGCCGAGAACGGCGAATGCGGCGGCGACGGCTCCGAGGAAGGCCCAGAACAGCGCGAAGCCCTGTCCGTCGGCCCGCTGCGCGGGGTCCGCGATGTCCCCGAGCGAGCCAAAGCCGTAGGCGGCAACGCCGAAGCATACCGCCGCGAAGACGATCGAGATGGCGACGCTGACGCCCATCGATATCTGCATTCTTCAGTGCTCCGTGGCGTCTTCCTGCAGGAACTGCAGCACGGCCACTTCGTGCGTCCTGAGCGCCCCCGACGGATGGTCGCGTCGCGCATGCGTCGACGGGCTCGTCGGGATAGGCACGGTGAGCCCCTGCAGGTAGGCGCGCACGAGGCCTGGATGGACGTAGTACTTGCGGCAGACGGCTCGGGTGTTGCCCAGGCGCTTCGCCACTGCATCGATGGCCTTGATCATGTTGCGCTCGGCCTCGCGCTGGCTCTTGGCCGGCCCGAGCGCGAACAGCTCCCTCGCGGCGAGCATGGTGCCCGCCCAGGTGCGGAAGTCCTTCGCGGTGATGTCGCGGCCGGTGATCTCGCGCAGGTAGGCGTTGACGTCGTCGGAGGAGATCGCCTGCCTGCGGTCCGATTCGTCGATGTACTTGAACAGCTCCTGGCCGGGGAGGTCCCGGCACTGCTGCACGATGCGCGCGAGCTTGCGGTCGGTGATGGCGATTGCGTGCTCGACGCCGCTCTTGCCGCGGAAGGAGAAGTGCAGCTTCGCGCCCTTCACCTCGACGTGCCGCCTGCGCAGCGTGGTGAGGCCGAAGGAGCGGTTCTCGCGCGCGTACTCGTCGTTGCCGACCCGGATCAGCGTCTTGTCGAGCAGCGACACGACCGTCGCGAGGATCTGCCGCCGCGTGAGCTCGCGCGAGCGCAGGTCGCGCTCGACGCGCTCGCGGATCTCGGGAAGGATCTCGCTGAACTCGAGCATGCGGCGGAACTTCGACTTGTCGCGCGTGTCGCGGTACAGCGGGTGATAGCGGTACTGCTTGCGCCCGCGCGCGTCGCGCGCTGTCGCCTGGATGTGGCCGTTGGGGTCCGGGCAGATCCACACCTCGGTCCACGCGGGCGGGATCACCAGGGCCTTGATGCGCCTGCGCTCGGCCGGGTCGGTGATGAGGGCCCCGTCGGACGAATAGAAGCTCCAGCCCTTGCCGTTCCTCTCGCGCCGTATGCCGGCGGCGCCGTCGGTGACGTACGCGAGACCGGCCCTGGCGGCGGCTTCGCGGTGCTGGTCGACGCGGGGCGAGATCACCGCATCAGCCCTTGCCAGGATGCACGGCGCCGCAGCCCGCGCAGGTTCGCAGCTTGTCGCTCGCGTAGAACTTCTCGAAGAGGGGAGGCAGGTCGCGCACGATGCTCTTCAGCTGCACCTCGACGCGGTGGAGCAGCGCGTGGCACTTGCGGCAATACCACTCGAACCCGTCCTTCACGCCTTCGGGGCGCGTGCGCTCGATCACCAGGCACAGGCTCCCGGGCTCGGGGCGCTGCGGCGAATGCCGCATGTGCGGCGGGAGGAGGAAGATCGCGCCTTCCTTCAGTTCGATCCGGTCCGGTTTACCTTCCTCCATCACGTTGAGGAAGGCGTTGCCCTTGAGCTGGTAGAAGAACTCCTCGTAGGGGTCGTCGTGGAAATCGGTCCGCTGGTTCGGGCCGCCGACGATGGTGACGATGAAGTCCGTGTCCTCCCAGACCTGGGCGTTGCCGACCGGCGGCTTGAGCAGGTGCCGGTGGTCCTCGATCCACTTCCGGAAATCGAGGGCTTTCATGACGCTTTCGGCGTCACAGCTTGACGCAGATGTTCGTCGGCTCGGAGTAGAAGTTGAGCGAGTGCAGCCCGCCCTCGCGGCCGATGCCCGAGAGCTTGACCCCGCCGAAAGGCGTGCGCAGGTCGCGCAGGAACCAGCAGTTCACCCAGGAGATGCCGACTTCCATCGCCTGGCCGACGCGGTGGCCGCGCGCGAGGTTCGTGGTCCACACCGTCGAGGCGAGACCGTAGCGCGTGTCGTTCGCCATGGCGATCGCTTCCTCCTCCTTGTCGAACGGCGCGATGTGGGCGCAGGGACCGAAAATCTCCTCCTTGACGCAGCGCGCGGTCTCGGCGAGCCCGGTCCACAGCGTCGGCTGGATCCACGAGCCGTTGTCGCGGGCGTCGCCGAATTTCGGCACGCCGCCGCCGGTTACGACTCTTGCGCCCTCCTTCTTCGCGAGCTCGTAGTAGGAGAGCACCTTCTCCCTGTGCTGGCTGGAGATGAGCGGCCCCATGTTGCTCGCCTTGTCCTGCGGGAATCCGAGCACCAGCGCCTCGGCCTTCGCCTTGAGCGCCGCGACGAATTTGTCGAAGATCGGCCGCTCGACGTACACGCGCTCCGGCGCGAGGCACACCTGTCCGGTGTTGGAGAAGATCGCGTTCGCCATGCCGGCGACCGCCGCGTCGAAGTCGCAGTCGGCGAACACGATGGCGGGGTTCTTGCCGCCCAGCTCGAAGGAGATCGGCTTCACCGTGGGCGCGACGGCCTTCATGATCGCCGACCCCGTCGTCGTCTCTCCGGTGAAGGTGACGCCGTTCACGTCCGGGTGCGTCGTGATGAACTCGCCCGCCGAATCCGGGCCGAAGCCGTGCACGACGTTGTAGACCCCGGGCGGAACGCCGGCCTCGTGCATCACCTCGCCGAGCAGGGTAGCGGTTGAAGGCGACTCCTCCGAGGGCTTGGCGACGACGCAATTGCCGCACGCGAGGGCGGGGGCAAGCTTCCAGGTGAGGAGCAGGAGCGGCAGGTTCCAGGGCGCGATGACCCCGACCACGCCGAGCGGCTTCCTCACCGCGTAGTTGACCGCGCCCTTGCCGTCCGGGGTGTCGAGCCAGTAGGAGTCGGTGCCGTGGCTGCGCACGATGTCGGCGAACACGCGGAAGTTCGCGGCGCCGCGCGGGATGTCGAGGTGGCTCGCCAGCGACACGGGCTTGCCGGTGTCCGCGACCTCGGCCGCGAGGAAGTCGTCGAAGCGCCTGTCGATGCCGTCGGCGACCTTGCGCAGGAGGTCGACGCGCGCCTGGAGCGGCATCTTTCCCCAAGGCCCCTTCAGCGCGGCCCTCGCGGCGCGCACCGCCTGGTCGACCATGGCGCGGTCGGCCTCGTGCACCTGCGCGACGACCGTGCCGTCGACAGGATTGATCTTGGCGAACTGCCTCACGCCGGCCCTGAACTCCCCGTTGATGTAGCACTTGCGCTCTGCGACCTTGACGTTGGCATTCATGGAATTGCTCCGCGTGAGCCGGGCCGTAGGCAGGCCCGGGAAAATAGGATACTTTACCAAAAGCGATGACACTCGTTTCCAAGGACCGCGCCATCCTGTTCGCTGACATCAGCGGCAGCACCGCGCTCTACGAGCTTCTGGGCGACAAGCCCGCCGCCAAGGCGATCGACGCCGCCCTCGGCGCGCTCAAGGAAGTCATCTCGGCGCGCGACGGGCAGGTGGTCAAGACCATCGGCGACGAGCTGATGGTGGTGTTCAACAACCCCGAGGCGGCGTGCGAGGCCGCCCGCGAGATGCAGCAGCGCATGTCCGCCTGGCCCCCGACTTCGGGGGCGAAGCTCGCCATCCGCATCGGCTTCCACTACGGCCAGGTGCTGGAGGACAAGGGCGATTTCTGGGGGGACGGGGTCAACACGGCGGCGCGCCTCGCCGGCCTCGCCAAAGCCGGCCAGATCCTGACCACCGGCGCCACCGCGAACGCGCTGCCGGGGATCCAGCGGACCAACCTGCGCGACCTGGACGCGATCTCGGTGAAGGGCAAGCACGACGCGGTGCGCGTGTTCGAGCTGATGTGGGGGGACACCGAGGACGCCACCCAGATGGCTTCTTCCAGCGCCAAATTCGAAGCGCTCGAAGCCCGGCTTACGCTGGAAGTCGGCGGGCAGACGCTGAGCTTTCCGCCCGACAAGTCGGTCCTGACCCTCGGCCGGGAGAACACCTGCGACATCGCCGTTCGCGAGAAGACCGCCTCGCGCCGGCACGCGCGCATCGAGCGCCGCGGCGCCCAGTACGTCCTGGTCGACGAGTCGACCAACGGCACCTACGTCGCCATCGAGGGAGACGACCGCGAGGTGCAGCTGCGTCGCGACAGCGTCATGCTGCGCGGCCGGGGCAAGATCGCCCTGGGAACCAAGACCGGGACGGCGCTCGAGCTGGTCCTGTTCGACTGCTCCTGAGCTAAAATTCCGCTTTTCCGCGGTTTTTCGTGAGAGGCTCAAGTGAGTGAGGTCGCATCGGCGGCGCGCGTCGCGATTTCGGGCAAGGAACACTGGACGAAGAAAGGCGAGGTAAGGCTCTTCCTCTGGCAGAAGCCCGCCGTTGGAGCGAAGAAAGGCACGGTCCTGTTCGTGCACGGATCTTCAATGGCCTCGCAGCCGACCTTCGACCTCAGGGTTCCGGGCCGTCCGGACTCGTCGGTGATGGACTGGTTCGCCGCGCGCGGCTTCGACACCTGGTGTATGGATCACGAGGGCTACGGCCGCTCGGACAAGTCGCGGCCGATCAACTGCGACATTGCGAACGGCGCCGACGACCTCGCCGCGGGCACCGGCTACATCCTGAAGGCGAACGGAGCGAAGAAGCTCCTTGTCTACGGCATCTCCTCGGGCGCACTGCGCGCGGCGCTCTTCGCCCAGCGGCACCCCGAGCGCGTCGCGCGGCTCGCGCTCGACGCCTTCGTGTGGACGGGCGAAGGCAGCCCCACGCTCGCCGAGCGCCGCAAGAAGCTTCCCGAGTTTTCCGCGAAGAACCGCCGGCCGATCGACAAGGCCTTCGTGCACAGCATCTTCACCCGCGATCACCCGGGGACGGCCGACGAAGCCACCATCGAGGCCTTCGCCGAGCAGATCGTCGCGCTCGACGACTCGGTGCCGACCGGAACCTACGTCGACATGTGCTCCAAGCTGCCGATCGTCGATCCGGCGAAGATCCCGGTGCCGACCCTCATCATGCGCGGGCAATGGGACGGCATCGCGGGCGTGGACGACCTCATCGAGTTCTTCAAGCGGCTTCCGAACCCGGACAAGCAGTTCACGGTGATGGCCGGGATCTCGCACGCGAGCTTCCAGCAGAAGAACTTCCTCATGGTCTACCATATCCTGCACTCCTTCTTCACCCAGCCCGAGCCGCTGTACCGGGGGTAGCCGTGCGAGCCTTCGCCGCACTGCTCTTCGCCTCGCTCGCCGGAACCGCCGCGGCGCAAACGTATCCCGCCCACCCGGTGCGCATCGTGATCCCGCTATCGCCCGGCGGCACGACCGACGTGCCGGGGCGCATGGTCGCGCAGAAGCTCTCCGAGACCCTCGGCCAGCAGTTCTTCGTTGAGAACAAGGCCGGCGCGGGGGGCACCATAGGCTCGGACTTCGTCGCCAAGTCCAGGCCGGACGGCTACACGCTGCTCCTCACGGCGTCGCCCTTCGTGATCTCGCCGCACGTGTACAAGAGCATGCCGTACAACGCGCTCGCCGACTTCGCGCCGGTGATCCGCATCGCCACCGGGCCTTACGTGCTGGTCGTGCATCCCTCGCTCGGGGTGAAATCGGTGAAGGAGCTGATCGCGCTGGCCAAGAAGCAGCCGGGGAAGATCGATTTCGCGAGCTCGGGCAACGGCGGCGCCCAGCACCTCGTCACCGAGCTGTTCATGTACATGGCCGGCATCAAGCTCAACCACGTGCCCTACAAGGGAAGCGGCCCGGCGCAGCAGGACCTGATATCCGGCATCGTCAAGATGAGCTTCGTCGGCACGCCGATCGCGATCCCGCACATGAAGGCGGGAAGGCTGAATGCGCTGGGCGTTTCCACCGCGAAGCGCTCGCCCGAGATGCCCGAGGTGCCGACCATAGCGGAGGCCGGAGTCCCCGGCTATGAGGCGAGCGTCTGGATCGGCCTGCTCGCGCCGGCGGGTACCCCGGCGGAGATCATCGCCAAGCTGAACGGCGAGATCGCGAAGCTCATGCGCACCGACGAGTTCCACAAGCTCATGCTCACCACGGGCATGGAGCCCGACCCGGACACGCCCGAGCAGTTCGGCGCCTTCCTCAAGGAGGACTACGACAAGTGGGGCAAGGTGGTGCGCGAATCCGGAGCGACGGTGAACTGAAGCCGGCCGCGGTGTCCTGAAGGAAGTCATATTCCTGCTGGCGCTCGCCAGCGCCAACGGCGGCATCGCTCTGCGGGCGGTCGAGCCGATGCTGCCGCGGCTCGCATCGGACTTCGGCGTCACCGTCTCGCAGGCGGCGGCGATCATCTCGGCGTACGCGGTGTCGTACGCGTGCTCGCAGCTCGTCTACGGACCGCTCGGGGACCGGTTCGGCAAGCTGCGCGTCGTGACGCTATCGCTCGTCGGGGCCGCGCTCGGCTGCTTCGCGTGCGCGCTCGCGCCCGACATCGCCGCGCTCGCGGCGCTGCGCCTCTTTACCGGGCTGTTCGCCTCGACCCCGGTCCTGCTCGGGATGGCGTACATCGCCGATCGCGTGCCGGCGGCGGAACGCCAGCCGGTGATCGCGCGCTTCATCGTCGGCACGATCACCGGGCAGGCGCTCGGGCCGGCGGTCGGCGGCGCGGCCACCGACCTCCTCGGCTGGCGCGGAACATTCGCGCTGATCGGGGCGGTCTACGCCGTCGTCTGCGCGATCCTGCTCGGCCGCACCCGCGGCCAGTGGGCGGGGGAGAAGGCGAGGGCGTTCGCCGGCCATCCCTTCGCGGTTCACCTGCAGCTGCTCCGCTCCTCGCGCGTGCGGCACGTCGTCGCCGTTGGATTCATCGAGACCTTCATCTTCTTCGGCGCCTTCTCGTTCCTGGGCGCGTACCTGAAGCTCCGCTTCGACTTGAGCCTGACCGCGATCGGCGCCATCCTCGCCGGATTCGGCGCGGGCGGCATCCTCTATACGCTGTTCGTGAAGCGGCTGCTGCGCGGCCTCGGGCAGCGCGGCCTCGTCGTGGCGGGCGGCGCGTCCGCCTTCGCCGCGTACGCGCTCGCCATGCTGACCCCGGTTCCGGGCATGTTCGCCTGCTGCACGGTGGCGCTCGGCTTCGCCTTCTACATGCTGCACAACACGGTGCAAGTCAAGGCGACGGAGATGGCGCCCGAGGCGCGCGCGACGGGCCTCGCGCTGTACTCCGCGGCCTGGGCGCTGGGACAGGCGGCGGGCGTGGCCGCGATGGGGCTCGCCGTCAGCGTCGCCGGGTACCGGCCGCCGATCATCGCCTTCGGCGCGTGCTATCTCGTGCTCGGGCTGTGGATGAGGAGAAACCTCGAGAGGCTTTGATATGATTTCCCCCATGAAAAAGTGCCTGTACGCGGCCTGCGCGTTCGTCCTCGTCGCCGGACTCGGCTGTGCCGCGTGGATCTATTCGCGGGCCGACGACGGCCCCGACATCGCCGGGGCGTACCAGATCGTCGTGGTGAACGGCGTCCCCACGCCGATAGCGCCGAACGAGTCCAAGGCGTACATGCGCGACCTGCAGCGCTACGGCGGCAGGATGGCGGTACTGTTCGACGATTTCGGCCGCTGGTGGGATGGGCTGTGGCGCGGCAAGTCGCTCGCGCTCACCGTGGCCTTCCTGTCGGTTCTCGCGTCGTTCGCGCTGTATTTCGTCGCGCTTGCCGTCGAGTAGTATCATCTCGCCTTTGCTTCTTCGAAGAGCATCTCATGAACACCCGTGACCCCGCGCTCGCGAAGGCCCGCGAGCTCTCCCATTTCGTCGGCGGCAAGCACGTGAGGGGGGAGAGCGGGCGCTTCGGCGACGTGTTCAATCCCACGACCGGCGCGCTCGCTTCGCGGGCCCCGCTTGCCTCGAAGGGCGAGGTCGAGCGCGCGATCGCCGTCGCAAAGGAGGCTTTCGCCGGCTGGTCGGAGACCTCGCCCGTCACGCGGGCCCGGGTGATGTTCAAGTTCAAGGAACTGGTCGAGAAGCATATCGACGAGCTGGCGCTGATCGTGTCGAACGAGCACGGCAAGGTTCTGTCGGATGCCAAGGGCTCGGTGCAGCGCGGCCTCGAGGTGGTCGAGTTCGCCTGCGGCATCCCGCACCTCATGAAGGGCGAGTACTCGGACAACATCACCGCGGGCATGGACCTGTACTCGATCCGCCAGCCGCTGGGCGTGTGCGCGGGCATCACGCCGTTCAACTTCCCAGCGATGGTGCCGATGTGGATGTTTCCGGTGGCGATCGCCTGCGGCAACACCTTCATACTCAAGCCGTCGGAAAAGGACCCCTCCTGCGGCCTGCGGCTCGCGGAGCTGATGATGGAGGCCGGCGCGCCGCCCGGGGTGCTCAACGTCGTCAACGGCGACAAGGAGGCGGTCGACACGCTGCTCACCGACCCGCGCGTCGCCGCCGTGAGCTTCGTCGGCTCGACGCCGATCGCGAAGTACGTCTTCGCCACCGGCTCGGTGAACGGCAAGCGGGTGCAGGCGCTGGGCGGCGCGAAGAACCACATGGTGGTGATGCCCGACGCCGACATCGAGGGCGCGGCCGAAGCCCTGATGGGCGCGGCCTACGGCTCGGCCGGGGAGCGCTGCATGGCGATCTCGGTTGCGGTGCCGGTCACCGAGCGCACGGGGAATGAACTGATCGAGGCCATGGTGCCGAGGATCAGGAAGCTCAAGATCGGCCCTTCGACCGACAATGCCTCCGAGATGGGGCCGCTCGTCACGCGCGAGCACCGAGACAAGGTGAAGGGCTACGTCGACCTCGGGGTGAAGGAGGGCGCCAGCCTGGTGGTCGACGGGCGCGGCTTCTCGGTTCCCGAGCAGCCGAACGGCTTTTTCCTCGGCGGGAGTCTCTTCGACCGCGTCCGGCCGGACATGCGCATCTACAAGGAGGAGATCTTCGGCCCGGTGCTTTCTGTGGTGCGCGCGAGGAGTTTCGACGAGGCGCTCGCGCTTCCCTCGGACCACGAGTACGGCAACGGCGTTGCGATCTTCACCAGGAACGGCGACGTCGCGCGCAACTTCACCCACAAGGTCAACTGCGGCATGGTCGGCATCAACGTGCCGATCCCGGTGCCCCTGTCGTTCCACTCGTTCGGGGGCTGGAAGCACTCGATCTTCGGCGACATGAACCAGCACGGGCCCGAGGGCGTGCGCTTCTACACGCGCATCAAGACCGTGACCTCGCGCTGGCGCGAAGGCGTCAACCCGGCCGCGAATTTCGGCATGCCGCTGATGAAGTAGCATGGTCGAGCTCCACGACATCCGCTACCTTCGTATCGGCACGCCGGATCTGGATTCGGCCGTCGAGTTCGCGACGAGGATCGTCGGCCTGCAGCTCGTGGGGCGCGAGGGCAAGGCCGCGTACTTCCGCAGCGACAAGGTCGCGGTGCGCGGCGACACGCGCGACCACACGCTGGTGTATTTCGAGGGCGATCCGAACGACCACGTCATCGGCTTCGACCTGAAGAACCGCGACGAATTCGACCGCGTGGGCGCGGAGCTCGAGCGCGCGGGCCGCCCGGTGCGCCACGGCACCAGGGCCGAGTGCGAGCTGCGCCGCGTGCAGCAGTTCCTCGCGTTCCAGGACCCGAGCGGGAACAACGTCGAGATCGTCGTGCGCCCCTACCATTCGGGCACGCGCACCTTCCCCTCGCGCGACGCCGGCATTACCCACTTCAGCCACATCGGGCTCAAGACCTCGAACGCGCCGCGCGACGAGGCCTTCTGGACGAAGGTCCTGAACGCGCGCGTGTCCGACTGGATCGGGGAGGCGCCGCTGCTGCGCGTCAACACCATCCACCACACGCTCGCGCTCTTTCCCTCGGCGAACCCCGGCGTGCAGCACATCAACCACCAGGTCGAGGACTTCGACGACGTGATGCGCTCGTACTATTTCCTGCGCGAGAAGGGCGTGCGCATCGTGTTCGGGCCCGGGCGCCATCCGTCTTCCTCGGCGTGCTTCCTCTATTTCGAGGGCCCGGACAGGATGGTGTACGAGTACTCGGTCGGGGTGAAGCACATCCTTCCCGAGGACGAGGCCGCGTACCGGCCGCGGCAGTTCCCCTTCGCGCCCGAGTCGTTCTGCATGTGGGGATCGAAGCCGGACATTCCGGAGTTTCGCGCCGACCAGAAAGACAAGAAGCCGCCGCTCAAGACCGTGGCCTGAATCGATGGAGGAGGAACAGCAGATCGTGGTGCGCAAGATGGCGCGGGCCCTGTCCCGCGCCGGACTGGCCACCGCCTACGGCCATTGCAGCGTGCGCCTCGGGGAAGCGTCGTTTCTCGTGTGCGCGTCCAAGCCCATGGGCCTCATCAAGCCCGGCGAGCCCGGGACCGCGGTCTCGACCGACGCGCCGCTGCCCGAGGGCGTGCTCGGCGAGGTCAGGATGCATCAGCAGATCTACAAGCGCCGCGCCGAGGTCCGCGCGATCTGCCGCTTCATCTCTCCCAACGTGGTGACTCTCGCTGCCCTCGGGACGACCCCCCGGGCCCGCCACGGCCAGGGCGCACATTTCTATCCGCAGGTGCCGTTCTGGACCGACCCGGGCCTGATCCGCAACGACCCGGCGGCGGTGGGCGTGGCGCAGGCCATGGGCAAGGCGCCCGCGGTCGTCGTGAGCGTGAACGGCGCGGTGACCGGCGCCGAGACCCCGCAGCAGGCCGTGGCGCTCGCGGTGTTCCTCGAGGACGCGGCCCGGATCGAGCTCGCCGCGCTCTCGGCCGGGCTCGCCGACAAGGCGCCGCGCATGAACGAGGAGCAGGCGAAGAACCGCGCGACCTGGCAGGGGCGCATCGCCGAGCGGATGTGGGATCATCTGACCGCGGGCGATCCTGAGTGAGGAGGAGACTATGACTCGATTCGGCAAGCTGGCGGCTGTGGCTTCGGCGGTGCTCCTGGCGTCCTGCGCGGGCGGCCCCTCAGGGCCGCGCGCGCCGGCCTCGCCCAAGTCCACGGTCGCGCCGCCCGCAGCGCCCGCGCTGCAGACGGTCAACCTGATCGTCTTCCCGGGCGGTTTCAACTGGCCGATCTGGGTGGCGCAGGAGAAGGGCTTCTTCGCGCGAAACGGCATCGACGTGAAGATCACGCCGACGCCGAGCTCGGTGTTCCAGCTGACCAACCTGATCGACGGCAAGTTCGACATCGCCATGACGGCGATCGACAACCTCATCGCCTACCACGAGGGCCAGGGCGAGGTGCCCAAGACCGATCCGGAGCTGTTCGCCTTCATGGGCGGAGACAACGGCTTCCTGCGCTTGGTGACGGTGCCCGAGGTCAGGAGCTACAGCCAGCTGCGCCACAAGACCCTCTCGGTCGACGCGCGCACCACCGGGTACGCCTTCGTCCTGTTCGAGATGCTCGCGCGCAACAAGCTGCGCCTCGACAAGGACTACAAGGTGGTCCCCGCGGGCGGGGTGCTGCAACGTTTCCAGGCGCTCCTGGAGAAGAAGCACGCCGGGACGCTGTTGCTGTCGCCTTTCGAGGTGCAGGCCGAGGAGAAGGGCTTCCACCGGCTCGGCAACGCGACCGACGTGATCGGGCGCTACCAGGGCCTGGTCGGCGGCGCGCGCAAGAGCTGGGCCGAGAAGAACCAGAACGCGGTGGTCGGCTACATCCGTGCGTTCAGCGACGCGGTCGACTGGCTCTACGACCCGGCCAACCGCGACGAGGCGATCTCGATCTTCACCAAGAACCTGCCGAACGCGAGCCCGCAGGCGGCGCTCGTCGCGTACGGCATCCTGCTCGCCCCCGCGGACGGGTTCCAGAAGAAGGCGAAGATCGACCTGGACGGCGTCAAGACGGTGCTCGCGCTGCGCACCAAGTACGCCAAGCCGCACAAAGTGCTGAAAGACCCGGCTCTGTACTACGATCCGTCCTTCTACGAAGCGGCGATGTTCAAATGACAGGGAATTCAACCCAAAGCGAGAAGACGTGAACACGACATTCGACGTGCTCGGCATCTGCGGCAGCCTCAGGCAGAAGTCCTGGAACATGGCGGCGCTCAGGACGGCCGGCGAGCTGATGCCCGCGGGGCTGAAGCTCCGGGTCACGAGCATCGGCGATCTGCCGATCTACAACCAGGACATCCAGGACAAGGGCTTTCCTGCCGGCGCGACGCGCCTGCGCGACGAGATCCTCGCTGCCGACGCGCTGCTCTTCGCCACGCCCGAGTACAACTGGTCGCTGTCGGCGGCGCTCAAGAACGCGATCGACTGGATGTCGCGCTTCGATCCCCAGCCCTTCCAGAACAAGCCGGCCGCGGTGTTCAGCGCGAGCCGCGGCCCCGTCGGCGGGGCGAGGGTGCAGTACGACCTGCGCCGCATCCTGTCGGGCCTCGGGGTGCTGTGGCTTGCGAGGCCCGAGGTCTTCATCGGGATGGCGGGGACGAAGTTCGCGCCCGACGGGAAGCTCATCGACGAGACGACCCGCAAGTTCCTCACCGACGAGATGGTCGCATTCGAGGACTGGGTCAAGCGCATGAAGCGCGCTTTTGCGTGAAAGGGACGGAATGAGCTACAAGCTGCTGAGCTTCAAGTCCGGCCGCGAAGCGCGCGCGGGGCTGCTGGTGGACGAGCAGGTCTACGACGCCGCCTTCGTCACGGACCAGCCCGGGTGGTCCACGGTCCTCGGAGCTCTTCAGGACTGGCCGAAGGCGCACCGCGAGTTCTCCGCGTTCGCGAAGCGCATCGCCTCCGGCAAGAGCAGGATGAGGGGAACGCCGCTCGCCCGCGCCAGGCTGCTCGCCCCGGTGCTCTATCCCGGCAACATCTACTGCGCGGGCGCAAACTACACCGATCACATGGCCGAGATGGCGCGCGCGCAGGGCAAGGAGCCCGGGCCGACGATGAAGGACCTGGGCGAGAAGCCCTGGCATTTCGTGAAGACCTCGAGGAGCTCGGTGGTGGGCCCCGGCGCGAAGGTCAGGCTGCCCGCGTACTCGCAGAAGGTCGACTGGGAGGTCGAGCTCGCCGCGGTGATCGGCCGGGCGGCGAAGGACGTGACGGCGGACAAGGCGCTCGCCAGCGTCGCCGGCTGGACCATCGCGAACGACCTCTCGGCGCGCGACGCGATGAAGCGCGACAAGAACCCGCCGGCCTCGCCCTTCCACTACGACTGGGTCAGCCAGAAGTGCTTCGAGGGCTCGTGTCCCCTCGGACCCTGGATCGTCCCGGCGGCGGACATCGCCGAGCCGCACCGGCTCGGCATACGCCTGTGGGTGAACGGCGAGCTGATGCAGGACTCGAACACGTCGAAGCTCATCTTCGACACCGCCGAGCAGATCGAGATGCTCTCCTCGCGCGTGACGCTCCACCCCGGCGACTTGATCCTCACCGGAACGCCGGCGGGAGTGGGCATGGGCCGGGGCCGCTTCCTCAAGACCGGCGACACCGTCAGGCTCTGGATCGAGAACATCGGCGAGCTGGTGCATGCGATCGCCTGACTTCAACCAACCGGAAGGGAAATGGCAATGGCAATGGTGAAAGAGCTGTGGGATAAGGGGCTTGCCGTGCGCAAGGAAGTGCTCGGCGCCGAGTACGTGGAGCGCAACCTGAAAGCCGCCGACGACTTCGGCATGGCGATGCAGGAGTACGCGACCGAGGCCTGCTGGGGGACGATCTGGACGCGGCCGCAGCTGCCGAAGAAGACGCGGAGCCTCCTCAACCTCGCCATGCTCTCGGCGCTCAACCGCCCGCACGAGTTCAAGGTGCACGTGAAGGGCGCGCTCACGAACGGCTGCACCCGCGAGGAGATCCGCGAGGTGCTGCTGCAGGTGGCGTGCTACTGCGGCGTGCCGGCGGGCGTCGAGGCGTTCAGGCTCGCGCGCGAGGCGATGCAGGAGGCCGAGCAGGGCAGGAAGTAGCCTGGCGCGCTCACATCTTGTTCGCGCCGCCGTCCATGAGCTGGATCTCCTCGAGGCGCTGGGTCGTACGGACCTTGCCTGCCGTGCGGTCGAAGAGCACGTTGAAGAACATGTAGCTGGTGTCGTAGTAGCGCCAGATCCAGGTCTCCTCGTCGCGGACGGGGAAGTTCCAGATTTCCCGGGGCCGGCCCAGCGTGCGGAAGACGTCGTCCCGCGACATCCCGGGGACGATCTTGGAGAAATAGGGCTCGGAGAGCGCCTGGTGGATCTCCTCGACCTTCCGGTCCGCGCCCATCGTGATGATGAAGGTCTGCGTCGCGTAGTAGCCGCGCGGGTATTGCCAGAGCTCGGAGCCGTCCGGGTTCTTCCAAACGGTCACCGGCGCGCCGACCTTGTCCCTGACGTTCACGTCCGAGTCGCCGGGAGAGATGCTCGAGAAGCTGGCGCAACCTGCCGCGAGGGCGGCAAGGGCGAGGGTGCTTGCGCGAAGGGAGGCGTGGAGGTTCATGTTCGCTCCGCTATGAGGTACGATCACAGTCTGAACTGCCGCTGGATCACTGTAAACAATACCGGCCGGTCCCTATTCCTGGCCTGACAAACCACTGAATATGCAGCGCCGAATACCCTGCGTTCTGATGCGCGGCGGGACTTCCCGGGGTCCTTATTTCCTCGCCTCCGACCTGCCCGCCGAGGCCGCGAAGCGGGACGCGGTGCTGCTCGCCGTCATGGGGTCTCCCCATCAGCTTCAGGTCGACGGGATCGGCGGCTCGAATACGCTCACCAGCAAGGTCGCCATCGTCAGCCGGTCGAAGCACGAGGGCGCCGACGTCGACTATCTCTTCGCCCAGGTCTCGGTGAACGAGGCCTTCGTCGACACCAAGCCCAACTGCGGCAACATGCTCGCCGGCGTCGGCCCGTTCGCGATCGAGACCGGCCTCGTGAAGGCTTCGAGCCCGACGACACTCGTTCGCATCTACAACGTCAACACGGAATCGCTGATCGAGGCGATCGTGCAGACGCCGGGCGGCGAGGTGCAGTACGAGGGCGCGACGCACATCGACGGCGTGAGCGACCCCGCGGCTCCCATCAAGCTCACCTTCCTCGACGCGCTCGGCGCGGTCACCGGCAAGCTGCTCCCGACCGGGAGCGCGCTCGACGCGATCCAGGGGGTGGACGCGACCTGCATCGACATGGCGATGCCGCTCGTCATCATGCCTGCGGAGGCCTTCGGCAAGACCGGCAAGGAGTCTCCGGCCGAGCTCGACGCCGACCGTGCCATGATGCAGAGGGTGGAGTCGATTCGGCTGGAGGCCGGGAGGCGCATGGGCATGGGCGACGTGTCGAAGCTCGTCGTTCCCAAGCCCGCGCTGGTGTCGCGTCCGTCGCAGGGCGGCAACATCGCCTCGCGCTACTTCACCCCGCACGCCTGCCATAAGGCCCATGCCGTCACCGGCGCGCTCGCCGTCGCCACCGCCGCGGTGCTGCCCGGCACGGTCGCGAGCCGCTTCGTGGAGCCGAAGGGATTCTCGGGAGGGGTGCTCGCGATCGAGCACCCCTCGGGGAAGATCGAGGTCGACCTCGTCACGAGCCGCAACGGCTCCGCGCCCGTGGTCGAGCGCGCCTCGTTCGTGCGCACCGCGCGGCGCATCTTCGAGGGCCACGTGTACGTGCCCGCCGCGCTTCTGGACTGACCGGTTATACGGAGGATCGTCATGGATCTGGGTCTCAAGGGAAAGAACGCCGCGATCAGCGGATCGAGCCAGGGCATCGGGCTCGCCATCGCGGCGGCGCTGGCGAAGGAGGGCTGCAACGTCGCGCTGTCGGCGCGCGGCGCCCAGGGGCTGGACGCCGCAGTGAAGGAGATGCAGGCGCTCGGCGCCAAGGCGGCCGGCGTCGTCACCGATTTCGCCACGGAGGAAGGCTGCAAGCAGTTCGTGGACGCAGCGGTGGAGAAGCTGGGCGGGATGGACATCCTGGTGAACAACGTCGGCGGGCTGGTTCCCGGCTCGCTCGAGCAGCTCACCGCGGAACAATGGGACAAGATCCTGCACCTGAAGCTGATGGCGGCGGTGCACACGACCAAGCACGCGCTGCCGCACCTGAAGAAGGCGAAGGGCGCGCGCATCCTCAACGTCTCGGGCGTCACGGGCAGGCAGCTGCAGCCGGGCACGTGGACGACGACGCTGACGAACACGGCGATCATCGGCTTCTCCAAGCTCCTGGCGGGCGAGCTCGGCGCCTCGGGCATCACGGTCAACAACATCTGCCCCGGCTTCACCAACGTGAAGTCCTGGGGCCCGCGCGCCGAGGCGATGGGCAAGGCGCGCGGCACGAGCGCCGACCAGGTGCGCGCCGGCATCGCGGCGCAGACCCTGCTCGGGCGCTGGGCCGAGCCCGAGGAGATCGGCAACGTCGCGGCCTTCCTCGTATCGGCCAGGGCCAGCTACATGACCGGCACCACCGTCGAGGTATGCGGCGGCTTCATCCGCTCTATCTAGGCCTCGCGGCGCTCGCGCTCTCCGCGGGCGCAGCGGCGCAGTGGCCCGCGCGGCCGATCACGCTCGTCATCCCCTTCGCCCCCGGAGGAGGGGTGGACGCGAGCGCGCGCATCCAGGCGCAGGCGCTCTCCGACCTGCTGGGGCAGCCGATCATCTCGGAGAACATGGGCGCGGCCGCGGGCATGGTCGGCAGCGCCCGGGTCGCCAAGGCCGACCCAGACGGCTATACCTTCCTCATCGGCAACACCGGGACGCATGCCTACAGCCAGTCGGTCAACAAGAAGCCGCTGTACAACGCCGCGACCGACTTCGCGCCCGTCAGCCTGGTGTCGGAGTCGCCGCGCATCCTCGACGTGCGCAAGGACCTGCCGGTGGCGAACCTCCAGGAGTTCATCGCCTACGTGAAGGCGAACCACGCGAAGATGCAGTTCGGGTCGGCGGGCGTGGGCGCGGGCACGCACCTGCCCTGCGTGCTGCTCAACATCGCGATGGGCGCCGAGGTCACGCACATCCCGTATCGCGGCGAGGGCCCGGCGCTGCAGGACCTGATCGCCGGGCGCATCGACTACATGTGCAACACTATCCAGACCGGCGCGGCGCAGGCGAAGGCCGGCACGATCAAGGGCATCGCGGTCATGGCGGCGAAGCGCTCGGCGGTGATCCCCGAGCTCGCGACGAGCGGCGAGCAGGGGCTGCCCGGCGTGGAAGCGAGCGTGTGGAATGCGCTCTTCTTCCCGAAGGGGACGCCGGATCTCATCGTCCGGAAGATGGCCAGGGCGGTGAACGACATGCTCGACAACCCAGCGCTGCGGAAGCGCCTCGAGGATCTCGGCCTCGAGATCGTCCCGCCCGAGCGCCGCGGGCCCGAGTACCTGGCGAAGTTCGTTCCGGAGGAGATCGAGCGCTGGGCCAAGGTCGTAAGAGCGGCGCGGATCACGCCGGAGTGAGCTGACAGGGTGGGTGAGTTCGGCATCGGGCAGTCGGTCGCGCGCTTCGAGGACCCGCGCCTCCTGCGCGGCGAGGGGCGCTTCGTCCACGACGTCAGCCTCGCGGGGCAGCTGCACGCCGCGATCGTGCGCTCGCCGCACGCGCACGCGCGGATCGCGAGGGTCGAAACCCGGGCCGCCGCGGCGGCTCCCGGCGTCGCCGCGGTGCTCACCGGCGAGGACTGGGCGCGCGAGGGCTTCGGCGCGCCGGCGCCCGCGCTCAAGCGCTCGCGCCCCGACGGCTCGCCGATGTTCTGGCGCGGCCACCCGGTGCTCGCGCGCGAGCGCGTGCGCTACGTCGGCGAGCCGGTGGCGATGGTGGTCGCTGAGACGCCCGCGCAGGCGAAGGACGCCGCCGAGCTCGTCGAGATCGACTACGAGGACCTGCCCGCGGTCACTTCGACCGCCGACGCGGCAAAGCCCGGCGCGCCGCGCGTCTTCGAGGAGTGCCCGGACAATATCTCGAACGTTTTCGAGCTGGGCAACCGCGCCGCGGCCGACGCCGCGTTCGCGTCGGCGAAGCACGTGGTGAAGCGCCGCTACGTGATTACGCGCGTCCACGCGCAGTACATGGAGACGCGCGGAGCGGTCGCCGCCTACGAGCCCGCCGAGGGCAAGTACACCATCCACGCCGACGTCCAGTATCCGCACCGCATGCGCCAGCTCCTCGCGGGCGCGGTGTTCAGGATCCCCGAGAACAAGATCCACGTCGTCGCCGGCGACGTCGGCGGCGGATTCGGCGCGAAGGGGCCGCAGTATCCCGAGCATCGCCTCGTCCTGTGGGCGGCGAAGAAGCTGCGGCGGCCGGTGAGGTGGGCGTGCGAGCGCAGCGAGGCGATCCTCGCCGACGAGCACGCGCGCGACAACGTAAGCGAGGTCGAGCTCGCGCTCGGCGCCGACGGCAGGTTCCTCGCTCTGCGCGTCGCCACGCTCGCGGGCCTTGGCGCCTACGTCTCCTCCGACCGCAATCTCCTCTCGACCTTCCAGAGCGTCAGCGCGGTCGTGGGCGTATATACGATCTCCGCCGCGCACGTGAGAATCACCGGCGTGATGACGAACACCAACCCGACCGCTCCGTACCGCGGCGCGGGGCGCCCGGAGGCGATCTACCTGATCGAGCGGATCATCGACGACGCCGCGCGCGAGCTCGGCATGGACCGAATCGAGCTGCGCCGGAAGAACCTGATCCCTCCGTCCGCGATGCCGTGGAAGACGCCGCTCGCCTTCACCTACGACTGCGGCGAGTTCGAGCGCGGCATGGACAAGGCGCTCGAGCTCTCGGACTACGCGGGTTTCGCGAAGCGGGAGGAAGAATCGGAGCGGAAAGGGAGGCTCCGCGGCATCGGGATCGTCAACGCGATCGAGCGCGCGTCCTCGCCGGGCCTCGAGTACGCCGAGATCCGCTTCCACGCGGGCGGCTCGGCCACGCTCGCGATGGGGAGCAAGAGCCAGGGACAGGGGCACGAGACCAGCATGCGCCAGATCGTGCACGAGCGGCTCGGCCTCAACCCCGCGGACGTCGCTTACGTCGACGGCGACACCGAGAAGGTCGCGTTCGGCGTCGGCACCATGGGCTCGCGCACCATGGCGATCGCCGGAACGGCGCTGGTCATCGCGGCCGACAAGGTCATCGCCAAGGGGAAGAAGATCGCGGCGCACCTACTCGAGGCGGCGGAACCCGACATCGAATTCGACCAGGGAAAGTTCAAGGTCGCCGGCACCGACCGCTCA
Source organism: Burkholderiales bacterium (assembly GCA_035499735.1). Lineage (GTDB taxonomy): Bacteria > Pseudomonadota > Gammaproteobacteria > Burkholderiales > SG8-39 > VBDM01. Next base: position 35,074 of record DATJYC010000011.1, read on the forward strand.
GTCGGGATCAAGGAAGTCGCGAAAGCGGCGTTCGAGCCGGAGAAGCTGCCCAAGGGCCTCGAGCCCGGTCTCTACGAGACCGGCACCTTCTCGCCCGAGAACCATACCTTCCCCAACGGCACGCACGTCTGCGAGGTCGAGATCGACCCGGAGACCGGCGCGGTCGAAGTCGCGCGCTACACCGTGGTGGACGACGTCGGCACCGTCATCAACCCGCTGACGCTCAAGGGCCAGATCCACGGCGGCGTCGTCCAGGGGCTGTCGCAGGTGCTGTTCGAGCGCGTCGAGTACGACCCGGAATCCGGGCAGCTCCTCACCGGCTCCTTCATGGACTACTGCATGCCGCGCGCGGACGACGTGTGCGCCATGGAAGTCGGCAGCAACCCGGTGCCGACGAAGCTCAATCCGCTCGGCGTGAAGGGGGCGGGGGAGGCCGGCACCGTCGGCGCCCTGCCGGCGGTGATGAATGCGATCATGGACGCGCTCGCACCGCTCGGCGTCAGGGAACTCGACATGCCGGCGACAGCGGACCGGGTGTGGCGGGCGATCCGCCGTTCAGGACATGCGTCCGATCGCGCAGCTCACGAATGACTTCGCCTTGGCGGCCGCCGAGCCGATGCCGGACGCGGTGCCGCGCTCGGGATAGCCGAGCCCGAGCAGCCATTTCGCGACGCCCGGGCGCGCCGCCTCGTCGCCTTCGACGCGGACTTCGCCTTGCTCGATGTCGACCGACACCCCGGTGACGCCCTCGAGGCCGGACACCGCCTTGCGGATCGAATTGGCGCAGCCGCCGCACTTGATGTTCTCTACAGCGATGCTGAATGACATGACCGTTCCTTCTCACTGGTATGGTTTCGACCTTGCGCTGACGCGCCGGATACGTGTTGATCTATATCACCGCGGGGCGGTGTTGCCGCCCCGCGCGCCTGCTACCAGCCGGACCGTTCGCCCGGCCCGTGCCCGAACCCCGGGCCGCCGCCAAATCCCATGCCTCTGCCGGGATGCTGGTCGGCGAGCGCCTTCTGCTCGGGCGTGAGCGCGGCATACAGCTCCTTGAACGCCGCGGTGATCTTCTCCGACTGCTCCAGACGGGTCTTCATGAGCTTGTTGTGCAGCTCCATGCGGTCGGCCGCGTTCGCGGTTGCGGCTCCCTGCATGGCGGTTCTCGTGGCCCGCATGGACTCGGCCTGCTTGCGGGCTTCGTCCGAGTACTTCTTCCAGGCGCCTTCCTGCGCCTTCGTGATCTTCAGCTCGGCCTTGAGATAGGCGAGCCGGCCTTCGACCGCCGCGGCGGGATCGCCAAATCCGGGACCCCTGCCATAGCCCATGCCGTAGCCGGGACCGCCGCCCATGCCCGGACCGTAGCCGTAGGGATGCGCGGCGGCGAGGCCCGAGGCGAGCGAGATCGCCGCGCCGAAGCCGAGGGCGATGACTGCGATGAGAGTGTTGCGCTTCATGATCGTTCTCCAAAGTGGTTTTCCGTTGCCCTGCGCGAGAGGTTCCTCGCTGCATCGACTCCATTGCACCACCGCCGTGTAAGCGCCCCGTCTCGATTGTGTACGCGCCGCCGCGCTCCGGGCCGGTTGATACACTACGATACAAATCTCCCCGTCCGCCCGAGACGGCACCGGCTATAAAAAAGGCATGGAACCCGCGGACCACATCCTGGTGGTGGACGACGACGCCGAGATCCGCAGCCTGCTCGGCGACTACCTGCGCAAGAACGGCTACAAGGCCACCGTCGTCGCCGACGGCAAGGCCATGTGGGCGGCGCTTTCGCGCGGCAAGGTCGACCTCGTCGTGCTCGACCTGATGCTCCCCGGCGAGGACGGCCTCACGCTCTGCCGCAGGCTGCGCGCCGAGTCCGACACGCCCGTCGTGATGCTCACCGCGCGCGGAGAGGAAACCGACCGCATCGTCGGCCTCGAGATGGGCGCGGACGACTATCTGGCGAAGCCGTTCAGCCCCAGGGAGCTGCTCGCCCGCATCCGGAGCGTGCTCAGGCGCACGCGCAGCCTGCCCGCGAACCTGCGCGCCGACGACGCGCGCGCGCTGCGCTTCGCCGGCTGGAAGCTCGACGTAGTCGCGCGGAATCTCGTCTCGGCCGAGGGCGTCGTCGCTCCCCTGAGCGGAGCCGAGTTCCAGCTGCTGCGCATTTTCCTGAGCCACCCGAACCGCGTGCTCACCCGCGACCAGCTCATGGTGCTCGCCAGGGGCCACGAGGCGGAGCCGTTCGACCGCAGCATCGACCTGCAGGTGAGCCGGCTGCGCCACCGGCTCGGGGACGACCCGTCCGACCCGCGGATCATCAAGACCGTGCGCGGCTACGGCTACGTACTCGCCGTAGCCGTGGAGGTGGAGCCGAAGTGAAGCTCCTGCCGAAAAGCGTCTTCGGACGCCTCGTCCTCGTGCTCCTCGCGGGCCTGCTCGCCGCGCAGGTCGCGACCGTCACCATCAACCTGAGCGAGCGCGACCAGCTGCTCTACCGCACGGGCGGGCTGCGGCTCGCGCAGCAGATCGCCGATATCGTGCAGCTGCTCGACTCGCTTCCGGCGGCGGACCGGCTCAGAGTCGCCGCGCTCTTCGACTCGCCGCCGCTCAAGGTTTCGCTCGACCGGCCGCCGATCGTGGAGAAGGAGGAGCCGGGAGACGCGGACTTTCCCGCGTCGATGTTCAAGGCGATGCTGCGCCGCTCGCTCGGCGAGGACGCCGGCGTGAAGGTCGTGCGAAGCGCGGGCGCGCCCGACTTCAGCCGGCGGGGACCGCCCGGGATGCCGGGCGGGCATCGCATGTGGGGGAGGGAGGGCCCTCCACCGCCAGGCCCCTATTTCACCGTCCAGATCCCCCTGAGCGACGCGACGTTGGTGACGTTCGAGTCTGGCGTCGTGCCGCAGGCCGCCGCGGTGCCCCAGCGCGTGGCGCTGACGCTGCTCGTCCTCGTCGCGACGGTGATCGCGATCTCGCTCATCGCCGTGCGCTGGGTGACCGAGCCGCTGTCCCGGCTCGCGGCCGCCGCCGAGCGCCTGGGCGGCAACATCCACGAGCCGCCGATGCCCGAGGACGGGCCGGTCGAGGTGCAGCGCGCGGCGAAGGCGTTCAACGCCATGCAGCAGCGCCTGTCGCGCTTTATCGCCGACCGCGTGCGCATCCTCGCGGCGATGTCGCACGATCTCAAGACGCCGATCACGCGCATGCGTCTGCGCACCGAGATGCTCGAGGACGGTGCGGCGCGCGCGAAGTTCGAGCGCGACCTCGCCGAGATGGAATCCATGGTGACGCAGACGCTGGAATTCATGCGCGACTCGAGCGCCGAGGAGCCGGTGCAGCCGGTCGACCTCATGGCGCTGCTCGAGACGCTGAGCAGCGACTACCGCGACGCCGGCAAGCCGGTGGAGCTGTCGGGACGCGTCGCCGAGCCCTACGCCGGCCGTCCGCTCGCGCTGCGGCGCTGCCTCACCAACCTCGTCGAGAACGCCGTGCGCTACGGGGAGGCGGCGGCGATCGCCGTCGAGGACGGCGCGGGAGAGGTCGTCGTGCGCATCCGCGACCGCGGCCCCGGGATCCCGGAAGGACAGCTCGAGCGCGTGTTCGAGCCGTTCTACCGCGGCGAGGCCTCGCGCAGCCGCGAGACCGGCGGCACGGGCCTGGGCCTGGGCATCGCGCGCAACATTGCGCGCGCCCACGGCGGCGACATCGTGCTCAGGAACCACCCCGGCGGCGGGCTCGAGGCGGTGCTCACGCTGCCGCGGACGCCGCCGCGCGCCCGCGCTTGACGCCGCCGGCGCGGCTCACCATCATGCTCTGACAATTTTCCTCGGGAGGAGCCATGGGCACGCAGAATCGCCGGCGCTTCGTCGCCGGCATGGGCGCCGCGGTCGCGGCCGCCGGCACGCTTAGCCTCGCGGTCAAGGCCGCGATGGGGCCGAACGACAAGTTCGACCTGGTGATCAAGGGCGGCGAGCTGCTCGACCCGGGCCAGGGCCTGAAGGGCAAGCGCGACATCGGGGTGCGCTTCGGACGCATCGAGGCGATCGAAGCCGACATCCCGGCGGCGCGCGCCAACCGCGTGCTCGACGCCTCGGGCGAGCTGGTCATCCCGGGGCTTGTCGACCTGCACTCACACGTCTATCCCTACGGCTCGGCGATCGGCATACCCGCCGACGAGCTGATCCCCTTCCAAGGCACGACGACCATGGTGTCCGCGGGCGACGCGGGCGCGAACAACTTTGCGGCGCTGCGCCGCTACGTTATGGCGCAGACACGCACGCGCCTCTACGCCTTCGTGCACATCGCGAACATCGGCCTGGCGGGCTTTCCCGAGCCCGAGCTCTACCACCTCGGCTTCGCCCAGCCCGAGGCGGCGGGCAGGACGGTCGCCGAGAACGCCGACATCGCGCTCGGCGTCAAGGTGCGCATGTCGGAGAACGTCATCAACCAGGCCGGCATCGAGCCGCTCAAGCGCTCGATCCGCGCCTGCGAGATCGCAGGCGACGGCGCGAAGGTGATGTGCCACATCGGCGGGGTGGCCACGCCCGGGCTGATGACCGAGATCCTCGACACGCTGCGGCCGGGCGACATCCTCACGCACTGTTTCTCGGGTTTCCCGAACAACGCCGGCAAGTTCACCAACATCGTACAGGAGGGCAAGCTCCTCCCCGCGGCGCTCGCGGCCAAGAAGCGGGGAGTCATATTCGATATCGGCCACGGCGGGGGCAGCTTCGACTTCACGGTCGCGGAAGCCGCGATGAAGCAGGGCTGCATGCCGGACACCATCTCGTCGGACATTCACGTCTTCTCGGGCAACTCGCCGGGGATGCCCTACCTCACCTGGGTGATGAGCAAGTTCATGGCGCTCGGATTCTCCCTCGAGCAGGTGATACAGATGGCGACCGCCGTGCCCGCGCGCATCATCAACCGCATGCCGAAGCTCGGCACCTTGTCGGTGGGAGGCCCGGCCGACGCGACGCTGATCGAGGTCGTCCAGGGCCCGGTCGAATTCGTCGACACGCGCAACAACAAGCGCTCGGGCAAGGCCTGGATCAAGCCCGTGCAGGCCGTGCTCGGCGGCGTGCCGTTCGGCCGGCCGTACCACTCGCCGTTCTCGGTGCGCTGATTCCGATCCCCGCGGCTGGCAATGACATGGCTGCGGACGACGTGCAACCCCCCTCCCGCTGGCGCCTGCCGGTCGTGCTGCTGCTGGCGATCTCGCTCTGGCCGTTCGCGATCGTGGCCTGGGTTCTGCTGAGCGGGGAGCAGCGGAAGGCCTATTGGCGGTCGTGGGCGGTCAAGGGCGGGTTTGCGATCGCGGTCGTCGGCTCGCTGCCGCTGCTCTTCGTCGGGATCGCGGCGACGCTCGGGCTGTGGCCCGATCCCAATCCGAATCCGGTCGGATTCGGATTGCTCTTCGTCTTCAGCGTCGTGCTCGGATCGCTCGCGGCGCTGCTCGGCATTCTGTGGACGCACTACAGGGCGCGCAAGGCCTGACCTTGGAGTCCACCGAGGCCTACCGCAAGCCGAGCAAGTGGATCGCGGCCGCGCTGGGCTTCTTCATCCCGCCCGTCGGGATGCTGTACGTCTCGCGGCCGGGCCGGGCCGCGATCTATTTCGTGCTGCTGGCCGTCGTTGCGACGGTCAACGGGCTCGTGCTTCGCGAGCGGCAGTGGCTCCTCGACGCCGTAATCCTGCTCACCGGGATCGTCTGCGCGGTGCAGGCGTACCGCGGCTCCCGGGACACACGCGTGCTGCGGCGCTCCTGGTACAGCCGCGGGTTCGGCCTGGTTGCGATCGTCGCGGCGTTCGTCGCGGTGGTGGTGGGTGCCCAGGCTTTTCTTTTCGAGCTGTTTCGCCTCACGTCCGGATCGATGCTGCCGTCGATCGAGCCCGGTGCCCGGCTGATCGTGAAGAAATGGGGCTACGGCAACTACGAAGCGTACGGAATTCACTTCGCAAGAGCCGCCGTGTCGTCCGACCTAAACCGGGGAGACATCCTGGTCTTCGAGTCTCCGGAGAACCGGGCCGCCAGTGCGAAACGGATCATCGGGCTTCCGGGCGATACGGTCGCGTATTTCAGCAAGCGGCTCTGGGTCAACGAGCAGGAAGCGTCGCGAGCGCGGATCAGCGGCACCAAGTATCTCGAGCGGCTCGGCGCGCGCGAGTACCCGGTTCTCTTCGATGCCGAGGCGCACTCTTTCGTTCCTCCCGCAAAGACGTTTCCCCTCGAGGATCGCTGCACGTTCACCAAGGAGGGCATGTCCTGCCGCGTGCCGGCAGGCCGCTATTTCGTCCTGGGCGACAACCGCGACAACAGCACCGACAGCCGCGCCTTCGGATTCGTCCCTGCCGGGAATATCGTGGGCAAGGTGCAGTACGTGCTGCCGTGAACATCCTCGTCTTCGGCGCGACCGGTCCCACCGGCCGGCAGCTCATCAAGCAGGCGCTGACCCGGGGACACAGGGTCACGGCGTTCGCGCGCCGGCCCGAGGCGCTCCTCGACCAGCGCCTGCACGTCGTGACCGGCGACGTCCTGCGGGACGAAGCGAAGATCGACGAGGCGATGCACGGCCAGGACGCGGTGGTCAGCGCGCTGGGGCGCCGGGCGAGCTTTTCCTCCGATCGCCTGATCTCGCGCGCCATGAAGTCCATCGCCGCGGCGATGCAGCGCGCCGGCGTCCGCCGGATCGTCCTGATGTCGGCGTTCGGGGTGGGGGAGTCGGCGCGCGACGCGCCCCTCGTTCCGCGCATCATGTATTGCGTGCTCCTCCGGGACATCTTTGCCGACAAGCTCGCCGCCGAGGAGCAGCTGCGCTCGACCGGCCTCGACTGGATGATCGTCTACCCGGTGCTGCTGACCGACGGGCCGCTGACCGGCCGGTACCGCGTCGGAGAGCGGCTCGAGCTGCACGGGCTGCCGAAGATCTCGCGGGCGGACGTCGCCCACTTCATGCTGGGGGAGATCGAGAAGCCCGCCTGGGTCCGGAAGGTCGCGGTGATCAGCTATTGAGGCTAGGCCCTCGGCGACAACCGCGACTAGGGCGTCGGCACGATCACGACCTGGGTGCTGCCGGCGAGGAAGAGCGTGCCGCCGTCCGGCGTCATCACCATCCTCATGTCGCTGCCGCTAATGCCCGGCCCGGGGTCGCTGACCGCGACGGCGGTGGCGCTCTCGGGGTAGATGCCAGCCACGGGTGTTCCGTTCAGATCGAAGGCGTGCACCTTGCCGTCCGAGTCGTAGGAGTACGCGTGCGTCCCGTCCGCGGAGAGCACCGCCGCGAGGGTGGTGGCGGGCAGCGCGCCTCCCTGGAGCACGAATGCGCCGTCGTACAGCGCCGTCCCGTTCAGGAGAAGCCGCGAGCCGGTTCGACTGAGGGAGAGAGAGATCGCGTCCTTCCCGACGCTCGTGTCGCTCGCCGTTCCGGTCGAGGCATCGTAGACCCAAAGATCTTGAAAATCGAGGACGCTGCCCATGACCACGCGCGACCCGTCGGCGCTGGCTGCGCCGTTTGCGCGAAAGAACCCGAACCCCTGGAACCCCACGCCTGTCAGGGTGGTGAACCCCGGGTTGCGTATCGAATATCGAAAGGCCGGAGCGAAGCCGCCGTCGTTGTGTGCGGCGGCGACGACGTAGCCGTCGTTGGTGATGCCGAGTCCTTGAAAGGTCTCCCCGATCGCCCCGGTGCTGGTCACGGTCCCGGAGACGAGCGTCAGCGGATTGACCTGCGTGATCGCCATCTCGAACGTCACCGGCAACTCGGACGCAAGCAGGAGCTGCTGGCCATCCGTGGCCAGGGCGAGCGCCGAAAGATTCGGAAGCGCCTTAGTCGTCCCGCCGTCCCATCCCGTTGTGAATACGTAGCGCACCAGCTCGTTCGCGCCGAGGCCGAGGGAGGGATACTCGATCCCTACAAGTAGCGCTTTTCGTTCGGCGTCGTACGCGAGGTCGATGACGCGCTTCGCGGTCGCGCTGGGATAGGCGAGCGTGCCCGCTATATAGGCCGGCGGATCTGCCGCCACCAGGGTCGCCAGAGATCGAATGGAAGGCAGGTTGGTCTGGAGCTGCACCGCGTAGGGGCCCGCGGGAGTCAGGGCGGGGTGGGTCGCGTGGATCTCCGTCGCGCTGATCCGGGTGAACGCCGTGGCGCTGTTGCCGCCGAAGGTCACGCCGGAGATCGTCACCTGGTCCAGATTCTCTCCGCGGATGATCACGTCGTTCGACGTGTTCGTCGTTGCGACGTACGGCGCGACGTAGTTGACCTGCGAGCGCGCGATCGTCAGCGACACCGGAATCGTGACCGGATCGCCGGAGGTCGGCGTGAGGGTCACCGAGCCCGTGTAGGTTCCGTTGTTCATCAAGCCGACCTGGGTCTGATCCAGCGGTGCCGTGACCTGAACCGAGCCCGCCGAGCTTCCGCTCGAAGGTGTCGGAGTCAGCCACGGAAGGTTGCTCGCGACGCTCCAATTCTGGGTCGGGTAGCCGGTGACGTTGAGCTGGCGGGTGAAATCGGCGGGAAGAGGTGTGTTGCCCAGCGAATAGCTAAGGGATGCGGCCGAGGAGGCGACGCCGGGAATCGTGTAGGTGACGTTGACGGTCTGCGGCGTGCCGATAAGCGGGCCCGAGCAGTTGACGTCGTTGAGGCAGGCGGTGACCGTGATGGTGCTCGCATAGGTGCCCGGCCCCAGCGTGCTGGCGGTCGCGGGGAACACGGTCGCCCGGCCGCTGTTCGGGCCGGTGATCGTGACTCCTGAAATCGAGCCGACCGCGGGTCCCGTCGCCACGACCCGCACGACAAGCGTTCCGCCCGACGCTCCGGTGACCGTCGCGGTCACGATCTGTCCTGCGGGAGTCGCGCTCGTGCCGGTGGCGCTGAACGTCAGCGCGTTCGTCGAAAGAGCGAGCGTTCCGGTGCTCCCGCCGCCACCACCTCCGCCTCCTCCTCCGCCACCGCAACTCGCAAGAATGAAGGACAGGCTTCCGGCAAGGATGAAACGGACAAGCGATCTGATTTTTTTCATGGCTCCCTGAGTCAAGCAGCTTGTTGAGCCACGAATTCAACACTACCCCAACTGGGCGGGCAAGGGTCACACCGATCTGTAGGGAATTCCTGACAGAGCCGTGGGTGGATACCCCTAAGTTTGTCTGGACCTCCTCTTGACCGGGAACGCGCGTTGCACACGCTCGGCGAGCATCTCGCAGAAGACCTTCGCGTAGGCCGGCAAGGCGCGCCGCTTGTCCCACATGATTGCCAGCGGCTCCTCGATCGGCTTGCCCCGGTACGTGACGCGCAGGCGCTGCAGACGATAGCGGCCGACCCGCAGCGCCGAAGGAATGATGGCGATCCCGTGACCCGCCTCGGCCAGGGCGAGCAGCGCGTGCGGCGAGCGGCATTCCAGGACGTAGTTCGGCGTGAATCCCGCCATGCGGCAAGCCGCATCGAAGTGCCTGCGCATGAGGAATTCGGTCGTCGCCTGGAGCAGGGGATGGGGCGCGAGGCGGTCGATCTCGACCCCGCCGTCGGCTCCGAGCCTGAGGCGCGGAGGGCACGCGGCCAGCATTTCCATGGGCGCGAGCGGAAAGCCCGCGAAGCGCGGGTCGTCCGGCACGATGGCGCTCGCGAGGCCTTGGGTGAGATGGATCTCCCCCCGCTCGAGCATCGCGAACGATTCGGGGCCGACGACGTCGCTCAAGCGCACCTGCACGTTGGGGTAGCGCTTCGCATAGCGGCGCAGCAGCTCGGGAAAGACGCCTTCGATGAGGTGCGGCGAGGCGGACACGCGCAGGATCCCGACTTCGCCGCGCCGCAGCACCTGCGCGCGCTCGCCCAGCGCGCGCGCGGAGTTCAGCAAGCCGCGGCAGTCGCTCAGCAGCTGATCGCCTTCGCCCGTGAGCAGCAGGCGGCGGCCGACGCGGTCGAACAGCCGCACGCCCAGCTCGTCCTCGAGGTTGGCGATCTGCCGGGAGAGCGCCGGCTGCGCGACATGGAGGCGCGAAGCCGCCCCGGAGACGGTGCCGAGCTCGGCCACGGTCACGAAGGTACGGATATGGCGCAGGTCCATTGGGCTCCTGATGCCGATTAGGCATGATCACTCAGAGAAAGTATATATTGGACGCATGAGCGCAGGTCCCAAACAATGAGCGCCTCATTCCGAAGGAGACGCTCATGAAACGTTCCGCACTGGCAATACCGGCGTTTGCCCTGGCGCTGCACGCGATCGACGCGGGCGCGCAAACCTGGCCGACGAAGCCGCTTCTGGCCATCGTGCCGGTCGGCGCGGGAAGCGCCACCGACATCGTGCACCGCGTCGTCCTCGGCCAGGTCTCGGCGCAACTGGGGCAGCCGATCGTGGTCGAGAACCGCGTCGGCGCCGGCGGCACGATTGGCAGCGCGTTCGTCGCGAAGGCCGAGCCGGACGGCTACACGATCCTCGCGCACGGCTCGGCCCACACCATCGCGCCGGCGCTCTACAAGAGCCTGCCCTACGATCCGTCGCACGATTTCATCGCGGTCGCGCCCGTAGGCACCTCGCCGGCCGTCCTCGTCGTGTCCCCCGCGCGGAGCTGGAACACGGTGGCCGATCTCGTCGCCGCCGCGAAGGCGCGGCCCGGCGCATTGAATTTCTCCTCGGTCGGCGTGGGCAGCGCGACCCATCTGAGCGCCGAGCGCTTCGTGGCCTGCGCCGGGATCCGGGCAATGCACGTGCCGTTCAAGGGCGGCGCGGAAGCCATGCTGGAGGTGATGGCCGGGCGCATCGATTTCTTCTTCGGCCCGGTGGCGCTGGTGCTGCCGCACATCCGCGAGGGAAAGCTGCGCGCGCTGGCGGTGAACTCGGCCGGCCGCTCCGCGGCGCTGCCCGACGTCCCGACGCTCCGCGAAGCCGGAATCAAGGACGCGGACTATCCGATCTGGTTCGGCCTGTTCGTGCCCGCGAGGACGCCCTCCGACATCGTCAGCCGGCTCAACCGCGAGACGGAGGAGGCCCTCCGGGCGCCCGCGGTGCGCGACAAGCTCGCGGCGCTCGGAGTCGACCGCATGGTCATGTCGCCGTCCGAGTTTGCGGCGTACGTCGACAGCGAGATCGCCCTGAACGCCGCGCTTGCCCGCAAGGCCGGCCTCAAGGCTCAATAGCGCATGGCCGGGTACACCTTCGACTTCGACGACAGCGCCGCCTACGAGCGGGCGATGGGGCGATGGAGCCGCGCGGTGGCGCCCGTCTTTCTCCGCTGGCTCGCGCCGCCCGCGAACGCGCGCTGGCTGGACGTGGGCTGCGGCACCGGCGTCCTCGCCCACACGCTGCTCGAGCTCTGCTCGCCCGCCTCGGTCGCCGGAATCGATCCGGCCCCGGCGCAGATCGCGCAGGCGTCGCGCGGTCCGGCGGCGGGCCGGGCGTCGTTCGAGGTGGGGGACGCGTGCGCGCTGCCCTTCACGGACGCCTCGTTCGACGTCGTCGCTTCCGCGCTGGCCCTGAACTTCGTTCCGGACCGGCCGCGGGCGCTCGCCGAGATGCGGCGGGTCGCTCGTCCGGGCGGCGCGGTCGCCACCTACCTCTGGGACTTCACGGAAGAGATGTCGCCGAGCGGGCCGCTGCGCCGCGCGATGCGCCGCTTCGGCGTGGAGGTGCCGCCGATTCCCGGCACGGCCGAGTCGCGCCTGGAGGCGATCCGGACGCTGTTCCACGGGGCCGGGCTCGAGCGGATCGAGACGAGGACCATCGACGTGTGCCTGGCGTACGAGGACTTCGAGGACTTCTGGAAGGCGCAGACCCCGGGCTACGCGCCGACGACGAAGGTCATCGCCTCCCTGAGCGAAGGCGATCGCACGCGGCTGAAGCGCTCCGTCCGCGAGCAGCTGCCCGCGGCGCCCGGGGGCGTGATCGAGTACTTCGCCCGCGCCAACGCGATCAAGGCGCGCGTGCCCTAGCCTGGTATGCGCCCGGTCTTTCTCTTTTCCGCCCGGATTGACAGGCGCGATGCCGCACGGGCAACATCCGCGTTTCCACTTGGAGGAGACGAACGATGCTCAAGAGACTGCGCCTGCTCGGCGCGGCGATCGGCGCCTTGTCGACCGCCGCGGCCCTCGCCCAGACGCCGGAAGTCACGCTGACGCGCCTCGACTGCGGCAACGGCTTCAACGATTCCCGCCGCTTCACCGACACGTTTGCGTACAGCGACCCGAAGATGCCGTTCACGTTCAGCTGTTACGTGATCCGGCACGGCAGCGACGTCATGGTCTGGGACACGGGCTACAAGCCGGGCTCCGTTCCCAACGCGCCCAAGGTCACGCTCGGCGAGCAGCTCGCGCAGCTCAACATCAAGCCCGAGCAGGTGAAATACGTCGGCATCAGCCATTTCCATGCCGACCACACCAGCCAGCTCGACACGGTGCCGAACGCGACGCTGCTCATCGGCCAGAAGGAATGGGACGCGATCACGGCGCCGAAGCCCATGGCCGGGGCGAATGTCGCCGGCTTCACGCATTGGACCAGCGGCGGCGGCAAGGTCGAGCCGCAGCTGGCGGACAAGGACGTGTTCGGCGACGGCACGGTGGTGATCCTGCGCACCCCGGGCCATACGCCCGGACACCAGTCGCTCCTCGTGCGACTGAAGGAGAAGGGCCCCGTCATCCTGGTCGGCGACGCGGCGCACTTCCAGGAGAACTACGACAGCAACGGCGTGCCGGGCTTCAACTACGACCGCGCCGAGACGGTCGCCTCGCTCGAGCGCATCAAGGGCATCGCCAAGAACCTCAAGGCCACGGTCATCATCCAGCACGACCCGCGCGACATCGGCAAGCTGCCCGCCTTCCCGGCGGCGGCCAGGTAGCCGGCGCACACGCCGCGGGCGGCGGCTGCTTCGCTACCCGCGGCGGGTCCGCGTCGATGCACGCCCGGCGCGGCGCGCTCGATGTCCAGGTGGTCATCGCGGGCTTCGCGAGCTCCGGATCGTCGAAGGTCCCGACGCGCGCGAAGATCAGGTGCGGCCGCGCGGCCGCCGAGCCGAAAAGCGACGTGGCGCCCGCCGGGCAGAAGCGGCGGTGCATCCGATTGCCTGCAGGTCCCGCTGATTCCGGGTACGGCCGATTCGCTAGCCCGAAGCCGCGCGATCAGGCTTTCTTGATCAGACCCACCACGAACAGTAGAACGACGGCGCCCACGGTCGCCATGACGATCGAGCCGATCAGCCCGCCCGCCGTGATTCCCAGCACGCCGAACAGGAAGCCGCCCACCAGGGCCCCGACGATTCCGACGACGATGTTGCCCAGGACGCCGAATCCTTTTCCCTTCATGATGAGTCCGGCGAGCCAGCCGGCGAGCGCGCCGATCGCCAGGAATATGATCAAGCTAGTGATGTCCATGATGCTCTCCGGTCCTATTTGTTCTTCATGAGAAGGTAGAGGCCGACGACGAAACTGACGGCCCCGCCGATGTAGAGCGTCATGACCTTGTTCGTGGCCGATCCCGTGACGGCCTTGGAGACTTGTGAACCGAAACCACCCGCTTCCTGATATCCCCAGAATGCCAGGCCGAGGCCTATGACCACCAGCGCGATAGCGACGATTTTCGTTTGACTCATGTTGACCCCCTTTGCCGTTGGACGAAGCGAAATGACGACCCGTAATACGGCTTGTCGCGGCGATTCTACGCCTATCCCTTACGCCGCCGGCGGCGGCTGTTTCTCCACCTGCGGCAGGTCCGCGGCTATACAGGCCCAGCGCGGCGCGCTCGATGTCCAGATGGTCATCGCGGGCTTCGCGAGCCCCGGATCGTCGAAGGTCCCGACGCGGGCGAAGATCAGGTGCGGCCGCGCCTCCGCCGAGCTGAAGAGGGGCGTCCCGCACGTCGGACAGAACTGCCGGTGCATCCGGTTGCCGCTGTCGGCGATGCTGAGGTAGTCGCCGGTCTTGCCGGTGACTTTGAAAGTCGCGGTGCGGAAGGCGGCGTTGACCGTTCCGCTGCCGGCGCCGAGGTACTGGCATTCCCGGCACCAGCACACGCGCGTGACGATCGGCGGCTCCGAGCTCTCCCAGCGGACCGCCCCGCAGAAGCACTTGCCCGTGATCACGTCGTAACCTCGACCGGAGCGAAAACACCGATTATAGTCGTCGGGGCCCGCCGGACCGAACATGCGCCTCGACGACTGCCACAACTTCCACGACTTCAGGAGACTCGCGAAGCGACGTCTCCCGGGGCCGATCTTCAACTACATCGACGGCGCGGCGGACGACGAGGTCACCTACCGCCGCAACACCGAGGCCTTCGAGCGCTGCGACCTGGTGCCGAACGTGCTGCGCGGGGTGAAGGAGATCGACCTGTCGGTGACGGTGATGGGGCAGAAGCTCGCGCTGCCGTTCTATTGCTCGCCGACTGCGCTCCAGCGCCTCTTCCACCACGACGGGGAGCGCGCCGTCGGGGCCGCGGCGTCGAAATTCGGGACGATGTTCGGCGTGTCGTCGGTCGGGACGGTCAGCGTGGAGGAGCTGCGCCGCGCCTACTCCACGCCCCAGGTCTATCAGTTCTACTTCCACAAGGACCGCGGCCTCAACCGCGCCATGATGCGCCGCGCGAAGGAGGCGGGCGTGGACGTGATGATGCTCACCGTCGACAGCATCATCGGCGGCAACCGCGAGCGCGACCTGCGCACCGGCTTCTCGATTCCCTTCAGGCTCACGCTCGGCGGCATGCTCGAGTTCGCGCTCAAGCCCGCGTGGGGCCTGAACTACGTGACTCACGAGCGCTACCGGCTGCCCCAGCTCGAGGAACACATCGACATGAAGGGGGACGCGATGTCGATCAGCCGCTACTTCAGCGAAATGTTCGACCCCACCATGAACTGGAAAGACATCGCGGAGATGGTGCGCGAATGGAACGGGCAGTTCTGCCTGAAGGGCGTCATGTCGGTGGAAGACGCGAAACGCGCGAAGGACATCGGCTGCACCGGCATCGTGCTCTCCAACCACGGCGGAAGGCAGCTCGACGGCTCTCGCTCCGCGTTCGATCAGCTCGCCGAAGTCGTCGACGCCGTCGGCGACAAGATCGACGTCATGATGGACGGCGGCGTCCAGCGCGGGACTCACATCCTCAAGGCGCTGTCCCTCGGCGCCAAGGCGGTCGGAGTGGGGCGGTATTATCTGTTCCCGCTCGCTGCAGCCGGCCAGGCCGGCGTCGAGCGCGCCCTGGCTCTCATGCGCGAGGAGCTCGAGCGGGGAATGAAGCTGATGGGGTGCACTTCAGTGAAGCAGCTGTCGAGGGGCAATTTGCGGTTCAGGTAGCAGTTAAAGGAGGCGACACTTGATATGAAGGACGGAATCGTTGCAAATCGCGTTTTCGTCGGATACCCGTGCCAGCCCGCAACTCAACTGATGGCCAATCGTGAAGGCGCTTGACAGCTCGAGCGTTGCGATGTTCGACGCGAGCATGGGGAATCCAAA
Source organism: Burkholderiales bacterium (assembly GCA_035499735.1). Classification (GTDB taxonomy): domain Bacteria; phylum Pseudomonadota; class Gammaproteobacteria; order Burkholderiales; family SG8-39; genus VBDM01. Next base: position 50,493 of record DATJYC010000011.1, read on the forward strand.
CGTCTCACTGAGTATGGATATTTCAGGGCGACTCGGGGAGAGGAGGCTGCGTTTCTATTCCTTGATGAAGACGCAAAGATCCCCGCGGGGAAGAGCTCTATGATTTCCGACTTGGCCGGTGCGGTAGCGAACAGGTACAAGCCTACAGACAATCGCCTCCGGGAAGCGGTGATCGCGTTGTGCGAAAATCATCCTTACGTCCGCCGATTCACAAAGTTCTGTCGGCAGCGGCGCTACAAGGGTGGCCCTCGGAAATTTCTCATTCGTATGATTCGGCAAATGGACGGGCGGGATTCAATCCTAAGGCGCGAGTTCTTGGACGATCTTGTTCACGAAACCAACAAAAGTGAAAGCCATATCGGGAAATATCTGAAAGCGCTTCACGAGGCGGGCTTGCTGACAGTTACCAGGGGAAATGAACACTCCTCGAGGGTATACGTATCAGGTTAACCGCCGGAAGGCGTTCGTGATAGTCCAGTGGTTCAGCTTGCGCCAGACCCCGCCGCGCTCGCCCCCGCGATCTTCCCGAACACCGCGCCGTTCGTCAGACCGCTCCCGCCCGGGTAGTTGAAGTAGAAGATCCCGCCGACCAGCTCGCCCGCCGCGTATAGGCCCGGGATCGGCTCGCCGTCGGTGTTGATCACCTGCGCGTCGGTGTTGATGCGCAATCCGCCGAAGCTGAACGTGATGCCGCAGGTCACCGCGTAGGCCTCGTACGGCGGGGTGTCGATGGTGTTGGCCCAGTTGCTCTTGTTCACGGCGAGGCCTTCGGTGCGGCGGCCGTCCTTGACGTTCGGGTTGAACGGAATGTCCTGCCTCACCGCGGCGTTGTAGGCTTTGATCTCGGCCAAAGCGACCTTTGCGTTCACGTCGTCGAGCTTGGAGGTCAGCTCTTCCAGCGTGTTCGCGACGACCTTGGTGACCTGCTTGATGCGGTACTCGTCGCGGAGCTGACCCTTCACTTTCGCATCGAAGATCTGCCAGGCGAACTGCTGGGGCTGGTGGAGGATGACTTTTCCGTATTTCGCGTAGGTGTAGTTCCTGAAGTCCGCGCCCTCGTCGACGAAGCGCCTGCCCTCGGCGTTGAGGTAGATCCCCCAGGGATACGAGTGCTTCTGGAACTGGTCGCCCACGGCCAGGTCCCCGAACTCGGGCGCGTTCCGCTCCCACGCCACCGCGTGGCACCCCGACCAGTTCCCGATCGGCTGCGCGCCGACGTCGAGCGCCATGCGGATGCCATCGCCGGTGTTGAAGCGCGTGCCCCTGACCTTCGCGAGCTCCCACAACGGACCGAGGTAGCGCGTGCGCATCTCCGCGTTCGCCTGGAAGCCGCCCGCGGCGAGGACCACCGCCCTGGATTTGATCTGCTTGGTCTTGCCCCGGTGCTTCGCGACGACCCCGTGCGCGCCCGCGTCGTCGGCGATGAGCGAGACGGCTCGTGCCTGGTACCAGATCTCGACGGCGTTCTTCTTCGCGATCTGGGTGAGCGAGTCGACGAGGCCCGGTCCGCCGCCGATGGCTTCCAGCGTCAGCCCGCCCCAGAACTTGAACTTCCCCTCGATTTTGAACGCTTGCCGTCCCCAGGCGGCGGTGAAGCGCACGCCTTTCTTCTTCATCCATAGGGCGGTGGGGAAGCTTTCCTTGACCAAGATCTCCGTGAGGTCCGGGTCGCAGCGGTACTCCGTGACCCGCGCCATGTCGTCCAGGAACTGATCCGCCGTATACGTACCGAAGTCGGTGCGCTCTCGCTCCTCCTTCGACAGGTCGATCAATTGCGCCAGGTCGTCGGCGCCGTTGTAGACGATGCGCAGCAGCCCTGCGGTGAAGCGCGAGTTGCCTCCCGACTCGTCCTCGGGCGCGCGCTCGAGCACCAGCACGCGCTTTGCCGTCTCCTTCGCGGAAATCGCCGCGCACAGGGCTGCATTGCCGCCGCCCACTACGATAACGTCGTACTCGTTACTCACTGCCCGGTGCTCCTTTCCCCGTTCGCACGATACTTCAATCCGGCTGTATCCCGGAAGTCCGGACGACCTTGCCCCACTTGTCGATCTCGTTCCTGTAGAACGCGTCGAACGCCTCCGGCCCGAGCGGGTCGACGACCGCGCCCAGGGCCGAGAGCTTTTCCCTTATGCCCGGGTCCTCGAGCGCCTTGAGCGCTTCCGCGCCGAGCTTCGCGACGGTGTCCTTCGGCGTCTTCGCCGGGGCGAACAGGCCCCACCAGACGAACGCCTCGTAGCCCGCGACGCCGCCTTCGGCGAAGGTCGGAACCTCGGGCAGCATCGGCAGCCGCTTCGGGCTCGCGACCGCGAGCGCGCGCAGCCGCCCGGCCTTGATGTTGGCGGCGACCTCGACCGGGTTGGTGATGAAGAAGGCGAGGCGCCCGCCCATGAGGTCGGTGATCGCGGGCGCGCCGCCCTTGTAGGGCACATGCACCACGTTGATCCCCGTCTGGAGGCGCAGCAGTTCCGTCGCGAGGTGCTGCGAGCTGCCGTTGCCCGCCGAGCCGTAGTTGAGCCTGCCGGGGTGGCTCTTCGCGAGCGCGATCAGGTCCTTGACCGACTTCGCCGGCGATTCCGGCGCGACGACGAGAACGAGCGGCGCGTAGCCGACGCGTGCGACCGGGGCGAAATCGGTCCGCGCGTCGTACGGCAGGCTCTTGAACAGGCTCACGTTCGTGGCGAGGCCGTTCGCCCCCATCAGGAGCGTCGTGCCGTCGGGCGCCGACTTGGCGACGGCGTCGGCGCCGATGTTCGCATTCCCTCCGGGCCGGTTGTCGACGATGACCGGGCTTCCGGTCAGCTCCGACATGCGCTGGCCCACCGCGCGCGAGACCACGTCCACCGCGCCGCCCGCGGCGTAGGGAACCACGATGTGGAGCGGCTTCGATCCCTGCGCCATCGCCGCAGGAGCGGCGGCGAGAAGCGCGACGAGCAACGACATTCTCTTCATGATTCGTTCCTCCATTCTCCAAGCAATCGGTAGGTACCGACGTGAGCGTCCCGGCCGAGCGGCGCGCGGACCGCGTCCTCCAGCTCGACGCCGACGTTTTCGCGCTGGACGTCGACCACCAGCGCTGTCTCGATGCGGCGGTCGCCCCCAGGGCGGAGCTTCGCCTCGCTGCTCGTGGCGCCAGCGGGCCCTTGCGCCGCCTTCCACACCTGGACTCCGACGACGCGCGGGTCGCGCTCGAGGCCGGCCCCGTCGACCGCAACCGGGTCCTCTGAATACGCCGTGACCGCGCAGGCGCCGAGACCGCGTCTCGGCGAGCGGTACGCGACCGAGCAGGCGGTGCGCAGCATGTTGCGGAACCCGGCCATCACCTCGCGGGTCTGCGGCGTAGGCGAGGCGAGCCTCGCCAGGTACTCGGGCGAAGCGAGCGCCTCGGGCGCCGTCACATCATAGGCTATGAAGAAGCGCGGGCTTCCCATCACCGCCTCGTAGCGCCGCGCCCCGAGGAACCCGGGCAGCGCGAGGCGCTCCGGGATGTGCTCGCCCACCAGCCATCGCTCGTAGAGCTCCGAGCGCGAGTCCTCGAGGTCGTGCCAGATCGCGAGAACCCCCGCCATCGCTACTTCTTGTCCCAGGCGAGCCGCCCCGCGTCCTTCCCCGCCACCGAGTAGAGCACCCCGGTATTGCGCGTCTTGAGGAACTGCTCGAGGGACTCGCCGCGCATCGCCGAGTAGATATGCAGGTTGGAGACGCCGATGACCGCGCCCAGCTTCTCGAGCATGAAGAAGATCACGCCGTAGTGGATCATCCCGCGCCAGTCGCGGCGCCGCACGAGGTCGCGCTCCTCCTCGCTCAAGCCGGCCTCCGCAAACGCGGCCTCCGGATCGGCGAAGAACTTCGCGCGGTGCGCGGGCTCGATCAGCCGGTGCAGGAAGCTGTTGAGCCGGTAGGCCTTGCGGCTTCTCTGGTGATCGAAAGGATAGGTGCCGGCGAGCTTCTCCGCGCCGGCGAGCTGACGGCGCACATGCTCGCGATAGCGGGGCGCCGGATCGACCGGCGCCGGCGCCGCCTCATCCTCGTAGATCGCGGTCGCGATCCCGGTCATCGACGGCAGGGTGTAGCTCTGGTGCAGCTTCCTGACGTTGGCCGACAGCGCGCCGCGCATGACGAGCCACATGATGACTTCGGCCCCTTCCATTCCGCCGAGGGTCGCGTACTCGGCGTGGGTCAATTCCGTAAGCCTGACCGGGTCTTTCTCCAGCAGCTTGAGAAACTGCTCGTCCCACGCCGGGTTGTTGAAGCCGGCGCGCTCACCGTGCACCTGGTGCGACAGCCCGCCCGTCGCGACGATCGCGACTCTCAGATCCTCGGGAAAGGACTCGATCGCACGCCGCAGCGACTGGCCGAGCGCGTAGCAGCGCCGCGCCGACGGAATCGGAAACTGCAGCACGCCCACCTGCAGCGGCACGACAGCCGCCGGCCACGCCGGCTCGTGCGGCAGCAGGACCGACAAGGGCGAGAACAGGCCGTGGTCGAGCGGCTTTCCCTGGAAGAACGCCATGTCGAACTCGTCCGCCATGAGCGACGCGCCGATGTGGCGCGCGAGCGCGGCGTGGCCCCGAATGGGAGGTAGCGCCCGCGGCCCGCCTCCCTCGTCGGCCACCGCGTAGCTGTCGTCGATGCCGAGCGCGAACGCCGAGTAGTGATCGAAGAAGAAGGACGTGACGTGGTCGTTGAAGATGAAGAACAGCACGTCCGGGTTCTTCTCGGCGAGCCAGCGCTGCAGCGGCTCGAAGCCGCGGAAGATCGGGGCCCAGAGCGGATCGTCCTCCTTGTGCCTGTCGTAGGCGAAGCCGATCGTCGGAGTGTGCGAGCACGCGACGCCGCCCAGGATTTTTGCCATGGGGAACTCTCCTACGCCGGGCGCGCCGCGGCCTCGGAGCGCTTGCGGAAGCCGAGGCCCGTGGTGTTGTACGCGTCGTGCTTCATATTCAGAGCTCGGTGCCGATCCTGCGGTCGAGCGAGAGAGGACCGCCGCCGCGCAAGGCGATGGCGAACAGGACCAGGCCCCAGAACAGGGGATACTCGTAGCCAGGGTTGGTCCAGCCGAACTTCGGCAAATAGTGGTAGGCGATCACCGCCATCTCGATGGTGGCGGCCGCCGCCCAGAAGCGGGTGAGCAGGCCGAGCGCGATGCAAAGGCCCCCGAGCGTCTCGATGGCGATCAGGATCACGGCGAGCGGCTCGGCGGGCGCGATGCCCCGCTTCACGAGCGCGAATTGCGCGGTGGCGCTTATCCCCGCCATGAGCTTCGGCCAGCCGTGCGGGATGAGCATCAGCCCCGCGGTGACGCGGATCAGGGTCCACGTGAAAGGCTCGACGCGGTCGTAGAACGGCTTCAGCGCCGGGACGAGCAGGCGCGGCGCGGCATTTTCCATCGGTCTCCCTCCTCCTTGGTAGTCGCTATCGGACGTGCTTCCCGCCGAAGATCGGCTCGGCGTGCGGGATAGGCGGCAGCGCCCACGCTCCCGTCCCCGGCGGCCGGATGTTGGCGTCGACATGCACGTCGATCAGGCAGGGCTTGCCGAGCTTCACCGCGTGCTCGAGCGCGCCCTTGAAGTCCTGCGACTTCGTGACGGTCATCCCTTCGACTCCCGCGGCGCGCGCCCAGGCGGCGAAGTCCGGGTTGTAGGGCTTGCGCTCGGGCCCGGCGTAGAACGCAGTGCCGTGCTCGCGGCCGCCGAAGTAGGCGTACTGCAGGTCGCGGATCGCGGCCCAGGAAAAGTTGTTCCACACCACCCACACCGCGGGGATGTCGTATTCGACCGCCGTGCACAGCACGTGCGACACCATGGTAAAGCCGCCGTCGCCGCAGATCGAGACGCAGGGGCGGTCGGGCGCGGCGAGCTTGGCGCCGAGAATCGCGCTCGGGCCGAAGCCCATGCCCGAGTAGCCCCACGTGTTCAGCATCGCCTGAGGCCTCCTCGCCTCCCAGAACTGCATGAACCAGTTGTGGTGAATGCCGGAGTCGAGCGAGATGATCGCGTCATCGGGGAGCACCGCGCGGCAGTCGGCGACGATGCGCTCGGGGCGGATGGGCGAAGCATGCATCTCGAAGTTCGGGTGGATGTATTTCTCCCACTCGGTGCGCCAGCCTGCGATCTCGGCGTGCCACGCGTCGAGCTGCGCCGCGTCGATCCGCCTGTTCTCGGCGAGCAGCTGCCGCAGGAAGGTGCGCGCGTCGGCGAGGACCCCGATATCGGGCGTATAGTTTCGGCCGATCTCGGCATGGTCGACGTCGACGTGGACGAGCTTCGCCGCCGGGAAATTCCACGAGTAGCCGGGCATCCACGAGGACGACGAGCGGTCGTCGAAGCGCGCGCCGATCGCGATCACGAGGTCGGCGTGCCTGCCCGCCTGGTTCGCCGGATACGCCCCGTTCCTGCCGATGGAGCCCAGCGACAGGGGATCGCGCATGTCGATGCACCCCATGCCGTTCGGCGAGCTGATGACCGGAATGCGGTACTTCTTTGCGAACTCGGTCAGCTCCCTGCTGCCCTCGGAGAGCGTCATGCCGTGGCCGATGAAGATCACCGGCCGTCGCGAGGCCTGGAGCAGGTCGAGCGTCTTTTTCACGTCCTCGGGCGAGGCGCCGCTGCGGCGCTCGGCCGATCGCCACGTCGGCTCGAGCGCGACCTGGGCCTCCTCCTGGAAGAGGTTGAAGGGTACGTCGAGGTTCACCGGCCCCGGACGCCCGCTCGTCGCCGTGGTGATCGCCTGGCGCAGCGCGAGCGGCAGCATGTCGACGCGCGTCGGCTGGAAGCTCCTCTTGACGACCGGGCGGATCACGTTCGGGAAATCCGCCTGGTTGTGCCGGTTCAGCTCTTGGAAGGGCCCGCGGTTGAACTGCGAGGTCGGGACGTTCGCCGTGATCGCGAGGAGCGCCGACGAGTCGGTCTGCGCGACGGCGAGCGCCATGATGAGGTTCGCCGACCCCGGCCCGGTCGAGGTGAGCGTCGCCACCGGCCGGTGTTTCACGCGGAAATAGCCGTCGGCCATGTGCGCCGCGGTCTGCTCGTGGCGCGGGGAGACGAGCCTCACCTTGTCGCGCACCTGGTACAGCGGATCGAGCAGGCCGACATTGCCGTGGCCGCAGATGCCGAACACGTACGGGATCTTCTCGGCGACGAGGAACTCGGCGATGAGATCGCCGCCTTTCCGGGTCGCGGTCCTGCGTCCTTCGGACGCGGCGGGCAGTCCCGTTTCCGTCGGCTTGTTCATCCTCAGTCCGCCTTGATCTGCGCCTTCTCCACGACCTGCTTCCAGCGCTTCTGCTCGGCCGCGATGTAGTCGGCGTACTCTTTCGGCGTCGAGCCGATGGGTTCCGCGGCGTCCGGCTCGAGCTGCTTCTGCACCGCCGCGCTTTTCGCCGCCTTCGCCGCCTCCTCCGCGAGGCGGTTCGCTATCGCGTCGGGCACCTTCGCGGGGGCGTTCAGCCCGTACCACTGCGCGGTCTCGAAGCCCGGATAGCCCTGCTCGGCGACCGTCTTCACGTCGGGAAGGATGGGCAGGCGCTTCGTCGCGCCCACGGCGACCGCGCGCAGCTTCCCCGCTTGCACGTGCGGCATGAGCGGCGGCGTCCCCGCCGCGGTGAACTGCGTGCGCCCGGCGAGCAGATCGATCAGGTTCGGACCGGTGCCCTTGTACGGCACGTGCTGGATATCGATGCCGCTCACCAGCTTGAAGTATTCGACCGCGAGATGGCCGGCGCTGCCGTTGCCCGCCGAGCCGTAGTAGAGCTTGCCGGGCTCCTTCTTCGCGAGCGCGACGAACTCCCGCAGGTCCTTTGCGGGCACCGACGCGGGCACGACGAAGATCTGCGGCACCTTCGCGAACAGCGACACCGCGCGGAAGTCGCGGTTGGTGTCAAAGGGGAGCTTCTTGAACATGAAGGGATTTACCGCGAGCGTCCCGATGTGGCCGATGATCAGCGTGTAGCCGTCGGGATCGGCGTGCGCGACGTCCTCCATCGCGATATTGCCGCCGGCGCCGGGCTTGTTCTCGACCACGAACTGCTGGCCGAGCCCCTTCGACATCTCCGCCGTGAAGGCGCGCGCGATGATCGATGAGCTGCCCCCCGGGGCGAAGGGAACGACCAGGCGGATGGGCTTGGTCGGGTATTGAGCGTCCGCCGGGAGCGCCGCCGCAGCGAGCAGGAACGCCGTGAGGACCCGCGCGCTACGCAGCACGGGCGGACGCCTTTGCGGAGCCGAGCAGATCGCGCAGCACGAACGGCAGGATGCCGCCGTGCAGGTAGTAGTCGACCTCGATCGGCGTATCGATGCGCAGGAGCACCTTGATCTCCTTCGTCGTCCCGTCCTTGCGGCGGATGACGAGCGGGAATTCCTGGCGGGGCTTCACCCCGTTCTCGACGCCGACGATGTCGATGGTCTCGTCGCCCTTGATGCCGAGCGACGCGACGGAGTCGCTGCCGGTGAACTGGAACGGCAGCACGCCCATCATGACGAGGTTGGCGCGGTGGATGCGCTCGAAGCTCTTCACGATCACCGCGCGCGCGCCGAGGAGCAGCGTCCCCTTCGCGGCCCAGTCTCGCGAGCTGCCGGTGCCGTACTCCTCGCCGCCGAACACCACCGAGGGCACGCCCTCGGCGATGTACTTCATCGCCGCCTCGTAGATCGGCATCTGCTCGCCCGAGGGCTGGTGGTACGTCAGGCCGCCCTCGGTGCGCGAGCCGTCGGGCTTCGCCGGCAGCATCAGGTTCTTGATGCGCACGTTGCCGAAGGTGCCGCGCATCATCACCTCGTGGTTGCCGCGGCGCGCGCCGAAGCTGTTGAAGTCCGACACCGACACGTCGTGCTCGAGCAGGTAGGTGCCCGCGGGCGAGGTCGGCTTGATCGAGCCGGCCGGGCTGATGTGGTCGGTCGTAAGAGAATCGCCGAAGACGCCGAGCACTCGCGCGCCGCGGATCGCGCCGGGCGCTTTTGGCTGCATCGAGAAATCCTTGAAGAAGGGCGGCTCGGCGATGTACGTCGATTTCGGCCAGGTGTAGACCTGGCCGGTTGCCGCCTGCACCGTCTTCCACATGGGATTCGCGTTCGCGACGTCCCCGTAGAGCGTGCGGAAGGTCCTGGGATCCATGGCGTGCTTCATGTGCGCCTGGATCTCCCCGGCGGTCGGCCAGATGTCGCCGATCCATACGTCCTCGCCGTTCTTGCCCTTGCCGATGGGCTCGCTCATCAGGTCCTTGAGCACCGTTCCGGCGAGCGCGTAGGCGACGACGAGCGGGGGCGAGGCGAGGAAGTTCGCGCGCAGGCTCGCGTGGATGCGCGCCTCGAAGTTGCGGTTCCCCGAGAGCACCGCGACGTCGACCAGGTCGTTCTTGCTGATCGCCTCGTCGATGGTCTCGGCGAGCGGCCCGGAATTCCCGATGCAGGTGGTGCAGCCGTAGGCGGCGACGGCGAAGCCGAGCTTCTCGAGGTAGGGCAGGAGCCCGGTCTTCTTCAGGTATTCGGTGACGACGCGCGATCCGGGCGCGAGCGAGGTCTTCACGTGCTTCTTCACCGTCAGCCCGCGCTCCACGGCCTTTTTCGCGAGGATCCCCGCGGCCAGCAGCACGCCCGGGTTGGAGGTATTCGTGCACGAGGTGATCGCCGCGATCATCACGTCCCCGGAGCCGACGTCGAGGCCGTCGCGCGTCCTGAAGCGCTTGTCGAGGTCCTCGGCCTTCTTCGCGAAGCCGTTCTCGGCGACGGGCTTGGCGAACAGCTCGGTGAACTTCGCTTTCACCTTGCCGATCTCGATCCTGTCCTGCGGGCGCTTCGGTCCGGCGAGCGAGGGCGTCACCGTGCCGAGGTCGAGCTCGATCACCTCGCTGTAGTCGATGTCGCCTTTCTTCGGCGTGCCGTACATCCCCTGCGCCTTGCAGTACGAGGCGAATGCGTCGATTTCCTCTTTCGTCCGGCCAGTGCCCTCGAAGTAGGCAATGGTCGCGTCGTCGACCGGGAAGAAGCCGATGGTCGCGCCGTAGTCCGGAGCCATGTTGCCGATGGTCGCGCGGTCGGGAACGCTGAGGCTCGCCGTGCCCTCGCCGAAGAACTCGACGAACTTGTTGACCACCTTGGCCTTGCGGAGGATCTCAGTGACGGTGAGCACGAGGTCCGTGGCGGTCACCCCGCCGCGCAGCCGCCCCTTCAGGTTGAAGCCGACCACGTCGGGGGTGAGCATGTAGATCGGCTGGCCGAGCATGCCGGCCTCGGCCTCGATCCCGCCCACGCCCCAGCCGACCACGCCGATGCCGTTGATCATGGTGGTGTGGCTGTCGGTGCCGACGAGCGAATCCGGGTAGTACAACCCGTCCTTCTTGTGCACGCCGCGTGCGAGGTACTCGAGATTGACCTGGTGGACTATGCCGATTCCGGGAGGCACCACTCGGAACGTCTCGAACGCCTGGGTCGCCCACTTCATGAAGGTGTAGCGCTCCTGGTTGCGCTTGAACTCGAGCTTCATGTTGAGGTCGAGCGCGTTCTTCGCGCCGTAGTGGTCGATCTGGACCGAGTGGTCGACGACGAGGTCGACCGGCACCAGCGGCTCCACCACTTTGGGGTCCTTGCCGACGCGGTCGGCGACGCTGCGCATCGCGGCGAGGTCGGCAAGGCAGGGAATGCCGGTCAGGTCCTGGAGCAGGATGCGCGACACGACGAAGGGAATTTCCTCGGTGCGCGCGGCGTTCGGCTTCCAGCCCGCGAGCTGGCGGACGTGCTCCTCGGTCACCTTCTTTCCGTCGCAGTTGCGCAGCACCGACTCGAGCACGATGCGGATCGATACCGGCAGGCGCGAGACGTCGAAGCCGAGCGCCTTTCCGAGCGCGGGGAGGGAATAGAGCTTCCCGGTCTTCCCCGACTTCATCCTGAATTCCTTGAGCGTGTTGAACAGATTGTGTGACATCGGACGTCCTTAGATGACGAACAGGTCGACGAACTTGTCGACCGGCGTCGATTCGAGGCGGTTCTGGTCGCGGCACAGCTCGATGATCGCGCTCTGCCGCTCCGGTGGAAAGCGTCGCGCCAGGTTCGTGCGGAATTTGGATTCGAGCAAGGGGATGCCTTCGTGCCGGCGGCGACGGTGGCCGACGGGATATTCTACCGCCACCTTGCGCGTCGCGGTTCCGTCCCTGAAGAAGACCTGGAGCTGGTTCGCGATCGAGCGCTTCTTCGGATCGAGGTAGTCGCGCGAGTAGCGCTTGTTCTCGACGCAGGTCATTTTCGCGCGCAGCGCATCGATGCGCGGGTCTTTCGCGACGCCGTCCTCGTAGTCGGCCGCGGCCAGGTTTCCCTTGATCAGGCCGATCGCCGCCATGTACTGGATGCAGTGGTCGCGGTCGGCGGGGTTGGAGAGGGGGCCCTTCTTGTCGATGATGCGGATCGCCGACTCGTGGGTGACGATCTCGACGCGCTTGATGGCATCGAGCCTGTCCTTCACCTCCGGGTGCAGCTGTATCGCCGCCTCGACCGCGGTCTGCGCATGGAACTCCGCCGGAAAGGAGATCTTGAACAGGACGTTCTCCATCACGTAGGAGCCGTAGCGCCGCTGGAATTTGAACGGCTTGCCGCGAAACAGCACGTCGTAGAATCCCCAGCCCTTCGCGCTCAGGACCGAGGGATAGCCCATCTCGCCGGTCCTGGCGATGAGCGCGAGGCGCACGCCGCGCGAGGTCGCGTCGCCCGCCGCCCAGGACTTGCGCGAGCCGGTGTTGGGCGCATGACGGTAGGTGCGCAAGGCCTGCCCGTCGACCCAGGCGTGGGAGACGGCATTGACGACCCCGTCCCGCGACAGGCCCAGCATCCGCGCGACCACCGCGGTGGTCGCGACCTTGACGAGCACGACGTGGTCCAGGCCGACGCGGTTGAAGCTGTTCTCGAGCGCGATCACGCCCTGGATCTCGTGCGCCTTGATCATCGCCGTGAGCACGTCGCGCATGGCGAGCGGCGTGCCGTTGCGCGACAGCCAGTCGGCCGTGGCGAGGATGCCGCCGAGGTTGTCGGAGGGATGTCCCCACTCGGCGGCGAGCCAGGTGTCGTTGAAGTCGAGCCAGCGGATCGCCGCGCCGATGTTGAACGCCGCCTGGACGGGATCGAGCTCAAAGCGGGTGCCGGGGACGCGCGCGCCTTTCGCGATCGACGTGCCCGGGACGAGCGGCCCGAGCAGCTTGGTGCACGCGGGGTACTCGAGCGCCTCGAGTCCGCAGCCGAGCGTGTCCATCAGGCACAGCCGCGCCGTGTTGTAGGCCTCGGCGCTCTTTACCTCGTATTTCCCGACGTAATCGGCGATATCTAGCAGAACCCTGTCCGGCTTGGGCCGGACATTGGAGACGTGAGCGGACATCAATAGTCTTTTTTGACGGCCCCTTCGGCAGGCGTTGCCGGCTGCGCGGCGGGCGGCTCGCCCGAGGGTGCGGGAGCCGGGGCAGGCTCCGTGGATGCCGGCGGCGCGCTCTCCGCGGCCGGGGCGGCGGGCGCCGCCGCGGCCGGCGCTCCGGACTCGGGCAGGCGCAGGCACCGGTAGTCACCCTTCGAATCGGAGAAGCGCAGGCCCATCGCCGCGGTCTTCTGCTTGGCGGACACGCCCTCGGGCCGGATCATGAATTCCTGACCTTGCGCCGGCTTCACCTTCCACCAGCCGCTCTGGTCGGCGGCGGAGACCTCGGAGCGGCCGTAGATCTCGCGCGAGAACCCGTCGACCTCGATCGTGACCTGGTCGGTTCCGGCGTCGGCGACGTAGAGGATCGGGGGCTTGTTGTTGTACTGCACTCCGGGCAGCCGGCACTCCCAGGTCCCGGCGATGTCGCCGGCCGGGGAGGCGGCGGCGGGACCTGCCGCGAGCAGCGCGGCGAGTCCGAAGGGGAATGCGGCGAGCCTGGGATCCTTCATGACTGTCTCCTGTTCCGCCTCAGCTCCGCTCCGCGAGCGGCGCCCACTTGCGGTTCTCCGGGCCGGTGTACACGGCGGCCGGACGGATGATTTTACCGTCGATTCGCTGCTCGATGACGTGCGCGGACCAGCCCGAGGTGCGCGACACCACGAAGATCGGTGTGAACATCGCGGTCGGCACCTCCATCATGTGATACGACACCGCGCTGTACCAGTCCAGGTTGGCGAACATCTTCTTCTCCCGCCACATGACCTGCTCGACCCGCTCGGCGATGTCGTAGAGCCTCATGTCCTTCCTCGACGCCGACAGCCGCCGCGCGACCTCCTTGATCACCCGGTTGCGCGGGTCGCCGGTGGTGTAGACGGGGTGCCCGAAGCCGATGACGATCTCCTTGCCCGCAAGCCGCCGCATGACGTCGGCCTCCGCCTCGTCGGCGCTCTTGTAGCGAGACTGCACCTCGAAGGCGAACTCGTTCGCGCCGCCGTGCTTGGGCCCGCGCAGCGCGCCGATCCCGCCGCAGATCGCGGAGTGGATGTCGGAGCCCGTGCCCGCGATGACGCGGCAAGTGAAGGTCGAGGCGTTGAACTCGTGCTCGGCGTAGAGGATGAGCGAGGTGTGCATGGCGCGCACCCACTCCGCCGAGGGCGGCTCGCCGTGCAGCAGATGCAGCAAGTGGCCTCCGATCGAGTCGTCGTCGGTCTCGACCTCGATCTTCCGCTTGCTCCTGGAGTAGTGGTGCCAGTACAGCAGCATCGAGCCGAGGGACGCCATCAGCCGGTCGGCGATGGCGCGCGCACCCGCGGTCGAATGGTCGTCCTTCTCGGGCTCGACCGTGCCGAGGACCGAAACACCGGTGCGCATGACGTCCATGGGATGCGCCGAAGCGGGGATCTGCTCGAGCGCCGCCTTTACCGCTGCGGGGAGCCCGCGCAGCGTCTTGAGCTTCCTCTTGTACTGGGCGAGCTCCGCGGCGTTCGGCAGCTTCTCGTGCACCAGGAGGTACGCGACCTCCTCGAACTCCGCGTCGTCGGCGAAGTCGAGGATGTCGTAGCCGCGGTAGTGCAGGTCGTTGCCGGTGCGCCCGACGGTGCACAGCGCGGTATTTCCGGCGGCCACTCCGGAGAGGGCGACCGATTTCTTCGGCTTGGGCGCCGTGGCGGTCTCGCTCATTTCCCCTTCTCTTTCGCAAACAGCTCGTCGAGCTTGCGCTCGTAGGCGTGGTAGCCGAGCACCTCGTACAGCTCGGCACGGGTCTGCATCGCGTCGACCACGCTCTTTTGCGTGCCTTCCCTGCGGATGGCATTGTAGACCTTCAGCGCGGCGGCGCTCATCGCGCGGAACGCCGACACGGGGTAGATGGCGATCGCGACGTTGGCCGAGCGCAGCTCGTCGACGGTGAAGAACGGCGTCGCGCCGAACTCGGTGAGGTTGGCGAGGATGGGCACGCCGACCGCGTCGGCGAACTTGCGGTACATCGACAGCTCGGTCATTGCCTCTGGGAAGATCGCGTCCGCTCCCGCCTCGACGCAGGCGCGGGCGCGCTCGATCGCGCGCTCCAGGCCCTCGACCGCGAGAGCGTCGGTGCGCGCCATGACTATGAAGTCGCGGTCGGTCTTCGCGTCGACCGCCGCCTTGACGCGGTCGACCATCTCGTCCTTCGAGACGAGCTCCTTGCCGGGGCGATGGCCGCAGCGCTTGGCGCCGACCTGGTCCTCGATGTGCATGCCCGCCGCGCCGGCCTTGATCAGGGACTTGACCGTCCTGGCGACGTTGAACGCGCTCGCGCCGAAGCCGGTGTCGACGTCGACGAGCAGCGGGAGCGCGCACACGTCGGTGATGCGGCGAACGTCGACGAGCACGTCGTCCAGATTGCTGATGCCGAGGTCCGGAAGCCCGAGCGAGCCGGCGGCGACGCCGGCCCCGGAGAGATAGATCGAGCGGTAGCCCGCGCGCTCGGCGAGGCGCGCCGCATAGGCGTTGACCGTGCCGACGCATTGCAGCGGCTTCTCCGCCGCCATCGCGGCGCGGAACCTCGCTCCGGCGGAAGAGGGGCTCACGCGATCAGGTGCCCGATGCCGTCGCGCTCTTCGTGCAGCTCCTTCAGCGTGGCGTCCATCCGTGAGCGGCTGAATTCGCTGATTCCCAGTCCCTTCACGATCCTGTATTTGCCGGCGGCGCAGGTGACCGGGTATCCGTAGATCACGCCTTCGGGGATGCCGTAGCTTCCGTCCGAGGGAACGCCCATGCTCACCCAGTTGCCCGCGCTCGTCCCGCGGATCCAGTCGCGAATGTGGTCCATGGCGGAGTTCGCGGCGCTCGCCGCCGAGGAGAGCCCTCGCGCCTCGATGATCGCGGCGCCGCGCTTCTGAACCGTCGGAATGAAGGTCTTCTCCAGCCATTCCTGGTCGTTGATCATCGGCCAGACCTTCTTGCCTGCGCATTCGGCCTGGAACACGTCGGGGTACTGCGTGGCCGAGTGGTTGCCCCAGATGGTGACTTTGCGGACGGAGGAGAGCGGCTTGCCGATCTTCTGCGCAAGCTGGCTTACGGCACGATTGTGGTCTAGGCGCATCATCGCCGTGAACTGGGTGGGCTTGAGGCCGGGCGCGTTCTTCATCGCGATGAGGCAGTTGGTGTTCGCGGGGTTGCCGACCACGAGCACCTTGACCTTGCGGCTCGCCACGGCGTCGAGCGCGCGCCCCTGCGGCGCGAAGATCTTGCCGTTCGCCTCGAGCAGGTCCTTGCGCTCCATGCCCGGCCCGCGCGGCCGGGCGCCGACGAGCAGGGCGACCTCCGCGTCCTTGAACGCCACCATGGGGTCGGAAGCGGGAATCATCCCGTGCAGCAGCGGAAAAGCGCAGTCGTCGAGCTCCATCATCACGCCCTTGAGGGCCTTCTGCGCTTTCTCGTCGGGGATTTCGAGCAATTGCAGGATCACGGGCTGGTTCTTGCCGAGCATTTCGCCGCTGGCGATGCGGAAAAGCAGGCTGTAGCCGATCTGACCGGCAGCGCCGGTCACGGCGACGCGAACGGGTTTGTTGGGCATGACGAGAACTCCCTGAAGAAGTGCGAATATATCCGCGTTGGCGCTTTTGCGCAGCACAAGCGGCGGATGAAGCCTGCTATAATCTGACCTCCCGTCAGGATCCAGAATAAGCAAACGAGCCGCGGAAGGACTGCCTTACATGCCTGATCTCACGGCGAAAAGAAGGCGTCCCCTCTGGTATAACCTCAGCCCGCTCAATCTCCCGCTTCCGGGTCTGGTCTCGATTTTCCACCGCGTCAGCGGCGCGCTGCTGTTCCTCGGGCTCGTGTGGTTCCTGTTCCTGCTCGACATGAGCCTTTCCTCCGAGGCGGGATTCGAGCGCTTCCGCGGCTACTTCGCGCACCCCACGGTGAAGATCGCCCTGCTCGCGCTGCTGTGGGCGTATCTCCACCATTTCTGCGCCGGCATCCGCTACCTGTTCCTCGACATCGACCGCGGGGTCGATCTCGCGACGACGCGCAAGACGAGCTATGCGGTGCTGGCCGTGAGCCTCGCGCTGACCGCGCTCCTGGGAGCGAAGCTGTGGTAGGCAAGGTCATCGTCGGCGCGCACTACGGGCTGCGCGACTGGCTCGCCCAGCGGATCACCGCGGTGGTCATGGCGGGGTGCACGCTGGTCTTCCTCGGCGTGCTCCTCGCGGGCGGTCCGCTGACCTACGCGTCGTGGAAGGCGCTGTTCACGAAGGGCCCGATGCCGTTCATCGCGCTGCTGTTTGCGGTCAGCGCGCTGATCCACGCCTGGATCGGCATGCGCGACATCCTCATGGACTACATCAAGCCGGTCGCGCTGCGCCTCGCGCTCGAGGTGTTCGTGATCCTGTGGCTGGTCGGCTGCGCCGGCTGGACGGTGCGCATACTCTGGAGGCTGTAGGCGGTGGCGCTTTCCAAGAGAAGCTTCGACGTGGTGGTGGTCGGCGCGGGCGGCGCGGGACTGCGCGCGGCGCTGCAGCTCTCGGAGGCCGGCCTCGCGGTAGCGGTGCTCTCCAAGGTGTTCCCGACGCGCTCGCACACGGTGGCCGCGCAGGGCGGGATCGGCGCCGCGCTCGGCAACATGGGCGAGGACAGCTGGCTGTGGCACATGTACGACACGGTCAAGGGCTCCGACTGGCTGGGCGACCAGGACGCGATCGAATTCATGGTGCGCGAGGCGCCGAAGCTGGTCTACGAGCTCGAGCATTTCGGCATGCCCTTCGACCGCAACGAGAACGGCACCGTATACCAGCGCCCGTTCGGCGGCCATTCCCAGAACTTCGGCGAGCGCCCGGTGCAGCGCTCGTGCTGCGCGGCCGACCGCACCGGCCACGCGATGCTGCACACGCTCTACCAGAGGAACGTCAGGGCGCGTACCCAGTTCTTCGTCGAGTGGATGGCGCTTGACCTGATCCGCGACGCGGGCGGGCAGGTGCTCGGCGTGACCGCGCTCGAGATGGAGACGGGCGAGGTCTCGAT
The DNA here is from genome assembly GCA_035499735.1 of Burkholderiales bacterium. GTDB lineage: Bacteria > Pseudomonadota > Gammaproteobacteria > Burkholderiales > SG8-39 > VBDM01. Next base: position 67,884 of record DATJYC010000011.1, read on the forward strand.
CCTGCAATCTCGCGCGACGCTCTTCGCGACCGGCGGGGCGGGGCGCATCTTCGCGTCGACCACGAACGCCTTCATCAATACCGGCGACGGCCTGGGAATGGCGGCGCGCGCGGGCATCCCGCTCGAGGACATGGAGTTCTGGCAGTTCCACCCGACCGGAGTCGCCGGGGCGGGCATCCTCATCACCGAGGGGGTGCGCGGCGAGGGCGGCTACCTGCTCAACAAGTCGGGCGAGCGCTTCATGGAGCGCTACGCGCCCAACCTGAAGGATCTCGCCTCGCGCGACATCGTATCGCGCGCCATGGCGACCGAGATCAAGGAAGGGCGCGGAGCCGGGCAGCACGGCGACTACCTGCTCCTGAAGCTCGACCACCTCGGCCCCGAGGTCATCGACAAGCGCCTGCCGGGCATCCGCGAGATCTCGAAGAAGTTCGCGAACGTCGACCCGGTAAAGGATCCCATACCGGTGGTCCCAACGGTGCACTACATGATGGGCGGCATACCGACCAACTACCGGGGCGAGGTCATCGTTCCCCAGGGCGGCGATCCCGAAGCCGTGGTGCCCGGGTTCTACGCCGCGGGCGAATGCGCCTGCGCCTCGGTGCACGGCGCGAACCGCCTGGGCACGAATTCGCTCACCGACCTGCTGGTATTCGGCAAGTCGTCCGCCGACTCCATCGTCAGGTTCCTGAAGGAGAACCCCGGCCGCAAGGACCTGCCGCGCGATGCGGCCGAGCGCACGCTCGCGCGCCTCGCGCGCCTCGACGGCCAGAAGAATGGGGAGTCGGTCGCCGAGGTGGCGATGGAGGCGCGGCGCACGATGCAGGCGCACTGCGGCGTGTTCCGGTTCCCGGACATGCTGGTCGCGGGCGTGAAGAAGATCCGCGAGATCGCCGACCGGGCGACGCGCACGCAGATCGGCGACAAGAGCAAGGTATTTAACACCGCGCGCGTCGAGGCGCTCGAGCTCGACAACCTCGTCGAGGTGGCCCGCGCCTCGATGGTGTCGGCGGAAGGCCGCAAGGAGTCGCGCGGCGCGCACGACCGCGCCGACCATCACGAGCGCGACGACGCGAACTGGCTCAAGCACACCCTCTGGTACAAGGAGGGCGACCGGCTCGCGTACAAGCCGGTCCACCTCAAGCCGCTCTCGGCGAAGACGATCGAGCCGAAGGTGAGGACATACTGAAAGGCGACCGCATGCGCTTTCGAGTCTATCGCTACGACCCGGACAAGGACGAGAAGCCGTACATGAAGGATTACGATGTGCGGCTCGACCCGCACGACCGGATGCTGCTCGATGCGCTGGTGCGCATCAAGGAGCAGGACGACAGCCTGTCACTGCGCCGCTCCTGCCGCGAGGGGGTGTGCGGCTCGGACGCGATGAACATCAACGGCAAGAACGGCCTCGCCTGCGTCACCAAGCTCGCCGACCTCAAGGAACCGGTCGAGCTGCGGCCCCTTCCGGGCCTGCCGGTGATCCGCGACCTCATCGTCGACATGACCCAGTTCTTCAAGCAATACCATTCGATCCGGCCGTACCTCGTGAACGACGAGCCGGCCCCGGAGAAAGAGCGGCTGCAGTCGCCCAAGGAGAGGGAGGAGCTCGACGGCCTGTACGAGTGCATCCTGTGCGCGTGCTGCTCGACGTCCTGCCCGTCGTTCTGGTGGAATCCGGACAAGTTCGTCGGGCCGGCGGGCCTCTTGCAGGCGTACCGCTTCATCGCCGACAGCCGCGACCAGGCGACCTCGGAGCGCCTCGACAATCTCGAGGACCCGTACCGCCTGTTCCGCTGTCATAGCATCATGAACTGCGTCGACGTGTGCCCGAAAAACCTCAACCCGACCAGGGCCATCGGCAAGATCAAGGAGCTGATGGTGAAGCGCTCGGTATGACGGGCGCCGAGATGAACCGCCTGCGCTGGCGCTGCCGCCGCGGCCTGCTCGAGAACGACCTCGTGCTCGAACGCTTCCTCGCCGCGCACGGGCCGACGCTCGAAGGCGAGCGCCTCAGCGCGTTCGAGGCCCTGCTGGAGCGCAGCGACCAGGAGCTCTGGAGCCTCGCCAGCGGGCGCAGCGAAAGCCCCGACCCCGCGCTCGACGAGGTGGTCCGACTGCTGCGGAGTTGCTGAAACCAACCGAGGAAAACCCATGAGCTCCACGAAGACCGCCAAGCTCACCTACGGGAACGGACAGTCCATCGAGTTTCCGGTCCAGTCGGGAACCATCGGGCCCGACGTGGTCGACATACGCGCTCTCTACGGCAAGACCGGAATGTTCACCTACGACCCGGGGTTCCTGTCGACGGCGAGCTGCAGCTCGAAGATCACCTACATTGACGGCGACGAGGGTGTGCTGCTCTACCGCGGCTACCCCATCGAGCAGCTGGCGGTGAACTGCGATTTCCTCGAGGTGTGCTATCTCCTGCTGAACGGCGAGCTGCCGACGCCGAAGCAGAAGAAGGAGTTCGACGACATCGTCATGCACCACACGATGGTGCACGAGCAGCTGATCCGCCTGTACTCCGGCTTCAGGCGCGACTCGCACCCGATGGCCGTGATGGTGGGCGTCGTTGGGGCGCTGTCGGCCTTCTATCACGACTCGCTGGACATCAACAATCCGGCGCACCGCGAGATCTCGGCGTTCCGCCTGGTCGCGAAGCTCCCGACCATCGTCGCCATGGCCTACAAGTACTCGGTCGGCCAGCCGTTCATGTATCCCAAGAACGACCTCTCGTATACCGCGAACTTCATGCGCATGATGTTCGCGGTGCCGGCCGAGGAGTACAAGCCGAACCCGGTACTGGTCAGGGCGCTCGACCGGATCTTCATCCTGCACGCGGACCACGAGCAGAACGCGTCGACTTCGACCGTGCGCCTCGCCGGATCCTCCGGCGCCAACCCCTTCGCCTGCATCGCTGCGGGCATCGCCTGCCTGTGGGGGCCCGCGCACGGCGGCGCGAACGAGGCGGCGCTGCAGATGCTCGAGCAGATCGGCGACGTCACCAAGGTCGGCGATTTCATCAGGCGCGCGAAGGACAAGAACTCGGGCGTGCGGCTGATGGGCTTCGGCCACCGCGTCTACAAGAACTACGACCCGCGCGCCAAGATCATGCGCGAGACCTGCCACGAGGTGCTCGAGGAGCTCGGGCTGCACGACGACCGCATCTTCAAGCTCGCGATGGCGCTGGAGAAGATCGCGCTCGAGGACGACTATTTCGTCAGCCGCAAGCTGTATCCCAACGTCGATTTCTACTCGGGCATCGTGCAGCGCGCGCTGGGCATTCCCGTGTCGATGTTCACCTGCATCTTTTCCCTTGCCCGCACCGTCGGCTGGATCGCGCAGTGGCAGGAGATGATCAGCGACCCCGAATACAAGATCGGCCGCCCGCGCCAGCTGTACAGCGGGTCGCCCCGCCGGGACTTCGTGCCGATCGCCAGGCGCTGAGGAGCATTCCATGAGCGCCATGAAGGAGTTTCTATCGAGCTCCTATCTGTTCGGCTCGAACGCGCCGTTCGTCGAGGAGCTGTACGAGTCCTGGCTCGCCGACCCGCAGTCGGTGCCCCAGCAGTGGCGCGAGTATTTCGACAGGCTGCAGTCGGTGCCCGGGCAGAACGGCGGGCGGGACGTGGCGCATGCGCCAGTGATCGCCGCATTCGCCCAGCGCGCCAGGGCCGGGGCCGCCAGGCCCGCCGCAGCGGCGGCGGGCCTGGACCGCAAGCAGAATTCGGTGCTGCAGCTCATCGCCGAGTACCGATTCCGCGGCGCGTTCCTCGCCGACATCGATCCGCTCAAGCGCCACGAGCGGCCGCGCATCGCCGAGCTGGAGCCGGCGTACTACGACCTCACCGATGCCGACATGGACACGGTGTACAACACCGGCACCCTGATCGGGCCAGAGCAGGCCACGCTGCGGGAGATTCTCAAGACCCTCCAGGACACCTACTGCGGCACCCTGGGCGTCGAGTACATGTACCTCACGAGCCGCGCCGAGAAGCGCTGGATCCAGGAGCGTCTCGAGCCGATCCGGTCCAGGCCGAGCTTCTCGGCCGACACCAAGCGCCACATCCTCGAGCGGCTCACCGCAGCCGAGGGGCTGGAGCGCTTCCTGCACACGCGCTACGTCGGGCAGAAGCGCTTCTCGCTGGAGGGCGGGGAGACGCTGATCCCGGTTCTCGACAACCTGCTGCAGCGCGCGGGCGCCGCGGGCGTGCAGGAGCTGGTGATCGGCATGGCGCACCGCGGGCGGCTGAACGTCCTGGTGAACACCCTGGGCAAGATGCCGAAGGACCTGTTCGCCGAGTTCGAGGGCAAGCACGACGACTCGATCCTCGCCGGCGACGTGAAGTACCACCAGGGCTTCTCGTCCGACATCAATACCCCGGGCGGCCCGATGCACCTGACGCTCGCCTTCAATCCCTCGCACCTGGAGATCGTGAACCCGGTGGTCGAGGGCTCGGTGCGCGCGCGCCAGCACCGCCGCAAGGACCGCGGCGGCGACCAGGTGCTGCCGGTGCTGATCCACGGCGACGCAGCGGTGGCCGGGCAGGGCGTGGTGATGGAGACGCTGAACCTGTCCAACACGCGCGGCTACGGCACGGGCGGCACGGTGCACATCGTGCTGAACAACCAGATCGGGTTCACCACCTCGGACCCGCGCGACAGCCGCTCGACCCTGTACTGCACCGACGTGATGAAGATGGTGGAGATGCCGATCTTTCACGTGAACGGCGACGACCCGGAAGCCTGCGTTCTCGCGATCGAGATCGCGCTCGACTACCGCACGAAGTTCAAGAAGGACGTAGCGGTGGACCTGGTGTGCTTCCGCAAGCTCGGCCACAACGAGCAGGACGAGCCCATGGTCACCCAGCCGCTGATGTACAAGATCATCAACGCGCACCCGGGCACGCGCAAGCTCTACGCCGACCGGCTCGCGGCCGCGGGCGTGATCGGCCCAGAGGACGGGGACAAGCTGGTCGCGACCTGCCGGCAGGCGCTGGAAGGCGGCTACCACACCAACAAGACCATCCTGTCGAACTTCAAGCCGCCGTTCGCGGTGGACTGGAGCAAGTACAACAAGACCAGGTGGAACGACAGGGACGACACCACGCTGCCGCTCGCCGACCTCAAAGCGCTCGCCGAGAAGCTGACCAACATCCCGTCCACCTTCAAGCTGCACCCGCGGGTGGAGAAGATCATCGCCGATCGCCGCCTCATGGGGCAGGGCAAGATGCCGGTCGACTGGGGGATGGCGGAGAATCTCGCCTACGCTTCGCTGCTCAAGGACGGCTTCGCGGTGCGCATCTCCGGCCAGGACAGCGGCCGCGGCACCTTCTTCCACCGCCACGCGGTGCTGCACGACCAGAACCGCGAGAAATGGGACTCCGGCAGCTACATTCCCCTCAACCACGTCGCGGCCAACCAGGGGGACTTCGTCGTCATCGACTCGGTGCTGTCGGAGGAGGCGGTTCTCGGGTTCGAGTATGGCTACTCGACCTCCGAGCCGAACGAGCTCGTTGTGTGGGAGGCCCAGTTCGGCGATTTCGCCAATGGCGCGCAGGTCGTGATCGACCAGTTCATCGCCGCGGGCGAGGTCAAGTGGGGCCGGATCTGCGGCATGGTGCTGATGCTGCCGCACGGCTACGAGGGCCAGGGGCCCGAGCACTCGTCGGGGCGCATCGAGCGCTACCTGCAGCTGTGCGCCGACAACAACATTCAGGTATGCGTGCCGGCGACGCCGGTGCAGATGTTCTTCCTGCTGCGCCGGCAGATGATCCGGCCGTACCGCAAGCCGCTGGTCATCTTCACGCCGAAGAGCCTGCTGCGCCACAAGGAGTCGGTGTCGCCGCTCGAGGAGTTCGCGCACGAGAAGTTCATTCCGGTCAATGCCGAGTGGGACGAGGACATCCGGCCCGAGAACGTCAAGCGCGTGATCTTCTGCAGCGGGAAGGTGTTCTTCGACCTGCGCGCGGCGCGGAGGGAGCGCGGCATCCGCGACGTCGCGATCGAGCGCATCGCCCAGCTCTACCCGTTCCCGCACGACGAGTTCCAGGGGCGGCTCGACCTCTACGCCAACGCGAAGGAGGTCGTGTGGTGCCAGGAAGAGCCGGCTAACCAGGGCGCGTGGTACTGGATACAGCGCTACATCCTCAAGCACATGCGCGAGGAGCAGATCCTCGGCTACGCCATGCGGGCGTCGTCGGCGTCGCCGGCGGTCGGGTACGCGTCGCTGCACAACGAGCAGCAGAAGGAGCTGGTCGACGCGGCGTTCCGGCCGTTGACCGGCAACCTCGTGAAGCCCGTCCAGGGCACGGGAAGGAAAGCCTAGAGCATGCTCGTCGAAGTCAAGGTCCCCCAGCTCTCGGAGTCGGTGTCGGAGGCGACGCTGCTCGCCTGGCATAAGAGGGAGGGCGAGCGCGTGAAGCGCGACGAGAACCTCATCGACATCGAGACCGACAAGGTGGTGCTCGAGCTGCCCGCGCCGGCGGACGGCGTGCTCGCGAAGATCGTCAAGGGCGACGGCGGCACGGTGAAGGCGGGCGAGGTGATCGCGACCATAGACACCGACGGGAAAGGCGTTGCCGCCGCGCCCGCTCCAAAGACGGCCCCCGCTACGGCGCCCAAGCCCGCCGCCGTTTCCGCCCCTGCGATGCCCGCGGCGAGGAAGATGGCCGGGGAGAAGGGAATCGATACTTCGACGATCGCGGGCACAGGCAAAGGCGGGCGAGTCACGAAGGCCGACGTGATGGAAGCCAGGGCGGCCGAAGCACCGCAGGCGCGCGCGCCGCTGCCGCAGCCTCCGGCGCCGGTGAGCGTCGACCAGGTGCTGGCAGGCCGCCCTGAGCAGCGGGTGCCGATGTCGCGCCTGCGCGCGCGCATCGCCGAGCGCCTGGTGCAGTCGCAGTCGAGCGCGGCGATCCTCACCACGTTCAACGAAGTGAACATGCAGCCGGTGATGGACCTCCGCAAGAAGCACCAGGAGCGCTTCGAGCGCGAGCACGGCGTGAAGCTCGGCTTCATGTCCTTCTTCGTCAAGGCGGCGGTGCACGCGCTGAAGAAATACCCGATCGTGAACGCCTCGATCGACGGCAACGACATCGTCTACCACGGCTACTTCGACATCGGCATCGCGGTCGGCAGCGCGAGGGGCCTGGTCGTGCCGATCCTGCGCGACTGCGACCAGATGAGCTTCCCCGACATCGAGAAGAAGATCGCCGACTTCGGCAAGCGCGCCCAGGACGGCAAGCTCGCGATCGAGGAGCTGACCGGCGGCACCTTCTCGATCTCCAACGGCGGCGTGTTCGGCTCGATGCTCTCCACGCCGATCATCAACCCGCCGCAGTCGGCGATCCTCGGCGTGCACGCCACGCGCGAGCGCCCGGTCGTCGAGAACGGCCAGATCGTGATCCGCCCGATCAACTACCTCGCGCTCTCCTACGACCACCGCATCATCGACGGCCGCGAGGCGGTGCTGTCGCTGGTGGCGATCAAGGAAGCGCTGGAAGATCCGTCGCGGCTGCTGCTGGATCTCTAGGCGCTGCCGGCGCGGCGAGCTTGCGCGGCCATGACCAGAATTGAAGCCCCTTACAGGAGGAACCATGCGTAGTCGAATTCTCGCCTTGACCTTTCTCGCGGCGGTGGCCGCTCCCGCTGTCTCCCAGTCGGCGGATCCCGCGGTGCAGACGTTCATGAGCCACAAGGAAATCCTGAAGCTTATCGACAAGGCAAAGGCGGATCGCAAGGGCGATGCACCCCTCGTCGCCGAGCCGATCCTCCTGATGGCGCCGTATCGCGCGCAGCTCGAGTATCGGCCCCGAACGGCGCCCGCAGCTCTGCACGAGAAGGACGCCGAGCTGTTCGTCGTGCTCCAGGGCACCGGCGACATCGTGACGGGAGGCAAGCTTGTCGAGGAGAAGCGCGTGAACGCGAACAACCTCAGCGGCTCATCGATCACGGGCGGACACTCGCAGAGGGTGGCCGTCGGCGACATGCTCATCGTGCCGGCGAACACTCCCCACCAGGTGATCCCGACGGGCGGCGCGCCGATCGTCTTGATGACCATGCATGTGCCGTATCCGCCGGCGAACTGGCCCCCGGCGAACTAGGGATGGCGCAAACGTTTGACGTCGTCGTCGTCGGCGGCGGGCCCGGCGGCTATATCGCCGCGATCCGCGCCGCGCAGCTCGGCTTGAAGACCGCGTGCATCGACGAATGGAAGGGTGCCGACGGCAAGCCCGCGCTGGGCGGCACCTGCACGAACATCGGCTGCATTCCCTCGAAGGCGCTGCTGCAGTCTTCCGAGAACTTCGAGCAGGCCGGGCATCATTTCGCGGATCACGGCGTGAAGGTGAAGGGCGTCGAGCTCGACCTCGCGCAGATGATGAAGCGCAAGGACCAGGTGGTGAAGCAGACCAACGATGGAATCATGTACCTCTTCAGGAAGAACAAGGTGGCGTTCTTCCACGGCCGGGGCACGTTCGCCTCGCCCGGGGAAGTGAGGGTCGGCAGCGAGACGCTCGCGGCGAAGAACGTCATCGTCGCGACCGGCTCGGTGCCGCGCGCGCTGCCGGGCGCGCCCTTCGACGAGAAGCTCGTCCTCAGCAACGACGGCGCTCTCGCGATCCCCGAGGTGCCGAAGCGCCTGGGCATCGTCGGCGCCGGCGTGATCGGCCTGGAGATGGGCAGCGTGTGGCGCAGGCTCGGGTCGGAAGTGACGATCCTCGAGGCGCTCCCGGCTTTCCTCGGCGCCGCCGACGAGCAGGTCGCCAGGGAAGCCGCGAAGATCTTCGCGAAACAGGGGCTGAAGATCCAGCTCGGGGTGAAGATCTCCGCGGTGAAGAAAGCGAAGGACGTGACCGTGGAATACACGGATGCCGAGGGCAAGGCGCAAAGCGCGGCCTTCGACAAGCTCATCGTGTCGATCGGGCGCACGGCCAATATCGAGGGGCTCAACGCAGAAGGCGTCGGGCTCAAGCTCGATCGCGGCTTCATCGCCGTCGACGAGGAGTGCCGCACCGGCGTCCCGGGCGTGTGGGCGATCGGCGACGTGGTGCGAGGCCCGATGCTCGCCCACAAGGCGGAGGAGGAGGGCGTCGCGGTCGCCGAGCGCATCGCCGGCCAGCATCCGCGCGTCGACTTCAACACCGTCCCCTGGGTAATCTACACGACGCCGGAGATCGCCTGGGTGGGAAGGACCGAGCAGCAGCTCAAGGCCGAGGGCGCCGCGTACAAGGCCGGGACCTTCCCCTTCATGGCGAACGCGCGCGCGAGGGCCCTGGGCGACACCAGCGGCTTCGTCAAGGTCCTCGCCGACGCGAAGACCGACGCCGTCCTCGGCGTGCACATCATCGGGCCCTACGCCTCGGAGATGATCGCCGAGGCGGTGGTCGCGATGGAGTTCCACGCGTCGAGTGAGGACATCGGCATGGTCTGCCACGCCCATCCCTCGCTGTCGGAGGCGATGAAGGACGCGGCGCTGGCGGTCGACAAGCGGGCGCTCAACATCTGATGCGGGAAGGGGCGCTGGAAGCGGGCGACGGGCAGGAGCAGGCCAGGCGCGGGCCCGTTGAGCAATACCACCGCGCGCTCGAGCGCCGCGGCTTCAGGAGCGACGCCTCGCAGCTTCGCGCCGTCGGCCGCCTGCAGCAGCTCTACGAGGAGTGGACCGCGTACAAGGCGAAGCGCAGCACGGCGCTGAGGCGGCTTGTCGTGCATCCCGAGCTACCTCGCGGCGTCTACCTCTGGGGCAGGGTCGGCCGCGGCAAGAGCTTCCTCATGGACAGCTTCTACCTGTGCCTGCCGCTGGTGAGGAAGCGCCGCGTGCACTTCCACCATTTCATGCGCGACGTGCACCGCGAGCTCGAGGAGCTGAAGGGCAGGGAAGACCCGCTCGCCGCGCTCGCCGAGCGCATCGCCAAGCGCTACCGCCTCATCTGCTTCGACGAGATGCACGTCAACGATATCGCCGACGCGATGATCGTCGGCCGGCTCCTCGGACGCATCCTGGACCTCGGCGTAGTGTGCTGCTTCACCTCGAACTACCCGCCCGACGAGCTGTACAAGGACGGACTGAAGCGCGAGAACTTCCTCCCGACGATCGACCTCCTCAAGACGCGGCTCGACGTCCTTCACGTCGACGGCGGCGTGGACTACCGGCAGAGGATGCTCGAGGACGTGAAGGTCTACCATACGCCGCTCGGAGGGCACGCCGAGCGCGCGCTGATGGAGAACTTCAGGCGCATCGCCGAGGTCGAGGAGGAGTTCCAGGAGCTCGACGTCGAGGGACGGGTGATTCCCTACCGGCACCGGGCCGGCGGCGTCGTCTGGTTCGAGTTCTCCGCGATCTGCGGCTGGGGACGCTCGCAGCACGACTACCTGGACCTTTCCCGGCGCTTCCACACGGTGATCGTTTCCGGCGTGCCCCGCATGGGCCTGAAGCTCGCCGAGGAAGCGCGCCGCTTCACGCTCATGGTCGACGTGTTCTACGACAACCGCATCAAGCTGATCGTCTCCGCCGAGGCCGCGCCCGAGAAGCTGCTCAGGATCGAGGAGGATCCGGCCGACGCGCGGCTGCGCGCCATGGTGTTCGAGTTCGACCGCACGGCGAGCCGCCTGGTCGAAATGCAATCGAAAGCCTATTTGACGGAAGCGCGGCGCACCCCGGAATAACGGCCGGTCCACCCGGCTCGCCCGGTATAATCCTCCGCGGACTATGGACAAGTTCAAGGCCTATCGCATCCGCGAAGTGGAGAAGAAGGCCGTGGGAGGGTTCGAGGAGATGGCGCTCGAGGACCTCGACCCCGGCGAGCTGGTCGTGCGGGTGGCGTACTCGAGCGTCAACTACAAGGACGCGCTCGCCGCGACCGGCGCGGGCAGGATCATCCGGCGCTTCCCCTGCGTCGGCGGAATCGACCTGTCGGGAACGGTCACCGAGTCCTCCGATCCCCGCTTCAGGCGCGGTGATGCGATCATCTGCACCAGCTACGACATGGGCGTGTCGCACGACGGCGGCTTCGCCGAGTACGCGCGGGTGCCGGCGGACTGGGCCGTCGCCATGCCCAAGGGGATGAGCCTGCTCGACGCGATGGCGCTCGGCACCGCCGGCTACACCGCCGCGCTCGCGGTGGTGCGCATGGAGACGAACGGCCTCGCTCCGGCCAACGGTCCGGTGATCGTCAGCGGCGCGACGGGCGGGGTCGGCTCGATCGCGATCGACATGCTCTCGCGCCTCGGCTACAGCGTGACCGCGCTCACCGGAAAGGAGAGCGAGGCCGACTATCTCAGGATGCTGGGCGCGAAGGAAGTGAAGCCGAGGCAGAGCCTCGACCTCGCGAAGATCGCGCCCCTCGGCAGGGCGACGTGGGCGGGCGCGGTGGACAACCTGGGCGGCGAGGTCCTCGCGTGGATGGCGAGCACCATGATGATCGGCGGGACCATCGCTTCGATCGGGCTCGCGGCGAGCATGAGCCTGAACACCACGGTCGCGCCCTTCATCCTGCGCGGCGTGAGCCTTCTCGGGATCGACTCGGGAACGACGCCCATGCCGCTGCGCCGGGAAGTGTGGCGGCGCCTTGCCGGCGATCTTCGCCCGGCCCATCTGAAGGACATGACGCGCACGATCCCGTTCGACGCGCTTCCGCAGGCTTTCGACGCCTTTCTGAAGGGCGCAGCGAAGGGACGGGTGGTGGTCGACATGGCGGCCTGAAATGAGCTCCGTCCCCTCCAGCGTCCTCCCCAAGCAGCGCGTGCTCATCGTCGACGATTCCAGGATCGTCCGCACCACCATCGGGCGCCTGATCCGCAAGAGCTTCGACGTGCGCGAGGAGGCCGACGGGGAGGCAGGCTGGGAGGCGATCTCCTCCGATCCCTCGATCGTCGTAGTCTTCTCGGACATCCAGATGCCGAAGCTCGACGGGTTCGGCCTGCTCGAGCGCATGCGCAGCTCGGCGGACCCGAGGATCAAGAGCATGCCGGTGATCGTCATCTCGGGAGACGAGGAGGACGTCACCAAGAAGCGCGCCCGCTCGGCGGGAGCGAACGACTTCATCACCAAGACCACCGACGGCACGGAGATCGTCTCGCGCATCGACAACCTGCTGCACCTCGTCGAGGCGAAGCAGCAGCTCGTCGTCAGCAAGCAGGCGATCGACCAGACCGTCACCCGCGACCCGCTCACGGGCACCTTCACCCCGCACTACGTCGCCACCGAGGGCGCCAAGCATTTCTCCCACGCGCGGCGGCACGGCGGCTCGCTCTCCGTGTTGGTGTTCCAGATCGAGACCTACCGCGAGATCGTCGAGAAGGTCGGCAAGCCCGTCGCCGACCAGCTGCTCGCGCGCGTCGCCAAGCTCGTGATGGGGACCCTGCGCGCCGAGGACACGATGGGTCGCACCTCGGAGACGGGCTTTACCGTGATCTTCCCCGGGACCTCCTCGCAGCAGGCACTCGCCTTCGCGCGCCGGATGAACGAGCAGCTGGACCGGGCGCAGGTCACCTACCGCGGGCAGGTGCTCAAGGTCACCCCGAGCATGGGCCTCGCGGCGCTCGACGTCGACTCGTCGAACGCGATCGAGGACCTCATGAAGCTCGCGCAGCAGCGCCTGACCGACGCGGCGGCGAAGAAGGCCCAGCAGCGCATCGTCAACAAGGACGAGGTCAGCGTCGTAAGACCGGTCACCCTGCCGAGCGACGTCGAGCGCGCCGTCCAGGCGGTCGAGAACGCGAGCGTGGACCAGCTGGGCGACGCGGCGAACGAGGTGCTGCGGCGCATGCTGCCCTTCATCGTCGCGGTGTGCCGGAAGCTGAACGTCGAGATCCCGCTCGACAAGATCGCGCAAGCCCTGCGCAACCAGCCCAAGTAGGCCGCACAATGAACAGCTATAGAGAATTCCACCGGCGCTCGATCGCCGACCGCGAGGGGTTCTGGGCCGAGCAGGCGAAGCTCGTCGAGTGGCACAGGCCGCACGCGCGGGTGCTGGACTACGCGCGGCCGCCGTTCGCGCGCTGGTTCGTCGGCGGCGAGACCAACCTGTGTCACAACGCCGTCGACCGGCACCTCGGGGCGCGCGCGGCGCAGAAGGCCCTCGTCTACATCTCCACCGAGACTGGCGAGGAGAAGAGCTTCAGCTACGCCGAGCTGCACGCCGAGGTCCAGCGCGCGGCGGCGATGATGGGATCGCTCGGGGTGGAGAAGGGCGACCGGGTGATCGTCTACATGCCGATGATCCCCGAGGCGGTGTTCGTGATCCTCGCCTGCGCCCGGATGGGCGCGATCCACTCCGTCGTGTTCGGCGGTTTCGCCGCGGCGAGCCTCGCCGCACGCATCGACGACGCGCGTCCCAAGCTCATGGTCACGGCGGACGGCGGCAGCCGCATGGGGAAGGCGGTGCTGTACAAGGCGCTGGTGGACGAGGCGCTCAAGCTCGCGAAATCCCCGCCGGCGAAGGTCCTGATCTGCCGCCGCGGCCTGGACAAGGCGATGCCGACCGTGGCCGGCCGTGACGTCGACTGGGCCGAGCTGCGCGCGAAGCACCGGGACGCGAAGGTGCCGGTGACCTGGCTCGAGTCGAACGAGCCTTCGTACATCCTTTATACGTCGGGGACGACCGGGCGGCCCAAGGGCGTGCAGCGCGACGTCGGCGGCTACGCGGTCGCGCTCGCCGCCTCGATGAAGCACATCTTCTGCGGAAGCGCCGGCGAGACCATGTTCACAACTTCCGACATCGGCTGGGTGGTGGGGCATTCCTACATCATTTATGCGCCGCTCATCGCCGGCATGACGACGATCCTGTACGAGGGCGTGCCCATCCGTCCCGACGCGGGCATCTGGTGGAAGATCGTGCAAGACCGCAAGGTCGACGTGATGTTCTCGGCGCCGACCGCGATCCGCGTCCTCAAGAAGCACGACGCCGCGTTCATCCGGAACCACGATCTCTCCTCGCTCCGGCACCTGTTCCTCGCGGGCGAGCCGCTCGACGAGCCGACCCACACCTGGATCACGCAGGCGCTGGGCCGGCCCGTGATCGACCACTACTGGCAGACCGAGACCGGCTGGCCGCTGCTCTCGGCGCAGCCCGGGGTCGAGCGGACGCCGATCAAGATGGGTTCGCCCTCCTTCCCCTGCTACGGCTACGACGTGCGGCTGCTTCACGAGGGGACGGGCGCGCCGGTCGCGGAAGGGGAGAAGGGCGTCGTCGCCGTGGAGCCGCCGCTGCCGCCGGGCTGCATGTCGACCGTGTGGGGGGACGACGAGCGCTTCGTCAAGACGTATTTCCAGACGTTCAAGGGCAGGCTCGCGTACTCGACCTTCGACTGGGGCATCCGCGACGAGGACGGCTACTACTTCATCCTGGGCCGCACCGACGACGTGATCAACGTCGCGGGGCACCGCCTCGGCACGCGCGAGATCGAGGAGGCGGTCAACATGCACCCCAACATCGCCGAGTGCGCGGTGGTGGGCGTGGTCGACCCGCTGAAGGGTCAGATGCCGCTCGCTTTCGCCGTGCTGAAGGACGCCTCGAAAGCGACGTCCCAGAGCGAGGTCATGGAGACCGTTGACCGCCAGCTCGGTGCCATCGCGCGGCCAAAGGCTGTACACTTCGTGTCCCTGCTGCCCAAGACCCGCTCGGGCAAAACGCTGCGGCGCGCGATCCAGGCGCTCGCGGAAGGGCGGGACCCGGGCGACCTCACCACCATCGAGGACGCGACGGCGCTGGAGGAGATTCGCAACGCCCTGAGGATACCGTGAACAGCAAACCTTGCCTCACCCTGGAAGACTGCAGGAAGATCGGCGCCGCGGCGATGGCCGAGGCGCGCAAGAACAAGTGGAGCGTGGTCATCGCCGTGCTCGACGACGGCGGCCACCTGCGCTGGCTCGAGGCGATGGACGGTACCACGCCGTTCAACTCGCAGGTCGCCGTGGAGAAGGGGCGCAGCGCGGCGGTATCGCGCCGCACGACGAAGAGCTGGGAGGACCGCATCGCCGCCGGGAGGAACGCCCTGCTCAACATGCCGGTGCTGCCTATCCAGGGCGGCGTGCCGATCATGACGGGCGGCGAGTGCGTCGGCGCCGTGGGCGTGTCGGGCGTGCAGTCGCACGAGGACGAGCAGATCGCCAACGCCGGCATCGCGGCGCTGGGTTTGAAGAGCTGAAGGTCTCGTATCAACGCAGTCAACCATTAGGGGGATTTACCATGTCGTTGAAGTCCGCATTGACCGTCGCAGCAGCCGGCGCACTGTTCGCAGCCGGCGTGACCTTCGCGCAGGTGCCGCCCGATCCGAACAATCCGAACGAAGCTGTTCCGGAAAAGCACACCTACACGCCCTACGGCGAGACCATCACGCTCGCACAGGCCAAGAAGGTGGCTGATGCGGCGTTGGCGGATGCGACCAAGCGCGAATGGCAAATGTGTATCGCCGTTGTCGGCCCGACCGGAGATCTGATCTACTTCGAGAAGATGGATCAGTGCCAATTCGCCTCGGTCTCGATCGCGCAACACAAGGCCCGCACGGCCGCCCGCTATCGGCGTCCGACGGTAGTGTTCGAACGCCTGCTCGGCAAGGGTGCCTTCTTCAGCTACCTGCCTACGCTCGATGACGTGATAGCTTCCCGCGGCGGCAATCCCATCATCGTGGGCGGGAAGATCATCGGCGCTATCGGCGTGTCCGGCGGCACCGGCTCGCAGGACGATGTGATTTCGCAGGCCGGCGCCGCGGCGATGAAGTAGAAGATCCGTGAAAGTCGGAAAAAGGCCGCGCAATGCGGCCTTTTTCGTTCGAGCCATCGCGCTCAGCGGTTTGGCAGGCGCAATAGCTGCATCGCGTTCCCGAAATAGATCTTCCGCCTGTCGCTCTCGGACAGCTTCAGGTCCTCCACCGAGCGTATGCCCTCGCGGATGAACATCGGGCCGCCTTCGGGATCGAAGGGGCAGTCGCTCGCGAACACGACCTTGTCCGCGCCGAAGAAGTCCAGCCCGCAGCGCAGCGCCGAGGCCGATCCGCCGAGCACGGTGTCGGCGTAGAACATCTTGAAGTACTCGATCGGCTTCTTCTTCATCGATTTCAGCAGCTCCTCGTAGTTCTCGTCGGCGCTGCGGCTGCCGAGCTGGGCCCACAGCGTCTCGGCGCGGCCGGAGAAGAACGGGATCATCGCGCCGCAGTGATGCGTGATGAGGCGCAGCCCGGGGAGCCTCTCGAAGAAGGCCGAGAACACCATGCGCGACATGGCCACGCTCGTCTCGAACGGCCAGCCGAGCACCTGCCAGATCTCGTACTTCGACTTCGGCTCGCCCTGGTAGTCGGCGCGCGTCGCGGGCCGCGCCGGATGCATCCAGATCGGCACGTCGTGCTTCCTGACGGCGCGCTCGAACACCGGGAAGAACTCCGGCTCGTCCAGGGCCCGACCGTTGACGCTGGTGCAGATCTGGATCCCGCGCGCGCCGAGCTTCGTGAGTGCCCGGTCCATCTCCTCCAGTGCCGCGGGGACATTGTTCATGGGCAGCGAGGCGACGAAGGCCGGGAATTTCTGCGGCCACTTCGCCACCATCGCGGCCATTCCCTCGTTGGCGATGCGCGCCAGCTCGGGCGACAGCTCGGGGCCGCCGACCAGCTCGGGGGAGGGCAGCGACAGCGTCAGCACCTGCTGCACGTCGGGGAATTTCTCGTCGAGCATCTTCACCCGCGCCTCGATGTCCCAGAGCATGCGCAGGTTGCTCATTCGCTTCAGGATCCCCTGGTCCTTGAGGTGCAGCTTCATCATGTCGAGGTAGGCCGTCGGCATGACGTGGTTGAAAATGTCGATCTTCATGCTTCCTCCTGCCGGACGAACTCCGCGATCAGCTCGGACACTTCGGGGGTTCTGAGATAGCCGTAGATCTTGTGCGTGTTGGGCTTGCCGGAACCGTTCACGTAGCCGTTGGTCACCAGCCGGTCGGAGACTACCACGCCGGCGCGGTTCGCCCGGTAGTCGTTGGCGAGGCGCGTGTTCCATTCGGCGGCGTAGTCCGTGGGGTCGGCGAGGTTGGTCCAGCGCGCCACGCACTCCGGCACGCGCAGCGGACCCGCGACGATCTCGCCGATGCCGCCGAGGCCCAGGGGAGATCCGAGCGTGACGAAGTGCGAGATCCGGACGCCGGGCAGGGTGCGGCCGGCGCGCCTGAGCACGTCGTAGGCGACAATGGAGCCCATCGAGTGCGCGATCAGCATGACCCGGCGCCCCTGGGCGTGCGCGGCGCGCAGCGGCTCCCGCAGCCGCTCCTGCACGTCGCGCCGCGTGACCGGGTGGTGCTTGTAGCGGTGCAGATCGGGGTACCGGGCCTGCACGGCGTCCCTGACGATGTTCTGAACGAGCGGTGCGGTGAGCAGCTTCTCCAGCACCTTCTCCACCCCCTCGCGGACGCGCGCCGTCGCGACCGCTTTTGCGGAGGCGTCGAACCCCGGCAGCGGACCGCTGCCCGCGGCGGGGAGGTAGGGTTCCGGGTTCTCCGGGACCGGCACCGGCGCGGGATAGACGAGGTCGGCCCAGTAGACCAGGGTGAAATCAAAGCGCACCTCCCGGCCAAGATTGCGCGACATGCCCTCCATGATCGAGGCTGTCCACCAGTCCCGCAGGATCCCCGGCTCCGCCTTGTTGTTCAGGCCGTGTATTCCGATGATGAGTCCTCCGTCCATGCGGGCGCAGTATATGATTGTCGGGCACCGACCTGCTCGGGGACCTGATGGCCGACCACCGCATCGAACGCGACACCTTCGGCGAGATCCGCGTGCCCGCCGACCGGCTCTGGGGCGCACAGACCCAGCGCTCGCTCGAGAATTTCAGGATCTCCGGCGAGCGCATGCCGCCCGAGCTGATCCGCGCGCTCGCCCTGGTGAAGCGCTCCTGCGCGCGGGTGAATCTCGAGCTGAAGGCGCTGCCCGCGGACAGGGCGAACGCGATCGCGCAGGCGGCCGACGAGGTGCTCGCCGGGAAGCACGACGGGGAGTTTCCTCTGGTGGTGTGGCAGACCGGATCGGGCACCCAGACCAACATGAACGTGAACGAGGTGCTCGCCAACCGCGCGAGCGAGCTGCTCGGCGGCGCGCGCGGCGAAAAGCGCCTGGTCCACCCGAACGACGAGGTCAACCGGGGCCAGTCGTCGAACGACGTCTTTCCCACCGCGATGAGCGTGGCGGCGGTGCAGGCGCTGCACGGGCGGCTCGTGCCGGAGCTCAAGCGGCTGCGCGACACGCTCGCCGCGAAGTCGGCGGCCTTCGAGGACGTGGTGAAGATCGGGCGCACCCACCTCCAGGACGCGACGCCGCTCACGCTCGGCCAGGAGATCTCGGGCTGGGTGTCGCAGCTCGACCACGGCATCGCCCACGTGACGGCGTCGTTCACGCATCTGTGCGAGCTTGCGCTCGGCGGGACCGCGGTCGGCACCGGACTGAACGCTCATCCCGAGTTCGGCGCGCGCGTCGCGAAAGAGCTGGCGAAATCGACCGGGCTCCCCTTCGTGCCGGCGCGCAACAAGTTCGAGGCGCTGGCGGCGAACGACGCGCTGGTTCACGCGCACGGCGCGCTGAAGACGCTCGCCGCCTCGCTCACCAAGATCGCGAACGACGTGCGGTGGCTCTCGAGCGGGCCGCGCTCGGGCCTGGGCGAGATCACGATCCCGGAGAACGAGCCCGGCAGCTCGATCATGCCGGGCAAGGTGAACCCGACGCAATCCGAGGCGATGACCATGCTGTGCGCCCAGGTGCTCGGCAACGACGTCGCCATCAACCTCGGCGGCGCGTCGGGCAACTTCGAGCTGAACGTCTTCAAGCCGCTCATCGTCCACAACTTCCTCCAGAGCGTGCGGCTGCTCGCCGACGGCGCGGCGAGCTTCAACGACCACTGCGCGGAGGGCATCGAGCCGAACCGCGAGCGCATCGCGGAGCTCCTGAGGAATTCGCTCATGCTCGTGACCGCGCTCAACCCGCACATCGGCTATGAAAAGGCGGCGCAGATCGCCAAGAAGGCGCACAAGGAAGGCACGACCCTGAAGGCAGCGGCGCTCGCGCTCGGCTATGTCACGGCCGAGCAGTTCGACCAGTGGGTCAAGCCGGAGGCGATGGTCGGGAGCAAGGGATAGCATGGCCGCTTGATCTAGATCAAGCCGTCCGCTTGCTGCGCGTACAAAAATGACCCGGTACAAAATGACCAGGCACAGGATGAACCCAATGCCCATCTTTCTGCGAACCCTGATCGGTGCAACGCTTATCCTCGGTCTTCCGCTTGCCCAGGCGCAGGAAGCGGCTCCCGACCACCCGGCGCTTAGAGACAAGTTCTATTTCTCCGTGGGCGCTTTTGTCCCCAAGACCAGCACCTCGGCCGAGCTCGACTCGACCAACCTAGGCGCGGGCGCCAACATCGACTTCGAGCGTGCGCTGGGAATGACCACGCAGAAGCTCGTGCCGGACGCGGGGTTTCGCTGGCGCTTCGGCGATCGCTGGCGCTTGGAGGCGGAATACTTCGAGCTCAACCGCAGCGGCGACAAATCCATTTCGCAAGACATCACCTGGAATGGCATCACCTACACCGCCGGAACCGAGGTGGTGTCCAGGTTCAACTTCTCCGACATCCGCACCTCGGTGGGGTACTCCTTCTTCAAGACGAAGGACAAGGAGCTCGGCGCGAGCTTCGGTTTCCACGTCGCGTCCTACGACGTCGGGCTGCAGGCAGGCAACTCGGGCGACCAGGCGAAGAAGATCCTTGCGCCGCTCCCCGTGCTGAGCGCCTACGGCCAATTCGCGCTCACCGACACATGGGCAGTCGGTGCGCGGCTCGACCGCTTCGTCATGTCGTACGACAAGTACGACGGCAACGTCACCAGCCTCGGCGTCGACGTCAACTATCAGCCGTTCAGGTACGTGGGCTTCGGGCTCGCGTACCGCAGCCTGTTCATCGTCCTCAGGGCGACCGGGTCGGATTACACCGCGGAGTTCAACCAGACCTTCCAGGGGCCGCTGCTGTACATGAACGCGAGCTTCTAGCGGTGCTCTACATCCTGTACAACGAGGACCGGTCCGACGGGCTCGCGATCCGCGAGGCGACGCGCGAGGCGCACCTCGCGTATCTCGAGCGGCACAAGGACAAGCTCGTCCTGGGCGGCGGGCTTCTCTCCGAGGACGGCAAGACGCGCCTCGGCAGCGTGTTCATCCTCAACGTGCCGGACCGCAGGGCGGCCGAGGCGTTCTCCGCCGACGAGCCCTTCCGCAAGGCCGGGCTGTTCAAGACCACCAGGATCACGCGGATGCGCCGGGGCCAGTGGCACCCGGAGGTCGCGCCCGAGAGCGCCGAAGGGAACTGACCGGGAGGAGTGGGCTCGAACGTGGAGGGGAGGGGAAAGGAGCACCTCGATGAGATCCCTCTTCTTCCTGACGCTCGCACTGCTGCTCGCCGCCTGCGCCTCCGAGTCCATGCTCTCGAACTACGAGATGGGGCCGGACGAGTACGGCCCCGTTCCGCAAGCCGACCCCGACCGCCTCGTCGGAGTCCAGGATTGCACCAAGCCGATCGCGATGGGCGGGGGGAACCTTCGCTGCATGTAGAATTCCCACCTTTCCGGAGGGATCCGTGAAGTGAGGCGCGCGCCGTGGGCATGCTGATCGAAGGCAAGTGGACCGACCGCCGGCCCGCAGAGGTCGCGGGGCGCTTCGTCCGCCCGGAGAGCCAGTTCCGCAATTTCGTCACCGCGGACGGCTCCTCGGGTTTCACGGCCGAGCCTGGCCGCTACCACCTGTACCTCGCCTACAACTGCCCCTGGGCGCACCGCACCCTGATCTTCCGCAAGCTGAAAGGGCTCGAGGGGATGATCTCGTTCGCCTCCGCGCGCCCCGACGACCGCAGGGAGGGCTGGCGCTTCCACGAGGGATTCCCGGGAGCGAGCCGGGACGAGGTCAACGGCTGCGAGTGGCTGCACCAGGTGTACACGATCGCAAAGCCGGACTACACCGGCACCTGCACCGTGCCGGCCCTGTGGGACAGGAAGACAAGGACCATCGTCAACAACGAGTCCTCCGAGATCATCCGGATGCTCAACAGCGCCTTCGACGGCGTGGGGGCCAAACCGGGCGACTACTATCCCGCGGCGCTGCGCGGCGAGATCGATCTCGTGAACGAGTTCGTCTACTCGCACCTCAACAACGGCGTGTACCGGGCCGGGTTCGCGGCGTCGCAGGAGGCCTACGACGAGGCGGTGGAGAAGGTGTTTGCGGGGCTGGACACGCTGGAGCAACGCCTTTCGGTGCGGCGCTACCTCGTCGGCGACACGATCACCGAGGCCGACTGGCGCCTGTTTCCGACCCTGGTGCGGTTCGACGCAGCCTATCACCACGTGTTCAAGTGCACCTGGCGGCCGCTCGCGAGCTACGAGAACCTGAGCAACTACATGATCGAGCTCTACCAGACGCCCGGCATCGCCGAGACGGTGAAGCTCGACCACATCGTCACCGGCTACTACAGCATCGACCGCGTCAATCCCAGCCGTATCGTTCCGAAGATCCCGAGAGTCGACTGGTCGCGGCAGCACAACCGCGCGCGGCTCGGGCGCGCGCTCTCGGCGGCGTAGGATGGCCGCGGTCGTCGATCCGGGTCTGGCCCGTCTGTCGAAGGACGCGGCCGCCTTCGGCATGAAGCCGTTGTGGGAGCGGGTCATGCGCCTGAAGCCGGGCGGCGCGGCGCAGAGCGCGATCTGGCGCTGGAGCGACACGCGGCCACTTCTGGTGCGCGCCTGCGAACTGATCACCGCCAAGCAGGCCGAGCGGCGCGTGCTCATGCTCGAGAATCCCGCTTTGCCGGGAACCACTTTCGCCGCGCCGACGCTTTACGCGGGGCTCCAGGCGATCCTGCCCGGCGAGATCGCGCCGACCCACCGGCACACGCCGAATGCCCTCCGCTTCATCATGGAAGGCGAGGGGGCGTATACGGCCGTCGACGGCGAGCGCGTGATGATGAAGCCCGGCGATTTCGTCGTCACGCCCGGCTGGACCTGGCACGACCACGGCAACACCGGGGGCAGCCCCGTGATCTGGCTCGACGGCCTCGACATCGCGTTCGCCAACCTCTTCGGCGCGCATTTCCGGGAGGAATACCCCGAGGAGAAGCAGGCCGCGGCGCGAACGAAGGAGGACAGCCTGCTTTCGTATCCGTACGAGAGAACGCGCGCAGGCCTCGCGCGGCTTTCAAAGGACGGCGGCGTGCATCCCTCGCACGGGTGGAAGCTCCGCTATCGCCACCCCGTCACCGGAGCCGATCCCTTCCCGACCCTCGCGGTCTTCATGCAGCTGCTGCCCGCGGGGTTCGCGGGACGCGACTACCGCAGCACCGACGGCGCGGTCTACTGCGTCGTCGAAGGGCGCGGCAGCGTCGAGGTCGGCCCGTTGCGCCACGACTTCGCGGCGCGCGACGTGTTCGTGGTCCCTTCCTGGGAAGTCCACCGCTTTCGCGCGGCGACCGACTGCGTGCTGTTCAGCTACTCGGACCGCGCCGCGCAGGAGGCGCTGGGCTTCTGGCGCGAGGCGCAGGGCTGAGGGCTACATCTTCCATTCCACGTACGTGTAGAGGTAGTTCGAGCCGCCGTTGACGTTGTCGAAGAGCTGCGCCATGCCGAAGATTCCCGAGCGGTGGCTGACGCCCAGCCCGAAGTAGGTCTCGCGCAGCTTCTTCGAGCCGAACAGGTCGCCGACGCTCACGTCGATGGTCGGGTCGAGATACTGCAGGAGCTTGGACGTGTTGCGGCCGCGCTCGGCCTGGGACTGGGCCTCGGCGAACGGCACGGCCTGCGCGTACGACAGCCCCGCGCCGAAGCCGACGCGGGTGCGCACCGAGTGGCGCCAGGGGAATCCCCAGTAGAACACCTTCATGTAGGCGTCCGCCTGCCAGAAATCCGGCTGCAGGCCGGCCTCGTTGTGGCGCAGCAGGCCCACGTAGCCGACGAAGCTCCACGCGTCCGGGTTCTCGTAGAAAGGAACGCCGAGATGCACCGCTGCGATGCTCGTCTTCTCGTCCGTGGCGAGCGTGCCGCAGCGGCCCTCCATGATGGGAAGCAGGTTGCAGGTGGACGACCTGCCGTAGAGGATCTTCACGAAGACCGGCGTGTGGGCCTCCCAGCCGCGCGGCGTGGCGGGCTCGAACTCGTAGGCGAATCCGCCAAAGCCGGCGAGCTGCAGGGCGCGGTTCTCGACGATGGGACTGTCGCGCACCGTGCCGGCCCAGCGCGTCGCCGAGACGCCCGCGAAGAGATGCCAGTCGCGCGACAGCTCGTAGCGCACGTTGAAGCCGAGCGTGCCGTTCAGGCCGCCGCCCGCGCTGTAGGCCGGGCGCTCCGCGGTGGCTTCCGACGCCGCGACGCCGTAGTAGTAGCCGTTGAGCTTCGCGTCGCGCGCCGAGACGACGAAGTAGGGGTTCAGCCTGAAGCCGCCGCGATATTCGACGTAGCTCAGGCCGAGCCTGGCTTCGGACCCGCCCGAGGTCCGCGAGGTGTCGCGCAAATACTCGACGAAGACGTTGCCCCAGTCGAAGCGCTGCTCGAAGCTCGCGCCCGCCTCGCTCTCGGTCGTGCGAATCGCCATTCCCGCGAGGCTGGACGGAACGCGCTCGACCGGCGAGCTCTCCAGCCTGCGCGAGACGAAGACGTCGAAGCGGCGCTCCGGATCGATCCTGAATTTCAGGCCGAGACGGTTCGAATGCAGATAGAGATGCTCGCCCTCGTAGAGATAGATCGGCAGCACGTCGTAGCGCACCCCTTCGCCGCGGTAGAGCGACTGCTCGACGCGCAGCGCCGCGCCGAGCCCCGAGCTGTCGTCGCGCACGATGTCCGCGAGGAAGTCGCTGTTCGCCGCGGCCGGACGGAGCGCGGCCGACGCGAGAATCAGGAGCGCTCGGGACGAGAGCCTTGCGATGCGCTGCGTCGAAATGATCTTGGCGGAACCGCGAGTGTGCGCGAAAGGCCGCGGTATTCTAATATGAAACCCGATGAATCCAGTCGAGGAGCGGCGTTGACATGAACGACCTGCAGCACTATCTGGTCGATGAGGCCGTCGAGGACTACGCGGCGGGGAGGCTCACGCGCCGGCAGGCGCTCGCCGCTATCGCGGGCGTGGCGGGTGCCGCTCTCGCCGCGCGGGTGCTCGACGCCGGCGCACAGAGCGCCAAGCCCGCTGCGCCCAGGGCCCCGCCGAGCGCTCCGCCCCAAGTCTCGCCGAACGATCCGGACGTCGTCGCCGGGGTGGCGGAGTTTCCGGGCAAGGGTGCGCGCCTCGACGGCTATCTCGCGCGCCCGGCGCGCCCGGGAACCTACCCCGTGGTGCTCGTGTGCCACGAGAACCGCGGTCTCACGCGCCACATCGAGGACGTGACGCGGCGCGTAGCCAAGGCGGGCTACGTGGGGCTGGCTGTCGACCTGCTTTCGCGCGAAGGAGGCACGGACAAGTACGACTTCGACGCGATCCCGGGCATCCTCGGCAAAGCGCCGCCCGAGCGCCACGTGCAGGACTTCAGGAGCGGGCTCGAGTTCGCGCGCTCGCAGACGGCCGCGCGCATCGACCGGGCCGGAATGGTGGGGTTCTGCTTCGGCGGGGCGGTCACCTGGCGCGTCGCCGCCGCGCTGCCCGAGTTGCGCGCCGCGGTTCCCTTCTACGGGGTTCCGGTGCCCGAAGCGGACGTGCCCGGAATCGGCGCCGCGGTGCTCGCGATCTACGCCGGGCGCGACGACCGGATCAACCGCACCATCCCGGCGATCGAGGCGGCGATGGCGAAGAACGGGAAGATTTTCCGCAAGATCGTGTACCCCGGCGTGGACCACGCCTTCCACAACGACTCGGGAGCGCGCTACAACGCCGAGGCCGCGAAAGCGGCCTGGAGCGAAACGCTCGCCTGGTTCGGCAAGTACCTGGCATAGCCTCGTGGGCCGCTGCCCACGGGTCGGCGGTGTATAGTCTTCGCGACAACAACGAGGAGGAGGACAGCATGTCCAACCAGTGCGCAGGATCCGCTTGTGCGCATCTCTCGTGCGGCGCGGGCCTCACGAGGAACGCGGTCGATCTGGGGCGGCGCGAGTTCCTCAAGGAGAGCGCGGCGACTGCCGGTTTCGCGGGGCTCTTCCTCGCGGGCTGCGAGACCGCGCCGCCGTCGCAGGCGGCCGGCCCCGCGGACACGATCGTGACGAACGCGAAGGTCGCGACGCTCAACCCGCGCCAGCCCGGCGCGAGCGCCATCGCGATCCGCGGCGGAGACATCGCCGCGGTCGGCTCCGCGGCCGACGTCGAAAAGCTGCGCGGCCCCGCCACCCGGGTGATCGACGCGGGCGGCCGCACCGTCGTTCCCGGGATCGTCGACGGCCACACGCACTTCATCCGCGGCGGGCTCACGTATACGAACGAGGTGCGCTGGGACGGCGTGCCCACGCTCGCCGAGGGCCTGCGCCGCGTGCGCGAGCAGGCGCAGCGCACCCCGCCGCCCCACTGGGTGCAGGTGATCGGCGGCTGGACCTGGGCGCAGTTCGCCGAGCAGCGCTTTCCCACGCTCGACGAGATCAACGCCGCCACCGGGGACACGCCCTGCATGATCATGCATCTCTACGACCGCGCCTGGCTCAACCGCGCCGCGATCCGCGCGCTGGGGTGGAACAAGGACACGCCTAACATGTTCGGCGGCGCGATCGACCGCGACGCTTCGGGCAACCCGACCGGGCTGGTGATGTCCACGACCAGCCTCGCGAGCCTGGTCTCGGTGTGGCTGCGCATCCCCAGGCTGTCGCCCGAGGACCAGATCCTCTCCACGCGCCACTTCATGCGCGAGCACAACCGCCTCGGAGTGACCAGCGTGATCGACGCGGGCGGCGGCGGCCAGAACTACCCCGACAACTACGCCGCGATCGCGAAGCTCGCGGCCGACGGCCAGATGACCCTGCGCATCGGCTACACGCTGTTCGCGCAGGGCCCGGGCAAGGAGCTGGACAACTACACGGCGTGGTCGAAGCTGGTGAAGTATGGCCAGGGCAACGACTTCTACCGGATGATCGGCGCCGGCGAGTACATCCTCTACCAGGCCGGGGACGTCGCGAACTTCGCCAAGGATTATCCGGTTCCGCCTCCCGGCGTGATGGAGAAGAACTTCTCCGCGGTAGTGAAGTTCATCGTCGCCCAGGGCTGGCCCTTCCGGCAGCACACGAGCTTCGACGCTTCCGCCTCCCGCGTGCTCGATGTGCTCGAGCAAGTGAACAAGGAAACGCCGCTGAAGGGCCTGCGCTGGGGCCTGGACCACTGCGAGACGCTGCAGCCGAAGACGCTCGAGCGCCTGGCGGCGCTGGGCGGCTCGATCGACATCCAGAACCGCATGTCGCTCGACGGCGAGGCCTTCCTCAAGAAGTACGGAGCGCAGGCCGCGGCCGACGCGCCGCCGATCGCGCGCATCCGAGAGCTGGGGATCCCTCTCGCCTGCGGCACCGACGCCAACCGCGCGACGAGCTACAACCCCTGGATCGGGCTGCATTGGCTGGTCACCGGCAAGACGCTGGGCGGGGCGAAGCTCCAGGGCGACCGCAACCTGCTCGACCGCACCGAGGCTCTGCGCCTATATACGTCGGGGAGCGCGTGGATCTCGGCGGAGGATGGCAAGAAAGGCACGCTCGAGCCCGGGAAATTCGCCGACTTCGCCGTCCTGTCGGCCGACTACTTCAGCGTTCCGGTCGACGGTATCAAGGAGATCGAGTCGGTGATGACCGTCGTCGGCGGCAAGGTCGTGTACGGCTCCGGCCCGTTCTCGCAGCTTTCTCCGCCGCTGCCGCCGGTGAAAGAAGACTGGCTGCCCGTGCGCCAGTACGGCGAGTACTACAAGCGGGCCGCGCTGGAAGCGCGCAATCTCGCGCGCGCGCTGTCGCAGCGCGAGGTCATCGCCGACGGGCCCGACTGGGAAGCGTGCGCCTGCGGGGCCTAGTCCAGCTTCGCGCCGCTCTCCTTCACCAGCTTCGCCCACTTCGCGAGGTCGGCGAGCATGAACTGCCGGAATTCCTCCGGCGCGCTCCCGACCGGCTCCGAGCCGTCGGCGACGATGCGCTCGCGCACGTCGGGCCGGTTGAGCACCTTGACGAACTCGTCGTGGAGCCGCGCGACGATGGGCGCGGGCAGTCCCGCGGGCCCGATCACGCCGTACCAGCCGACGACCTCGAAGCCGGGCAGCGCCTCCGCGACCGCAGGGATATCGGGGGACGCGGCCAGGCGCTTGGGCGTGGTGACCGCGATCGCGCGCAGCTTGCCGGCGCGCACCTGCACCTGCGCCGGCTGCAGCCCGGCGAAGTTGAACTGGTACTGCCCCGCGATGAGATCGATCAGCGCCGGTCCCGAGCCCTTGTAGGGGATGTGCTCGGCCTTCACGCCGGTCATGAGCTTGTAGAGCTCCCCCGCGAGATGGCCGCCGGTGCCGATGCCTGCCGACCCGAAGTTGAGCGGTCCCTTGTAGTTCTTGGTCCACTCTATGAACTCGGCGAGATTCCTCGCCGGCGACGACGGGTTCACAACGAGCATCAGCCCCGCCCTGGTGAGCTGCGTGATCGGCGTGAAGCCGTTGACCGGGTGGTAGGGGAGCTTCGGATTCAGCGCGGCGTTGACCGTGTGCTGGTGGTACGCGAGGAGAATGGTGTAGCCGTCGGGCGGCGCGTTCGCGGTGAGCTCCCCCGCGATCACGCCGGATGCGCTCGCGCGGTTGTCGACGAGCACCGGCTGCTTGAGCGACTCGGTGAGGTGCGCGGCGAAGGTGCGCGCGAGGATGTCGGACGTGCCTCCCTGCGCCGCCGCGGTGATGAAGCGGATCGGGCGGGAGGGATAGTCCTGGGCCGCGAGCGAGCCCGCGGCAAGGCCGAGAACGAGAAGGGCGAAGACGCGCTTCATGGTTACTCCAGCTTGAGGTGCGTGCTCTTGACGAGGTTCCTCCACTTCTCGATGTCGGCGTGGAAGAACTTCTTGAAGTTCTCCTGATTGTCCTGGAACAGCGCTGCGCCGGCCTTCTCGAGCTTCTCGCGGGTCTCCGGCTGCTTCATCACAGCCTCGATGTCGCGGGCGATGCGCGCCGCGAGGACCGGATCGATCGTGGCGGGCGCAAAGAATCCCTGCCACAGCGTCGCCTCGTATTGCGGGAGTCCCTGCTCCGCAACGGTAGGGATCTCCGGCGCGCCCGGATACCGCTGCCTGCTGGTCACACCCAGCGCGCGGGCGCGGCCGGCCTTCGCGAGCGGCAGCCCCACCGGCATGCCGGCAAAATAGTACGTGATCCGCCCCGCCATGAGGTCGGTCGATGCAGGCGCGCCCCCCTTGTAGGGGACGTGGATCGCCTGGATGCCGGCCATCATGTTGAACAGCTCGCCGGCGAGGTGGTCGGAATTGCCCACGCCCGAGGACGCAAAAGTGAGCTTGCCCGGATCCCTCTTCGCAGCCGCAATGAGATCCTGCACCGTCTTCCCGGGAAACTCCGGAGCGACGATCAGGATGTGCGGCGTCGCCGATACGGGGGCGAGCGGCACGAGATCACGCTCGGCCCTGTACGGAAGGTCGGGCAGGGCCGCGGCGCTGATCGCAAGGCCGTTCTGCGCGAAGAGCAGCGTATAGCCGTCGCCCGGCGCCTTCGCCGCCGAGTCGGCCGCGAGATTGCCCGCGGCGCCCGCGCGCGTCTCGACATAGACGTTCTGCTTCCAGAGCTCGCTCAGGCGCCCCGCCATGAGGCGGCCGATGATGTCGGTCGTGCTCCCCGCGGCGTAGCCGTCGAGGACGCGCACAGGCTTGGTCGGGTACGGCCGCGCCTGGGCGGCGACTGGCAGCGCGAGGATTGCAGCGAGGACAAGGCGCTTCATGGGCTCTCCTTCAACGGTGGGCGAACATCTTCTTCCCGGGCACGGGCATCTCCGCGGTCAGGATCTCGCCGTTGAGCGAGTCGGTGACGTGCAGCGTGCTCCGCTTCGGGCCGCCGTAGGCGATGTTCGTCATGAGACGGTGCCGCTTGCCGGCGTGCACCAGATGGGTCGGGAGGGCGTTCGAGTCGAAGCGCCATATTCCCACGCCGAGATGGCAGACGGCGAGGCCGTCCTCGGCGTCGGTCTCGATGCCGTCCGGGCCGGCGTGGCCGCCCGAGAGCTGGATCGCAACGCCGGTCTTGGAGAGCGTGCCGCCCGCCATCAGCGGCAGGCGCCAGATCTGCTGCGAGCGCGTGATCGCGACGTACACGTGCGTGTTGCCGGTGTTGAGCGTGATGCCGTTGGGCGAGGGCGCGTTGTCGACCAGCCGCTGCAGCTCGCCGTTCGTTCGCAGCCGGTAGACGCGGCCGCTCGGGTCGGCGATCCCGGTCTGCCCCTGGTCGGTGAAGTAGAGATCGCCGTTGTCGGCGAAGTGCAGGTCGTTCAGGCCCTTGAAGCCCTCGCTGAACGCCGTGGCGAGGTAGGTCTCTATCTTCCCCGACTTGGGATCGAGCAGCATCAGCCCGCGCTTGTAGTCGGCGATGAAGATCCAGCCGCTCCTGTGGATCTTGAGCCCGTTGGGCCAGCCGTCGTACTGGACGGCGAGCTCCCATTCACCCTTCGCGTCGATGCGGAAGACGCGACCGAAGGGAATATCGACGCACCACAGGTTGCCCTCGCGGTCGAACGACGGGCCTTCGAGGAAGCTGTCGACCTGCGCACCGCCGCGGTTGGGGTCGGACCACGCGGTGCGCCTGTTCTTGCGGAACTTCGCGGGCAGCGAAGTCAACGTCCGCGCTTCGATGCGCTTTATTTTCTGAAAGGGGTTGAGCAAGTCGGCGTCCCGGGTGGTGCCGAAGCATAACCCAATGCGTATGGGCGCGGCGGGGCACGCCGCGCCTCGGCGCCCCGCGCCGGCTACTTCTTCATCCTCCCCTTGACCGGGTCCTTGACGTTATCGACCTTGTCGATCTCGACGTTGACGAGCTGCCCGCCGACCTTCTCGACGCGCCTGATGTAGACCGTCTGGATGATGTCCCGGGTTTCGGGATCGATCTCGATCGGACCGCGGGGGCTTTCCCATTTCATCCCCTTCGCGGCGGCGACCAGCGAGTCACCGTCGGCCTTGCCGCCGGTCTTCTTCAGGGCTTCGTAGATCAGGTGCATGCCGTCCCAGCCGCCGATCGAGTAGATGTCGGGGTTGCGTCCGTAGGCCGCCTTGTAGGCTCCGACGAATTCCGCGTTCGCCTTCGACTTGTGGTTGTAGTCGTAGTGAAACACGGTGATCATGCCGAGGCCGGCGTCGCCCATGACCTTCAGTGCGTTCTCGTCGGTGATCTCGCCCTGGCCGAGGACCTTGGTTTTTTTCGTGTCGACGCGCAGGTCTGTGAGCGCCTTGCCGAAGGCGCCGGGTTGCGCGCCTCCGGGGATGAAGACGTAGATCGCCTCCGGGTTGAGGTCCTTGGCGCGCTGCACGAACGGAACGAAGTCCGGGTTCGCCACCGGCATGCGCACCGAGCCGAGCAGGTGGCCGCCCGCGTCCTTGAACGACCGCTGGAACGCGCCCTCGGCGTCTATCCCCGGGGCGTAGTCGGCTACCATCGTGTAGGCGTTGCGGACGCCGTTCTTGTATGCCCAGGCCCCGAAGGCCTCCTCCAGTTGCGGAATGGTCACCGAGGTGCGCACGATGTAGGGCGAGCGGGTCGTGATGATGGAAGTCGCGGCGTTCATCACCACCATGAGTTTCTTCGCCTCGGACGACACGTCTGCCGCGGAGAGCGCCTCGGGCGTGATGACGAAGCCGGCGAGGATGTCGACCTTGTCGCGGACGACCAGCTCCTGGGCGTGGCGCTTGGCATTGTCGGGCACCCCGCCCGTGTCCCGGCGGATGAATTCGATCTTGCGGCCGGCGACCGTATCGCCGTGCTTCTGCACGTAGAGCTTCACGCCGTTGTCCATCTGCGACGAGGCGTCGGCGAACTGGCCCGTGTACGCCATGATCAGCCCGATCTTCACGGGCTCCTGAGCGAGGACGGGAGATGCGGCGAGCGCGAGCGCGCCGAGTGCTGCTGCGAGTTGTCGTGTCATGAGTGCCTCCTCCGAGTCTGAACCTTAGCAAGGCTCGCCCAGCGGGGCAAGCTTGGGCCGCGTCCCACTCCCGGTCCGGGACCGCTCTACCTCTTGCGACCGAACTTGCCGGTGAGGCGCGCCTTCGCGATGGCGTTTCCGTTCACCATGTAGCCGACCAGGGCGGGGCTCGCGCCGCTTACGTCAAGGCGGTCGACCTGGAGAGCGTAGAGGGTGAAGTTGTAGCGGTGAGGCTTGTCGCCGACGGGTGGGCAGGGGCCGCCCCAGCCGGGTCCGCCGAAGTCGGTGTTGACCTGGATGCAGCCCGGGGGCAGGTTGGACCCGTCGGCGCGCCCGGCGTCCTTCCTCAGCCCGGAGACGCCGACGGGTATGTTGGCCACCAGCCAGTGCCACCAGCCGGCGCCGCCGGTGGGCGCGTCCGGGTCGTGCACGAGGAGCGCGAAGCTCCGGGTATGCGGGGGCGCGCCCGACCAGTCGAGCGCGGGCGACAGGTTCTGGCCCGAGCACCCGAACCCGTTGAAGACCTGCTCCATTGCGATCGGGCCGTTCGGCCGGATGTCGGGGCTCGTGAGCTTGAACGGGACGCGCGCGGACTTCCCGCGAGGCTTTCGTGCCATGGCGTTCTCCTCGGAGGTGGCGTGAGCGCGATTCTAGCAACTTATAATGCGGGCGCTGCCCATGCAGATCCTCGAGCGCATCGTCTCGGTCATCGCGCCGGTCTTCCTGATCATCGCGATCGGCTACGGCTACGGGCGACGCAACAAGCCCGACCTTAAGACCTTCAACCACGTCTCGTTGCACGTGCTGGGGCCGCTTCTGGTGTTCACGTCGCTCGCCGGCGAGGATTTCCAGCTCAGAGGCAACGTCGCGTTTGTCGCCGCAGGGGTCATCGTGATCCTCGCCTCGGGGCTGATTGCCTGGCCGATCGCGCGCCTGGCGCGCGTCAGCCCCCGGACCTTCGTGCCGCCGATGATGTTCAACAACTGCGGCAACATGGGCCTGCCGCTGGCGGTGCTCGCGTTCGGCAGGCCGGGCCTCGCGGCAATGGTGCTGATGTTGGTGGCGAGCACGCTTCTGCAGTTCACCCTGGGAAGCCGCATCGTCAGCCGGCACGCCGAGTGGAGGGCGCTCGCCACCTCGCCGATGATCATCGCGAGCGCGCTCGGGCTGCTCTTCGCTGCCCTCTCGTGGAATGTCCCGGTGGCGCTGATGCCAGGGCTGAAGATGCTGGGCGATGCGACGCTGCCGATGATGCTGTTCGCGCTCGGCGCGCGCCTCATCGACCTGTCGAGCCGCGGCTGGCAGCTCGGCGTGCTCGGCGCCGTGGTGTGTCCGCTCGCCGGGTTCGCCGGGGCATACCTCGCCCAATTCGCGTTGCATCTTCCGGAGGAGCAGTTCGCCCAGCTCATGCTGTTCGCGAGCCTCCCGCCCGCGGCGCTCAACTACCTGCTCGCCGAGCGCTACAACCAGGAGCCCGAGCGCGTCGCTTCACTGGTGCTCATCGGCAACGCGCTCGCGATCGTGTTCGTACCGCTGGGGCTGACGCTGGGACTGCACCCCGTGTAGGGAAGTGCGCTGCTACTTCTGGGCGGCGGAGACCTTGATGGTATTCGCGGACTTGGCGCGAGCCTTGGCGGGTCGGTAGATCACAAGGCGCTGGCCCGTCGTGAGAACCCCGACGTGGTTCCAGCGCAGCAAGCTGTCGGTGCTGACGTGGTATCGCCTTGCGATGCCGTAGAGGGTCTCGCCCTTGCGCACGATGTGGATCGCTCCTCCTCTGCGCGCTGGCGGCAGCGCCGGCTGGCGGAACACCGCGGGCAGGGGTTCGGCGCCCGCGCTCGACCCCTTGACGGGCAGCAGCAGCTCGAATCCCGGCTTGACCCGGGTCCTCGAGGTGATCCCGTTCGCCAGCTTGAGCTTCGACACGGCGATGCCATGCCTCGCGGCGAGCCTGTCGAGGCTGTCGCCCTGTTTCATCGTGTAGGGTTGCCACGACGTGAGCGGCCCCGGGTAGGCCTCGAGGTTCCGCTCGAAGGCGTCGACGCGATCCGCGGGCAGCACCAGCGACTGGGTGTGGGGTCCGGAGATCATCGGGCGGTTGATCGCGGGATTGAGCGCGATCAGGTCTTCGACCGACATTTCCGCAAACTTGGCCGCGAGACGGATATCGATCGCCGTCGGCGTCGGAACCGTCGCGAAGTAAGGCTCGTTCGGAATCGGCTCGAGCGTGATGCCGAAGGCCTCGGGGTTGGCGATGATGTTCTTCAGCGCCTGCAGCTTGGGAACATAGCCGCGAGTCTCGGACGGCACCTTCAGGTTCTGATAATCGGTCGGCAGGCCCTTGACGCGGTTTCTTTCGATGGCCCGGGCGACGCCGTTCTCGCCGAGGTTGTACGAGGCGAGCGCGAGGTGCCAGTCGCCGTAGAGGTCGTACAGGGCCTGCAGGTAGTCGAGCGCCGCATTGGTGGAGGCGATGATGTCGCGTCGCTCGTCGGCCCACCAGTTCTGCGTCAACTGGTGCTTCTTGCCCGTTGAGGGAATGAACTGCCACAGGCCGGACGCGTGCGAGCGGGAGTACGCCATGGGATTGAATGCGCTCTCGACCATCGGCAGGAGCGCGATCTCGGTCGGCATGCCGCGCTTGTCCACCTCCTCGACGATGTAGTACAGATACAGCTTGCTGCGCTCGACCATTCGCTTCAGATAGTCGGACTGGCCTGCGTACCAGCGCTCACGGACTCCCACGAGGGGGCCGTCGAGATTGTCCATCGAGAAGCCGCCGCGAATGCGGTCCCAGAGGTCGTCGGCCGGCCGTGCGAGGTCCACCTGGCGCGGCGCTTCGACCTCCTTGCTCTCCTGCGGCGCGGCGGCCGGGGCGGGGGCCGCTGCGACGGTCGCAGAAGGCCGAGTGGCGGCGGCTGCGGGCAGCGGGGGCGGAGGAACCGGCAGCGGCAGCGCGGTCTGAGGGGGCGGGTTGTCGCCGGTGACCGATTCCGGACTCCAGGGAATCTGGGAGCACGCAGCCGCCAGGACGCAGGCAGACGCTGCGAGGCCAAGTCGTATATTCTTATGTATCAGACGGTTATTCATTATTGTTCACGAAACACAAGAGCCGCGATAGTACCATGCCTTTGCACCCGGTCAAGCGAGGAAAAGCGATCCACCGAATGACGCAACTAACGCGCCAGGCGGCGGGGGGTATCAGCCGAAAGCGGAAATTTTCGACAGGCTCAGAACTCGTTCTTCCACTGGCGCAGCGCCGCGAAAACGCTCGCGGGATCGGTAAGCCGCTTGCCGAGGTACTTGTTGGCGGAGGCGATGACCGCGGGCCGCGTGACGCGGACGAAGGGATTGGTCGCCCTCTCGCGGCCGATGGTCGACGGCAGCGTCGGGCGGTTGTCGCGCCGCAGGCGCGCGTCGCTTCCCTCGCGCTCGACCAGCGCCGCGTTGTCCGGCTCCACCGCCTTCGCGAATCCGATGTTCGCCAGGGTGTACTCGTGCCCGCAATAGACGAGCGTCTCATCGGGCAGCGCCATCAGCTTCTCGAGCGAGGCGTACAACTGCTGCGGTGTGCCTTCGAATGCCTTGCCGCAGCCGCATGCAAAGAGCGTGTCGCCACAGAACAGCATGTTTGCCCCATAATACGCGACGTGCGCGCGCGTGTGCCCGGGAATGTCGAGCACGTCGAACGACACGCCCAGCGGCTCGAGGGAGACACGGTCTCCTCCTCCGACCGTCCGGGTGAGCGTCGCGATCGGCTCACCGCGCGGTCCGTACACCGGGACTTTGCGGGTCTGAAGAAGCTCGGCGATTCCCCCGACATGATCCTGGTGATGATGCGTGGCCAGGATCGCGGTCAACTGGACGTCCTCCGCCGCAAGGTACTCGAGCACAGGACGCGCTTCGCCCGGGTCGACCACGGCGGCGAAGCGGCCCTTGCGCAGAGTCCAGACGTAGTTGTCCTTGAACGCGCGCAACGGGACAACTTCGAGTTCGTCGGACATGATTATCGCGCTGTGGAGTGTGTGCAGTGATGCTGCAGAACTCAATGCTAGCGGATTGGTTCGAAACTCCCAAGGGTGCCTACGTGCTGGGCTGGGAGCGCAAGCAGTTCGACGCCGCAGTGGAGGACGTCTTCGGCTACAACGCGGTGCAGGTCGGCCTTCCGGGCCTGGATTTCCTGCGCGAGTCGCGCATTCCCCTCAAGCTCCGGGCCGGCGTGGAGCAGGGCTGCAACCTCCGTTCCGACCCGGTGCAGCTGCCGCTCGCCTCGCAGAGCATCGACCTCGTCGTCCTGCCACACGTGCTCGAGTTCTGCGCGCAGCCGCACGCCATACTTCGCGAAGCCGAGCGCGTGCTCATGCCCGAGGGCAGCGTCGTGATCTCGGGATTCAATCCCCTCTCGCTGTGGGGCGCGGCACGGGCGCTGGGCTGGGAGCGGCGGCGCCATCCCGGCTGCGGCCGGTACATCGGGCTGCTGCGTCTCAAGGACTGGCTCGCGCTCCTCGGCTTGGAGCTCAATGGCGGCCGCTTCGGCTGCTACGCGCCGCCGTTCTCGCAGGGACGCTGGCTCGAGCGCTTCGGCTTCATGGAGAAGGCGGGCGAGCGCTGGTGGCCGATCTGCGGCAGCGTCTACGTGGTGCGCGCGGTGAAGCGCGTCGTCGGGATGCGCCTGGTGACGCCCAATTGGAGGGACAAACGCGTGGCGAAGAAGACCCTGGCGCCGGTGACCCAGAGGGAAAACGGGCTGCATGTCGAGAAGCGCGAGCGGCGCTGAGGCGGTGCGGATCTACGCCGACGGCGCGTGCAAGGGCAACCCGGGTCCGGGCGGCTGGGGCGCGATCGTCAGGGCGGGCGGCTCCGAGCGCGAGCTGTACGGCGGCGAGCGCCAGACGACCAACAACCGCATGGAGCTCACCGCGGTCATCCGCGCCCTCGAATCGATCGAGGCGCCGAGCGGCGTGGAGGTCTACACCGACTCGCAGTACGTGCAGAAAGGGATCAGCGAGTGGCTCCCAGACTGGAAGCGGCGCGGCTGGCGCACTGCGGACAAGAAGCCCGTGAAGAACGTCGACCTGTGGCAGCGCCTCGAGCGCGCGGCGGCGGCCCATCGTGTGAGCTGGCACTGGATCAAGGGCCACGCCGGGCACCCGGAGAACGAGCGCGCGGACGCGCTGGCGAACCGCGGGGCCGAGGAGCTTACTCCTTCATCGTGACCTGATCCGGCGTCCATCCGCCGCCGAGCGACTTCATCAGATCGACCGTGGCCGAGAGCAGCGCCTGACGGTTGCGCAGCGCGGCGATCTCGCTCAGGTTGGCCTGGCGCTGCGCGTCCAGCACTTCGAGGTAGGGCGAATAGCCCGCGTCGTAGCGCATGCGCGACAGGCGCAGCGCCCGGCGCGCGGCGTCGACGCTGGCCTGATAGTCCCGCTCGGCCGAGGCCGTGGACCGCACCGAGGAAAGCGCGTCGGCGACCTCGCGGAAGGCCGTCTCCACCGACTGCTGGTATACCGCGGTCGCCTGATGCTGCCGGGCGATCGCCGCGTCGGTGAGGCCCCGGTACCGGCCCCAGTCGAGGAGCGGCATGCTCACCCCCAGGCCCAGAGACCAGATCGAGGAGCCGCCGTTGACGGCATTGGCGAGCGTCGTGCTCTCGCCGCCGCCGAATCCCGTCAGTGTGAACGTCGGGAACATCGACGCCTTGGCGACGCCGATCTGCGCGTTCGCCGACGCGAGCTGCTGCTCGGCCTGCTGCACGTCGGGGCGCCGCTCGAGCAGCGCCGAGGGCAGCCCGGCGGGCGGCAGGGCAGGAGTCGGGAGCGCGCGGATGTCGCCGCCGGGAAGCGCCAGATCGAGCCGGCCGGTGAAGGTCGCGAGCTGGTGCTCGAACAGCGCGCGCTGGCGCTGCAGCTCCTTCAGTTGGACGGTGATGTCGGCCAGCGCGCCCTCGGCCTGCGCGATCTCGAGGTCGGAGGCGATGCCGCCCCGGGCGCGGGCCCGCACGTAGTCGAGAGACTCCTTGCGGGTGACGATCGTCTCGCGCGTGACGATGATCTGCGCGTCGAAGGAGCGCAGGGCGAAATAGGTTTGCGCGGTCAGGCCGGCGAGCGTCAGCGCGACCACGTCCCGCGCGTACCGCGTGGCGAGGTATTGCGCGCGGAACGACTCGGCCTGGCGGCGCAGGCGCCCCCAGAAATCCAGCTCGTACGAGGTCGACAAGGCGAGGCGCACGTCGTTGCGGACCGGCGGAACGCCGGGAGGGGTGGGCACCGCGGTCGTGGTGCTGAACCGCGTCCGGTTCGCGCCGGCTCCCAGGTCGATCTCGGGGAGGAACGCCGCGTTGACGACGCGCAGGTTCGCGTCGGCCTCCTCGATGCGCGCCACCGCGAGCCGGATGTCGGCGTTGCGCTCGATCGCCGCGGCGACCAGGCCGTCGAGCACCGGGTCTCCGTAGAGCTTCCACCAGTCGGCGCGGACCGAGAGCGCGTCACCGGTGTCGGGCTCGGTGTAGGCCTTGGGCAACCCCAGGTCCGGCCGCTGGTAGTCGGGACCTACGGCACAGCCCGCGGCGAGGAGCGCGCAGGCGAGGAGGGCCCCGCGAGCGCTCATGTGCCCGTCTCCTGGGTTGCCATCCCTTGGCGCTTCCGAGCCCTGCGCCCCGTGAGGAGGATGAAGAACAGAGGCACGAACAGCGTGGCGACGAAGGTGGCGGCGAGCATGCCGCCCTCGACGCCCGTGCCCATCGATCGCCGCGCGGCGCCGCCGGCGCCCGTGGCGAGCGCGAGCGGCAGCACGCCCAGCACGAAGGCGAGCGAGGTCATGACGATCGGGCGGAAGCGCTGGCGCGCCGCCGTCACCGCCGCGTCGAAGGCCGACATGCCCTGCGCGGCGTTCTGCGCGGCGAATTCGACGATCAGGATGGCGTTCTTCGCGGCGAGTCCGATCAGCGTCACCAGGCCTATCTGGAAGTAGACGTCGTTGCTCATGCCCCGCAGGAGCACCGCGAGGAACGCGCCGAGCAACGCGAACGGAACCGAGAGCAGCACCGCCACCGGCAGCGACCAGCGCTCGTAGTTTGCCGACAGGATCAGGAACGCCATCACCAGCGCGAAGGAGAAGGCGATGACCGCGGCCCTGCCCGCGCGCTTTTCCTGGAAGGCCTGGCCGGTCCATTCCTGGGCGTAGCCGTCGGGGAGGGTCTCGCGCGCGACCTTCTCCACCGCGGCGATGCCCTGTCCCGAGCTCACCCCGGGGACGGTCGCCGCCAGGACCTTGGCGGACACGAAGCCGTTGAACCGGTCGATCTGGTCGGGCCCGACGACGGGCTGGATCCGGAGCAGACTCCCGAGCGGCAGCATCTGGCCCGTCGTTGCCGAGCGCACGTAGACGCTGCCGAGGTCTTCCGGGCGCGAGCGGAACTGCGATTCGGCCTGGATCTGGACGCGGAAGGTCCGCCCCGACTTGTTGAAGTCGTTGACGTAGAGCGCGCCCATGGTGCTCTGGAGAGCATCGAAGATGTCGGTTACGGGCACGCCGAGCGCCAGCGCCTTCTCGCGGTCGACCTCGACGAAGATCTGCGGCACGCTGGCGCGGAAGAAGGTATTGGTGGCGGTGAGATCGGGCTGCTTGCGCAGGTCTCCGAGGAACTGCTGGACCACGCCCGCGAGCTTTCTCGGGTCCGCGTCAGCGCGGGTCTGCAGGAACATTTCCATGCCGCCCGCGGTCCCCAGGCCGCGGATGGGCACCGGGTTGAAGGCGAACACCAAACCTTCGGTCACGCCCGCGCCCCTGGCGCCCACGAACTTGACGATGTCGTCGGCCGCGGCGGACCGCTCGTCCCAGGGCTTGAGGGTGATGAACAGGGTGGCGGAGCTCGTCTTGTTGCCGCCGCCGATCAGGTCGAAACCGTTGATCATGAAGACGTGCTCGACCGCCGGGTGCTCCGTGAGCGCCTTCTGCATCGCCGAGCCGACCTTGCCGGTGCGCGAGAGCGTGGCGCCGTCGGGCAGCACCACCGCGCCGAACAGGTAGCCCTGGTCCTCCAGGGGAACTAGGCTCCCCGGCACGGTCCGCAGCAGCCCTGCCGTGGCGGCGATCACCAGCGCGAACATCAGGAGCGAGGCCACGGCGTGGTTCGCCACCCAGCGCACTCCGTTCGTGTACACCGACACCAGTGCGGCGAAGCCCCGGTTGAACGGCCGGAACAGGCGCGATTCGCCGTGCGAGCGCTTCAGCAGCAGCGCGCACAGCGCCGGGGTGAGGGTGAGCGCTACAACGCCCGAGATGACGACCGCGGTGGCGACCGTCACGGCGAACTGCTGGTAGAGGCGCCCCGCGAGGCCGCCGAGGAACGCGACCGGAACGAACACCGAGCACAGCACCAGCTCGATGGCGATGATGGCGCCCGTCACCTCGCGCATCGATTCGATAGCCGCCTCCCTGGGCGAGAGGTCCTTCTCCGCCATCAGGCGCTCGACGTTCTCCAGCACGACGATCGCGTCGTCGACCACGATACCCGTGGCGAGCACGATCGCGAACAGCGTGAGCGTGTTGATCGAGTAGCCGAACACGTACAGCCCGCCGAAGGCGCCGATGAGCGAGATCGGAACCGCGATGAACGGAATCAGCGTGGCGCGCCAGCTCTGCAGGAAGATGAACACCACCGCGAGCACGAGCAGCGCCGCGACGAACAGGGTGTGCACGACCTCCCGGATCGAGGACTGCACGAAGCGCGTCGTGTCGAACGGAATGATGTAGCTTACGCCCGTCGGGAAGCCTTTCGCGATCTCGTCCATGGCCTTGCGCACGTTGCTCGCGACGTTGAGCGCGTTGGCGCCCGACTGCAGGAAGATCGCGGTGCCGATGGTCGGCCTGCCGTCGACCGTGGTGTAGGAGTCGTAGTTGATGGCGCCGAGCTCGATTCTCGCGATGTCGCGGATGCGCAGCACCCCGCCCGGGCCGCTCGAGCGCAGCACGATGTTGCCGAATTCCTCGGGCTGCACCAGGCGCCCCTGCGCGGTGACCGTATAGATGAGCGACTGGTCGTCGGGCGCCGGGTCCTGCCCGATCCTGCCCGCCGCGTACTGATTGTTCTGAGCGCGGATCGCGCCAGCGACGTCGGTCGCGGTGATGCCGAGTTGCGCCATCTTGTCGGGGCGCAGCCAGATGCGCATCGAGTAGTCGCGCGCGCCGAAGATGGTCGCGTCCGCGACGCCGGGGACGCGCTTGAGCACGTCGAGCGCGTTGATGGTCATGAAGTTGGACAGGTACAGCGTGTCGTAGCGCGGATCGGACGAGGTCACCGCCACGAAGAGCAGGATATCGAGCGAGCGCTTCTGCACGACCACTCCGGTGCGGCGCACGTCGTCGGGCAGCCGCGGCAGCGCGATCTGTACCCGGTTGTTGACCTGTATGGTGGCGTTGTTGATGTCGGTCCCGACCTCGAAGGTGCAGGTGATCGTCAGGGTGCCGTTCGAGGAGGAGGTCGACTGGTAATACAGCAGCCCCTCGACGCCCGAGAGCTGCTCCTCGATCGGCGCCGCGACCGTGCGCGACAGC
This sequence comes from Burkholderiales bacterium, assembly GCA_035499735.1. GTDB lineage: Bacteria > Pseudomonadota > Gammaproteobacteria > Burkholderiales > SG8-39 > VBDM01. The sequence continues at coordinate 108,488 of DATJYC010000011.1, forward strand.
GTTTCGGCGCTCGCGCCCGGGAGCGTCGCGGTGATGGTCACCGTGGGCGGGGCGATCTCGGGGTATTGCGCGATCGGCAGGACCTGCGAGGCGACCAGGCCGGCGAGCGTGAAGATGATCGAGATGACCGAGGCGAAGATCGGCCGCTCGATGAAGAATTTCGAGAACACCGCGCTCGAGGCTACTTCGGCGCCGCCGGCGCGGCGTCCTCCGCCTGCGGGCTCACCGGAACGCCCGGGCGCAGCTTTAGCAGGTTGTCGAGAACCACGCGCTCCCCGGCTTTGAGCCCGGAGAGGACCAGCCAGTTCTGGCCGCTCCATTCGCCGGTCTGCACCTGGCGGATCGCGGCCTTGTTCTCGCTGTCCAGCACAAACAGGAAGTGCCCCTTCTCGTTCTGGAACACGGCGGTCTGCGGAACGAGGAAGGCGTCCCTGTATTCGCCCGCCGTGATGCGCACGCGCACGAACTGCCCGGGCAGCAGGCGCACCTTCGGGTTGTCGAACTCGGCGCGCAACTCCTGGGTCGCGACGCGCGAATCGATCTGCGTCGCCGCGAAGTTGAGACGGCCCTTTAGCGGATAAACCGACTCGTCCGGGAGCACGAGGCGGATGTCTTGGCCCGCGCCCGGGGTGAGCTTGCCGCCTGCCACCTTTGCGAGATCCGATTCCGACAGGCTGAAGCGCACCCAGGCGGGCTCGACCTGGATGAGCGTCGTCAGCAGGCTCGAGTCCTGCCCGGCGGTGACGAGGCTGCCCTCGGAGCGCGCGATCCGTCCGGTCACGCCCGAGACGGGCGCGGTGACGCGCGTGTACGACAGGTTCAGCTCGGCCTGGCGCACGTTGGCCTCGGCCGCCTGCACCGTGGCGACCGAAAGCTTCTGCGCCGAAACCGCGTCGTCGAACTCCTTCTGGCTGATGGCACGCTCCTCGGCGAGCGCCTTCAGCCTCACCGCCTCGCGCGCGGTCTGCTCCTGCCGCGCGCGCTCCTGGGCGAGTTGAGCCTGCGCCTGCGCGAGCGCGATCTCGTAGGGCGCGGGATCGATCTGGAATAGGGGAGCGCCTTCCTTGACGATCTGGCCCTCCTTGTAGAGCTGCTTGAGCAGGATCCCCGACACGCGTGCGCGGATTTCGACTTCCTTCGATCCCTGCACCTGGCCGACGGCCTCGAGGACGATGGGCACGTTCTGCGGGGCCGCCGCGCGGACCTTCGCCGTCACCGCCACGGGCGTCTGCGACGGCCGCGTGGCGGCGTCGCCGCGGTCGCAGGCGGCGAGCGCGGAGGCGAGAACGACGGCGAGCGCAAGGACGGCCGCTGAGTTCGGGATCGGGGGCATTGTTGGAATCCGGGCGCTTAGTATATACAATCGCTCATGAATGTATATTGAAGAATACAGACCCGCGCGTGCGTAGAACCAAGGAAGAATCCGAGCGGACCCGGCGCCGGATCATCGCCGCGGCCCGGCGGGTGTTCGCCCGCCAGGGGGTGAGGCGCACGACGCTGGAGGAGGTGGCGCAGGCGGCCGGCGTGACGCGCGGGGCCATCTACTGGCATTTCGCGGGCAAGACCGATCTCTTCTACGCCATGCGCGAGCAGGTGTCGCTGCCGACGATCGACACCGGTTTCGCCGCGTCGGCGTCGGACGCCGCCGATCCGCTCGGGAGTGCCGAGCGCTATCTGCGCGGCGTGGTCGCGTCGCTGCGGGACCCGGCCGCTCGCGAGACGTTCCGCATCATGACGTTCAAGTGTGAGTACGTCGGCGAGCTGGGGCGCGAGCTCGGGCGCCAGCGCAGCCGCTGCGCGGAGCTTACGGAGAGGCTGGCGCAGGTCTACCGGCGGGCGCAGCGCGCCGGGCAGCTTCGCCGCCACCTTGCGCCGGCCGCGGCCGCCCTGGCGACCTGCGGCTTCCTGATCGGCTTCGTGCGGCTGTGGCTGATGGATGGAGCTGGCGGGCCGGTCCGCAAGCGGGCCGGCGCGATCATCAAGTCGCACATCGACGGCTATCGCCGCGACGGGCGCTGACCGCTTCGCGCGGGGCTTTACACCCTTCGTTCCGCCGGATTAGGCTTCGGCATGCGCCGCATCGTGCTGGACACCGAGACCACCGGCCTGAACGCCGCGCTCGGCGACCGCATCATCGAGCTCGGCTGCGTGGAGATCATCAACCGCAGCGTCACCGGCAACCACTTCCACCGCTACGTCAATCCCGAGCGCAGAAGCGAGGAGGGCGCCCTCAGGGTGCACGGGATCACGGGCGAGTTCCTCCAGGACAAGCCCAAATTCCGGGAGATCGCGGCGGAGTTCCTCGACTACATACGCGGCGCGGAGCTCGTGATCCACAACGCCGCTTTCGATCTCGAGTTCCTCAACCTGGAGCTGGGCAGGATCGGGCAGGCCCCGGTCGATGAGCATTGCGCCGCGGTGGTGGACTCGCTCGCGCTCGCGCGCGAGCTGCATCCGGGCAAGAAGAACTCGCTGGACGCACTGTGCGAGCGCTACCAGGTCGACAATACCCACCGCACGCTGCACGGGGCTCTGCTCGACGCGTCGCTCCTCGCCGAGGTCTACCTCGCGATGACCCGAGGCCAGGACAGCCTGGCGATCGACCTGGAGGCGCCGCGACCGGCATCGCAGGCCTGGACCACCGAAGGCGAGCGTCCGCGCCTCATCGTCGTTCCGGCGAGCGCGGAAGAGCTCGCCGAGCACGAGCGCCTTCTCGAGGCGATCGAGGCCGAGAATCGGACGCCCAGCGTGTGGCGGCGCCTTGAGGCGGCCGTGGAGCTTCGCTGAAAGGGTGTGCGAGAATGGCGCAGGCGAAGAGACCCATGTCAGGCCCCAATCCCTTCGAGACGGATCTCGACAAGAACCCGGCCAACTACGCGCCCCTGACGCCCCTCGGCTTCATCGAGCGCGCGGCCTACGTGCATCCGAGGCGGACCGCCGTCGTCCACGGCTCGCGCCGCTACACGTGGATGGAGACCTATGCGCGCTGCCGCCGGCTCGCCTCGGCGCTCGCCAGGCGCGGAATCGGCGCGGGCGATACGGTCGCCGTCATGCTGTCCAACACCCCCGAGATGTACGAATGCAACTTCGGCGTGCCGATGGCGGGCGCGGTGCTGAACGCGCTCAACACGCGGCTCGACGCCGAGGCGATCGCGTTCATGCTCGATCACGGCGGCGCGAAGGTTCTCGTCACCGACCGCGAGTTCTCGGCCACGATCGAGAAGGCCATTGCGCTCGCGAAGGCAAGGCCCTTCGTCGTCGACGTCGAGGACGCCGAGTACGCGGGGCCGGGAAAGCGCATCGGAGCGGTCGACTACGAGTCGTTCGTGGCTGGCGGCGATCCGCGGTTCGCGTGGCAGCCTCCCGGTGACGAGTGGAACGCGATCTCGCTCAACTACACCTCGGGCACGACCGGCAACCCCAAGGGCGTCGTCTATCATCACCGCGGCGCGTATCTCAACGCGATCTGCAACATCGTCACCTGGGCGATGCCGCACCACGCTGTTTACCTGTGGACGCTGCCGATGTTCCACTGCAACGGCTGGTGCTTCGCGTGGACGCTCGCGGCGTGCGCCGGCGTCAACGTCTGCTTGCGGAAGGTGGAGGCGAAGGCGATCTTCGACCTGATCCGCACCCACAAGGTCGCCTACTACTGCGGCGCGCCGATCGTGCACCTGACGCTGATCAACGCGCCGGCCGAGATGAAGCAGGGGATCGAGCACACGGTTCACTGTCTCGTCGCCGGCGCAGCGCCGCCCGCGGCGGTGATCGAGGGGATGGAGCGGATGGGCTTCGATATCACCCACGTCTACGGCCTCACTGAAACGTATGGTCCCGCGGCGGTGAGT
>DATJYC010000012.1:0-6607 GCA_035499735.1 Burkholderiales bacterium
ACAGCCCGAGAGCCGGATGCAGGAATGATCGCCCGTGCACACGTCCTCGTCGACGCCGAAGCGCGTGCGCACCACGCGCTTGCCCGCCTTGAGCCGCGCGGCCACCTGCGGCCGCAGCCGCCGCTGCCGCTCGAGCTGGCATTCGGCGTCGGCGATGATCACCTTCAGCCCCGAATACGCGCTTTTCATCGCATCGCGCAGCGCCTTCGCCATCCTGTCGACCCGGTAGGTGTAGATGGACTTGACCCATTCGACACCGATGCCCTTCAGCGCTCGCTCGATGCTCATGTCGCCCGACTTCCACTCGCTCTGGTGCGGCGAGGAGGGGATGTCCTGAGTCCCCGTCGCCGAGGTGTAGCCGTTCTTCATGATGACGAGGATCGCGTCGTCGCGGTTGAACACGGCGTTGGCGATCCCCGATGTGAGCCCGTTGTGCCAGAAGCCCCCGTCTCCCATGATGGTGACGGTGCGCTTGCCGAAGAGCGGCGCGATTCCGGAGTTCGACGCGAGCCCGAGGCCGTAGCCGAGCACGGTGTGCCCGATGTTGAAGGGGGGCAGCGTCGAGAAGGTGTGGCAGCCGATGTCCGCCGACACATGGAAGCCGCCGGTCTCGCGCTCGAGCAGTTTCATCGCCGAGAACACGGGGCGCTCGGGGCAGCCTACGCAGAACCCGGGCGGGCGCGGCGGCACCGGAGACCCGAGCAGTCCCGCGGCGCGGTCCCTTACCGCGATGAGGCGGGCGGTCAGAAGGCGGGCGGCCTCGATCGCCTCGGTACCGAGCGACTCGCCGGCGACGTCGACCCACTTCGCCACACCGGCGAGCACGACCTCGCCCGTGTACTCGCCGGCCATGGGCAGGCAGTCCTTCCCGTGCACTTTCGTGCGGAGGTCGGCGCGGCGCAGGATCGCGTGCAGCGCGTCCTCGATGTACGCGGGCTGCCCTTCCTCGATCACCAGCACGGCGCGCTTGTCGGCGCAGAACTCGGCGACCTCCCCGGGCACGAGCGGGTAGGTGACGTTGAGGGCGTAGATGGCGACCGCCGATTTGCCGAACACGTCCGCGAGGCCGAGCTGCTGCAGAGAGCGGAGGGCGACGTTGTACATCCCGCCTTGGCAGATGATGCCGATATCCTTGATTGTCCCTCCGAACACCTCGTTCAGCCGGTTCTCGCGGATGAACTTCTGCGCAGCCGGCCAGCGCACCTCGACCTTGTGCTTCTCCTGCGCGTAGGTCGCCGGCGGCAGCGATATCCTCGCGAAGTCGAAATCCGGCTCGGCGAGGGTGTCGTTGCGCGAGATTTTCGGCGCGCGGTTGTCCTTGGCCGCGAAGGCCCCATGGACGTGGCAGGCGCGGATGCGCAGCTCGAGCATCACCGGCGTGTTGGACGCCTCAGAGAGCTCGAATCCCTTCTCGACCATGTTCACGATGGTCTCGAGGTTCGGGCGCGGGTCGAGCAGCCACATCTGCGATTTCATCGCGAAGGCGTGGCTGCGCTCCTGGATGATCGAGGCGCCCTCGCCGTAGTCCTCGCCGATCACGATGAGCGCGCCGCCGCGCACGCCGACCGAGGCGAGGTTGGACAGCGCGTCGGAGGCAACGTTGGTGCCGACGGTGGATTTCCAGGTCACGGCTCCGCGGATCGGGTAGTTGATCGACGCGCCGAGCATCGCGGCGGCGCCAGCCTCCGATGCGTTGGTCTCGATGTGCACGCCGAGGCCGCCGATGATGTCGCGCGCGTCGTTCAGCACGTCCATCATGTGGGACACTGGCGCCCCCTGGTAGCCCCCGACGTAGGACACGCCGGACTGAAGCAGCGCCTTCGTCACCGCGAGTATGCCTTCCCCGTGGAAGGTCTCGCCTGCGCCCAGCTTCAGGAGCTCGGCCTCCCTCTTGAATGAGCGCTCCATGGCGTCCTAGACGAGCACCCCGGGGAGCCATATCGCGACCGCGGGCACAAGGAACACCAGCGAGAGAACGAGCAGGCTCATCGCGACATAGGGGATCACCGCGCGGAAGATATGCCCCATCGTGACCTGCGGCGGCGCCACGCCCTTCATGGTCATGAGAAGCAGCCCGTGCGGCGGCAGGAGCAGCCCGAGCTGCATGCAGATGAGGAACATCACCCCGAACCAGACGGTGTCGACGCCGAGCTTCTGCACGAGAGGCATGAAGATCGGCAGGGTTATCAGCATCATGCTCACCTGCTCGACGAAGAGGCCGAGGAAGACTAGCACCAGCATCATCGCCGCGATCAGGCCCATCGGCGGCAGCCCGAGCCCGCCGATCGACTCGACGACGCCGTTGCTCGCGCCGGAGAACGACAGGATCTGCGAGAAGGTCATCGCGCCCAAGATGATGAAGAGGATCATCCCCGAGATGCTCGCGGTGCCGCGGAGAGCAAGCAGCAGGTTCTGCGGCGTGAGCACCCGGTACGCGGCAGCGAGCAGCACCGTGAACAGCGCGCCGATCGCGGCGGACTCGGTCGGCGTCGCCCATCCCGCGGACATGGAGGCGACCACGACGACGAAGATGGAGACGAGGGGGACGACATATTGGAAGAAGGGGCGGAACTTCTCCCAGCCATGATACTCCGTGAACGCCGCCCGCGGCGCGAGCGAGGGATTCATCCTGACGCGCAGCACGATGTAGACGATGAACGCGACGCTGAGGATCAGGCCGGGCACGATGCCGCCGATCAGGAGCTTGGAGATCGAGATCCCCGAGAGGCTTCCGAGCAGGACGGTGAGCGCCGAGGGCGGGATCAGCATGTCGACGGCGCCGATCGCCATCAGGGGCCCGGTCGCCATGGTCGGGTGGTAGCCGCGCGCGAGCATCACCGGGAGCATGAGGCTTCCGAGCATCGCCGTGGTCGCGATGGTCGAGCCCGAGATCGCGGAGAACACCGTGCCCGCCACCACCGCCACGACAGCGAGCCGGCCCGGCACCTGCCGGATCAGGTGCTCGACTCCGTCGATCACCTTCACCGCGAGCCCGGTGTGGAACAGCACCTCGCCCATGAGGATGAAGAGCGGAATGGGGGTGAGCGAGAAGCTCGCCACCGACCCGACGCTGTTGCGCGCGAGCTGGACGAGCCCCGCCTCGCCGTTGAGGAACAGCCACGCTCCGAGCACGTTGATCACCAGGAACGAGAACGCGACCGGCAGGCCGAGGAACAGCAGCACCGTCGAGCCGCCGAGCATCAGCCACGCCGCCGCCTCCCAGGACATCGCTCTAGCCGGTGGATACCGCGTCGTCGCGCGGGCCGCGCTCGCCCAGCGCGAGGCGGCGCATGCGGAAGATCATCTCTATCGACAGCGCGAGGAACGCGACCGGCAGAACGCTGAGCAGCCACCACTCCGGCGTGATCAACGTCTTGATGGACATCGAGCCGGCCTCGTAGCTGGCGATCGCGGCGCGGGCGCCGAAGCAGGTGATGACGAGGCAGCAGGCGAGGCCCACGACGTCCGTCGTCCACTCGAAGACCCAGCCGACGCGCTTCGGCACGGCGCGGAGCACGACGTCGACCCGGATGTGCTGGCCGCGCCGCAGCAGCCAGGGCGCGGTGAGCATGGTGACGAGATAGAGCATCGCCTCGGAGATCTCGTTGCTCCACGCCAGGCCCGCGACGCCCGGGATGATGCGCACGTTCCGGAGGAGCACGTCGGCGCAGATCATCACCGCCATGCCGAGCACGAGCGCGCACGCGACGAGCGCGAACGCCTCGAGCAGCCTGCCGTACGCTGCTTCGAGGCGATCCATGCCTTACTTGGCGAGCACTTTGCGAAGTTGCGGCCCGTAGACCGGGCTCGCCTTGATCGCGTTCGCCCAGCCCACCTCCTTCGCCTTCTCGACGTAGGCCTTGTTGGTTGCGTCGTCGAAGGTGATCACCTGGATGCCGGCCGCGGCCTGCCGCTTCGCCTCTTCCTGGTTGTAGGACTTCCAGAAGTCGTTCTGCTGCTCGTACGCCAGCGTCTTGCGATCGAGGTACTCGCGCTGCGCCGGGGCCAACGACTTGTACTTGTCGAGGTTGATGAGAAGCCCGACCTCGGCGTTGTAGAAGCCCGGGTCGACGCGGTACTTGGTGTGCTCCTGCCAGTTGAGGTCGAACAGCGCGTGGATCGGCCAGCCGTAGCCGTCGATGACGCCGCGCTCGAGCGCGGTGTACACCTCGCCGGGGGCGGTCGTCATGACCTGAGCGTTCATCGACTGGAAGAACTCGCGGTACACCGGCGTGATGCGGATCTTCAGGCCGGTGAGGTCGGGTTTGTCGATCTTCTTGTTGAGGTAGAGGTGGAAGGGCGTGAACTCGACGACCTTGGCGAGGTAGCGCATGTTGCCCTTCTCCGCCCAGATCTTATTGATCAGCTCGTAGCCGCCGTTCTTGCGCTGCTCGGCGGCGCTCGTCTCGGAGAGCTTGAGGATGTCGGCCTCGGGCATCACGTTGGTGTAGAAGGCGCCGGTGCTGAACCCCATGTCGACCACGCCGCTCTGCACGGCCTTGCCGACCTCGAAGGTCGGGATCGCCTTCGGCCCGCCGATGAAGTTGATCTGCAGGATCCCCTTGCCGTCCTTGTTGAAATCCGCGATCCAGTCGAGCGTGCGCTTCACGTAGAACTGATTCTCGGGGAAGGCACTGACGAGGCGCAGGGTGACCTCCTGCGCGGCCGCGCCGGCAGAGGCGGCGGCGAGCGCGGCGGCGAGCGCGAGTCTGGCTGAGTGGCGGACCATCGTTGTCTCCTCTAGGTGGATGGGTGGATCTTGTAGTGGATGGCGAGCGTAGGCGCGCCGCCCGGCATTTGTCAAATTGATGGGGAGCATGATATAGATTCACGTGATGAATGTCGCCGACCTCGACCTCAACCTGCTGCGCGCCTTCGACGCGGTGCTGCGCGAGGGCAGCGTCACCGGGGCGGCCGCGCGCCTCGGTCTGTCGCAGCCGGCGATGTCGAATGCGCTGTCGCGTCTGCGCAGCTTGCTGGGGGATCCCCTGTTCATGCGCACTTCCGGCGGCATGCGGCCGACTCCTTTCGCGCAGCAGCTCGCCGCGCCGGTCCAGCAGGCGCTGGATCTCATCCGCGCCGGCTTCTCGCAGCAGGCCGGATTCGAGCCGAAGACCTCGGACCGGGTCTTCCGGCTGCAGCTCACCGACGTGGGCGAGATCGCCTTCCTTCCGCCCCTGCTCGAGCGGCTGCAGCGCGATGCGCCGCTCGTGCGGGTCGAGACCCAGCACCTGCCGCAGGGCGAGGTGAGCGACGCGCTCGCCTCCGGCGAGGTGGATCTCGCCTTGGGATTCCTGCCCGAGCTGTCCCAGGGCGTGGTCCAGAAGCGCCTGTTCCGCGACCGCTACGTCTGCCTCGTGCGCGCCGATCATCCGCGGATCGGATCGCGGCTGACGCTCGCGCAGTTTCTTGCTGCGACCCACGTGCTCGTGTCCTCGCGCGGCTCGGCGCACGAGATCGTCGAGCAGACGCTGCGCAACCAGGGACTGGTGCGCCGCATCGCGCTGCGCGTTCCGCACTTCACCGTGGTGCCGATGATCCTCGCCCGCACCGATCACATGGTGATCGTCCCCGAGGGGCTGCTGCGGGCGATCACGCCCTTCGGACGCTTCAAGGCGCTGAAACCTCCCGTCGATATCCCCGCGCTCGACGTGAAGGTGCACTGGCACGAGCGCTTCGGACGGGATCCCGGGGTGAGCTGGCTGCGCGGCGTCCTGATCGATCTCTACGCCGAGTAGCTATAATCACCCCATGCGACTCTCCGGCGTTCTTTCTCCCGTCGTCACGCCGTTCAAGCGTGACCTGTCCCCCGACCGCGCTCGCTACGTGCGCCACTGCAAGTGGCTGCTCGCGAACGGCTGCAGCGGCCTTGCGGTCTTCGGCACGAACAGCGAGGCGAACTCGCTCTCGGTCGACGAGCGCATGATGCTGCTCGAGACGGTCGTCCAGGAAGGCGTGCCCGCGGAGAAGCTCATGCCGGGAACGGGTTGCTGCTCGCTCACCGACTCGGTGCGCCTCACCGCGCACGCGGTCGCGCTCGGCTGCTCGGGCGTTCTGATGCTGCCGCCCTTCTACTACAAGGGCGTTCCGGACGAGGGCCTGTACCGGAATTTCGCCGAGGTGATCCAGCGCGTCGGCGACAAGCGCCTGCAGGTCTACCTCTATCACATCCCGCCGGTGTCGCAGGTGCCGATCACGCTCGGTCTGATCGAGCGGCTGCTCAAGGCATTTCCCGGCACGGTCGCCGGCGTCAAGGATTCCTCGGGCGACTGGTCGAACACCAAGGCGATGCTCGACGCGTTCGCGAAATCGGGATTCGACGTGTTCGCCGGAAGCGAGGTGTTCCTGCTCGACAACATGCGGGGCGGCGGCAAGGGCTGCATCACCGCGACCGGCAACATCAACCCCGCGGCGATCGACAAGGTGTTCCGCAACTGGCGCGGCGCGGACGCCGACGCCTTGCAGGAGGACATCACCGCGACGCGAAACGTCATGCAGAAATACCCGATGATGGCGGCGTTGAAGGCCGTGATCGCGCACTACGCGCGCGATCCCGAGTGGGCCACGCTGCGGCCGCCGCTGGTCGAGCTCACCGCGGCCCAGAGCC
>DATJYC010000013.1:0-2165 GCA_035499735.1 Burkholderiales bacterium
GAAGCTCGCCGACCTGGTGCTGCTCAGCAAGGATCCGACCGTGAACATCGACAACGCCAAGTCGATCGTGTTCGTCATGAAGGGCGGCCGCATCATCGATGAGAGCGCGCTGCCGCTCGCGGGAGGCAGGCAGAAGCGGCGGTTCAGCCTCTGAAGCGCCCGCGTGGAAGATCGGCTGCACCAGCCGGCTCGGCCGCGCGAACGAGGTTCCCCTGGCCGAGCTCCAACAGGCGCATAAACTCCCCGACAGGGAGCGGCCGGCTATGAAGATAGCCTTGCGACTGGTCGCAACCCATATGCCAAATGAAATCGAGCTGGTCTTGATTCTCCACTCCCTCGGCGACAGTGGTCAGGTTGAAGGCGCGGGCCAGACTCACGATGGTTTCGATGAGCTTGCGGCTCACGGGATCCCCGGGCACCTGAGAGATGAAGCCGTGATCAATCTTCAGCGTGTCCACCGGGAGCTTCGCGAGGCGCCCGAGAGAGGAATACCCGGTGCCAAAGTCGTCGATTGCCACCCTGACACCGCCAGCGCGCAGCAGCTTGAGCTTGGAGACCTCCTCCGCGAGTTCCTCGTGCAGCGAGCCTTCAGTGATCTCAATATCGAGCCCCGCCTCCGGAGTGGACCACGTACGAAGAGGCTTCAAAAACGCCTCTACAAAGTCGGTCAGCCGCAGCTGAGCCGGGGAAACATTGACTGCCACCCTTAAGGGAGGCAGTCCAGCGCTCAACCACCGCTGGCAATCGAGCGCCGCGCGCCGGATTACCCAGTCTCCCACTTCGACGATGAGCCCGGTGGACTCCAGGACCGGCAGGAACTCGGCTGGCGAGATGAGGCCACGATCCGGATCGCGCCACCGGATCAGCGCCTCGGCCCCTTCAATGTGCCGCGACCTGACATTTACCTTCGGCTGGTAGTGCAGCTCGAATTGCTGGCGCTCCAATGCAAGCCGCAGCTTATGCTCCAAAGCGAGCCCGCTTTTGAGCTGCGACTGCGCCTTCGGGCTGTAATACGCGCGCCGTTCACCGGTGGCCCGAGCACCGTGCAAGGCTGCTTCGGCTTGGTGTACGAGCGCGTGGGCATCCCTACCCTGCTCAGGAAAGATCGTGAAACCCGATCTCACCGCCACAGGAATCTCCCGATTCTCGATCACAAACGCCTCGCCGAAGAGAGCCTTGCCGTGCTCACGCGCCGCCGCCAGCGTCTCCTCAATCGAACGCCCGCCCGGGTCGCGCACTACGGCGAAAGTGCCCCCGCCAAAGTGCGCAATCTGTTCCGTCTGCGGGAATCGCCGCTTGAGTCGGTCGGCGACGTGTTGCAGGAGCAGATCGCCGGTTCGCCGGCCAAAGGAGTCGTTGATCAGGCTCAGGCGCTCGATGTCCAGGACCGCTACGACGAGCCGCGAGCCGCGCGCGTCGGCCTGGTCCGTCAGCCTCGAAAGGCGTTCACAGAAGAGCGAGCGCTTTGCGAGTCCCGTTTGAGGATCGAAATGCGAGAGAAAGCGTACCGTCACGTCCTTCTGCATGTACTGCAGCGCATACGAGACGTTTCCGGCCACTTCGAGCAGCATCTGCAGCTCTTCGTCGCTGACCGGTCCGCTTTCGTGCGCGGTCAGGACCAGCGCACCCATCGCCGTGTTGTCGACCGTTATTGGCAGAGCTACCAGCGAGCGCAGCCCCGCTTGACTAAGCAGAGCCGCCGCCTCTTCGCCAAGGGTGGCTGCCGTTGCGTCGCTGAGAATGAACGGCTTGTCTGACTGAACGACCTGCTCGACGAAGCTCGGGGCAGACTTACCAGGTAGCGATAACGCCGCTCCGAGGGAGTCGGTTATCGCCGGATTCTCTCCGCTCCCACCCACGACCTGGAGCCCGGGAGCGCCCGGGAGTTTGTAGTAGCCGATGGCCGTCGCATAGCCACCAACCGCGACCGCGAGGCGACAGATCTCGCGAAGCAGCTCCTTGCGGTCCCGGATTCGCACGACGAGAGCGTTTGCTCCGCTCATCATGCGCAATACCCGGTCCATACGCGCTATGCGCGCCTGCTCAACCCGCCGCTCCGCCCGGATCTTCGCATCGCCAAGGGCACGCTGAACCGCGGGCGCGAGGCGCGCGAGATTATTCTTCAAGACGTAGTCGATCGCGCCGCGACGCACGGCATCAATCGC
>DATJYC010000014.1:0-68036 GCA_035499735.1 Burkholderiales bacterium
GATAACTCATTTTTATGATAAGGTGATAGGTATGGCCGATCACCAGCGCCCGTCCTCCGCCGCGCTCAATCAGCTTCGCGTGCGTCATTTGCGTCTCGCCCAGGCCCTGGTGAGTGTCGGATCGCTCCACAAGGCCGCGAGACAGCTCCATATCAGCCAGCCTACGGCGAGTGCTCTGCTGAAGGAGCTCGAACGCGCATTTGGCGGTCAGCTCTTTGATCGTTCGCGCAAAGGCGTTACGCCTGGTCTGCGGGGCCGCTCCGCCATAGCGCGGCTGAACGCCGTCCTCGGCGAGCTCGATATTCTTTCGGAGGAGATGGCGGCCGAGGAGGCCGTGCCTGTCTTGCGGATCGGCTGCCTATACCACGCGTTTTTTGGTCCACTTCAGGACTATTTGCGGGATTTCTTGACGGCCACAGCGTGTCGAGTGGAGATCGTAGATGGCGCCGTGCCAGACCTGATGCAGCGCCTGCAGCGCAATGAGCTTGACTGCGTGCTGGCTCGCATGCCGGCAAGCGCACTTCGAGACCTGCGCCGGAGCACCTACTTTTACCAGCCCCTGTATGAGTTTCAGGTCTGTATTCTTGCGGGGCCGGATCATCCCTTGCTCGGCAAGCGCAAGCTCGAGTTGCGGAACCTGGCGCCCTACGAGTGGATCCTCTCGAAGTCGGCGACCATTTTGAAGGACGCGTTTGCCGCGGCGGGTCTCGAACCGCCGAGGGTGCGCATGGAGACTTCCTCCTTCGTGTTCGCCCTGTCGCTGCTCAGGGTCGGTCACTATCTGACTACGGCGCCGCGAGATGCCGGTCTCGAGCAGCAGCGCCTGGGTCTTGCCCGCATCCTGCCAATCAAGCTGCCCGAGCTATTGACCCCGGTCGCGTTCATCGCGCAAAGAAGCACGATGCTCAATCCGAACGTAGCTCAGCTTTGGAACGCGATCCGCAAAGCGGCGAACCCTGGGCTCGGGGCCCAAGCCGCTTCTTGATTTGGCCCCGAGCAGGTGCGCCGGGGCATGGCCTGGGTCTACATCCGCTAAGCGGCGAAGAAGTCGCCGCTGTATACGCTGCAGTCGGAGGCGAGGATCGAGCAGCGGGGGTTATGGTACGACCCGCATCCCGTGGTGGCTCGCGTGGTTGATGAATACGCTGGGCGGCCTAATCGATTAGAACTGATTCGCGCCAGTGCCCAGATTCATCCGGTCCGGCGCGCCAGATTCCAAGGGCTTAGCTTAAGCTAGGCCCTTTCTATTTGTGCGGGGCCGTTCCCAGCGCAATCGGTGGAATTGCCCACGTTGTGGATCTAAGTCCCCAACGCTAGGGTATGATCAACAACGCGACGCCGGACAGGATCAGCGCCACACCGGCGAAGCGGGCCGTGAATTTCCCGGCAGGCAGCAGTTTCTCTGCGAAGACGAAGGCCGCGATGAGCGCGACCCAGAGCAGGTTCATCACGCCGGCGACGAAGAGGAGCAGCATGAGCACCCAGCAGCAGCCGACGCAGTACGCGCCGCTCTCCACGCCCATGCGAAACGCCCCACTTGTGCCGGGACGCCACCGGGCGACTAAGAAGCGAATGGGATTCCTGCATTTGCGCAGGCACGCGTCCTTGAACGGAAGCCACTGATAGACGCCGGCGGCGACGAGGAGCCCAGCGCTCAAGCCCTTGCTCGCCGACACCATCATCGGTGTCAGGAGGGCGGTCTGCTCGAGCCAGACTTCGAGGAGCGCCGCGAGGAGGCTGAAAGCCGTCCAGACGACAAGGTACCCGCTCGTGAAGACCCACGTTCCCGGCAGGACTGTGCCGCGCTCGCCGTTCTTGCGCACCAGCGCGCCGTAGAGGAGGATGGTCGGTGCCGCGCTCGGCAGCATCATGCCGACCATCATGACCGTCCACATCACGAAAGTCAGTAGGAAGGGTTCCACGCCTGAGGCCCGCGGCGGCATTGCCATCCCGGGCATGTCGGGCATGTCCATTTGGTTCATCGACCCCGCGTCGCTCCAGAGGTAGAGCCAGGCCAGGGCGATCACCAGCGCGAGGGTTACAACGATGACCCAGCGGTCGCGTCGCAGCGCCCCTTCAACGCTAGGGTCCAGCGTCGCTTTAGGGGTTACCCCGCCCAAGCGAAGGACGCGAAATGGCCGTTGCGCGTGCCGCTCGCGTCGTCCCAGTTGATTCCGAACGCGTGCATGCTGCTACGAGTGGCTTTCGCGAGCGCAATTCTGGCATTCACCGGGTGGCAGGTATTGTCGAGGTAGATGGGCTCGCCGGCGCGCGCGGGTCCGGGCACACCTTCGCAAGCCTGGTCGATCAGCTCGCCCGCCTTGACCGTACGCTTTGTACCGTCCACCTCGAAGCTGATCGGCCGCTTCTCGATCCCCGCGACACGCCCGACGAGAGGACCGAGCGCAGCCATTGGTCCGCCCGCCGCTCCTGTCGCGATCGCGCTGATCGCCTCGGCCTGCTTCTCTGTGGCGCGCGCATCGATGATAAGGCCCACGGTGATGTTGCCCTCCGCCATCGCCTTGGGCGAATGCATGAGCACGATGAACGAGAGGCCGTCGAGCTTGACGCCGTCCTTCTCGCCCTTGTCGATCTTCATTGCCACGGCCACTTTGCAGTCGCCCTCCGTGGGCTGCGCACTCAGGTTGGAGCTGATGCACGGGCACAGGTAAGTACAGTTACATGTCTCCATGTATTGGCCTTGCACACGCCAGCTGGCCATGGCTGTCCTCCCTTCTGGTCCGGAGATGTAAGCAACCGATCGACCGACGACGAGGGGAGGTTACGCTTCTCATTTGCCTCTCGCAAGCGGCCTATATCTAGGGAGCAGCGGCGGCCGGTTGCACGGAGACCGTCTGCGAAGCTCCCCGTCCACATTATGCGACGGCCAGCGACGGGCCAGGCAGACCGGCTTGGGCCCGAACGCGGATGTCTATCCGAGTGAAATTGATTCGCGCCAGTGCACAGATTCATCCGGTCCGGCGCGCCACCATTCCAAGGGCTTAGTTAGCTAGGCCCTTTTTAGCGCGCCTCGGGTCGGCCTAACGGATCAACCACGAACGCTAGATCACTAGAATCTCGGGAAACCCTTACACAGGTATAGGGAAGACCCCAGTCGCGGCTCGCCGTGTTAGCTGGTAGCATCCGAATGCAATCGGAGAACGTTTGACTTGCGCGCTTCCGGCATATCGGTCAGGCAGTATTGGCGGGTCTCTGTGTTCGCGTTGTTCCTCGCCGCGTGCGGCGGGGGAGGGGGCGGAGGTGGGGGCAGTCCGGCACCCTCCGTCGCCACGGTCGTATCGGCCAAGGGTCCCAATTTCGTTACCGTCGACCCTTCGGGGAAGTTCGTCTATGTGACGAATGAGTTCTCCGCCAATGTCTCTGCCTTCACGATCGACTCGGTCACCGGCGATCTTACCGCCGTGGCTGGCTCGCCCTTCGCCGCAGGAACCACTCCTTTTTCCGTCATGGTCCATCCATCGGGGAAGTTCGCTTACGTGGCGAACTTCGGGTCCAACAATGTGTCCGCCTTCGCGGTCGACGCCGCTACAGGCGCGCTGATCGAAATCGTGGGTTCACCCTTCGCCGCCGGGCAGAATCCATTCTCAATCGCCGTCGACCCCTCCGGGAGGTTCGCCTACGTGGCGAACGAGAACAATGCTTCCGTCTTCGAACCCAGCAATGTCTCCGCCTTCACGATCGACGCCACGACCGGGGCGCTCTCCGCCGTCGCGGGCTCGCCCTTCGCCACGGGGTCGTATCCCGGCTCCGTCGCCGTCGACCCCTCGGGGAAGTTCGTCTATGTCGCGAATTTCAACGACAGCACCATCTCCGCCTTCACAATCGACACCGTGAGCGGGGCGCTTGCGGCCATCGCCGGCTCGCCCTTCGCAACGGGACCGGGTGCTGCTCGCTCGATCGCTATCGACCCCTTCGGTAGGTTCGCTTACGTCGCAAATGAGTCCTTTGCTAATAGCAGTGTTTCAGCCTTCACGATCGATGCGACCACCGGCGCGCTTACCGCCGTCGCGGGCTCCCCGTACACCGCTGGGATTGACGATCCTCTCTCGGTCACCGTCGATCCATTGGGGCGGTTCGTTTATGTGGTGGACTCTCTCTCATCGAAAATCGCGGCCTTCACCATCGACGCCACGACCGGCGCGCTCACCGCCGTCGCACGCTCGCCGTTCAGCGACGTGCTGGCAACTTTCCCAATCACCATCACGGTCGATCCGTTGGTGAAGTTCGCCTACGTAGCTAATAGCGAAACCAACAGTGTCTCCGGCTTCACAATCGACGCCGTGACCGGGGCGCTCAGGTCGGTCCCGCACTCCCCGTTCCCGGCGGGACCGAGTCCTTGATCCGCAAGTCAGGACTACGCTTGCTGTGATAAAGGTGCGGGCATCCGCTCTGGCGCGTCCTTAGCCAATCAACATCCCGAATGCCCAGCAGGGCTCAGATTGGCTCCGGTCGCGGAGCCGACTCGGGCTCGAAGACGGACGACTAAGGATTTCCGCGTTGTGGCCGTTGATCGGGGCGAAGCATCATATGACGGAGCTGGGCGAACAATCCAGCACATCTCTTTCGACGACGCTCGCCGGGCGTCGCGAGCGCAAGCTTGCGCTCGCGGTAGTCGTGGGCTCGGTCGTGCTGTTCCTAGCGCTGGCGCCATTCGCCAAGTGGCCACTGGCGGCGATACCGACCTTTGTAGCTATTCACCAAGGAATCTTGGTCACGCTCGACGTGATTACCGCGGCATTGCTTCTCGGGCAGTACGCCGACGTGAGGTCGCACGGCCTCTTGGCCTTGGCGTGCGGTTACACCTTCACCGCAACGATCGCGATCCTACATGCGCTCACTTTCCCCGGCTTACTTACGCCGACCGGGTTGCTCGGCGCCGGCCCTCAGACTACGTCGTGGCTCTATATCATCTGGCACGCCGGTTTTCCGCTAGTCATTATCTTTTACGCTTTATCGAAGCGCGACCCTAGCCCAGCGCAGAGGGATAGCGCCGCTTGGCCGATATTCATGGGGCTCGTATTCGCGGGACTCGCCTCGGTTGGTGCCGCCGTTCTCACGACAGAGGCTTCGGTCTTCCTTCCGGAGATCGTTGAGGCAAACCGCTACACTCCGGTGGAGGTGAGTATCGTTTCTTCGATCGGGGCGCTCAGCTTGCTCGCGCTGGTCGTCTTGTGGTGGCGGCGCCCACATTCGTTGCTTGATCTTTGGCTCATGGTCACCATGTGCGCATGGATGTTCGACATCGCCTTGACTGGGTTGCTCAGCGCGGCACGGTTTGATCTCGGCTTCTATGCTGGGCGCACCTACGGGCTTCTTGCTTCGAGCTTTGTATTGATCGTTCTATTGACGGAGAACGCGATGCTTCGCAGGGCTGCGGTACAGCCCGACCCTCGCTGCTGATCCTCGGGTCGCACTCCTATCGGCCGTTCACGCCCAGGACGCGAGATCGCTCGGTTCGTTGCCCGCAGGTTTCGAGCTTCCTCCTGTCTCTGTGCGACCGTATTTCGACTTCAAGGTGTTATCTATCTTATGGCATAGAGCTTCTTATCGAACGACCCGACGTACACGGTGCCGTCCGCGCCGATGGCGGGCGAGGATGCCACACTGCTTCCTGTCGCGTAGCTCCACTTGAGCGTGCCATTTGGGTTGATGGCATAAAGCTTGGAATCAGACGACCCGACGTACACGGTGCCGTCCGCGCCGATGGCGGGTGAGGATGACACACTTCCTGTTGCGTAGGTCCACTTGAGCGTGCCATCAGAGTCAACAGCATAGAGTTTGTCCGCCCCGAGGTACACAGTTCCGTCCGCGCCGACGGCAGGCGACGATTCCACCTTGAATGGTGGCGTTATCGTATAGGTCCATCTGAGTGCGCCATTGGGATAGATGGCGAAGAGCGCCGAACCCTCTGATCCGACGTACACGGTGCCGTCCGTGCCGATAGCGGGCGAGGAATGCAAACCGTAGGCCGGGTGAGTCCACCTGAGCGTGCCATCGGGATTGAGGGCATGGAGTTTGTCTATCCCGACGACGTACACGGTGCCGTCCGCTCCCAAGGTCGGTGAAGACCGCACGAAGCCTCCTATCACTGTTAGATAGGTCCACTTAAGCGTGCCATCGCGATGGATGGCATAGACCTTCCCATCTTCCGACCCGACATATACGGTTCCATCCGCGCCGACGGCAGGCGAGGAGAATACGTAGCTTCCTGCCGTGTACTTCCACTTGAGCGTGCCATCGGGATGGATGGCATATAGATTCTTATCCACCGACCCAACGTATACGGTTCCGTCCGCGCCGATAGCGGGCGACGACTCGGCAACGCTTCCTGTGGCGTAGCTCCACCTCAACGAGCCGTCGGGATTGACTGCATAGAGGTTTTCTGACCCGATGTACACGGTTCCGTCCGCGCCGATCGCAGGCGAGGAGAACATACCGCTCCCTGTCGCATAGCTCCACTTGAGCACGCCTGTGGTAGCACTCGTGTTGACGGGGCTTACGCCGGTCGACTGCAGATCCCGGTGGAATTTTGGCCAGGGGCTGAGGCTGCCCACATTGATGACGTTCGCCCCGTTCACCGCGTAGGTTCCGTCGCTTACCGCGAGGTCCACCCGATATAGCCCCGGGATGCCCGGTGAATCCCAGATCGCGCTCGGTCCGGTAGCCACGCTGATTCCCCCGACGCTCCAGGTGCTCGTGAGGCTATCTCCGTTCTGGTCAAAGAGGCTTGCCAGCAGGTTCGCCGAGGTAAGGACCGGCTGCGGATAAATCGAGATGCTCTCGATCGCCGGCGCGATATCGGTGCTGCACGAATAGGCCGTGGAGGCCACTTCGCTTTGCTCGAGGACGCCGTTTCCGTTGAGATCAAGCCCCACGCTGATCCTTAACCCGCCGTACGAGCAATTGGACCCTACGGGCTCGGTGACGATTGCGATCAGGGAATTGAGGCCGGTCGAGGTCGTCAGCCCGTTTGCGCCATTGCAGATGTAGTTGGTGGAGGTGACCTCGCTAGGATCGAGGACGCCATTGGCGTTCGTGTCTACCCCCGAGTTGATTCTCAGGCCACCAGTCGGGCAGTTGGCCCCAGACGGCTCCGTGGCCATGCTGGCAAGGGAATTGAGTCCGTTTGTTCCATTGGCGCCGCTTGCGCCGTTGCAGGCGTAGTTGGTCGCCGTAACCTCTTCCGGATCGAGGACGCCATTGCCGTTGGTGTCCAGTCCTGAGGTGATCTTCACCCCACCGGAGGGGCAGTTGGGCCCTGGGGGCTCGGTGGCCATGCTTGTCCGGGAATTAAGACCGTTCAACCCATTGGTACCGTTGCTACCGTTTGCCCCATTGCAGATGTAGTTCGTCGAGTTGATTTCCTGAGTATCGAGGACGCCATTGGCGTTGGCATCCAGTCCGGAGGTGATCTTCAAACCACCGAAAGGGCAGTTCGTCCCCGAGGGTTCGGCCGCCATGCTGGTGAGGGAATTGAGGCCGTTGGCCCCGTTCGTACCATTTGCGCCGTTGCAGATGTAGTTCGTGGAGGCTACCTCCAGCCGATCGAGGGTGCCATTGGCGTTGGCATCCAGCCCCGAGGTGATCTTCAAGCCGCCGGCTGCGCAATGGGATCCGGCAGGCTCGGCCACGGTGCTCATAAGGGAGTTGAGGCCGTTCACTCCGTTGGTGCCGTTCTTGCCGTTGCAGACATAGTTGGTCGAGGTGATCTCCTTCTTGTCGAAGGCCCCATTGCCATTGCTGTCCACCCCGGTGGTGATCTTCACCCCGCCGGCAGGGCAATTCGTCCCCGCGGGCTCGGTGACGACCTTGATGAGGGTACTGAGGCCTTTTGGGGCGTTTCCGCCGTCCTGGCCGTTGCAGACGTACTTCGTAGACATCACCTCGGATTCTTCGAGGACCTCATTGTTGTTGCGGTCAAACCCGACGTTGACCCGGTTGCCGCCGTAGCTGCAGTTCGAGCCTGCGGGCTCGTTCTTGGTCACCGACACCAAGGCGTTCATGGCGACTGCAGCGTTACTCCCGCCGGTGTCGTTGCACAGATACTGGGTGTTCTGGACCTCAGAGGGGCCAAGGATGCCGGTGCCGCTGGTGTCGATTCCCGACTGCACGGTGATGCCGCCATTGGGGCAGACACTCGCCGGCGCTGAGTTCTGTACGGCCGCGGCGACGCTAGCCGTTCCCGGTTGAGAGGAGGCTGCGCCTGAGGCGGTCACCTCTTCCCTACTGCAGCCGAGGAGGGTCAAGGGACCGGCGAGGATCAGCGGAATGAGAAGGGTGCGAGCGTTTGCAATGAGCTTGGCTTGTGACATGACCCACCTCCGTGGGCGGATTAGGCGCTGCTACTTGGAGATCTCCCTCTGGAGAACGGAGGTACTGCCGAGGGAAGTTGATTTCGGTGCCGCCGGGTTCGCAGTTGCGAACGCGCGGCTGCGATCCCGTGAGCTTGCGTGCGGTGAAGTGTCAGGGCGCCGGGTGCGGCAAGGGCGGAAGTAGCGACAGCGTTGCACCCCTTCGCCGCGACCGCTGCGCGGGCGTGCCTCGCCGTTCCAATCCCTCCCATCGCATCACTCCGTGATGCCCTTCCCTGCGATGAGGCGATGCCGGGTGCGTCCCCGGATTAGCGCGAACGACCGACCCGACAATAAATCAGACTCGCTTCATTAGAACAAAAATGTCGCCGATTCAGAAGGCGGCCTGTTGACCGAGATCAAAGGACAGTCAGATTGGCCAGAGACAAGAAGCCATCCCCGGCAATAGGATCCCTAGTGGCTTAAGCCTTTGCTGCCTTATGCGAAGAGCTACACCCTGGGCTCATTGTGGACGGCCAGCGGTGCCCAGACCTGCTCCGGTCGGGAGGCAACATACGCCCGAACGCTCGGGCTATCGGCTCGGAACCACTTCCCGCCAGTGCCCGGTTCGCGCTCCCGCAGAGTCAGCCCAGCGAGTCGATAAATTCGACCATCTTCTTGCGCAGCGCCGCATTCGGCAGGCGGGTGCGCCCGGCGTTGAGATTGTCGACCATGTACTCGGGCTTGTCGGTGCCGGGCAATACACACGTCACCGCGTCGCTGGCGAGAATGTATTTGAGGAAGAACTGGCCCCAGGTCGGCGCGTCGAATTCCGCGGCCCATCCGGGCACCGGCTTGCCGCGCACGGCGCTGAACAGCCTGCCGCGGGCGAACGGCAGGTTCACCAGCACTGCTGTGCCAGTCTCGGCGGCGACTGGGAGCAACTGCCGCTCAACGCTGCGCTCCGCCATCGAGTAGTTGACCTGGATGAAGTCGAGCTTCTCGCTCCGCACCAACTCTATCAAGCGGTCGTTGGCCCTCTCCTGATCCTGGGAGTGCGTCACGCCGATATAGCGAAACACGCCCCGGTCCTTCCATTCGCGCAGCAGCGCCAGCTGCCCCGCGATCTGGCCGCGATCCACGAACCCGACGTTATGGATCTGCATCAGGTCGATCGTTTCGGTGCGCAGCTGGCGCTGCGATTGCTGCATTTCGGCGGTGGCGCGGTCGCGGCCGGCCGCGCGCACCTTGGTCGCGACAAACACCTTGTCGCGGACCTTTAGATCGGCGAGCAGCTCGCCGAGCACCCTTTCCGCCGTGCCGTACGAGGGCGCGGTGTCGATCACGCGCGCGCCGCCTTCGAGCAGCGTCTGGATGACCGAGCGGCGCTCGGCACGACTGGCGGCGTCGTTTCCGATGTCGAAAATGATCGCGGTGCCCAGGCCGACCACAGCCAGCCGCTCGCCCGTGCGCGGAATCGGCCGCATGAGCACCGGTTTCGCGGCCACGGCCTGGGAGCGGACAGGCGCAATCGCGAGCGCGGCGGCAGCCCCCAGCCCGGCTCCCAGCGCCAGAACTTCGCGGCGAGAGACAAGACGGGGCTCAGCATTGAAGTTGCGGGTCATGTCAGGCTCCTTGCGTGGAAGGGGGCGCGGTGGGAGCTGCACGCGAGGCGGACTCGCGCGTGCGGCGCTCGTGCGCGCGACCGAGCGCGAGCGCCAGGGCGAGCCAGGCAGCGGTCACGGGCACCGTCGCGATCGATATGGCGCCGAGGTCCATTCCGGCGCCGCGCAGCGCGGCGAATAGCCAGCCGCTCGCAGCGTCTGTGCCGCGGAAAACGACGATATCGATGACGTTCTTGGCCTTGTATTTCTCCTCGCGCGCGAGCACCGTGAAGAGGCATTCGCGCGCCGGATTGGAAATCGCGAAATTCGCGGCGCGCTGTGCCGCCTGGAAGGCGATCACGACCCATAGCGCTGGTGTCGCCGCGAGCACGATGAAGCCAAGGGAGAACACCAGGGGCAGGAAAGCGGCGGCCGGTCCGGCGCCGAAGCGCGTAATCAGCCGTCCCGTCGCGAGGCACTGAACCAGGATCGTCAAGATCGCGATCGCCAGGTCGATGCTGGCGAATATCCGCGTGCGCACCGCAGGGTCGTCGGAAGCGGCGGCCACGATGTTCGCCTGCTGGAAATAGAGAAAGGTGCCAGCGAGCGACAGCAGCGATACCCACAATGCGATGCCGGCCAGGTAGGGCGAGCGCAGCACCATCGCGATTCCCGCGAGCCAGCCGCCGCCCAATCCAGCTGCTTCGGGCGGGGTGGCCGGCCCCGCGGCGGTTGCCCGGGATTCGGACTTGAGCTGCGACGCCGCCGTCTCCAGGCGCCGCGCGGACAGCACTGCAGACTCGAGCAACAGCATCGCCACGATCAGGAGGTTGACGGGGCCGAGCGGCACCGCGAGCCCGACCGTCAGCGCCGGTCCCAGCAGCGCACCGGCGGATCCGCCGGCCGCGATGAAGCCGAACAGGCGCTTGCCCTGCTCGGAGGCGAACAAGTCGGCCATGAACGACCAGAACACCGACACGGCAAACAGGTTGAATACGCTGATCCATACGAAGAACACCCGCGCGACCTGGACCTTGCCGAAGTCGAACGTCAACAGCAGCCAGAAGATCGCGATATTGGCGACGAAGAAATGGATGACGAGCGGAATGAAGCGCCGGCGCGGGAGGTAGGCGACTGCGGCGCCGAAGACCGGCACGGCAGCGAGCATCACCAGGAAGGTCGCGGTGAACAGCCAAGGCAGATTGCGGACTCCGCCGGCGATGCCCATCTCGTCGCGCAAGGGCCGCAATACGTAGTAGCCGGCCAGCAGGCAGAAGAAATATCCAAACGACCAGCACAAGGCGCGCACTTCGCCCGGCCGCACGGCGACCACTCCGGCAAGCCAGCGGTGAAGCGTCTCTTTCATGCGAGGAACGGCGATCTGGCCACTGAGATCGCGGTGGCACCCCGCTTTTGAGATCTTGCTGTTTGATGCCGAGACCGTGGCGCAGCTCGGCCGCCGTCAGCGCCTTGCCGTGCTCGAGGTCGAGCGACGAAAACATGACCAGGTGCCCGGCCTTCACCCACAGCTCGCCAACGGTCCCGCCGATCCTGCCCGACCCGATGACGCCGACCTTGAGAGTCTTCGACGCGCTGCCTGGGCATGCAATGCGTGGGGCAGGGCGCCTGCACCGAGGCCAGCGGCGACGGCCGCAGCCACCTGGAGGAACCTGCGCCGGCTCCGTTTCATTGCGTCACGACTCTCCACGAAAAATCTCGAGGGAACGGCTCTCGCACGGCGGCCTGCGCCGCAAGCATAGCGAACATTGCTTGCGTTGTCTCGCGGAAGACCAAGTGACAAACCACCTCGCGCGCAAGGCCGAATCAGCCTCTTTCTCCGGTGCTGCCTTCGCTCCCGGCGCGCGACTTTCTCGCGATCAAGATCCTCATCGGAGTGTTGTTTGCCAGTTGCATCATTTGCTGGCAATCTCACAATGCGCGCTTGGTTAACTCCGGGAGGGGTCGTGCACGCAATGACTATGGCTGCCAGCGGGATTCGCAGCTCTTGTGTGCTCTCGCTCGCACTGTTGCTTGCGTCATGCGCCGGCAGTGGCGGGGGAGGCGGGGGCGGTGCACCAACGTACAGCATCGGCGGCACGGTCTCGGGCCCGTCCGGTACCGGCCTCGTTCTCCAGAGCAACGGCGCCAGCAACCCGGGCGGCGCGCCGGGCTATCCCGTGAAATTGAGCGCCAACGGTTTGTATCTCACGGACCAGGGCAACCGGCCTTTCTTCATGAATGGCGACGCGGCGTGGTCACTTATTGCGCAGTTATCGCAGGCGGACGCAGACACCTATTTATCGGATCGAGCGCAGAAGGGGTTCAACCTTGTCCTCGTCGATCTGATCGAACACCAATTTGCCACCCACGCGCCGGCCAACCTCGCCGGTCAAGCGCCGTTCGCTACCGCCGGCGACTTCAATACGCCAAACGAAGCTTATTTTGCTCACGCCGATTGGGTCATCACCAAGGCCGCGGAGAAAGGCATCGTGGTCCTCTTGGCGCCGCTCTATCTGGGATACGCTTGCGGCAACGAAGGCTGGTGCGCCGAAGTGCAATCTAGCTCTCTGGCAACCATGCGCAGCTACGGCCGGTACGTGGGCAACCGCTACAAGAGCTTCCCGAATATCGTCTGGGTCATTGGGGGCGACGCCGATCCGGTCGCCAACGGCGTAGCGGCACAGGTGCGTGAATTTGTTGCCGGTGTGCGGGATTTCGACACCACGCACCTATTCACGGCACACAACCAGCGCGATCAGGCGGCGATGGATGTGTGGACGACGGATTCTTGGCTCGATATCAATAACATCTATACGTCCGGTAACGAGTATCGGGCAGCGCTAACGCAGTTCAACCGGGCCGGGGCGAAGCCATTCTTTCTGATCGAGAGCCATTACGAGAATGAACATGGCTCCACATCGCTTAGCTTGCGACGACAAGCGTACTGGACCGTGTTATCGGGCGGAATCGCCGGGCATATCTTTGGAAACTGCCCTATATGGGGTTTCAACGCACCATCCGCGTCGAGTTTTTGCGCCAATGGGACTTGGCGATCACAACTCGATTCCGCCGGATCGACCACACTGGCTTACGTGGGCCGGCTGTTTCGTTCGCGGGCCTTTTACATGCTCGTGCCCGATCAGGCGCACTCAGTGCTGACGCTGGGTTTTGAGTCCGGCGACACCTATGCGGCAGCAGCGCGGGCAAGTGACGGATCATCGATCATCGCCTACATCCCCACAAGACGCGCCGTCACCATTGACCTCTCGCAGATCGCTGGCACCTCCGCTCGCGCTTGGTGGTTTGACCCGAGCACGGCGACCGCATCGCTGATTGATACCTATCCCACCTCGGGCGCGGCGACCTTTATCCCGCCGGATGGGAACGACTGGGTTCTCGTCCTCGATAATGCCTCACTGAATCTGCCAGCGCCTGGCATCTGAAGCAAGCCGTGTTTCGTCGCGATACCCGGACGCGCGACGCGTGGCGGCTACAGGTAAGGGGAACTCATGCTCGAACGCTAGGGGCGTAACCGAGTACAATTGTCTCGCGCCGTGCACAGATTTCATCGCTCTGGCGCGCCAGACAATCCAGCCTTTGCGTGACGCAGGGGTTTCACCCGGGAGGTCTCATGCTTCGGATCGTCGTCGTCGCTCTCGCGCTGTTCGCTTCCGGTCTGGCACACGCCCAGGTTCAGGACGGGCGCCTCAAGAAGATCGCGCAGACCAAGACCATCGCGGTCGGCTACCGGGCCGACGCCATGCCCTTCTCCTTCCTCGACGGCAAGGAGATCGCCGGCTTCTCGATCGACGTGTGCAAGCGCGTGGTCACCTCGATCGGGCGCCAGCTCAAGATCCAGAGCCTGCAGATCAAGTGGGTGCCGGTGACGCTCGATTCCCGCTTCAATGCCGTCGCCAAGGGGCAGGCCGACATGGAATGCGGGGCGAGCACGATCACCCTGACGCGGATGAAGACCGTCGATTTCTCCAGCATCACGTTCGTGGAGACCACGGGCCTGCTGGTGAAGGCCGCATCCGGCCTGCGCTCGCTGTCGGATGCGTCGGGCAAGAAGATCGCGGTGATGGCGGGCACGAGCAACGAGCGCGCGGTCAACGCGCAGCTCAAGCGCCGCCTGATCAGCGCAACGGTCGTCCCGTTCAAATCGCGCGACGAGGCGTTCGCCGCGCTGGAGGACGACAAGGTGGACGCGTTCGCGAGCGACCGCCTGCTGCTGGCGGGCGCCGCGACGAAGGCGAAGGACCCGAAGTCGCTCGCAATACTGCCGGAGGAGCTCTCGATCGAGCCCTACGGCATCGTGCTGCCGCGCGGCGACGCGGCGTTCCGGCTCGCGGTCAACACGGGGCTCGCGCAGCTGTATTCGAGCGGCGAGATCGTCGAGATCCTCCGCCGCTGGTTCGAGAACCTGGGCACGCCCCCGGGGATCATTCTGGCTGCGTACGCGCTCGGGGCGATCCCCGAGTAGGCGCATGATCGGCGTCTACCGCGAGTTCGAGGGGTGCATGAAGCTCGCGGGCCATGTGCTGCGCAGGCTGCCGGTTCTCGCGCTGCCGCCGGTCGCCGAATCCCTGACGCGGCAGATCTACTTCACCGGGGCGAGCGCGACCGCCGGCATCGTCCTGCGCGGGGCATTCATCGGCACCTTCATCATCGCCTACGTCATCGAGGTACTGGACGCCGATTCGGCGCTCGCGGTGAAGATCCTGATCTGGGTCGTGCTGCGCGAGGTGGGCCCCCTGATCGCAGCCGTGCTCGTGATCCAGCGCAGCGGAACCGCGGTGACCACCGAGCTCGCGCTCATGCAGATCTCGGGGGAGGTGGCGAACCTGCGGCACATGCGCGTCGATCCGCGGGACTACCTCGTGGTGCCGCGCGTGGTGGGGATCGCACTCTCGACGGCGGCCCTGACCTTCTACGTGCAGCTCATCGCGGTGGGTGGAGGGATGATCCTCTCCGCGCTCGCCATCGATGCTTCGCTCGGTGAAATGGTGACCGAGTTCTTCGCGCTGGCGAGCCCGGTGGACTTCGTGTACTCGGTGATCAAGAGCCTGCTCTTCGGGGCGGCGATCGCGCTGGTTTGCTGCTATCACGGGCTGCATCCCCCGGGGACATCGATCAACGCCGTTCCCAAGGCCGCGATCAACGGCGTGACCCAGAGCACGCTGCTCGTCCTGCTGCTCAACGTCGTCTTCGCGTACCTGGTGTTCGGCCAGGCGTTCTTCGGCCTGGTGACTGCAAAGCTGTGAGCGAGGCGGCTACGGGCGTGGCCTTGGGCTACGAGCCGCCCCCAGACCTCGGCGAGCGGCGCGTCTGGATCCCGTCGGGCGGCAGCCATTGCACCGGCCTGCTGAGCGCGTCTCAGAGAAAGAGTATGCTGAACGCGGTTCTCGAGGTCCGGCCCGCCCCGGACACGCGGCTGGTACTGCTCGGCGTGGAGGTCGACGGCCTGCGGGCCGCCGGGCGCTCCGCGCTCCGCGACAGGATAGGCTTCCTCCCGGCCGACGGAGGGCTGCTCAGCAGCCTCAACGCCTGGGAGAACATTCTGCTGCCGATCGGCTTCCATCGCGGGAGGCGCCAGCGCGAGGTCGCGCGCGACGTATACGGCATGCTCGCCGGGCTCGGCGCCGATCCCGCCGCCCTGCTCGCCATGCTGCCGGAGCGGATGAGTCCCTACGAGAAGAAACTCACCGCCTATGTCAGGATAGCGCTCGAGAAACCGGATCTGGTGCTCGCCGAAGACTTGCAGGGCGGGCTGGGTCCCGGGGAGAGAGAAGCGGCGGACAGGTTTCCGGCGGCCTATCTGGAAAGATGTCCCGCGGGCACGTTCGTTCAGCTGGAGGCCGCGTCCGCGCCCTAGGAAACACCATCGAGGAGGACGCCATGCAGGAACATCAACCCAGTCCAAGACGCTTCATCGGAATCGGCAGAAAGGTGAGCGTGTTTCTGCTCACCGCGGTGCTCGGGGTGGTCGGCGTGATTCTGCTGGTGGGCTACAAGCAGGGAATCTTCGTGCGCCACACCACCATCTATTTCCACGCTGCCGACGTCTTCGGGATCAACAAGGGCACCTCGGTGCGGCTGCTCGGGCTTCCCGTCGGTAGCGTCAGCAACTTCGACATCTCCGACCGCGGCGTGAGGGTCGAGCTGTCGATCATCAGCGAGTACGCCCCGCGCATCCCGAAGACCTCGCGCGCGCGGCTGATCCGCGAGGGATACGTCGGCGCCGCGACCATCCAGCTTGTTCCCGGTGGAGAGCCGGGACAACCGATGCAGCCGATCGCGCAAGGCGACGAGATCGAGTACCTGCCTTCGCGCGGCGTAGCCGAGCTGGTCGACGAGATCAAGACCCAGCTGACGCCGGTCGTCAACGACTTGCGCAGGGTGCTCGTGGACCTCAACAAGCCGGACAGCGATTTCCGCAAGGCGATGGCCGGCGCGAGCGCCGTTCTCCAGCAACTGCCCGAGACCAGTCGGGAAACGCGGAAGATGCTGCAGGACACGGGCAGCATGGTCCGCCAGGCTGAAACGACCTTCGCCTCGTTTGGCCGGGTGAGCGGCCAGCTCGAGCGGGACGTTCCGCTTCTCACCGGAAAGCTGGCGAGCACGCTCGACAGCATGGCGGATACCTCGAACCAGGTCCGCGATACCGTCCGCAAGAACGGTGACGCGCTGCACGAGGTTCTGGTTCAGATGCCGGGGCTGGTGCGCGAAGGGGGCGAGCTGGTGCGCGACGGGCAGGACGTCGTCGGCGCCGCCCGCAATTCCTGGCTGCTTCGGGACAACATCGAGGTGAAGTCCATGCGCAGCCTCCCGGTGGACAGCTTCGAATCGAAGGGGCCGGGTGCGGCACACTAGGAACCCGGTGCGCTGTGCGACGCGCGCTCTGAGGTCTGCGCTCCCGCTGGCGCTTCTCGCGGCCTGCGTCGCTCCGCCGCCCGCGGCTCCGACTCCTTCGGGGGAGGCCTCGATGATCGACGCCAACCGCAGGGCCGATGCCTACCTGCGTGGCGGGGACCTCGAAGGCGCGGCGCGGCAGTACCGTGAGGCGATCCGAGTGGCCCGGACAGTGGAAGACACCGAGGGCATCGCGGCCAATGCGATCAATCTGTCGATCGTCTACCAGCGCATGGGCAGGACGGAGGACGCGCGCGCAAGCCTGGGGCTGCTCCTCGACCGGAGCCCGCTCGTGTACTCCCAGGACCGCATGGCGCAGGCGGCGCTGCGCCGGGCCGTTCTCGACGTGGACGAGCGCAACGCGAGCGCGCTCGAATGGCTCGATCGCGCCTCCGGGTACTGCGGCCGGGGATGCTCGGTCTCGGCCGCCATCCAGAACGTGAGAGGGCAGCTCGCGCTCGACGCGGGGCGGCCCGATCAGGCGGCAGCGAGCGCCAGGGCGGCCCTCGCGGCAAGCCGCGCGTCGGGCGACCGCGCCGAGTGGGCGAACGCGCTGCGCCTGCTGGGCGCGGTCGCGATACGCAGCGGCGACGCGGCCTCCGCCAGCGGTTATCTCGGGGAGGCCCTCGCCATAGACCGGGAGCTCGCGCTGCCGCGCAAGATCTATCTGGATCTGATCGCGCTGGGGCGCGCCAGCGCGCTGCGGGGAGACCGTTCCGCGGCGCGCTCTTTCTACGAGCGCGCGCGCGCGGTCAGCGAGGCGGACCGCGACACGGCAGGCGCGGCGCAGGCGAGGGCTCTGATCGAATCTCTTGGCGAGACCGTCCAGGCGAGGCAGCCCTCGCCGGGTCGGCCCTGATCGATGCCCGATCCGAAGAAGCCGCACAGCCTCGCCGACCATCTCCACGGCCTCGAACACGATCACGTCCACGACGGCGAGCATCCGGCCGACCACGATCACGATCATTTCTTCGGGGAGGAAGGCAATCCCGAAGACAGCCCCCTGTGGGCCCAGGACCACGTCACGCTGAGGAGCGTGGGGATCGACATCGGCTCGTCGGGAACGCAGGTCATCTTCTCCCGCATCGAGCTGCGGCGCCTGGGCGAGGAGCTCTCGAGCCGCTACTTCGTTACCTCGCGCGAGACCCTGTTCCAGTCGCCCGTCTCGCTCACGCCGTACCGGAGCGAGGAGCTGATCGACGACGAGCGGCTCGGCGCGATCATCGACCGGGCATTCGCCGACGCGGGGCTGCACCCGGACGATATCGACGCGGGGGTGGTCATTCTGACGGGCGAGGCCCTGCGGCGCGAGAACGCGGCGGCCATCGCCGGCCTGCTGGCGGACCAGCGCGGCGAGTTCGTGTGCGCGAGCGCGGGCCACCACATGGAGGCCACGCTCGCCGCCTACGGCTCCGGCGCCGCGCGCGTTTCCCACGACACGGGCAGGCGCATCCTCAACGTCGACATCGGCGGCGGAACCACCAAGCTCGCCCTGGTCGAGCGCGGCAAGGTGGTCGCAACCGCCGCGCTCCACATCGGGGGCAGGCTGCTGGTGGTCGGCGACGCCGGCCGCATCGTGCGGCTCGACCCCGCCGGGAAGGAGCTTTCTGCCCTGGCGGGCTTTTCCTGGAAACCTGGAGACATGGTCGATCCCGCGGCGCTCGAGAAGGTCGCCCGTTGGATGGCGGGGGCGGTCCTCGCCTCGGTTGCGGCGCGCCCCATGCCCGGCGAGGTGCGGCGGCTTTTCCTGACCGACCCGCTGCCGGATCTCGAAGAAGTCGACGGCGTGATGTTCTCCGGCGGCGTCGCGGAATACGTGTACCGGCGCGAATCGCGCGATTTCGGGGACCTCGGACGCCTGCTGGGTGTCGCGCTGCGGGCGAGGCTGGAGGAGGGGGCTCTGCCCTGGCCGCTGCTACCGCCGGGCGAGTGTATCCGCGCGACGGCGCTCGGCGCCTCCGAGTACAGCGTGCAGCTGAGCGGCAATACCGTCTACATCTCCGATCCGGGGAAGTTGCTGCCCAGGCGCAACCTGCAGGTGCTCCAGCCCGACTACGCCTGTGGCGACCGGATCGAGCCGGACGCCCTCGCGCTCGCGATACGCGAGCACTTCAAAGCGTTCGACCTCGTCGAAGGCGAACACGAAGCCGCACTGGCGCTGCGCTGGGAGGGCGCGCCCTCGCACGAGCGTATCGCCGCGTTCGCGACGGGCATCCGCCGCGGGCTGGCCGGAACCATCGCCGCGGGGCTGCCTGTATACATCATGGTCGATGGCGACATCGCCCAGACCCTGGGCGCCATCCTGCGCGACGAGATGGGCGTCGGAAGCGACATTCTGGTGATAGACGGCGTGGCGCTTTGGGACTTCGATTACATCGACCTCGGGCGCATCCGCATGCCCTCGCAGACCGTTCCGGTCACCGTGAAGTCCCTCGTGTTCGGCGAGGACCCGCGCCTCTCGCGACATGCGCGGTCCGCCCGCCGGAACGCCGGGGAACGCCGGACCGGGGGCGTATAATCCTCCGCAATGGGCGTCGAATCGCACTACCACAGCAAGAAGGATCGCGTGTTCGTCCGCGGCATCACCGGGCACTACAAGCTCAAGGAGGAGCTCGCGCGCCTGCGCGCGCTGCCGCGCGTGCGCAAGGGCAGCCAGATCAAGTTCGTCGACGGTCCGCAGACCTACAGCCGTCACTACGTCGAGCCGGTCGACGGCATCACTCAGACGCTGCACATCCACCTCGAGGAATACGGCCCGGGCGGCAAGTCCCAGAAGCACGGCCACGTCAACGAGGCCGCGTTCTACATCCTCGACGGTCGCGGCTACGAGATCCACGACGGCGTGCGCTACGACTGGAGCGCCGGGGACGTCGCGGTGGTGCACAACAACTGCGTGCACCAGCACTTCAACGCCGACCCGGACAAGCCGGCCCGCGCCCTGGTGCTCAAGGCGAAGCCCATGTACATGTTCATGAACATGCTGTTCCAACAGCTGGTCGAGCCACGGCCCACCGAGCCCGCTCCGGGCGGCGCGAATTTCCGCGCGCGCGAGGCCGAGGACGACTACAACCACGCGAAATAGGCGACATGGCCTGGGGCGAAGCCAAGACCTGGAAGCGCGGAGCGGCAAACGCGAAGATCTACCAGGGCATGCTGGACGACGCGATCCAGGCGCCCCTGCGCAACGCCAAGCGCAGGAAGATCGTGCGCCCGGAGGAGATGCCCTGGGAGATGTCGCGCCAGGGGCTGCTCAAGCACCTGCTCAACGAGCAGATGAACACGCGCATGGAAACCGTGGACGCGTACATGCAGATCATCCCGCCGGGCAGCCGCTCGGGCAGGCACCGCCACCTCGCCGAGGAATGCCTGTACGTCGTCGAGGGCCGCGGCTACGACCTGCACCAGGATTGCGACGTCGAGATCACCGACACCTATCACTGGACGCCGCAAGCCGAGGTGAAGCGCTACGAATGGGAAGCGGGCGACGTCATCTACATCCCGCCGAACACCATCCATCAGCACTTCAACGCGAGCAAGGACAGGCCGGTGAGGCTGATCTCCGCGATCAACCGCATCTACAAGTACTGCGGGCTCAACGACCTCGAGCAGCTCGAGGACGCACCCGAGTACGATCCCAAGGTGGTCCTGACGGGCGAGCTCATCGAACGCTATCTGGCGAAGGTCAAGGAGCCCGCGTAGGCGCATGGCCCGCAACGCCGTAGTCTCGGAAGAATTCGCGAACAAGTTCGCGACCGAGAAGGAAACGCCTTACACGCGGTGGGTGCGCGGCGAGGGCCTCGACATCGTTCCCGCGCACTTCGTCCCGAACCTGCGTACGCTCGCGCTCAGGCCCTGGGCGCGGCGCGGCGGCGCGGGCGTGTTCCTCAACCACGACGCCTCGCGGACCTCGAACGACTGCTACGTGTGCGAGATCCCTGCGGGCGGCAAGCTCGCTCCGCAGCGCCAGCTGTTCGAGGAGATGATCTATGTCCTGTCCGGGCGCGGCTCGACCACGGTGTGGAACGACTCGGGGAGCCGCGTCACCTTCGAATGGAAGGCCGGATCGTTGTTCGCGATTCCGCTCAACGCCTGGCACCAGCACTTCAATGGCGCCGGCCGGGAGAGCGCCCGCTACGCCGCGGTGACCAACGCGCCGTCAGTCATCAACCTCTACGAGGACGTCGATTTCGTGTTCAACACGAGATACGACTTCAAGGGCCGCTTCTCCGGGGAGCCGGACTACTTCAGCGGCAAGGGCGAGCAGAAGGGTCTTCTGCTGGAGACAAACTTCGTCGCCGACGCGGTCAACCTGCCGCTCGTGTCGGCCAGGGAGCGCGGCGCGGGCGGGGGGCATATCCGCTTCAACATGGCGCGCGGCTCGATGAACAGCCACATCTCGCAGTTTCCGGTCGGCACCTACAAGAAGGGGCACGCCCACGGTCCGGGCGCGCACGTCATCATGCTATCGGGCGAGGGCTACAGCCTGATGTGGCCGGAGGGCGACGAGCCGCGGCGTTACGACTGGCAGGTCGGTTCCATGGTCGTGCCGCCGAACATGTGGTTCCACCAGCACTTCAACACCGGAACGACGCCCGCGCGATACCTTGCGTTCAAGCACGAGGCGACGTCGATACGCAACGTGCAGGGCGTGCCCAAGGCCTGGATCAGCCGGCGCCTCGGCGGCGACCAGATCGACTACGCCGACGAGAAGCCCTCGATCCGGGCGTCCTTCGCCGAGGCGCTCGCGAGGCACGGGATGAAGCCGAGGATGGAAGAGGCCTACAACGCCGAGCTGGTCGAGCTCCCGCCGCGGGCGGCCGCATGACGCTGTGGCGCGCCCCGGGATTTTGGGGCACAATCCGGCGCAGAATATTGTTTGGGCAGGAGTTTTGAGGATGGCGGGCGAAATTCCGCTGATTCTGACGCTCGATAATCACGGCGTGCCGCACCGCTGGGTCACCTGGCAGCAGGCGTGCTTCTACTACGCCAAGAACCTGGTCGCGTGGACGCTGGGCGAGCGCGAGTTCGTGTTCCACGGCGGCATTTCCCAGGCGACCGGAAAGCGCTCGAGCATCACGGCGCGCTCGATCATCGCGATCAAGGGCAAGGCGATGGCGATGCGCGGCTTCAACCAGGTGCCGCCGCTCAACAACCGCGAGCTGTTCCGTCGCGACCGCCAGATCTGCGCCTATTGCGGCGGAGGATTCAGCTTCCTGCGCCTTACGCGCGACCACATCAGGCCGGTGTCGCGCGGCGGTACCGACACCTGGATGAACGTGGTCACGGCGTGCCGCTCGTGCAACGGGGTCAAGCGCAACCGTCTGCCCGAGGAGTCGGGCCTGCAACTCCTGTACGCGCCCTACGTGCCGAACAAGGCCGAGTATCTGATTCTCACGAATCGCAAGATCCTCGCGGACCAGATGGAGTTTCTGGTTCAGCACGTGTCCTCGCACAGCCGCGTTCTCGCGCCGGCGATCGCGGCGGCGTAGCCCCTTTCCG
Organism: Burkholderiales bacterium; assembly: GCA_035499735.1. Classification (GTDB taxonomy): domain Bacteria; phylum Pseudomonadota; class Gammaproteobacteria; order Burkholderiales; family SG8-39; genus VBDM01. The sequence goes on from DATJYC010000014.1 coordinate 22,328, forward strand.
GCGGCGCCGTGCAGGATTTCTGGCGCAATTCCGGATTTCACCTGCTCGGGCGCGACGCGCAGGGGCGCCTGTCGGTCACCGACGACTTCCTGCGCGCCTACCTGCTGCGCCCCGAGATCAGGCCGGTCGAGGAATCCGGGCCGAACGAGATCGCGCTCCACGAGGCGCTGCTCGACGACCCGCGGCGCGAGGTGGCCGCAGCGGAGGTCCAGGGGATCGAGGAAGCCGACGCCCGCGACAACTACCGCATCCTGCTCGATTTCCTCGCGCGGTTGAAGCGCGCCGAGTCCCTCGAATCCTGCTACCTCGGCATCTTCTCGGGCGGCGGCGTCGCGACGCCGCCGCTCTTCATCGACCAGCTCGCACAGATCATCGTGCGCAACGTTCTCGAGGGTTGCGAGGACCCGCTCGAGCCCCGCGCCGCGGAGCTGTTCTTTCGCGAGCAGAAAGCGAGCACGGAGGACGGCGCTGTGATGCTCGCCGACCTGGAGACGGTCGAGATGCACGCTACGGGCGGCAAGTACGGCAGCCTGGGCCGGCTGATCGTCGAATCGCAGGCGCCGCTCGCCAGCGTGAATCTCGACGTGCTCGACACCGACAACGCGCGTCTTTACTGGATGCGCGATCAGCGGCACGACCTGGTCATCAGCATGAACTTCGGGCGCGCGGCGAACCAGGCGTTCTGCCGCGTGATGGAGAAGTGGATCGCGCATTTTATCGGGGCAAAGGTGAGCATCCGGCCGCTCAGGGCGATCGAGGACCGTGAATGGTCCTGGCATCTGGGCCTGGACGCCGAATCGACGGCGATGCTCAATGCGCTGTGGCGGGGAGAGGAGGTCGAGCCCGGGACTCTGAGGCGCATGCTCGCATTGTTTCGCCTCGACTTCGAGGATACGTCCGCCGTGCGCGCCGAATTCGCGGGGAAGCCGGCATACATGGCCCTGTCGATGAACGAGGCGGGCGTGGTACGGATGAAGCCGCAGAATCTCCTGGTCAACCTGCCGCTCGCACTGCGCGCCTGACGGCCATGGCCGCCGCACCTTACTGGAACCGCGCCAAGCGCGAGCTCGCGCGCAGCGACCCCGTGCTCGGGCGCATCATCCGCGCCCATCCGCGCATAGCGCTCGAGCCGCGGGGCGAGCCTTTCCATACCCTCGCTCGTTCCATCGTCGGACAGCAGATCTCGGTCAAGGCCGCGGCGAGCATCTGGGCGCGGGTCTGCGCCGTGGCGCCGCGGATGCATCCGAAGGAAATCGCCGACGCCAAGCACATCAGGCTTCGCGCCTGCGGCCTGTCGCAGCGCAAGGCCGAATACCTTGCGGATCTCGCGCGTCACTTCGTCGACGGCACCCTGCGGCCGCGGGTATGGCAGCGGATGGACGACGAGGCGGTCATCGCCGAGCTGGTGCAGGTGCGCGGCATCGGCCGCTGGACCGCGGAGATGTTCCTGATGTTCAACCTGCTGCGTCCCGACGTGCTCCCCCTCGCCGATCTCGGGTTGCAGCGCGCGATCCGCATCCACTACTTCAGGGGGCGATCGGTGTCGCCGCGCACCATGCGCCGTGTCGCCGAGGGTTGGGCGCCGTGGCGCTCGGTCGCGACCTGGTACCTGTGGCGCAGCCTGGACCCCGTCCCCGTCGAGTATTGACCCGGGCTTGGAGTACAATGGGCGCCGGAATTTCCCCATGAAAACAACGTTTCTCGACTTTGAGCAGTCGATCGCCGAGGTCGAGGCGAAGATCGAGGAGCTGCGCTTCGCCCAGGAGGAATCGGCGACGGACATCTCCGAGGAGATCCAGCGCCTGCAGAAGAAGAGTGCCGCGCTCACCAAGGAGATCTACTCCAAGCTCACGCCTTGGCAGGTATCCCAGGTAGCGCGGCATCCGCAGCGCCCCTACACGCTCGACTACGTCGCCGCGCTGCTCACCGATTTCGAGGAGCTCCACGGCGACCGCGCGTTCGCCGACGACCCCTCCATCGTCGGCGGGCTCGGGCGCTTCAACGGCCACTCGGTCATGGTCATCGGGCACCAGAAGGGCCGGGACACCAAGGAGAAGATCTCCCGGAACTTCGGCATGCCTCGGCCCGAGGGCTATCGCAAGGCGATGCGGCTCATGCGCCTCGCCGAAAAGTTCAACGTTCCCGTCATCACCTTCGTCGATACGCCGGGGGCCTATCCGGGCATCGGCGCCGAGGAGCGCGGCCAGGGGGAGGCGATCGGCCACAACCTGTACGTCATGGCGGAGCTCAAGGTGCCCATCGTGAGCACGGTGATCGGCGAGGGCGGCTCGGGCGGCGCGCTCGCGATCGCGGTCGGCGACACCGTGATGATGCTCCAGTACGCGACGTATTCGGTCATTTCCCCGGAGGGCTGCGCCTCGATCCTCTGGAAGAGCGCGGACAAGGCGCCAGAGGCCGCGGAGACGCTCGGCATCACCTCGAGCCGCCTGAAGGCGCTCGGCCTCATCGACAAGGTGATCAGCGAGCCGCTCGGCGGCGCCCACCGTGACCCGGATGCGATGGCGCAAAACCTCAAGCGTGCTCTGAGCGACGCCCTGCGCGCTCTGGGCGACAAGCGCCCCCAGGAACTCGTCGAGGAACGCTTTGAGCGCCTCATGGGTTATGGGAAATTCAAGGAAGCCGAGCTCAGGTGAGCTGCCCGAGAGGGTAGCGGCGGCGCTCGCGCCTGCAGTTGCACCGGGCGCTAATCTGGTGGTCGCCTTGTCCGGCGGCCTGGATTCGACGGTGCTGCTGACCGTTCTCGCCGAACTCTCGGCCCGCCTCAGGTTCTCGCTGCGGGCTCTGCACGTCAACCACGGCATCAGCCCGAACGCGGGCCGATGGGCCGAATTCTGCGCCGCGCAGTGCGGGCGCATGAGCATCCCCCTCCAGACCGAAAAGGTCGACATCACGCCGCACCGCGCCCTCGGCCTCGAGGGCGCGGCGCGCAAGGCGCGCTACGAGGTGTTCGCTCGCGTCGATGCCGACTTCGTCGTTCTCGCGCAGCACCGGGACGACCAGGCCGAGACGCTCTTGCTGAGACTGCTCCGGGGCGCGGGCCTTCGCGGACTCGCGGCGATGGCTTCCCTGCGGCCCCATGCCGGGGCCCGGGCGAAGCTGGTGCGGCCCCTGCTCGACGTTTCGCGCGCCGAGATCGAGGCGTACGCACGGGACCTCGAGCTGGAATGGATCGAGGACGAGAGCAACGACGATACCGCGCGCGCCCGCAACTTCCTCCGACACGAAGCGTTGCCGCTCTTGGAGAGGCAGTTTCCCGCGGCGCGCGCGGCGATCGCGCGGGCCGCGGCCAACCTCGGGGAAGCGCGCGAGCTGGTCGATACTATGGCGCAGGGCGACCTCGCCGCCTGCGGCGACGGTGAAGGCGTCGGCGTCTCCGCCTTGCTCGCGCTGGGCGAGGCGAGGGCGAAGAACGCGCTGCGCTACTGGTGCGAGTCGCTGGGGATCGATCCTCTGTCGTCCTCCCGTCTGGGAGAGCTCCTGCGCCAGCTCAGGGAATCCCGCGCCGATGCCCGGACGAGCCTCGTCGCGGGAGAATGGGAATTGCAGCGCTACCGGGACCGGCTTCACCTTGACCCGGTGCTATCCGCGCTCGGGAACGACCTGAACGAGGAATGGAAAGGCGAGAACGCGCTGCCGCTGCTCGCGCTCGGCGGCGTGCTGAAGTTCAAGCCGGAGGAGGGGCGGGGCTTGAGCGTCCACAAGCTGCGTTCCGCGCGCGTCACCGTTCGCCTGCGAAAGGGCGGCGAGCGCCTGCGTCTCGATCACCGCCGCCCCAGGCGCACGCTGAAGAACCTGTTCCAGGAGCGCGGCGTTCCGCCGTGGCGCCGCGACCGCCTGCCACTGGTCTACTGCGGCGAAAGCCTGGTTTCCGTTCCCGGAGTGGGCGATGCCTGCGAGTTCCGCGCCGCCCCGGGCGAGGCGGGACTCATCGTGACGTGGGAACCGCTCGGGGAGACACTGGAAGCGGCGGCTCGGGGGCTTCGGCCGCGAGCCTCGGGAAGAGAACGCGTATGAACGTTCCGCGGCCGGCCGCGGGCTGACCGAGGTCGACCCGGGCGTTGTGCCGCTGGGCGATCTCCGAGACGATCGACAGCCCCAGGCCGCAGCCTTCGCCTCCCGTAGCGGGGATGCGGTAGAAGCGCTCGAAGACCTTCTCCCTTTCCGCCTCGGGAATGCCCGGTCCGTTATCCTCGACCTCGAACACCGCCTCGCCGCCGCGCGCTGCCGTGCGCACCGTGACGCTCCCCCCGCCCTGGGTGTAGGCGAGGGCGTTGTCGACCAGATTCGCCGCCAACTCTCGAAGAAGAAGGGGCTCTCCCAGCGTCCACGCGTCTTCGAGCTCGAATCCGAGGTCAATGTTCGCTGCGACGGCGCGCTGCACCCAATCGCGCACGTCGCGACCGACGATCTCGTGGAGGTTGACGGGCTGACCGCTCGGTCCCTCCCCCGGCTCGGCGCGCGCCAGGGTGAGCAGCTGGTTGACGAGGTGACTGGTGCGCTGGGTTTCTCCCGCGATCATGTCCAGCAGCGAGCGCAATTCCGCGCCGGATTGCTCGCGCCGGGCGAGCTCCGCGTGGGTCTTCAGGCCGGCGAGAGGCGTGCGCAGCTGGTGTGCCGCGTTGGCGATGAAGCGCTGCTGCGAGGCGATCACGGCGTTCAGCCGGGAAAGCAGCTGGTTGAGCGCGGAGATGAGCGAGCGCACCTCGCGCGGCTTGTCACGCTCGGAAACCGGGCGCAGGTCCCTCGGCGAGCGCGCGGCGATCTCTTCGCGCAGCCGGTCGAGCGGCCGCAAGCCCTGGCCGATGCCGAGCCACAGCAGCGCCACCGCGGCAAACGCGATCAGCACTTGCGGAACGGCCGAGGCGACCAGAAGCTCGAGGACGAGCTTGTCGCGTTTGATCAGCGTCTCGGCGACCTGAACGATGGCGGTGTCCCCGCCGTCGACTTGCACCGCGCGCGCGGCGACGCGCACGCGCTCCCCCTCGAGCTTGGCATCGTAGAAGCTGTGCTCCCCGGGGTGCAGTCGGTCGGGCGGCGCGGGCAGGCGGGCGGTTCCAGCGATCAGTTCCTCACCGCCGCGCCCAAGGACCGCGTAGTAGACGCGGTCCTCGGTGTCGATGCGCAACGCATCGATGGCGATCGAGGGAAGGTCGAGCTCGATACGGTTTCCGGTGCGCCGCAGATGGCTCGCGATCGCCAGCACCGGGTCGAGCAGGGCGCTGTCGTACGCCTTCGTGGCGGCATTGAGGGCGATGCGGTAGGAGACGAAGGTTCCGGCGGTGACGAGCAGCAGCAGCGGGCCGAGCAGCCAGTAGGTGAGTCGCTGGCGAAGGCTAGACTGCATCCGGGTCTTCGACCATGTAGCCGAACCCGCGCACTGTCCGGATCCTGATCCCGGCGTCGTGCAGCTTCGAGCGCAGCCGGGATATGTACACCTCGATGGCGTTGTGAGTGAGCGAATCGTCCCAACTGCACATCGCCTGCAGCATGTGCTCCTTGCTGACGACCTGCCCGATGCGCGTCAGCAGGTACTCGAGCACCGCCCACTCGCGCGGCGTGAGGTCGAGAACTTCCGTACCGATGCTTGCGCGCCGCGCGACCGTGTCCACGCTGAGGCGTCCGAAGCGCAGCTTCGGGCTCTTGACCACCTGGCTGCGCCGGATCAGCGCGCGAACGCGCGCTTCGAGCTCGGGAAGCGAGAAGGGCTTGGTGACGTAGTCGTCGGCACCGAGGTCCAGCCCGCGCACCCGGTCGGCCTCGGCGTCGTGGGCGGTGAGAATCAGAATGCTGCCCGCATGACTGTCCCGGCGCAGTTGTCGAAGAACCTCGAAGCCGTCTACCCCGGGCAGGCTGATATCGAGAACGACCAGGTCGTAGTGCTCCTCGGCGCACGCTCGGAGCGCGAGCTCGCCCGTTTCCGCATGGTCCACGGCGTACCCCGATTGGCGCAGCGTCCGCGTCAGGCCGTCGGCCAGCGCCTTGTCGTCCTCGACGATGAGAACCCGCATGGCAAGTGTCTGAACCGGTTCAAACTTCAGAATAGCACGCGCGCCGACTCCGGATTCTGGATCTGGGCGCGAGGACATACCGGAAAAAAGTGCGTGGGAGCGTGTTGCGCTCCCACGCCACAGAGGAGGAAAGAGACTACGCGCCCGACTGTACGCGCGCTGGCTTGCAACAACCTGATGTAAGCTTACAAGATCCTGACCGTGGGCGGCGGAGGCGCCATGCTGAAGGGGACACGCAGATGGCGACACCCCAGCAAAGGCTTGATAAAATAGAACGTTAGGCGCATTTCCCATCCTCCCGAATCCCACTGGAGAAACCTGCATGGCGGTAGAGCGAACCCTGTCCATCATCAAACCCGACGCGGTGGCCAAGAATGCCATCGGGGACATCTATTCCAGGTTCGAGAAGGCGGGTCTGCGAATCGTGGCGGCCAGGATGCTCACTCTGTCGCAGGTCCAGGCGGAGGGATTCTACGCCGTGCATCGCGAGCGCCCCTTCTTCCGGGACCTGGTGAGATTCATGATATCCGGACCGATCATGGTCCAGGTCCTCGAGGGCGAGGACGCGATTGCCAGGAACCGCGAGCTGATGGGGGCGACCGACCCGAAGAAGGCGAAGAAGGGAACCATCCGCGCCGAATTTGCCGACAGCATCGACGCCAACGCGGTGCACGGCTCCGACGCGCCCGACACCGCGCGCACGGAGATCGCCTACTTTTTCCCGGCGTCCGAGATCTTCTCAAGATAGATGAGCATCAACCTCCTCGACCTCGACGGTGAAGCGCTCTCCGCGTTCGTCTCGTCGCTGGACGAAAAGGCGTTTCGCGCGCGCCAGCTCAAGCGCTGGATGCATCGCCAGGGCGAGAGCGACTTCGAGCGGATGACCGACATCGCCAGGAGCCTGCGCGAAAAGCTCGGCCGGCTCGCCACGATCTCGCCCCCGAACATCGTGAGCGACAGTACCGCAGCGGACGGGACGCGCAAGTGGCTGCTCGACGTCGGCGCGGGCAACGCGGTCGAGGCCGTGTTCATTCCCGAGGCTAATCGCGGAACGCTTTGCGTCTCCACCCAGGCCGGCTGCACGCTCGCATGCGGGTTCTGCTCGACGGGAAGGCAGGGGTTCAACCGCAACCTGTCTACCGGGGAGATCGTCGGTCAGCTCTGGCTCGCGAACCGGGCGCTCGGCGCCATTCCGGGCGGCGAGCGCGTCATCAGCAACGTCGTGCTCATGGGCATGGGCGAGCCCCTGCTCAACTTCGACAGCACCGTCGCGGCGCTGAAGCTCATGATCGACGAAGATGCGTACGGGCTGTCGCGCCGCCGCGTGACGCTGTCCACGTCGGGCATCGTTCCGATGATCGACCGGCTGAGCGAGGAGTGCCCGGTGGCGCTGGCGGTGTCCCTGCACGCTCCGAACGACACCCTGCGCGACAGGCTCATGCCGATCAACAGGAAGTACCCTCTCGCCGAGCTGCTTTCCGCGTGCAAGCGCTATCTGGGGCGCGCGCCGCGCGACTTCATCACTTTCGAGTACGTCATGCTCGATGGCGTCAACGACGCCGAGGGACATGCACGCGAGCTCATCGACCTGCTGGGAGACGTCCCCTGCAAGGTAAACCTGATACCGTTCAATCCTTTTCCGAACTCGGGCTTCGTGCGCTCGTCGCGCCGCGCCATCGAGCGCTTCAGCGCGCTTCTGAACGCATCCGGCATCGTCACGACCACGCGCAGGACGCGCGGCGAGGACATCGACGCCGCCTGCGGACAGCTCGCCGGCCAGATCCGGGATCGCACCCGCAAGGCCAGGCGCGCCGAAGGGGTCAGCTCCTGATGCGCTCGCGCAGTCTCGCGACGCTCCTCGCCGCGGCCGCGCTGTGCGGGTGCGCGTCGAACAAGCTCGGCAGCGACGTGCCCGGGGAGGACACCGGAGCCGTCATCGGCGAGCAGGCAAGCGCTCGCGAGCGGGCGCGCATCCACACCGAGCTCGCGGGGTCGTACTACCAGCGGGGCAACCTGGGCGTTGCGCTCTCCGAGGCGCGCATCGCGGTCGCAGCCGACTCGGGATACGCCCCGGCGTACAACCTGCTCGGCCTGGTCTACGGCGACTTGCGCGAGACCAGCCTCGCCGAGGAGGCGTTCGCGCGCTCGCTCAAGCTCAACCCGGACGACCCGGACGCCAACCACAACTATGCGTGGTTCCTGTGCGAGAACAAGCGCGAGGAGGAGTCGATCCGCTACTTCCTCATCGCGGTGCGGTACCCGCTTTACAGCACGCCGCAGAAGTCCTACACGATGGCGGCGACCTGCATCCTGCGCAAGGGAAACGAGAAGGAAGCCTCCGAGTACCTCGAGCGGGCGCTCAAGCTCGATCCGAACTACACTCCCGCGCTGTTGAGCTTCGCTCAGCTCAAGTACCGAAGGGGAGAGCTCGACGCCGCGCGCGGGCTGGTGGGCCGGTACAACAAGCTGGCCGACCCCACGCCCGAGTCGCTATGGCTTGCCGTGAGAATCGAGCGCAGGCTGGGGGACTCCGCCGCCACCACGAGCTATGCGAACCAGCTGCGCAGGCGGTTTCCAGGGTCGAAGGAATACCAGGACCTGCAGAAAGGACGATTCGATTGAGCGAAGCGGCCGAAGCCGGAAGCAATTCCGCGGAACCCGGGCCCGGGAGCGTACTCGCGCGCCTGCGCGAAGAACGCAAGCTCTCGATCGCGGATGTCGCGCAGAGACTCAAGTACGGCGCGCGCCAGATCGAGGCGCTGGAGGGCGAGGAGTTCGACAGGTTGCCGGGCGCGACCTTCGTCCGCGGCATGGTGCGCGGTTACGCCAAGCTCCTCGAGACGGACCCCGAGCCCATTCTGGCGGCCCTGGAGCGGCGCTACGTTCCCGGCGAGATTTCCCTCGACCTGCGCGCGAAGCGCGTCCCCTTCCCGCAGGGCGGCAAGCGCAGCGGTACGCGGATCTACCTCTTTCTGTCGCTGTTCGTGCTCGCCGTCGTGGCCGGGCTCGCGTACGAGTGGCAGTTGGGGGCGCTTCCCTGGGCGAGGCTCGCGCACCGCGCGCCCGCCCCGGCCAAGTCGGCCATGGCCCCTCCGGTTGCGTCGCCCGATCGGGCCGCGGAGCCCGTCGTGACCGCGACGCCCAAGGTCGTCGCCGACGAGAAGGCCGCCGTCGCGGAGGTTCCCCTTGCCGCGCCGCAGCCGCCGGCCCCGGCCAGCGAGGTCCGGGTCAGAATGGAATTCGGAGGAGAGTCCTGGGTGGAAATCAAGGACGGCGAAGGCAAGATGCTCATGTCGCAGCTCAACCCGACGGGGAGCCGCAGGACGGTGTCGGGACGATCGCCCCTCTCGCTCGTGATCGGCAACGCCGCGAACGTGAAGCTCACCTACAACGACAAGCCTGTCGATCTGAAGCCGTACATCCAGATCGAGGTCGCCCGCCTGACGCTCGAGTGAGAGCTCCGTGAGCCCCATCGCGAGACACTCCACGCGCCAGGTGCGGGTCGGAGACGCCCTGATCGGCGGAGGCGCGCCGATACTGGTCCAGTCGATGACCAACACCGACACCGCCGACGCGAATGCCACGGCACAGCAGGTCGTGGAGCTCTCGCGCGCGGGCTCGGAGATCGTGCGCATCACGGTCAACACCTCGGAGGCCGCGGCGCAGGTCCCGCGCATACGCGAACGCCTCGACGCGATGGGCTGCAGCGTGCCGCTGGTCGGCGATTTCCACTTCAACGGACACAAGCTGCTCGCCGAGCACCCGGAGTGCGCACGCGTCCTGGCGAAGTACCGCATCAACCCGGGCAACGTGGGCAGAGGGGCGAAGCGCGACGAGCAGTTCGCGACGATGATCGAGATCGCGTGCCGCTATGGAAAGCCGGTGAGGATCGGCGTCAATTGGGGCAGCCTGGACCAGGAGCTCCTGGCCCGTCTCATGGACGAGAACGCGCGCGCAGCGGAGCCGCTCGACTCCGAGGCCGTGACGCGGGAGGCGCTGGTCGCGTCGGCGCTCGATTCGGCCGCGCGCGCAGAGGACCTGGGATTGCCCTCCGACCGCATCGTGCTTTCGTGCAAGGTGAGCGGCGTGCAGGACCTGATCGCCGTATACCGCGAACTCGCGCATCGCTGCGACTATCCGCTCCACCTCGGCCTCACCGAGGCGGGCATGGGAACGAAAGGGATCGTCGCCTCGACCGCCGCCCTGGGCGTGCTGCTGCAGGAGGGAATCGGCGATACCATCCGCATCTCGCTCACGCCCGACCCGGGCGGAGACCGCACCCGGGAGGTGGTTGTCGCGCAGGAGCTGCTGCAGACCATGGGGCTGCGCTCGTTCTCGCCCCTGGTGATCGCCTGCCCCGGCTGCGGCCGCACCACCAGCACCTACTTTCAGGAGCTCGCCGACAAGATCCAGCGCTTCCTGCGCGAGCAGATGCCGCGCTGGCGCGAGCGCTTCCCCGGCGTGGAGGACATGCACGTCGCGGTCATGGGCTGCGTCGTCAACGGGCCGGGCGAAAGCAAGCACGCCAACATCGGCATCAGCCTTCCCGGCTCGGGTGAGCGCCCCGTCGCGCCGGTCTACGTGGACGGCGAGAAGACCGTGACGCTGAAAGGCGAGCGCATCGCCGAGGAATTCCAGCGGCTGGTCGAAGACTACGTGCGGAAAGCCTACGGGGAAGGGGGCCGGTTGCGGCGCGACCTTCCCGGCAGCAAGAGAAGCATCCCGATCAAAGCCGCAGTCTAGCCCCGGCGGCAATCCCGACATGAGCGAGCCGATCCGCGCGGTGCGCGGAATGAACGACATCCTGCCGGACGAGGCCGAGCGCTGGGAAGCGCTGGAGGACCGACTGCGCGAGTGGCTGCGCAGTTACGGCTACCGCAACGTGCGCACGCCCGTTCTCGAGCAGACCGCGCTCTTCCGCCGCGCCATCGGCGAAGCCACCGACATCGTCGAGAAGGAGATGTATTCCTTCACCGACGAGCTCAACCGCGAATCGCTGACGCTGCGCCCCGAGGCCACCGCATCGGTCGCGCGCGCGGCCGCCGAGCACAGCCTGCTCTACGGCGGCGCACAACGCCTGTACTACATAGGGCCCATGTACCGTCACGAGCGCCCGCAGAAGGGCCGCTATCGGCAGTTCCATCAGGTGGGCGCCGAGGCGCTGGGGTATCCGGGCCCTGACATCGACGCCGAGCTGCTGCTGATGTGCTCGCGGCTCTGGGACGATCTGAACCTCTCAGGGGTCAGGCTGCAGCTCAACTGCCTGGGTTCGGCCGCGGAGCGCGCGGCGTACCGGAAGTCCCTCGTCGCGTACCTCGAGTCTCGCGAAAAGGACCTCGACGAGGACTCGAGGCGCCGGCTGCGCACCAATCCGCTGCGGGTGCTCGACAGCAAGAATCCCCAGATGCAGCCGCTCATCGCCGGGGCGCCGCGGCTGCTCGACGCGCTCGGGAAGGAGTCGCTGGCGCACTTCGAGGGCGTGCAGGCCATTCTCAGGGACGCCGGGCGCGCCTACGAGATCAACCCGCGGCTTGTGCGCGGCCTCGACTACTACAATCTCACGGTGTTCGAGTGGATTAGCGGCGACCTGGGAGCCCAAGGGACGGTCTGCGCCGGCGGCCGCTACGACGGATTGCTCGAGCAGATCGGAGGCAAGGCGGCCCCGGCCTGCGGTTTCGCGATGGGCATCGAGCGCCTCCTCGCCCTCGTTGCGGATACAGGCGAGCGCACCGCTCCGGACGTGTATCTCGTGAACCAGGGCGAGCGGGCGGAGCGGTTCGCGTTTCGCGCCGCCGAGGCGCTTCGCGAAGCGGGGTTCAGCGTGATCCAGCACTGCGGCTCGGCCAGCTTCAAGTCTCAGATGAAGAAGGCCGACGGCAGCGGCGCTCCCGTCGCGGTCATCATCGGCGACGAGGAAGCGGACGCGGAGGAGGCCGGCGTCAAGGCCCTCCGCGAGGAGCGAGAGCAGTTCCGCGTGCGGCTTGACCGTCTTGCCGACGCGGTTGCGGACCTTCTTTTCGGGGAAGGCGAAGACAAGGAAAAGCGATGAGCACATACGATCTAGAGGAACAGGAACAGCTGGCCGCGCTCAAGGCGTGGTGGAAGGAGCACGGCGGCGGCGTTACCGTGGCCGCGATCCTGGTGGCGGGGGCCGTTGCGGCATGGAACGCCTGGGGGTGGTACCAGCGCTCGCAGGCGGCACAGGCCGCCGCGCTCTACGACACACTCCAGAAGGCGGCCCGCTCCAACGACCTCAAGGCGGTACGCGACACATCCGGTTCGATCCTGGAGAGCTATCCACGCAGCGCCTACGCGCCCTTGGCAGCGCTGGTGTCGGCGAAGGCGCTGTTCCAGGCTGGCGATCTCAAGACCGCGCGCGCGCAGCTGCAATGGACGGTGGAGCACGCGAAGAACGACGAGGTGCGGTCGATCGCGACGCTGCGGCTCGCCAGCGTTCTGCTTGACGACAAGGACCCCGACGCGGCGCTAAGAGCCCTGGAAACCAAGCCTCATCCCGGCTTCGAGGCGCTGTTCGCCGCCCAGCGTGGCGACATCCTGTCGGCGCAGAACAAGCGTGACGAGGCCCGTGCGGCCTACAAGGCCGCGCTCGACAAGGCGGAGCCGGGGCCTCTGCGTGAAGGCGTGCGGCTGAAGCTCGAGGCGCTCGGAGGGGGTTGATGCGGCGGCTCCTCCTTGCCGGCGCGCTGCTGCTCGCCGGCTGCTCGGGAACGACCGGGCCGCAGATGGCCGAGCTCACGGACCTTCCGGCCAGCCTGCCCGTGCGCCTCCAGTGGGCCGCGACCGTGGGCTCGGCCGGCGACGCGATTTTCTCCCCGGCGGTAGTCGACGGCGCAGTCTACGCGGCGGGACAGAGCGGGATCGTCAAGCGTTTCGACGCCGCCACGGGGCGGCAACAGTGGGGCTGGGACCTGCACCAGACCCTCTCGGGGGGCGTGGGCTCGGACGGTTCGCTCGTCGCGGTAGGAACCTACGAGGCGGAAGTGATCGTGCTCGACGCCGCCACGGGCGAGGTGAAGTGGCGGGCACGGGTATCGAGCGAGGTGCTGTCCGCGCCGGTCGTAACCGGAGACCTCGTCATCGTGCGTACCGGCGACGGGCGCCTGTTCGCGCTCGACGCCAAGGACGGCAAGCGTCGGTGGCTGTACCAGCGCTCGAGCCCGCCGCTTTCGGTGCGCTCGCCCATAGGCATGGTGGCCGACCGCGGCAACCTCCTCACCGGCTTCGCGGGAGGCAAGCTCGTCTCGATCTCGCTCGCCAACGGAGCCGTGCGCTGGGAGACGACGGTGTCGGTGCCGCGGGGCGCGACCGAGCTCGAGCGAGTCACCGACGTGGTCGGGGTTCCAGTCGTCGCCGAGCGCGAGGTCTGCGCGGTGGCGTATCAGGGCAAGATCGGGTGCTTCGACCTTGCGAACGGCAACGCATCCTGGTCGCGCGACCTGTCGAGCACCGCAGGGCTGTCCCTCGATGCGCGCTACGTCTTCGTGAGCGACGAGAAGGGAGCGGTCCAGGCCATGGACCGCGCCGGCGGGGCGACGATCTGGAAGCAGGACAAGCTGTTCCTGAGGCGGCTCACGGCTCCGCTTCCCCTGGGAGAGGTGGTGGCGGTGGGCGACGTCGAAGGCTACGTGCACTTCCTGTCGCGCGACAGCGGAGCCTTCGTCGGGCGCATCGCGACCGACGGCAGCCCCATCCGCTCGTCGCTCGTGCGGCTCGGTCAGGGATTGCTGGTGCAGACCCAGGAGGGCGACCTCCTCGCATTGAGTCTGAAATGAGGCCTGAAGTAGCGCCGCCATGAAACCCACGCTGGCGATCGTTGGCAGGCCCAACGTCGGCAAGTCCACGCTCTTCAACCGTATGACGCGCACCCGCGATGCGCTCGTCGCGGACGTTCCCGGCTTGACGCGCGACCGCCACTACGGCGCCGGGCGCTTGGGAGGCCGGGGCTACCTCGTGGTCGACACCGGGGGGCTCGAGCCCGAGGCGCAAGGCGTGTTCGTGGAGATGGCCAAGCAGGCGAGAACCGCGATCGCCGAGGCCGACGTGGTGGTGCTCGTCACCGACGCGCGCGAGGGCCTCGTCGCGCAGGACCGCGCCATCGCCGAGGAGCTGAGGCGCGCGGGCAGGCGAGTGATCGTCGCGGTCAACAAGGCCGAGGGCATGAACCCGGAACTGGCCAGGGCCGAGTTCCACGAGCTCGGCCTGGGCGCGCCGCTCGCGATCTCGGCCGAGCACGGCGAGGGCGTGAGCGACCTCGTCGAAACGGCGCTTGCCGGATTGCCGGACGAGCCGGAAGCGGAGGAGCCCGACGGCGCCGTCCGCATCGCGGTCGTCGGGCGCCCCAACGCGGGAAAATCCACCCTCGTCAACGCGCTGGCCGGGGAAGAGCGGGTCGTGACCTTCGATCAGCCGGGCACGACCCGGGACGCGATCGACGTCGAGCTGTCCGTGCGGGGCCGGCGCTACGTGCTGGTGGACACCGCCGGCCTCCGGCGTCGCGGAAGGGTATTCGAGAGCGTCGAGAAGTTCTCCGTCGTGAAGACCCTGCAGGCGATCGAGCGCGCTCACGTCGCGATTCTCGTGCTCGACGCCCGGAGCGACATCTCCGAGCAGGACGCGCACATCGCCGGCTTCATCCTGGAGCGGGGACGCGCAGTCGTCGTCGCGGTAAACAAGTGGGACGGGCTGGACGAATACGCGCGCGAGATGGCGAAGCGCGCCGTCGCCCGCAAGCTCAAGTTCCTTTCGTTCGCCCACTTCCACTACATCTCCGCGCGCGAGGGACGTGGGATCGCGCGCATGCTCGCGTCGGTGGACACCGCGTACCGGGCGGCGATGGCGAAGCTGCCCACGCCCAGGCTCACGCGCGCCCTTATCGCCGCCGTGGAGAAGCAGGCTCCTCCGCGCTCCGGCCTCTCGCGGCCCAAGCTGCGCTACGCACACCAGGGGGGGAGCAATCCTCCGATCGTCGTCGTGCACGGAACGGGCCTCGCCGCCGTCCCCGAGAGCTACCGGCGCTACCTCGAAGCCGATTTCCGGCGCGTGTTTCACCTGGAAGGCACGCCTCTGCGGATCGAATTCAAGAGCGGCAGGAACCCTTTCGTTCGCTGATCCATCTAAGCATTGGCGGCGGGGCGAGGCGCGCGCGGAAGTCGCGGATTCAAAAGCACTAAGGGGTGATGCATTACATTGGCATTTTTGCAAAAACCCGATACAGTAGAACCTCAAAAAGATCAACCTCCGGGGTAAGCCATGAGCAACAAAGGACAATTGCTACAAGATCCGTTCCTGAATACCCTTCGCAAAGAACATGTCCCGGTGTCCATCTACCTCGTCAACGGTATCAAGCTCCAGGGCCAGATCGAATCCTTCGACCAGTACGTCGTCCTTCTCAAGAACACCGTGACGCAGATGGTCTACAAGCACGCCATCTCCACCGTGGTTCCCTCGCGTGCGGTCAACCTGGCGGTCGATCATTCTCCTTCCGAAGCCTGATTCCGATCTTGCTCGATGATTGAGCGCTCGTCGGGCGGCGACGACGCGGTCCTCGTCGGTCTGGACTTCGGCGACCGCGGGTACGAGGAGGGTCTCGAAGAACTCCGGCTGCTCGCAGCGAGCGCAGGAATCCGCGCGCGCGCGGTGATCCACGGGCGCCGCGTCCGGCCCGACCCGGCGCATTTCGCCGGCTCGGGAAAAGTCGAGGAGATCAGGCGCGCCTTGAAGGACCAGGGCGCCACACTCGCGATCTTCAACCACGCGCTGTCTCCGGTGCAGGAGCGCAATCTCGAAAAGGCGCTCGGCGTCCACGTCGTCGATCGCACGCGCCTCATCCTCGACATCTTCGCCCAGCGCGCCAGGAGCCACGAGGGCAAGCTCCAGGTGGAGCTCGCGCAGCTCGAGCACGCCTCGACGCGGTTGATCCGCGGATGGACTCACCTCGAGCGCCAGCGCGGCGGCAGGGGCTTCCTCTCCGGCATGGGCGAGACCCAGCTGGAGGTCGACCGGCGCCTCATCGCCGCCCGCGTGAAGGTGCTGAAGGACAAGCTCGGCAAGCTCCAGCGCAGGCGCGAGGTGCAGCGACGCGCCCGGGAGCGCGGCCGCGCCTTCACGGTCTCCCTGGTGGGCTACACCAATGCGGGCAAGTCGACCCTGTTCAACACCCTGACGCGCGCGGGAGCGCTGGCCGAGGACCGCCTGTTCGCGACGCTGGACACCACCACGCGCAAGCTCTACCTTCCCGAGGTCGGCAACGTGGCGATATCCGACACGGTCGGATTCATCCGCGATCTGCCTCACGCCCTCGTCGCCGCCTTCCGGGCGACGCTGGAGGAGGCGATACACGCGGATCTGCTCCTGCATGTCGTCGACGCGGCGAGCGGGGCCCGCGAGGCGCAGATCGAGGAAGTGGACAAGGTGCTCGCCGAGATCGGTGCGGCCGCCATTCCCCGGGTGCTCGTCTGGAACAAGATCGACCGCAACGGTCTTCCGCCCGGAGTCGACCGCGACGAATATGATAGAATCCGCCGCGTTCGTCTGAGCGCAAAGACGGGCGACGGCGTGGATGGTCTGCGCCGGGCCCTGATCGAGGCGGCGGCCTCGAAGGCATCTCCGGCGTGCCCGCCAAATTCGATGGATGTGCAGCGCCAAGCGGCCGAAGCTTAGGGGCTGCCTGGCGGGGATGTCGTTTGCCGCGGAGCTGGGATTCTTATGTCATTGAACGACCCGCAATGGGGCAAGCGAGGCGGCGGCAACGAGGGGCCGCCCGACCTCGACGAAATGTGGCGCAACTTCAACCGCAAGCTGAACGGCCTGTTCGGCAGGCGGGGCGGCGGCCCGGATTCGGGTGAGCCGCCCAACCTGCGCCAGCTCGGCGGGGGAGCCGGGCTCATCGCCCTGGTCGTGCTCGTCGCCTGGCTGGCGAGCGGGTTCTACATCGTCGTCGAGGGCCAGCGCGGCGTCGTCCTCACGTTCGGCAAGTTCTCCGAGGTGACCCAGTCCGGACTGCGCTGGCGCTTCCCGTATCCGATCCAGAGCCACGAGATCGTGGACCTGACCGGCAGGCGCACCGTCGAAGTCGGCTACCGCAACAACGTCAAGACCAAGGTGCTGCGCGAGTCGCTGATGCTGACCGACGACGAGAACATCATCGACATCCAGTTCGCGGTGCAGTACATCCTCAAGGATCCGGTGGCCTATCTGTTCAACAACCGCCGCCCGGAGGACACGGTGCTGCAGGCGGCCGAGACCGCGATCCGCGAGATCGTCGGCAAGAGCAAGATGGACTTCGCGCTCTACGAGGGCCGCGAGCAGATGGCCGACGGCGCGCAGAAGCTGATGCAGGACATCCTCGACCGCTACAAGACCGGGATCCTCATCAGCAATGTCACGGTGCAGAACGCGCAGCCGCCTGAGCAGGTGCAGGCGGCGTTCGACGACGCTGTGCGCGCCAAGCAGGACCTGGAGCGGCAGAAGAACGAGGGACAGGCGTACTACAACGACGTCGTGCCCAAGGCGCGCGGCACCGCGTCGCGCCTGCGCGAGGAGGCGAACGGCTATCGCGCCAGGGTGATCGCCAACGCCGAGGGCGAGGCCTCGCGCTTCAGGCAGATCCTCGTCGAGTACAACAAGGCGCCGCAGGTCACCCGCGAGCGGATGTTTCTCGACATGGTGCAGCAGATCCTCGCCAGCGCGTCGAAGATCCTCATCGACGCCAAGGCGGGAAGCAACCTCCTGTACCTGCCCCTCGACAAGATCATCCAGATGTCGGCGGCCGGAGCGATATCCGAGACGCAGACCGCGGTTCCCGCGCCCAGGGCCACCGAGCCGCCGCCCGCGCCGGACACGGGCGCGCGCTCGCGCGACGCGCTGCGGGGGCGCGAGCGTTTGGAGAGGCCATGAAGAACCGCATCGGCATCGCGCTGATCGCCTTCGTCGTCGCGGTGGCGGTCTTCTTCAGCCTGATCGCGTTCACCGTCGACCAGCGGCAGCGGGCGATCGTGTTCCAGCTGGGCGAGATCAAGGAAGTGGTCGAGGATCCGGGGCTGCACTTCAAGTGGCCGCTGATCCAGAACGTCCGC
Source organism: Burkholderiales bacterium (assembly GCA_035499735.1). Taxonomy (GTDB): domain Bacteria; phylum Pseudomonadota; class Gammaproteobacteria; order Burkholderiales; family SG8-39; genus VBDM01. The sequence continues at coordinate 40,452 of DATJYC010000014.1, forward strand.
TATTTCGACCGGCGCATCCTCACGCTCGATACGCCGGACACGGAGCGCTTCATCACCTCCGAGAAGAAGAACGTGCTGGTGGACTCGTTCGTGAAATGGCGCATCAGCGACCTGAGGCAGTACTACATCAGCGTCCAGGGGGACGAGACGCGCGCGCAGACACAGCTCAACCAGACGGTGAAGGCCGCGCTCCAGGACGAGTTCAGCAAGCGCACCGTCCACGACGTGATCTCGGGCGAGCGCGACAGGATCATGCAGGTCGTTCGAGAGAAGGTCGACGCCGACATGAAGAAGATCGGCATGTCGATCGTCGACGTGCGCCTGAAGCGGGTCGACCTGCCCCAGGAGGTGAGCGAGTCCGTCTACCGCCGGATGGAAGCCGAGCGCAAGAGCGTGGCCGCGGAGCTGCGTTCGCAGGGTTTCTCGGAAGCCGAGAAGATCCGCGCGCAGGCGGACCGCGAGCGCGAGGTGATCGTCGCCGAGGCCTACCGCGACGCGCAGCGTGTCAAGGGCGAGGGCGACGCCAAAGCGGCGGCGGTCTACGCCAAGGCGTTCAGCGAGAATCCCGAGTTCTACTCCTTCTACCGCAGCCTGGACGCGTACCGCGCGAGCTTCAAGAACAGGAGCGACGTCCTGGTGCTCGACCCCAATTCGGAGTTCTTCAAGTACTTCAGAAATCCGGGAAGAGGTGGCCGGTGAATGGGCACCACGTTCGTCATGGCCTTCGCTCTGATGCTGATCATCGAGGGCGTGCTCCCCTTTCTTCTCCCGAAGCTGTGGCGCGAGACGTTCCGCCGCATCACGGAGTTTACTGACGGGCAGATTCGGTTCTTCGGGCTGTCGTCCATGCTCGCCGGCCTGCTGATTCTCTATCTCGTCCGCTAGGCGCGCCGTGCGCAACTGGGTCCTGCCCGAAAATCTTGAAGACATCCTGCCGCCGCAGGCGCAGCGCATCGACGCGATGCGCACCAGGCTGCTCGGGCTCTTCCGGGTCCACGGCTACGAGCTGGTGATTCCGCCCATGCTCGAGTACATGGAGTCGCTGCTGACCGGGACGGGGCACGACCTGGACCTGCGCACCTTCAAGCTCGTCGACCAGCTCTCGGGCAGGATGATGGGCGTGCGCGCGGACATCACGCCCCAGGTGGCGCGCATCGACGCGCACCTGCTGAACCGCAAGGGCGTCACTCGCCTGTGCTACGCGGGCAGCGTGCTGCTGACGCGGCCGCGGGGGCTGGACTCGACGCGCGAGCCGCTGCAGATCGGCGCGGAGATCTACGGCCACCCGGGAATCGAGAGCGACCTGGAGATCCAGCAGTTGCTTGCCGATTCACTCGCGGCCTGCGGCGTCTCGGGAGCCCGTCTGGACCTCGGGCATGTCGCGGTGTTCAGGACGATCTGCCGGCGCGGCGGCGTGAGCGCCGAGCTCGAGTCGGATCTCTACGAGGTGCTGCAGGCAAAGGACCGCCCGGGACTGCGCGGCGCGACCGAAGGGCTCGCGAAAGCCACGCGCACGGCGCTTTTGGCCTTGCCCGACCTGTACGGCGACGCAGCCGTTCTCGAGCGCGCGCGCCGCGCGCTCCCCGGGTATCCCGAGATCGCGCGCGCGCTGCGGGACCTGAAGGCGCTCACCCGCAACGACCGGATTCCGGTATCGGTCGATCTCGCCGACCTGCGCGGCTACCACTACCACAGCGGGGTGGTGTTCGCCGCGTATGCACCGGGCGTCGCCAACGCGATTGCGCTGGGCGGGCGCTACGACGAGGTCGGCAAGGCGTTCGGCCGCGCACGCCCTGCGACGGGCTTCAGCATGGATCTGCGCGATCTCGCGCGCGCCGCACCCGAGCAGAACGGCGCGCTCGCGATCCGCGCTCCGCACTCGCGGGACCCCGGCCTGGCGGCCGCGATCCGCAGGCTGCGCGAGGCCGGGGAGATCGTCGTGGTGGCGCTGCCGGGGCACGCGGCCGAGCCACCGGCGCCCGAATGCGACCGGCAGCTCGCCAAGCGTGCCGGCAAGTGGGTCGTGAGGAAGCTCAAGTAGATGGGCAAGAACGTCGTAGTCATCGGCACCCAGTGGGGCGACGAGGGCAAGGGCAAGGTCGTCGACTGGCTCACCGACCATGCCCAGGGCGTCGTGCGGTTCCAGGGCGGGCACAACGCCGGCCACACGCTGGTGATCGCCGGCAAGAAGACCGTGCTGCACCTCGTTCCTTCCGGGATCCTCCGGAAAGGGGTCACCTGCTATATCGGGAACGGCGTGGTGCTCTCACCGCGCGCGCTGATCGACGAGATGGACGAGCTCGGGCGCGCGGGGGTCGACGTCGCGCCGCGGCTGCGCGTCTCCGAGGCCTGCCCGCTGATCTTTCCCTTTCATGCGGCGATCGACGTCGCGCGCGAATCGGCCCAGGGGGCCGCGAAAATCGGCACCACCGGGCGGGGCATAGGCCCGGCGTACGAGGACAAGATCGCGCGGCGCGCGATCCGCGTGCGCGATCTGATGGTCCCGGAGCGCTTCGCCGCGAAGCTCGAGCCGCTCATGGATTTTCATAATTTCGTGCTGACGAAATACCTGTCGGCGAAGCCGGTCGACTTCGCCAGGACCCGCGACGAGGCGCTCGCGCTGGCCCCGCGCCTGAAGCCCCTGGTGGCCGATGTCGCGCGCGACCTGTACGCGGCGAGCGACGCCGGGCAGAACCTGCTGTTCGAGGGGGCGCAAGGGGCGCTGCTCGACGTCGACCACGGAACCTATCCGTACGTGACCTCCAGCAACTGCGTCGCCGGCGCCGCGGCCGCCGGGTCGGGAGTAGGACCCCAGATGCTGCAATACGTGCTCGGGATCACCAAGGCCTACGCGACCCGGGTGGGCTCGGGCCCGTTCCCGACCGAGCTCGTCGACGCCACCGGCGAGCTGCTGCGCACGCGCGGTCAGGAATTCGGCGCGACCACGGGCCGCCCGCGCCGCTGCGGCTGGTTCGACGCGGCCGCGCTGCGGCGCTCGATCCAGATCAACGGCGTCTCGGGCCTTTGCATCACCAAGCTCGACGTCCTCGACGGCCTGGACGAGGTCAAGCTGTGCACCGGGTACCGCATCGACGGCAAGGCCGAGGAGCTGCTCCCGCTCGGCGCCGAGGAGGCCGCGCGCTGCGAGCCTGTATACGAGAGCCTTCCGGGCTGGAACGAGAGCACCGTGGGCGTGAGCGCGTACGACAAGCTGCCCGCGCGCGCGCGGGCCTACCTGGAACGGCTGCAGGCGCTGTGCGGCGTGCCCGTGGACATGATCTCGACCGGCGCGGACCGGAACGAGACCATCGTCCGGCGCCACCCGTTTCGTTGAGGAGAGCGCGAGTGCTGGAAGGGGTCGTGCCGTTTCCTCCGGAGTACGCCCGGCGCTACCGCGAGAAGGGCTACTGGCGGGACAAGTCCCTGGCGCAGGAATTCGCGGCCTGCTTCTCGAAGCACGGGGACCGCGTCTTCCTGGTCGACGGCGACAGGCGATACAGCTACGCCGACCTCGACCGCATCACCGACAACCTCGCGCTCAACCTGCTCGATCTCGGCCTTGAGCCGCTCGACCGCGTCGTGCCGACGCTGCCGAACTGCGCCGAGTTCGTGTTTCTCTACTTCGCGCTGCAGAAGATCGGCTGCATCCCGATCGCCGCGCTCGTTACCCACCGCTACGCCGAGATCGGCCAGTTCGTGAAACTGTCCGGCGCGACCGCGTGCGTCTATCCCGAGCGCCAGGGCGACTTCGAGTTCGAGCCGGTGATCCAGCGGGTCAAGGCCGAAAACGCGACCCTGAAGCTCTGCATTTCGCTTGGTGCCCTCCGGTCGCTGATCGAGAAGCCGGCCGCAAGAAGCGACGCACTGAAGAAGATCAAGATCGATCCGACCGATCCGTGCATCTTCCAGCTCTCGGGCGGTACAACCGGCATCCCCAAGCTAATCCCGCGGACGCACAACGACTATGCGTACAACTCGAGGCTCGCGGTCGGCGTGTGCGGGGTCGCCTCCGACTCGGTGCTGCTGCTCGCGCTGCCGATCGCGCACAACCTGCCGCTCGCGTGCCCGGGACTGCAGGGATATTTTTTCCAGGGCGGCAAGGTCGTTCTCTCGGCGACGACTAAGCCCGACGAGGTCTTTTCGCTGATCCACAAGCACAAGGCCACGCATCTGAAGGTTGTGCCGGCGCTGCTGATACGCCTCATCAACGACCCAGCGATCGGAAAATACGACCTGTCGTCGCTTCGCGTGATCCAGAGCGGCGGCCAGCGCATGCAGCCGGAGGTGCGCGCGCGCACCAAGCAGCTGATTCCGTCCGTCACGGTGCAGGAGAATTTCGGCATGTCCGAGGGCATGCTCTTCTTCGTCAAGCTCGACGATCCCGAGGACGTGCGCATGGAGACCTGCGGCCGGCCGCTCTCTCCCGACGACGAGGTGAGGCTGGTGGACGACGAAGGCAGGGAGGTCGCCGCGGGCGAGGTCGGCGAGCTGACCTGCCGCGGGCCGTACACGCTGCGCGGCTATTTCGGCGTGCCCGAGTACAACGCGCGCCAGTTCACGCCAGACGGCTTCTACCGCTCCGGGGACCTCATGCGGCTACATCCGTCCGGCAACTACGTCGTCGAGGGCCGCAAGAAGGACCTCATCAACCGCGGCGGCGAGAAGATCAGCGCCGAGGAGATCGAGAACCTGATCCTCGCGCACCCCGCGGTGCAGAACGTCGCCTGCGTGCCGGTATCCGATCCGAACCTCGGCGAGAAGATGTGCGCCTGCCTGGTCTTGAGGAAGAACAGGAAGCTGGAATTCGGGGAGCTGATCGAGTTCCTGAAGGACAAGGAGATCGCCAAGTTCAAGCTGCCCGAGAGCATGCTGATCTGCGACGATTTCCCGGTCTCGACTTTCGGCAAGGTCTCGAAGAAGCTGTTGGGCGAAATGGCGGAGAAGAATGCGCATCGTTGACCTGCACTGCTACCCGGGCACGAAGGAGTGGATCGCCTGCCAGGGCCCCTACGTGGAGGCGCTCGCCAAGTACTGGAAGCGGGACTGGGTCGGCAAGACGGAGGACGAGGTCGTCAAGGAGTTTTCCGACGCGGGCGTCGAGGCGCTGCTGGTCGCGCTCGACCTCGAGACGACGATCAGGACCCCGCCGGTGAGCAACGAGTACGTGCACGCGATGTGGAAGCGCCATCCGCAGCGCATCATCCAGGCCTGGGGGGCGCTCGAGCCCGCGAAGGGCCAGGTCGCGATGGAGCAGGCGAAGAAGGCGGTGCGCGAGCTCGGCCTCATCGGCTTTCACTTTCACCCCATCATGCAGCACTTCGCGGTCAACGACCGTCGCTACTATCCATTGTTCGAGCTGATCGAGTCGCTCGGCGCGGCGGTGATGATCGATGTCGGCACGACCGGCATGGGCGCGGGGTTGCCCGGCGGCATGGGCGCGCGGATCCGCCACGCGCACCCTTCGGCGATCGACGACCTCGCGGCCGATTTTCCGAGTCTCAGGATCGTAATGGCGCACCCGGGATGGCCGTGGGTGGACGAGACCACCGCGGTCGCGCTGCACAAGGGGAACGTCTACTGGGAGATGTCGGGCTGGGCGCCGAAGTATTTCCCCGGGAACCTGAAGGTGGACATGCGCGGCCGTCTGCAGGACAAGATCATGTTCGGCAGCGACTACCCGAGCATGCCGTACGCGCGCATCCTCAAGGAGTGGCAGGAGCTCGGCTACGCGGACAGCGTGATGGAGAAGATCTTCCACAAGAACGCCGAAAGGGTGCTCGAGCTTTGAGCGCGCGGCGCGACGTGATCGAAGTCGAGGAAGTGAGCCACACTTACCGAACGCCCGACGGTCGCGAGGTCCCGGCGCTGGAGAGCGTGTCGCTGCAGGTGCACGAGCGGGAGTTCATCGCCCTGCTCGGCCCCTCGGGTTGCGGCAAGTCGACGCTCCTCTACCTGATCGGCGGTTTCCTGCCGGTGGGCGCGGGCGCGATCCGCATCAGCGGCGCGCCGGTGGCCGGCCCCGGCCCCGACCGCGGCATCGTGTTCCAGCACTTCGCCCTGTTCCCGTGGAAGACGGTCAAAGGCAATGTGCTCTACGGCCTGGAAAAGCTCGGATTGCCGAAGGCTGAACGCGAGTGTCGCGCGCAGGAATACATCGACATGGTCGGACTGTCCGGTTTCGAATCGAGCTATCCGTCGCAGCTATCGGGCGGCATGAAGCAGCGGGCGGCGATCGCCCGGACCCTCGCCATCGACCCGGCGACGCTGCTCATGGACGAGCCCTTCGGCGCGCTCGACGCTCAGACCCGGAGCCTGATGCAGTCGGAGCTGCTCGCCATCTGGCGGCGCTCGCCGAAGACGGTTCTCTTCGTCACCCACGACGTGCAGGAGGCGGTCTACCTGGCGCAGCGCGTGGTCGTGATGTCGGCCCGCCCCGGGAAGGTCAAAGCGGTGGTCGAGACGAATTTCGACCGCAACGACCCGCACCTCTTCAAGTCGAAGCCCTTCGTCGAGCGGGTCGACGAGGTCTGGGGCCTGGTGCGCGACGAAGCGCTCAAGGCGCAGCGGGGACGTGGCGCTTGAAGCGCGCGCTGGACTTCGGCCCGCTCGTCCTCATGGCGCTCGCGTGGGAGGGCGTGGTGCGGCTGAACCTCGTGTCGCCGGACGTGCTGCCCGCGCTGAGCTCGGTGCTCGAGGCCTGGTGGAAGCTCGCGCTGGACCCGGAGCTGTGGCGAAGCTCCGCGGCCTCGCTTTACCGCGGCGGTGCCGGGCTCGCGCTCGCGATCGCGGTCGGAGGTGCGCTCGGCATCGCCATGGCCTGGTGGCGACCCGTGAATGCGCTGGTGAGCCCCCTCGTCGAGGCGCTCTATCCCATGCCGAAGTCGGCGCTGATCCCGGTGACGGCGTTGTGGCTCGGCTTCGGCGACGGCTCCAAGATCCTCCTGATCTTCCTCGGCTGCATGCTGCCGGTCACGCTGGGCGCCTTCAACGGCGCGCGCTCGAGCGACCAAGCGCTGGTGTGGTCGGCGCGCAGCATGGGCGCAAGCCGCCTCGCCGTGCTGCGCGACGTTGTGTTGCCGAGCGCGCTGCCGGAGCTGCTGAACGGCATCCGCACGGCGCTCGCCCTCTCGTTCATCCTGCTGGTGAGCTCGGAGCTGATCGTCGCTCGCTCGGGTCTGGGCTACCTGATCGGATTTCTGGGGGAGGGAGGCGTCTACGATGCGATGTTCGCAGTAGTGCTCACCGTGGCCTTTCTCGGCTTCTTCGCCGACCGGCTCTACCTCCTTTTCTACAACCGAGTTCTGCGATGGCGCGAATGAGCCGGCTCGCTCCCCTGCTGCCGGTCGCGGCACTGGCGATCGCCTGGGAGATCATCGCTCGCAGCGGCGCGGTGACGCCATTCATGCTGCCGGCGCTCTCGGCGGTCGCCGAGCGTATCTCGGCCGACGGCGCCTCCGGCGAGCTGTGGTCGAACCTCGGGTCCACGCTGTATCGCTCGTTCGCCGGCTTCTTCGTCGCGTCGGCGGCCGGGATACCGCTCGGTGTGCTGATTGCGCGCAACCGCGCAATGCGCTGGTTTCTCGACCCGGTCGTATCGGCCGGCTTTCCGATGCCCAAGATCGCGTTTCTGCCGATCGTCACGCTCTGGCTCGGGTTCCATGATGTCTCGAAGATCACGATGGTGGTGCTCGACGCGATCTTCCCTGTGGTGACTGCCGCCGCTGCGGCCACCGCCGTGGTCGAGCGCGAGCTGCTCTGGTCGGCCCGCAACCTCGGCGCGAGCGAGCGCGAGCTGCTGCGCGAGGTGGTCCTGCCGGCCGCACTGCCGCAGATCTTCACCGGGCTGCAGGTGGCGCTGCCGATTGCCTTGATCGTCGACATCGTCGCCGAGATGAAGATGGGCGGAGTCGGCCTCGGTGGGGCGATGATCACCGCCTCGCGCTTTGCCGACTCGCCGGGCGTTTTCGCCGGCATCCTGGAGATCGCGCTGGCCGGCTATGCCCTGGTAAAGCTGATGGCGCTACTGCGCCGCCGCATGCTGCTTTGGCATCCGGAGGCGCTGCTGCCCACCACGGTCTAGAATGATTTCTTTGATCCTGAGGAGGATGAGATGTCTACGTTGAGGAAGGTTCTCGCTGCCGGTGCGCTCGCGCTCGTGTTCACGCCGGTCTGGGCGCAACCGGTCAAGATCCGCGCCGCGTACGTGGTGCCGGTGGCGAACTGGGCGCCGATCCTTTTCGAGAAGGAAGGCCTGGCAAGGCACCTCGGCAAGTCCTACACCTACGAGGCGCTGCGCTTCCAGGGAACGCCGCCGATGATCACCGCGCTCGCCAACAACGAGTTGGAGATCGCCGACCTCGCGTTCGCCTCCTTCGCCATCGCCGTCGAGAACGCCGGCATGAGGGATCTGCGCGTGATCGCCGACGAGTTCCAGGACGGCGTGCCGGGCTACTACAGCGACGAGTTTTTCGTCCTCAAGGACGGCCCGGTGAAGAGCGTGACCGACCTGAAGGGCAAGGTGCTCGCGACCAACGCCGCCGGGAGCGCCGTCGACATCGTCATGCGCGCGGCGCTGCGCAAGAGCGGTCTCGACGACAGGAAGGACGTCAGCGTAGTCGAGGCCGCCTTCCCGAACATGAAATCGATGCTGCTCAGCAGGAAAGTCGACGCGATTCCCGCGGTCATCCCGTTCTCGTTCGACAAGGAGCTGCGCGAAGGCTCGCGCGTGCTCTTCACCCAGAAAGAGGTAGTGGGCCGCACGCAGATGATCATCTGGGCGGCACGCGAGGAGTTCATCAAGAAGAACCGCGCGGCGATGGTCGACTTCATGGAAGACGCGATCCGGGCGGTACACTGGTGGCTCGATCCGAAGAACCACAAGGAAGCCTGCGAGATCGCCGCGCGCGTGAGCAAGCGGCCGGCGGCCTCGTTCGAGGGCTGGCTCTTTACCAAGAACGGCCAGCAGGGCGACTATTACCGCGATCCCGACCTGCTGCCCGACCTGACGGCGATGCAGGCGAACATCGACCTGCAGCACCAGCTCGGCCTCGCCAAGGCGAGCATCGACGTGGCGAAGTATTCCGATCTGTCGCTCGCGAGAGACGCGGCGAAGCGCGTCAAGTAGCGCGACGTGCCTGCAGCGAACCGCGCAGCGCTGGTGACCGGGGCCGCAAGCGGGATCGGCCGGGCGGCCGCGCTCGCGCTCGCGCGGGCGGGGTACGACGTCGTGATCAACTACAGCCGGAGCGAAAAGGAAGCGAAGGCGGTAGCCGAAGAGGCGCGGAAATCCGGCGCAGGCGCGCTGCTGTCGCGCTGCGACGTGAGCGACGAGGCCGGCGTGCGGGCGATGCTGAAGTCGGTCGAAGACAAATTCGGGCGCCTGGACGTGCTCATCAACAACGCTGGAACGACTGCGTCCTGGACTCCGAAGGACCTCGAAAGCCTTTCGCTTGAAGACTGGGACCGCGTGTTCGCGGTGAACGTGCGCGGGCTGTTTCAGGTCACCCGAGCGGCGGTGCATCTGCTCAAAGCCTCCAAGGGTTGCATCGTCAACACCGCGAGCATCGTCGGCCTGCGGCCCGGGCCTCAGCCGCTGCCTTACGCCGCGAGCAAGGCTGCGGTGGTCAACCTGACCAAGACGCTCGCCTGGAATCTCGGGCCGGACATCCGCGTCAACGCGGTCGCGCCGGGCTGGATGGAAGGCGACTGGATGCAGCGCATGCTCAAGGACAAATACGAGGACCTCATGGGCAAGCGCGCCAAGGCCACGCCGCTCAAGCGCGTCGTGACCGCGGAGGACGTCGCGGAGACGATGATGTCTTTAGTGCAGTCGAACCGCTTCGTGACCGGGGAGGTGATCGTGATCGACGGAGGGTTTACCAGCTCAACTTGATCAGGAGTGCGGGTATCGCCAGACTTGGTGCCGAGGAAGGGACTCGAACCCCCACAGTGTTGCCACCGCTAGGACCTGAACCTAGTGCGTCTACCAATTCCGCCACCTCGGCGAAAGGGCCGCGCCATTTCCGGTCTTCAGCCCGAGGGCGGATTCTATAGGAAAGAGCCGATTTGTCAACGAAAAAGCAGCGCCGCCCCCTCGATCCCCATCGGGAGAGGGAGGCAGCGCGATACGAAAATCCCATAGCGAGCCGCGAGCTCATTCTTCAGACGCTCGCCGAGGCGGGCGTGCCGCTCTCCGATTCCGAGCTCGCACAACGCCTCGCGATCACCCGCGACGAGCGCGAGGCGTTCGAGCGGCGGCTGGCTGCGATGGAGCGCGAGGCGCAGATACTGCGCAACCGCAAGGGCGCGATCCTCGTCGCGAGGAAGGCGCGTCTGATCGCCGGCCGCGTCGAAGGGCATCCGGAGGGATACGGCTTCGTCGTTCCGGAGGAGGGCGAGGATCTGTACCTCGGCCCGCACGAGATGCGGAAGGTCCTGCACGGCGACCGCGTGATGGTCCGCGTGTCCGGTATGGACCGCCGCGGGCGCGCCGAGGCGAAGATCGTCGAGGTCGTCGAACGTGTCAACCATCGCGTAGTCGGCCGCCTGCGGAGTGAGCACGGCATTCTGTTCGTCGAGCCCTCGGAGCGCCGCATCAGCCAGAACATCCACGTCGCTACCGAGGATGCGGGCGGGGCGCGCGCCGGCCAGGTCGTGGTCGCCGAGCTCACCGCGCAGCCCGACGGCCACACCGAGCCGATCGGCCGCATCGTCGAAGTGCTGGGCGAGGCGGCCGACCCCGGAATCGAGATCGAGATCGCGCTGCGCAAGCACGACCTGCCGTTCAGGTTCTCGCCGCGCGCGGAGGAGCTCGCCCGGGGATACCCGGAGGCGCCCGGCGCCGGTGATCTCGCGGGCCGCGAGGATCTGCGGGGGTTGGAGCTCGTCACCATCGACGGCGAGACGGCGCGCGACTTCGACGACGCGGTCTGGTGCGAGAAGACGCGCGACGGCTTCCGGCTCATCGTCGCCATCGCCGACGTCAGCCATTACGTGCGCGACGGGGATGCGCTCGACGCCGATTCGCGCGAGCGCGGCAACTCGGTGTACTTTCCCCGCCGCGTCATCCCCATGCTGCCCGAGCGCCTGTCGAACGGCCTGTGCTCGCTCAACCCGGACGTCGACCGGCTGTGCATGGCGTGCGACATGTCGATCGGCCCCAAGGGGCAGATCGCGCGCTACCGCTTCTACCCCGCGGTGATGCGATCGCGCGCGCGGCTGACCTATACGACGGTGGCCGCGGCGCTTTCGAATCCGCACGGAGAGGCGGCACGGGGGCTCAAGGCCCTGCTGCCGCGGCTGCAGCTGCTCGAGCTCCTCTTCAAGGCGCTGCTCCGGGCACGCGAAGAGCGCGGCGCGATCGATTTCGAGACGATCGAGACCCAGTTCGTCTTCGACGAGCAGAACCGGCTGCTGCGCATCGACCGCGTCGAGCGCAACGATGCCCACCGCATCATCGAGGAATGCATGCTCGCCGCCAACGTTTGCGCTTCGGATTTCCTGTCGGCGCGCAAGCACCCGACGCTGTACCGCGTCCACGAGGGGCCGACGCCGGAGAAGCTGAAAGCGCTGCGCGAGTTCCTCAAGGGCTTCGGCCTGCAGCTCGCCGGCGGCGACAGGCCGACCGCCAAGCACTACGCGAAGCTGCTGGAGACCGTGCGCAAGCGGCCCGACGTGCAGCTGCTGCAGACGGTGCTGCTGCGCTCGCTGCAGCAGGCGCAGTACAGCCCGGAGAACGTCGGCCACTTCGGTCTCGCCTACGAGCACTACACGCATTTCACCTCGCCGATCCGCCGCTATCCCGACCTGCTGGTGCACCGCTCGATCAAGGCGGCGCTAGAGGGCGGCCGCTACAAGCCGGGGAACTGGGCCGATCTCGGCGCGCATTGCTCGCAGACCGAGCGGCGGGCGGACGAGGCGACCCGCGAGGTCGCCGCCTGGCTCAGGTGCTATTACATGCGCGACCGCGTCGGCGAGGAGTTCGAAGGCTCGGTCTCGGCGGTCACCGGCTTTGGCATCTTCGTCGCGCTCGACGATTTCTACGTCGAGGGGCTGGTGCACATCTCCGAGCTGGGGCAGGATTATTTCCAGTTCGACGCGACCCGCCATCAGCTGGTCGGCGACCGCACGCGCAAGGTCTTCCGCCTCGCCGACCGCGTGCGGGTGAAGATCGCGCGCGTGGACCTGGAGACGAGCCGGCTCGATTTCCTGCTCGCCGGTGACTCTGCGACGGGCCCGCGCCATGTCCGCACCCTGCGGCGGCGCTCGCGCAGCTAGAGTTGAGGACCGATGAAGCCGACGCGAGCGGTGTTCGGCTTCCACGCCGTGCTCGCGCGGCTGCGCGCCGACGCCGCCTCGGTCGTCGAGCTGTATCTCGACGAGAACCGCAAGGACGCGCGCGCGAAGGACCTCGCCCTCGCCGCGGAGAAGGCGGGCGTGGCGCTGATGCGCGTTCCGACCAAGCGCCTCGACGGCTTCTACGGCGGCGGACGCCACCAGGGCGTGGTCGCGATCGTGTTCGACAAGCCCTCGCGCGAGAGCCTGGAAGACCTGCTCGACTCGCTCAAGGAGCCGCCGCTGCTGCTCGTCCTCGACGGCGTCACCGACCCCCACAACCTGGGGGCCTGCCTGAGGGTGGCCGACGCGGCGGGAGCCCACGCCGTGGTCGCGCCCAAGGACCGCGCCGCCGGAATCGGCGCGGTCGTGTCGAAGGTCGCGAGCGGGGCCGCCGACTCGGTTCCCTACTACATGGTAACCAATCTCGCGCGCACGCTGGACGATCTGAAGGAGCGCAGCATCTGGATCGTCGGCGCCGACGAGGACGCCGAGAAGACGCTGTACGAGTCCGATCTCCCCGAAGAGATCGCCTGGGTGCTCGGCGCGGAGGGCGAGGGCATGCGGCGCCTCACGCGCGAGCGCTGCGACCTGCTCGTGCGCATTCCCATGCTGGGCAGCGTCGCGAGCCTCAACGTGTCGGTGGCGAGCGGCCTTTGCCTGTTCGAGTCGCGCAGGCGCCGGGCGGCCAAAGTCGGGTAACATCGCCCCAAACCGGGAAGCGACTGGATGGCCGAACCCCGACGCGACCTCACGCTCACCGTGCTCGCCGTGCTGTCTCTCGGCGGGCTCATGGCCGCATCCCTGTGGGTGCTCAAGCCCTTCCTGGGGGCGCTCACGTGGGCGACGATGATCGTGGTGGCGACCTGGCCGCTGCTGCTCAGGGTGGAGAAGGCGGTCGGGAACCGGCGCTGGCTGGCCGTGACGGTGATGTCGCTCATCCAGCTGCTGGTGCTGATCGTGCCGCTCTCTGCCGCGATCGCGACGATCGTGGGCAACATCAACACCATCGGCGACTGGATCAAGGCCCTGGGCGACTTCAAGGTACCCGCGCCGCCGTCCTGGCTCGCCGCTCTTCCCGTCCTGGGCGACTCCGCGACGCAGATCTGGCAGGAGGTCGCGACCGAGGGCGTCGAGGTGCTCACCGCGAAACTCGCCCCCTACGCCGGCAGCTTGAGCAGGCAGTTCGTCTCCGAGATCGGCAACTTCGGCGTGGTGTTCATCCAGTTCCTGCTCACGGTGCTGATCGCGGCGATCTTGTACGCACAGGGCGAGGGCGCGGCCTCGTGGGCGAAACGCTTCGGTGCGCGCCTGGCCGGCAGGCGCGGCGAGCACCTTGTCGCTCTATCCGGCCAGGCGATACGCGGCGTGGCCTTGGGGGTCGTCGTGACCGCGCTGATCCAGGCCATCATCGGCGGCCTGGGCCTTTTCATCGCCAGAGTGCCCTTCGCAGCCGTCCTGACTGCGGTGATGTTCATGTGCACCGTGGCTCAGATCGGTCCGCTTCCGGTCCTGCTTCCCGCCGTCGGATGGCTCTATTGGAGCGGGCGGCCTGGCTGGGGCACCTTCCTGCTCGTGGTCACGCTCATCGCCGCCACGGTCGACAACTTCATCAGGCCGTTCCTGATCAAGAAGGGCGCAGACCTCCCGCTCCTGCTGATCTTCGCCGGCGTGATCGGAGGGCTGATCGGCTTCGGCCTGATCGGGATCTTCGTCGGCCCGGTCGTCCTCGCAGTGACCTACACACTGCTGCGCGCCTGGATCGAGGAAGGCGACGACCGCCACGGGTCGCGCACGGAAGGGGGATCCTAGATACGCGAGCGGGGACGGCGCTTGCGCGCGCGGCTCGCGGCGGCCGGCCGCCGCGAGCGCTTCTTCCACAGACGCTCCGAGGCGATGCGCGCTCCTTCGGTCATCGCGCTGAACTTCGCCCAGACCACGCTTTCGTGGATCTCCTGGGACCCGGCGAAGGTGCCGAAGCCGCAGTCGGCTCCGGCGATCACGTTCTCGCGGCCCACCGCGCCCGCGAAGCGCACGATGCGCTCGGCGATCAGCTGCGGGTGCTCGACCATCACGTTCGACTGGGTGATGACGCCGGGAATCAGCACCGTACCCTCGGGCAGCCTCACGTTTCTCCACAAAGACCACTCGTGCTCGTGGCGGGGGTTGGCCGCCTCGAAGGAGTAGGCGCCGGCGCGCACCCTCAGGATGATGTCGATGAAATCCTTCAGCTCCATGTCGTGCACGCGCGGGCCGATGTTGATGCCGTAGCAGGTGTGCCAGCGCACGCGCTCGCGCTGGATGCCGCGCAGCGCGTGGTTAAGGGCCTCGATGCGCTGCATCGCCCACCTGCGGATCTCCTTGATGCTCCGGTCGGGGCTGAGGGCGTAGTAGGTCGCGATGCGGGGGTCGTCGATCTGCAGGAGCAGCCCCGCGTCGACGATGGCCCGGTATTCCTCGTGCATCGCGTCGGCGATGGCGTAGAGGTAGTCCTCGTCGGTCTTGTAGTAGCGGTTCGTCTGCCACTCTTCGATGCCGGCGGGCGAGATCGCGGGAAGGAATGCTTCCTCGACGCTCGTTCCCTCGAGCGCAGCCTTGAGGTTCGCGATGTCGGTCTGCACCTGAGCGTGGCCCTTGTACGAGATCGGCCCGGTGCACACCATGTGAGGCAGCGACGCTGCGGGGCTGGGCAGCGCCCGCCCGAACCATTCGTAGAACTCCGGGAACGCCCTGAACTCGCGCGAACCGGCGAACGGGCTGCCGCTGCGTCCGCGGTCGACCTCGAATCCGGCGAGGCGCTCGTTGACGTAAGGGATGAAGCCCGCCTTGCCCATCTCGCCGTCGTCGACGACGTCGATTCCGAGGCGTATCTGCCTCGCGACAATGTCGACGACCGCGCTTCGTACGCGCGCGGCGTAGGCCTCGCGGTCATACGGCTCGCCCTTCCCTTTGGCCTGGATGAGCTTGAGCAGGTCGGCGGGGCGCGGCAGGCTGCCCGCGTGGGTGGTGAGGATGCGGTCTTCGCTTCGTTTCATCGCCCGGTCTCCAGCTCGGCTTCGATCTTCCGCAGCTCCGCGGCAAGACGCAGCGACCTGCGTATGGGCACGCCGGCCTTCGCGTACCAGTAGCGGGCGTTCTCCAGGTCGCCTTCGAGCCGGTGAACTAGGCCGTGCATGTGGAACGCAACCTTGTCTTCCAGGTCCATCACCAGCTCATGCGCCTTCTGCCATTCCCTGCGGCGCAGGTGGGCAAGGGCGAGCCGGCGCTTGTCGTTGCTTCTCACGCTAGTCGCGGCCGTCGGCCTTCTGGGAAGGGAACTTCGAGGAGCCGAAGCGGATCACCAGCGTCGCGAGCGCGAGGAGCAGAATCGCGCCGGAAACGACGACGATACTCGTGTCCATGGTGTTGGGGCTGTCGTGGTGCGCCTGCACGTCGGAGATCAGGAGGCGCGTCAGCGCGGTCATGGCGACGTAGATCAGAAACCGGACGGGCATGTGCTTCGTCTTGAAGTAGATACCGACCATCGCGCCGAGCTCGAGGTAGATGAAGAGCAGCAGGATGTCCTCGATGGAGGCGTGCCCCTTGGTCGTCATGCCGAAGAATGCGATCGCCGCCGACCAGACGATGGCGCCGCCGATCGCGAAGAGCGCGAGGTAGTGGAACGCGTCCACGAGGACGTTGCCGAAGGCGTCGGCGACGACGCCCATGCGCTTGTGCGTTGCTTCAGCCCATGTGAGCTTCATTGGTCCCCCTTATCTCGTGCCGAACCTTGCCGCGGTCCTTGCCCTGGCCCTTGCCGCTTCCACTTCTCGATTTCGCGGCTCGGCATTGGTCACCAGCGACCCGATGAGCGCGCGTGCCGCGGCCGTGACCTCCTCGACCGCGTGATCGAAGACTACCTGGTTCGCCTTGGACGGACTCGCGAAGCCGCTCAGCTTGCGGACGAACTGCCGGGATGCCGCCTGGATCTCCTCGTCGGTGGCCGGCGGGTCGAAGTTGAACAGGGTCTTGATGCTTCTGCACACGATCGGCCTCCGGTTGACGGATCCGGAATATGATAGCTTGCCTCTTGGGTCTTGATTCGGCTACAATTCGCGCTCTCGACGACCGCTCCGGCGGTCGTTTGTTTTCAACCCTGCCGCACCGTCCCCGCCGCGTCGCAACGGCGGACTTGAGCGGGCGGCTTCATCCATAGGGAGCCATGATGCGACATTACGAAGTGTGTTTCATCGTCCACCCGGACCAGAGCGAGCAGGTCCCGGCGATGATCGAGCGTTACCGCGCGACGGTGACCTCGAGGAACGGCAAGATCCACCGGCTCGAGGATTGGGGTCGCCGCCAGCTCGCGTTTCCGCTCGCCAAGGTCCACAAGGCGCACTACGTGCTGATGAACATCGAGTGCGACTCGGAGACGCTGGGCGAGCTCGAGCATTCCTTCAAGTTCAACGACGCGGTGCTGCGCCACCTCATCATCAAGATGGAGCGGGCCTGGACAACGCCCTCGCCGATGATGAAGGAGGAAAAGTCCAAGTCGGTGCTGAACCCGGGCGAGGCGCCACGCCCCGAGGCGCCGCGCACCGAGGCGCCGCGCACCGAGGCGCCGACGCCCGCGGAGCCGGCGAAAGTCTGACGCGTTGGCGCAGGCCAACCGGGTAACGGTGTCGGGCAGGCTCATCGAGCTGGACGCGCTGCGGCACACGCCGGCGGGCGTGCCGGTGATGAAATTCCGGCTCCAGCACGACTCTGAGCAGATGGAAGCCGGGGCCGCGCGGAAGGTGAGCTGCGAGATTGCAGCCGTGGCGTTCGAGCGCGAAGCGACGCTCCTCGCCGCGGCGAAACTGGGTAGCGATGTGAAGGTAACGGGATTTCTGGCCGCAAAGAGCCGCACCAGCCGTGCGGTGGTGCTGCATGCGACCGGGGTCGAATTCAAAGGAGACTGACATGCCCCCACCGAGAGGTCGAGGCGGATTCAAAGGCAAGGGTAAAGGCAAGGGCCGCGACGGCAAGCGCGACCAGAAGGGCGCGAAGCAGCTGTTCAAGCGCCGCAAGTTCTGCCGCTTCACCGCGGAGAAGATCGAGTGGATCGACTACAAGGATGTCGACCTGCTGAAAGATTTCATCGGCGAGAACGGCAAGATCATCCCCGCCCGGATCACCGGCACGCGCACGCACTACCAGCGCCAGCTGTCGGCGGCGGTCAAGCGCGCGCGCTATATGGCCCTGCTGCCGTACACCGACCTTCACTGAGAGGCGCCATGCAAGTCATTCTATTGGAGAAGGTGGTCAATCTCGGCGGCCTCGGCGACGTGGTCAAGGTGAAGGACGGCTACGCGCGCAACTACCTGCTGCCCCAGGGCAAGGCGACGCGGGCAACGCCCGAGAGTCTCGCCGAGTTCGAGAAGAAGCGCGCGGCGCTCGAGCAGACCCAGTCCCAGGCCCTCGTTGCGGCGCAGGAAAAGGGCGCCAAGCTCGATGGTCTGATGGTGCAGATCACCCAGAAGGCGGGGGTGGACGGTCGCCTGTTCGGTTCGGTCACCAACGTGGATATCGTCGAGGCACTCAAGGCGCAGGGGTTCGAGGTCGAGCGCGCCATGATCCGCCTGCCGCAGGGTCCGCTGAAGACGGTGGGCGATCACGAGGTGACGGTCGCGCTGCACGCCGACGTCCTGGTACACATCAAGATCTCGGTGCTGGGAGAGACGGCGCAGCAGTAGGGCTCGCTATCTCCCGCAGAAAGGCCGCGCGCGCGGCCTTTTTTGCTGTAAAGTGGCCGCAATCCGCTCGGCCGCTCCCATGGCTCAGACTGCCTCCCAGGCACCCACCGACTCGCAGCTGTTGAACCTCAAGCTGCCGCCGCACTCGATCGACGCGGAGCAGTCGGTGCTGGGGGGGCTGCTGCTCGACAACGCCGCTTTCGACAGGATCGGCGACGTAGTCACCGATTCGGACTTCTACAGGGACGATCACCGCCGCATTTTCCGCCACATCGCGCGCCTGATCGAGCGCGGCAAGCCCGCCGATGTGGTGACGGTCGACGAGGCGATCAAGGCGAGCGAGGACAAGGACAAGACCGGCGGCATCTCCTACCTCGCCGCGCTGGCCGGCAACACGCCTTCGGCGCACAACGTCAGGCGCTATGCGGAGATCGTGCGCGAGTGCGCCGTCCTGCGGAAACTGATCGAGGTGTCCACCGAGATTGCAGACGGCGCGCTTAACCGCATGGGCAAGGAGGTCAGCCAGCTGCTCGACGAGGCCGAGTCGAAGATCTTCCAGATCGCCGAGGCCGGAGCGAAGACCCGCCAGGGCTTCATGGAGATCCAGCCTCTGCTCACGCAGGTCATGGAGCGGATCGACCTGCTGTACCACAAGGACAACCCCTCGGACATCACCGGAATCCCGACCGGGTACCGGGATCTCGACCGCGACACCTCGGGGCTGCAGCCCGGCGACCTGATCATCATCGCCGGGCGCCCGTCGATGGGAAAGACCGCGCTCGCGCTCAACATCGCCGAGCACGTGGCGGTGGAGAACAAGCTCCCGGTGGCCGTATTCAGCATGGAGATGTCGGGCAGCCAGCTTGCGATGCGGCTCCTCGGGTCGATCGGCCGGCTCGACCAGCACAAGCTGCGCACGGGAAGGCTTTCGGACGACGACTGGAACCGCCTCACCAACGCGGTCGGCAAGCTGCACGACGCGCCCATACTCGTGGACGAGTCGGGGGCGCTGAACGCGCTCGAGCTGCGGGCCCGGGCGAGGCGCCTCCACCGCCAGTACGGCGCGCTCGGGCTCATCATCGTCGACTATCTCCAGCTGATGCAGGCGTCGAGCGAAGGCGAGAACCGGGCGACCGAGATCTCCGAGATCTCGCGCTCGCTCAAGTCGCTCGCCAAGGAGCTCAAGGTCCCGGTGGTCGCCCTGTCGCAGCTCTCGCGCGCGGTCGAGCAGCGCACCGGCCCCAAGCGCCCGATCATGTCGGACCTGCGGGAGTCGGGCGCGATCGAGCAGGACGCCGACCTGATCCTCGCGATCTACCGCGAGGAGGTCTACACGCCCGATTCGCCCGACAAGGGCGTCGCCGAGATCATCATCCTCAAGCAGCGCAACGGCCCCATCGGCACGGTGAAGCTCACCTTCCTCGGCGAATACACCCGCTTCGAGAACTACGCTCAGGGCGCCGCCTACTAGCGTCTATTTCATCTCCTTCCACGCGTCGATCCGGACCCGCGCGACGATCCGGAAATCCTGTCCCAGCGGCTGGACGACGGCGGCTTCGCCCTCAGCGAGGTAGGGTGGCCCGGCGACGCTGTAAAACGGGTTGCCGTGGCTCACCACCACGAGATTCGTTCCGGTCGCAACGGGAGCCGCCAGGATCTTTCTCAGGGGCGCGTAGCGATCGGACCCAGCCGGCGCCGCGGGTCCACCGCGGACTTCCTGCATCTTCTCCGCCCGGCCGAACAGCAGCTGCGCGGTTTCCACGGTGCGGCAGAACGGGCTCGCGAGGACGCGGCCGATCGGGAGCTTGAGGTCGCGAATCGCCGCCCCGGCCGCGCGCGCCTCGGCGCGTCCCTTGTCTATTAAGTTGCGCTGGCTCGCACAGTCCTCGTAGCTCTTCATTCTCTCGTCGTTCTGGCTGAAATCGGTCGATGCGTGCCTGAAGTAGAGGACGTAGCCGCCCTTGCGCAGCTCGCCGAGCAATTGTGCGGCGCCCAACTCGCGTGTCGGCGTGGCACTGCGCGCAGGTTCCTGCGTCCATGCGGGAATCGCTGCCAACAGGGCGAGCGCACCGAGGAGGGTCCGAACCGGCATACGCCATTCTCTCCGTAACCTCGCGGCCGGGCTTGACATTTAAATGAGAACCGTTATCATTTGCAGATGGCAGCCGACCGGACTTCTCCCAATACAGAGGGAAATCAAGGACGAGAGCTTGCCCCGTCCGCTTCCTCCGACCGGGTGCCGAGCCGGCAATTGCTGGGGAAGAAGGGCGAGCTGATCATCGAGCACGAAGGGCGCGAATACCGGCTCCGCCGCACGCAGAACGGAAAGCTGATCCTGACCGCCTAGGAACGAACATGCTGCAGATGACCGTATTCACCCTCCGGGAAGGCATCGAGGCCTTCCTCATCGTCGCTATCGCAATCGCGTATCTGCGCAAGACTGGCCGAGAGGGTCTCGTTCCCGCCGCGTGGTGGGGGACCGGAACGGCCGCGCTGCTTTCGATCGTGCTGGGCGTGTTCCTCGCGGAAGTCGCGGTGCTCCCGATCTGGGAAGCGGTGCTCGCCGCGGTTGCGGCCGTCATGGTGATCTCCATGGTCGTCTACATGCTCAAGCACGCGAAGAAGATGCGTGGCGAGATCGGCGGGCGCCTCGAGACCGCGGCGACCGGGGCAGGGCCCTGGATCGGAGTGTTCCTGATCGTCCTGTTGATGATCACGCGCGAGGGCATGGAAATGGCGTTCATCGCCGCGACGCTCGCGCGCCAGGCCGAGTCGACGCATTTATTCTGGGGCGCGATCTTCGGCATCGCGCTCGCGGCTTCGCTAGCCTGGGGTTGGTCGCGCTACGGGCACCGCATCAACCTGGGGCTGTTCTTCCAGGTGACCTCGATATTCCTCGTGCTGTTCGCGGTGCAGCTCCTCATCTACTCGTTCCACGAGGCCACCGAGGCGAACGTGCTCCCGATCGACAACCAGTACTGGCACATCGCGACCGAGCCCTACGGGCCGGAGGGTCAGTACGGCGCGATCCTGACCTATGGGCTGGTGCTGCTGCCTGCGCTCTGGATCGCGTGGTCGATGTTCAGCGGTCGGCGCAAGATCGGGCCGGCCGTCTCCGCGAAGACCTGAGGACGCGCTGGCCGGGCGTCGATCCGGCCCGAGCTCAGGACTTGGCGTTCCCGCCGATCTGTGACTGCATGTAGTTCTGGATGCCGATCCGCGCGATGAGGTCGAGCTGGATTTCGATCCAGTCGATGTGCTCCTCCTCGCTCTCCAGGATGTCCTCGAACAGCTCGCGCGAAACGTAGTCGCCCGATTCCTCGCAGTACGCGATCGCCGCCTTGAGCATGGGATGCGCGTGCATCTCGAGCCTGAGATCGCACTTCAGCGCCTCCTCCACGCTCTCGCCGACCAGCAGCTTGTTGAGGCTCTGCAGGTTCGGCAGCCCCTCGAGGAACAGGATGCGCTCGATCAGCTTGTCGGCGTGCTTCATTTCGTCGATCGACTCTTCGTGTTCGTGCTCGGCGAGCCTCTTTAGCCCCCAGTTCTCGAACATTCGCGAGTGCAGGAAGTACTGGTTGATCGAGGTGAGCTCGTTGGTCAGCACCTTGTTCAGGTGCTCGATGACTTTCTTGTCGCCTTTCATCGCAGGCCTCCTCGTGGGAACGCTCGAGAATATCACGCACGCCCGCGGCAACGGGCGCGCCTGCTCGGGCTGGGCGGGGGTGAATCAGGCCGCTTGCAGGGAAGCGGGGAGGACGGCGTCGCGCCGCGCCTCGCTCAACACCTCGCGTGCGCAGCCGGCGCACTTGCCGCAGTCGGAGGCCACGCCGAGCTCCCGGCGCAGGTCTTTCACGCTGCGGGCACCCCGCGAAACGGCCTCGCGGATATCGCGGTCGGTCACGCCGTTGCAGAGGCACACGTACATCGTGGATCCGTCCGAGAGCTTGTAATGGGAACCATTCTCATTTATATTTACCGGGCCGTCAAGTCTTGCGCGCGCCGCGGATGCGGCGCTCCTAACTTACTGACCTGTCAGACAAAAGGAGCCAGCCAGTCAGCGCCCTAGCTGAGGTAGCCAGCCTCGTGAAAACCGCTATTCAACTCAGCAGGAGACCCAATGAAAAAATCCACCCTAACCCTGGCCGTGATGGCCGCTTTCGGAGCCCCGCCCGTGCTCGCCCAGAGCGTCGATGAGAAGCTGCAGATTCTGCAGCAGGAGATCGACGAGCTGAAGGCGCAGCAGGCGGCAAGAACGGCGGCGCCCGCCCCGCTGCCCGCGCCGTCCTCGCCGGACTACGGCTCCATGCTCGACCGCAGCTCCGGACTCGCGAGCGGCGGCACGAGCATCATCGGCTACGGCGAGGCCGGATACAGCAAGTTCCGCGAGAGCGGCGACGCTACCGCCGATCTGGCTCGCTTCGTATTCGGCTTTAACCATCGGTTCGACGAACATCTCACGATCCACTCCGAAGTGGAGTTCGAGCACGCCGTGGTGAGCTCGGAGGATCAGGGCGAGGCGGAGATCGAGCAGGCCTGGGTGAACTACAAGTCAAGCGATGCCCTCAACTTCAAAGGCGGTCTGTTCCTGATTCCCATCGGCATCCTGAACGAAACGCACGAGCCGCCGACCTACTACGGCGTGCAGCGCAATCAGGTCGAGACGCGCATCATCCCGACGACGTGGCGCGAGCTGGGAGCCGGCGTCCACGGAATCTTCGCCGAGAGCTTCCGGTACGACTTCGGCATCACGACGGGCTTCGACTCAGGCAAACTCGACGACCCGACCACGGGCATCCGCAGCGCGCACCAGGAGGGGCAGCTCGCCAACGCGCGCGACCTGGCCGCATACGGTTCGCTCAACTACCGGCGGCCCGGACTGCTGGTCGGAGGCGGTGTCTTCAGCGGCGACACCGGCCAGAACGGCGCCTCCAATCCGGCGCTGCAGGGCGTGCCGGCGCGCTTCACCCTGTGGGACGTCCACGCCCAGTACAGGGTCGCCGGGCTCGACCTGCAGGCTCTGTATACGTCGGCCACGCTGGGCGATTCCGACAAGGTCACTGCGGCGCTCTTCGCCGCGGACCCCACGACCGCATTTGCGGCGCCGAAGTCGATGAAGGGCTGGTATGCGCAAGCTGCGTACCACGTATACAAGCGCGGCAACTTCGATGTGGCGCCTTTCGTCCGCTACGAGCGCCTGGACATCGTGCAGGCGGAGGATCCGGCGAACGGCCTGCTCCAGGATCCCAACAATCACGAGCGCATCAAGGTCGTCGGGGTCAATTTCTGGGTCCATCCGCAGGTTGTCTTGAAAGCCGATATCCAGTGGTACGCGACGGACAAGTCGCAGACCCGCTTCGACATCGGCGGGGGTTTCATGTTCTGATGAATAGCGCCGCGCTCCGCACGCTTGCGCTGCTGACATTGTCCCTGGCCGCTGCCGCGGCCCGCGGCGAGGTCTATCAGGAACCGGCTGCGTTCATTGCAGAGGTGTTCGGATCGACGCCGCCGCCGAAGGTTTTGTGGCTCACCAAGGACTTGCAGGCGCAGGCTGCCGTGATCCTCGGCCATCCGCCGGCGCAATTGAGGCAGCGCTACTGGAGCGACGGTCAGAGAAGCGTCTGGATCCTGGAGGAGACGGGTAAGGAAGAGCTCATCACGGCGGGGTTTGTCGTCGCGGGCGGGCATCTCGATCACGTCCGTGTCCTGGTCTATCGCGAAAGCCGCGGGCAGGAGGTGCGCCAGTCGTCCTTCCTCGGGCAGTTCAAGGATGCGAAGCTCACGGGCGACAACCGCCTGGATCGCGACATCGACGGCATCGTGGGTGCGACGCTGTCGGTCGGCGCGATGGAGCGCATGGCACGGCTCGCGCTCTTCTTCGACCGCCTCAGTCACGAAGGCGGCCGCGGGTAGGTCATGTCGCCGAAGCTGCTCCTGCTCCTCTTCCTGCGCCGATGGCACACGCGCATCGGCATTGCTGCGGTGGTGTTCTTCCTGTTCCTCGCAATCAGCGGAGTCGTGCTGAACCATGCGACCGAGCTCGGTCTGGACAAGCGGTACGTGCACGCGGCGTGGCTCGCGCGCTGGTACGGGATGGCGCCGGAGTCCCCGAGCCAGGCCTTCCGCGCGGGCCGGCACGATCTGGTTGCGGCGAACGGCCGCTGGCTGCTCGACGGACGGATTTCCGGGGAGAAATTGCCGCAACCCGTCGGCATGGCCGAGCTTCCCGAGATGGTCGTCGTGGCAAGCAGCGCCTCGCTCTATATTTATGGGAAGGACGGCGAGCTCGTCGACCGGCTCGAGCAGAGCGCGCTGCCCGGAGGGCCGGTGCAGGCGATCGGGTCGGGCGCCCGGCATCTCGTGTTGAGGACGGGAGCGGGCGTCTTCGAGACTCACGACGCGCTTACGTGGCGGCCCGCGCCGCATGACGCGATCGCCTGGTCGGTGCCGGCCGAGCTGTCCGCGGCCGAGCGCGCGCGGTACGCCGGGCTGCTCGAGCCCGGAGTGTCCGTGCAACGGCTGCTTCAGGACCTGCACAGCGGACGGTTCGCTGGCCGCTACGGTCCCCTCGTCGTCGATCTCCTAGCGGTGTTCCTCGCGCTGCTGTCGCTGAGCGGCGCGTGGCTGTTCCTGAAGCGCAGGCATTACCACCGGCACCAGCACCGGGAGCGGCATTGACTGGGAGCGCGGTCCGGGTCGCGCTCCTGCTGACCGCGGGGCTGTGGTTTGCTGGCGCGCGCGCGGACGAGTACCGCGCGAGCGCGTACGTCTTCGGCACGATCGTCCAGGTCACGGTGCTCGGCGACGATCCGGCAAGGGAAAGGGCCGCAGTCGCGCAGGTCCTCGCCGAGTTCGACCGCATGCACCGCGAGCTGCGCGCGTGGGGGTCGGGCAATCTGGTCGCGCTCAACCAGGCGATCGCGCGTGGGGAGACGAACATCCGCACGACCGCGGAGATCGCGGCGCTCATCCGCCAGGCGCAGCAACTGGCGGCGCGGTCAAACGATCTCTTCAATCCCGCCATCGGCAAGCTCGTGGGGCTCTGGAATTTCCACCGCGACAAGCCGGGTGGGCCAGTACCGGATGCCAGCGGGATCAAGAGATGGGTGGCCGCCCGTCCGCGGATGGAGGATCTGAGCGTCCGGGACAGCGAAGTGACGAGCACGAACTCCGCTGTGCAACTGGACTTCGGAGGCTATGCGAAAGGCTACGCGCTCGATCGCGCCGCGGAGATCCTTCGCGCCTCAGGAGTCCACGATGCACTGATCAACGTCGGCGGGAATGCCATGGCGCTCGGCCGCCACGGCGCGCGAGCGTGGCGCGTCGCGCTGGAGTCCCCGCACGGCGCGGGACTGCTCGCCACGCTCGACCTGAACGACGGCGAGGCCGTCGGCACCTCAGGCGACTACCGGCGCTACTACGAGATCGACGGCAAGCGCTACTCGCACATCATCGACCCGCGGACGGGATATCCGGTTGAAGGCGTCGAATCCGTCACCGTGCTCGTGTCAGGAGGCGAGGGCGCCGGCGCGCTGTCGGACGCGGCGTCCAAGCCGATATTCATCGAAGGGCGGAGCGGGTGGAAGGAAGCGGCCGAGCGCATGGGCGTGTCGCGGGCGCTGCTCGTCGATTCGGAGGGTATCGTCCACATTACCTCTGAGATGAGAAGGCGATTGCGATTCAGTGAAGGGGTGCACGCGGTGGCAGCTGAGTAGGGTCGACCCGCATCGCGAAGCACGTTCACGTAAGGTATCGCGATTACCTAGTCGCGAGTCCACACGCCGCTGCAGAGGGTTAGACCACACCCGTCTGGTGGGTCTTCAACGTTGATCTGGAAACCCTACAGCATTTTCCGGGATCACCCTGACGTCTTCCATCGTGTTTGCCCGGTATTGCGAACAAGAGACCTGATGTAGATTTCGTGGGCGAGTTGAAGCGTGATCGATGCAATGATGAAGTCACGCAAGGCTCGCTAAAGTCAGAATCCGGTCGGGTTCGGCAGGCTGGGAAATATTCCTGGCTTGGGGGAAAGACAATGAAGACATTTGTCCGGGGGCTGTTTCTCGCGCTCATCGGATTTGCCTGCTTGCTTTCGTCGGGATGGCCTGGGCTCGCGTTCGCGCTTTCGCCTATCCTAGACCCGCCGCCGCATTGGGTCCTGATTCAGCAAGACCGCTGCCTCGAAACCACCAGCCCGCCCGGCGAGATCCCGATTTGCCAGCCGAGCTACTCCAGCGCGCTCGAGGCGTGCGTCTCCGCGTCGACGCGGTTTCCGCTGGTCACGAACGTCAACGCGCCCATATCCGGGACTCCGCCCAACCAACTCGCCATATGCATCATCGGGTTCGGCAACCCTCAGGACGGTTGCTTTGCCACTCCCCCGCGGTTTCTGGGTTGCAACGAAAACATCGGAGCCATCAACTCTACTCAGACGAAATGCCCAGAGAACAGCAGACGTATTTCGGACACGTTCTGTGAGTGCAACCCCGGTTCGGTCGAGGCCGACGGTCAGTGTAGCGGCGGACCCAACAATGGCGACCCCTGCCCCAAATGCGGCAATCCGGCCAATCCCGCGAACGGCAACAAGTTCGAGCGGCAACTCGTCTATCGCGGATTGAACGGCTTCGAGCTGAGCCTCGCGTTCAACACTCTCGATGACTACGACACGCGATTCGGCCGCAGGTGGCGCGATTCCTATGACCGGCGCATCGGCGCGAGCGGGTCGGCGAAAGGGCCCGGCAAGGCCGCGTTTCGGCCAGACGGCAAGGTCTTCCAGTTCAATCTTGTGGGCGGAGCATGGGTCCCCGACACCAGCAGCAACTACCGCCTGACCGCCACGCCGAGTGGCTGGACGCTCTACGTGCCCGATGGCGATGAAACGGAGACCTACAACCTCGCAGGCCTGCTGCTGTCGATCCGCTCAAGGGCCGGTCTCACTCAGACCGTGACTTACAGCGATGGCTCAACCGGTCCAAACGGCGGGTTCATCCTCACCGACGGCGGCCAGCCGACGCAGATAGCGATGCCGCTGGGTGCGCCGATCCGAGTGACCGACAACTTCGGGCGCACGCTCTCGTTCGGCTACAACGCGGCACTGCGCGTCGTCGCGGTGACGGATCCTTCGGGAGGGCTTTACCGCTTTACGTATGGCACCACCAACAACAACCTCGCAACGATCACTTTCCCAGACGGTACGGTAAAGACATTCGTCTACAACGAACCCGAGAACACCAGGGGCGCGAACCTGGTCAACGCCCTGACGGGCATCATCGACGAGAACAACAGCCGCTTCGCGACATTCCAATACGACGGGCAGGAGAACGTCGTGTCGACGGAGCACTCGGGGGCGGAGCGGTATCAGCTCTCCTACGCGAACCTTGTAACCACGGTCACGGACCCGTTGAATACCCCACGCTCTTATGGATTTCAGCTGACGTTCAACACGTTCAAGAATGTCGGTATTTCCGGGCTGGCGTGTCCTGCCTGTGGCCCAATGTCGCAGATTTTCGACGCCAACGGCAATGTCGCATCCCGCACC
>DATJYC010000015.1:0-2032 GCA_035499735.1 Burkholderiales bacterium
CAGGAGTACCTCGGCGACTTCTTCGACATCCACTGCGGAGGCGAGGATCACATTCCGGTGCATCACACCAACGAGATCGCGCAGACCGAGGCGCGGGTGGGCACGCGTCTCGCCAACTTCTGGATGCACGGCTACTTCCTGCTGTCGAACGACGCCAAGATGGCGAAATCCGCCGGCGAGTTCCTGCGCCTCGCGTCGCTCGTCGAGCGCGGCTACGATCCGCTGGCCTTCCGCTACCTCTGCCTGACGGCGCATTACCGCAGCCAGCTCAACTTCACCTGGGAGGCGCTGGACGCGGCATCCATCGCGCTCGATCGCATGCGCCGCGGCTTCCATGGCCCGCCCGACGAATCCGGCACAGTGCCCGATCCAACCTACATCGCGCGATTCACCGCCGAGATCAACGACGACCTCAACATCCCGCGCGCACTGGCGCTCGCCTGGGAGCTGCTGCGCAGCGATCTCGCCGTCCCTGCGCGCAAGACGACGCTGGCGGCGTTCGATCGGGTCTTCGGTCTAGGGCTGGCGACGTGGAAGCCGAAGGAGGAGGCGATCCCGGAGGCGGTGCACGCGCTCGCAGCGGCGAGGGCGGCTGCGCGTGCGGCGAAGGATTGGGCCGAGGCAGATCGCTTGCGTGGCGAGCTGCACGCAGCGGGCTGGGAGGTCGAGGATCAGCCGGGGGGCTACGCGCTGAAGCGGCGCTAGCGAGAAGGCGCCAAAGCGCCGCGTCCGGCTTGCGCTCAGGGACTGCCGCCTGCCGCTGCGGTTCGCCTCTCGTCGAGCGCTGCGGTGAAGAAGCGCTCGAACCCGCGCACGACGCCTAGGTCCTCGAACAGTACGGCGCTTTGCTCCAGGATCTCGGTCTTCCTCGCGTTGCGGTAAGCGCCGTCGGTGCCCAGGCGGAGGGCGAGATCCACGTAGGCCGACGCGCTCTCAGCGACATGGTCCGCCAGGCCCATCTTGCGGTACATCGCCTGCGTATGCCTGCCGCGCTGAAACTCACCCGGCCAGGTGACTACCGGCGTGCCGACGCAAAATGCTTCGAGCGACGTGTTCATGCCGTTGAAGTGCCGCGTGTCGAGCATCGCGTCGGACACCTCGATCAGGTTGACATAGTCGGCGCTGTCCATGCGCGGCAGGAACGCGACGCGATCCATGACGTCGGGCATGCTCGCCATCCAGCGGCGCTTGAGCAGCTCGGTCCATCGGTCGACCCTCCCCTCGATAGCGACGAGCCGTCCCTCGCGATCGCCGCGCAAGATGCGGGCCACGAGCTCGTCCATGTCTGGATGGAACTTGAAGAGATTCTGCGGGCAGACGTAGACGTGCTCCCCCTCGGTGAGCCCGAAGTGGCTTCGGTCCTTGCGCGGCTCCGGCCGCTCCGGCCGATAGTAGTAGGCAAGACTCCCCGCGTCGTGCAGGAGGAAGAGCCGCTCGCTGTAGTGCGCCTCCGCGCCGGGCAGCTCGTACAGATCGCTTGAAACGAAGTAGTCGAGGGTCGGAATGCCCGTGGTGTCCGGGTGTCCGAACGAGACGCACTGGACCAAAGCGAGCCTCGAGAAGGCCAGAAAATATGCGAAGGGCTCCATGCCGATATCCTGATAGAACAGAACATCGAGCTCCCGCGCCTCGATCAACCGGCGCGCAGCTGCCAGATCGCGCGGCACATCCACGCTGTGCTCCGCGTGTTGCCGGATGAAGCGCGAGAAATCATCGTCAACTGCCGGCGCGATGAAGATCGCTGTTACTTCGAATGTCTCACGCGACAACTGCGCAAACAGTCCGCGGCTCGTGCGGCCGATGCTGTGATTGTGGAAGAACTTTGAGATCAGCCCGACACGGATCCGTCCGCTCCTTCGCCGCAACGATCGGCAGTGCGCCGCGACATGCACAAGCGACGGGAAGAGATGGCGATACATCGCCGCCGCCTTGGTCTGCAGGGCGCGGTCGTCGAGGCCGTGAAACGCCCAGTAGAAATTGGGCCACAACGCCATCTGCATCGGATCGGCGCTTTCGTCCGGCTCGGCCTCCA
>DATJYC010000016.1:0-3621 GCA_035499735.1 Burkholderiales bacterium
CGGCGCGAGCTTCATCGGACTCGAGGTGGCGGCATCGCTGCGCGCGCGGGGCATCGAAGTCCATGTCGTCGCGCCGGAGAAGCGACCGATGGAGCGCATCCTGGGGCGCGAGCTCGGCGACTTCATCCGCGACCTGCACGAACAGCACGGCGTCGTGTTTCATCTCGACGACACCGCGACTGCACTCGAGGCCACTCGGGTCAAGCTCAAGAGCGGTGGCACGATCGAGGCCGAGCTGGTCGTGGCCGGGGTCGGCGTGCGCCCGCGGCTTGCGCTCGCCCAGGCCGCAGGCCTCGGGATCGATCGCGGAGTGATAGTCGACGAGTATCTGCAGACCAGCGCGCCGGGCGTCTTCGCGGCGGGCGACATCGCGCGCTGGCCCGATCCGCTGAGCGGCGCGCCCATTCGCGTGGAGCACTGGGTCGTGGCCGAGCGCCACGGCCAGACCGCCGCGCTCAACATGCTCGGCGCTCGCGAGCGCTTCCGCGCGGTGCCGTTCTTCTGGAGCCAGCACTACGATGTGCCGATCAACTACGTGGGGCATGCCGAGAGCTGGGACGAGCTCGCGATCGACGGAGATGTCGCGTCGCGCGACTGCATGCTGCGCTACAAGCGCGGCGGGAAGCTGCTCGCCGCCGCTTCGATCTACAGGGATCGCGAAAACCTTGAGATGGAAGCCGCGATGGAGGGTTGATGTGGTGCCGGCGAACGCCCGCTTTGGGTCGTCTTACGAGTGTCGCTGACCGGCCCAGCAGTCCTACACGGAAGTCGCTGACACCGGTCGTTCAACGGCGCTGCTGTCCCTTTCCGGACATTCGCGATCGTGTCCGGTGGTACATTGTTCATTCAGTTCCCCGCGGTACAGGGGACAAGGCTCAGGGTGGCGCTTGGCTCGAGACCATCGGCGACTTGCGGCAATCGTCCTACTCGATGTGGCCGAGTACTCGCGCCTCATGGGCTTGGACGAGAGGGGCACCCTGGCGGCGCTCAGAGCCCACCGGCGGGAGCTTATAGACCCCAAGATCGCGGAACATAACGGCCGCATCGTCAAAGGCACCGGCGACGGCTTGTTGCTGGAGTTCCCGAGCGTCGTCGATGCGGTGCAATGCGCAGTTGAGGTGCAGCGTGGCATCGCCGAGCGCAATACTGGCATTGCCCCTGACAAGCGCCTCGACTTTCGTATCGGCATCAACGTTGGCGACATCATCATTGACGGCGAAGACATCTTTGGTGACGGTGTCAATGTCGCGGCGCGCCTGGAAGCGCTTGCCGATCCCGGTGGGATCTGCATCAGCCGAGTTGTGCGCGATCACGTCCTGGACAAGCTGAGTTTCACCTTCGAGGATCTTGGGGCGCAGCAGGTCAAGAACATCGCGCGACCAGTCGAGGTTTTCCGCGTGGACCTTGGAAGCGGGATGCCGCAAACGCAAAGCCGGGGTCGAAGGTGGTGGCAGCGTTTGCCCCGATCTCGCGAGTGGCGGTGGCTCGGCGCAATATTTGTTGCACTGCTGGTAGTCGGAGCAACGATAGCGTGGTACTTGCCATCCTCGCGAACGACGTACCGTGAGGCCGCTTCCGTGCCGCCCGCGACCATGCTTCCGGACAGGCCTTCGCTCGCGGTCATGCCGTTCATTAGCCTCGGCGGCAGTTCGGAGAACAGTTACTTCGCCGATGGCATGACCGACGACATCATCACGGACCTTTCCAAGCTCTCCGGAATCCTGGTCATTGCGCGCAACTCCAGTTGGGCCTACAAGGGCAAATCCGTGAAGGTGCAACAGGTGGCCAAGGATCTTGGCGTGCGCTACGTGTTGGAGGGAAGTGTCAGGCGCGAGGGTGACTCCGTTCGCATCAATGCGCAGCTCGTCGACGCGCTCGGTGGCCAGCACCTCTGGGCGGAGCGCTACGATGGGTCGATTCGGGACGTCTTTGCGCTGCAGGACAGAGTCATCGGGCAAATCGTCGCCGCGCTTGCGGTAAGCCTCACTCATGACGAACAGAAGAGGCTTGCCCTAGCGGAGACCGGAAGCCCCCAAGCCTACGATGCGGTGCTGCGCGGCTGGGCACATTATCGCCAGGGCTCCGAGGATGACTACAACAAGGCGATCGCTCTGTTCGAGCAGGCGATCGCACTCGATCCGGGGTACTCGCGAGCACATGCTGCCTTGGCGGCGGCGTCCTGGCGGATCGTCGAATCCTTCTGGGAGTCAACCACAGAGGGCGGATACCAGCGCGCTTTTGACCGCATGCAGGCGGCCCTCGTCAAGGCGATGCGGCAACCCAATGCGCTGGCTCACGCCGTCTCGGCCGAGTTCCTGTCGAAGCAGGGGCGCTACGAGGAGGCCTTCACCGAAATTGGCCTCGCTATGGCACTTGCCCCAAACGATCCAGGCAATTACCTCAGCAAGGCGCGCATCCTGAATGCAACGGGGCGGGCGGCGGAAGCCGAGGAGTCAGTGCGCTGGGCGATGCGGCTCGATCCCCTGTATTCGCCAGAGTATCTGCGCTCGCTCGCGATGTCGCTTTTCAACCAGCAACGTTACGAGGAGGCGGTCGGGACCGTCGAGAGACTCTTGGCACTGAAAACCGATGTCCCGGACGACTACATCACACTGATTGCGAGCCTTGGACACCTTGGACGCAAGAGTGGCATCCCCGAGGCTATCGAGACGTTCAATGAATTGAGTGTGGCCGCGGGTTACAACACTATTACCGTCCAGATGTTTGGAGGCTGGTGGTGGTACGGCGACATTTTCAACTACGATCCAGCATACCGCGACCGGCTGATGGAGGGCCTGCGCAAGGCTGGTGTTCCGGAGGGCGCGGGAACCGATATACCGTTCGAGAAATATCGCCGGTTGCTGCACAAGAGCAGCGGTTATTTCGAGGTTACTGGCGCCACCACGATCGATCTCCAGCGAGCAAAGTCGCTGCACGAGCGACGCGTCAAATTTGTGGATGTTCGCGCTGCCAAGGGCTTCGCCGGCGGCCATGTTCCAGGCGCGTTCAACCTCGATGTCGCCACCGAATTGTCACGGGACAGTCTGTCGCGCCTCGTCAGCAAGGATGAGGAAGTCGTCCTATCCTGTCACGGCAAGACCTGCGCCGACTCGGCCTATGCCAGCGCCAAGGCCCTGATATGGGGTTTCAAGCGGGTGTACTACTTTGCGGCCGGCTTTCCCGCGTGGGAAGAAGCCGGATACCCGGTCGAGGCGTCGCCAACGAAGTAGGAATTTCGGAACGCGTACTGACGGTTGTCGGTGCTCGACGTCGGGCGTCCGCTTTCACAGTGTGGACGGACGGCTCAGGGTCGCCAGCGGTCCTACTAACGACCGCTGGCGGTGCAGTCGTTCAGCGATCTGGTGCCGGGGGAGGGACTCGAACCCTCACTCTGTTGCCAGAACTGGATTTTGAGTCCAGCGCGTCTACCAATTCCGCCATCCCGGCCGTCTCGCCATCGACGGAGACGTCGCGGCTAACGTCGAAGCGTTGCCCGCGCGCGGTGGAGGCGGCATTATCGCGGAAACGGCCACCCGCTTCAAACGGGCCCGAGCAGCAATGTCCGAGCGCCCGGCGCTGCGCCTGTCCGATTTCGATTACGAACTGCCCGCTGAGCTGATC
>DATJYC010000017.1:0-6752 GCA_035499735.1 Burkholderiales bacterium
GTCGGCCGCCTGGGTGGCGCTGTTGCCGCTCTGGTAGATTTCCGTCACCGAGGTGCGGCACGCGCTCGCCGCGAGGATCACTTCCGAGATCTTCGCGCGGTTGCTGTAGTCCTGGTACGCGGGAAGCGCAACCGCGGCCAGAATGCCGATGATCGCGACCACGATCATCAGCTCGATCAAGGTGAAGCCTTTCTGCAACGTTCTCATCGCCGAACCCCCCGAAAAGATATGCGTAGTGTCTCGGGAAGGGAGTGTAAGGCGCCCGGGCCGTTATTACGAGGCATTTATGCCGAGCCAGGCGGCGCGAGCCCTCAGGTTTCCCGGCATTCAGGTTCGCGCAAGGTTTAGAGGGCGGATTCACGCCGGGCGAAGCGGTTATATACTCGCCCCGGACGTCCCATGATCAAGCTCCCCAAGCCCCGGCTCGGCCGCGATTTCTGGGGCCTGCTGCTGCCGGCGATCGCGATCGTCGTCGCGGCCTTCTGGATCGCGTTCCAGTTCGTTCAGCCCGCTCCACCGAAGAAGGTGGTGATGAGCGGCGGCGCCGAGGGCGGCGCCTACGATGGCTACGCGGGCCAGTACCGCGACCTGCTCAAGGCCGAAGGCATCGAGCTCGAGCTGCGGCGCTCCGCGGGCTCGGTCGAGAACCTGAAGCGCCTCATGGACGGGAACTCGGGCGTGAGCATCGCATTCGTCCAGGGCGGGGTCGCGAACGAGGGCGACGACGAGGAGCTGATGAGCCTCGCAAGCCTCTACTACGAGCCGCTGTGGGTGTTCTACCGCGGCCCCGAGATCGACCGGGTCTCGCGCCTGCGCGGCCGGCGCATCGCCGTCGGACCCCGGGGCAGCGGCACGCGCCCGCTGGCGCTGCAGGTGCTCGCGCTCGCTGGGCTGAACGCGCGCAACAGCACCTTGCTGGAGCTCGACGCGAACGCCTCGGCCGATGCGCTGGTGCGCGGGAGGATCGACGCGGCGATGATCGTGGCCGACACGACCTCTCCGCAGGTGGCGCGCCTGCTGCACGAACACGGCGTGCGGCTGATGAGCTTCGCCCAGGCCGAAGCGCTCACGCGCCACCTGTCGTTCCTGTCGCATGTGGTGCTGCCCGAGGGCGGCATGGACTTCGCCGCCAACCTGCCGCCTCGGGACGTGCACCTCGTCGCGCCGACCGCAAACCTCGTGGTGCGCGACGACATCCATCCCGCCCTGGTCAGCCTGCTGATGCAGGCCGCCACCGAGATCCACGGCGGCGCGGGGCTGCTGCGCAAGCCCGGCGATTTCCCATCGGACAAGGGCCTCGACATCGCCATGAGCCTGGACGCCGAGCGCTATCTCAAGTCGGGACCGCCTTTCCTGCAGCGCCACCTTCCGTTCTGGCTGGCCGTCTTCATCGACCGCATGGTGGTGATGCTCGTGCCGGTGCTCGCCGTCATGATCCCGCTGGTGCGGTTCACGCCGACCGTCTACGCGTGGCGGATCAAGTCGCGCATCTACCGCTGGTACGGCAAGCTCAAGGTCCTGGAGGTCGACATGGAGAAGGGGGGTAGCGCGGCCGAGTTGCGCGCGCTGCGCGAGCGGCTCGACGACATCGAGCAGAGCGTCAGCCACATCGCCACGCCGCTCGCATTCTCCGAGTATCTCTACAATCTGCGCTCGCACGTCGATCTGGTGCGGGCCCGGCTCGACAAGCTCGCCCGGTCCGCCGGCTGAAGGTCCGCCAAGGGGAGGAAGAACGCATGAACCGCGTGCTCGAAGGGCTGGCCAGAGCCTGGCAATTCATCCGCGACGTCGTCACCGTGCTGCGGCCGTGCCGCTTCAGCGCGCTGGTCGTGGCGGCGGGCGCGGCGCTGCTGTTCTCGGGGCAAGGCCAGGAGTTCACCGTGCGGCTGCCCGCGGAGGGCCTGAGCAAGACCCTGTGGTTCGACGTGTGCGTGTTTCTCTGGGCCTTCCAGAGCTGGTACTGGGCGCGCCTGCTTCTCGACCTCACTTTCGGCGACCGCGACGCGCCGCTTGCCCATCCGAGGCCGGGCCGGGTCAGGGCGATCATCGTCGAGACGCCGCGGATCATTGCCGCGGGAAGCTACGTCGTCGCCGCCGCCGTGTGCGCGCTCACGGGAACGTGGCTGATCGGCGCGGCGCTCGCGATCGAAGGCGCGCTTTTCTACGCCTTTCTCGTCCTTCGCAAGACGCTGGTCGCGAGCTTCGCGGGCAACGCGGCCGGCTGGAGGCGCGCCCTGCTGGTGCGCCGCGAAGGGGCGGGGAGCGGCCTGCGCTCGCTGCCGCTGCTTTCGATCGCCATCCTGGCCGCAACGCTCGCCTGCGCCGCGGTGCTCACCGTGTGGGTGTGCCGTGACGCCGTCGGCTTCGGCTGGACCTTCGGTGCCGCGGCGGTGCCCTTCCTCGGATTCTCGATGCTCGTCCCCGTGGGAAGCCTGCTGGTGCTGTGGTCGAGCGCGGGGGGCCGGCGGCGCCTCGGCGAGGCGGCGGCGGGCGAGGTGGATACGCGCGGCGGCTATCCGGTGATCAGCCTTCTCGTCCTCCTCGCGATCGTGTGGAGCTTCTTCCCTGCCCTCGACAACCACGCGCTCCGGACGCTGCCGAAGGCCCAGCCGGCGAGCCCGACCCGGCTCGACGACGCGCTTGAGCGCTGGCAGGCCCAGGCGCCGCGCCAGTCCGACGGACGTTCGAACCTCGTGGTCGTGGCGACAGCGGGCGGCGGCCTGCGCGCGGCGTACTGGACGGCGACGGTGCTGGGCGCGATCCAGGACCGGGTCGCCGCGTTCAACCGGCAGCTCTTCGCCGTGAGCGCCGTCTCCGGAGGCAGCCTGGGTGCGGCCGTCTACGTGACGCTCGCGAGCGGGGAGGTGTCGCTCTCGGACCGCACCGGAAATTGCGGCGACATGGGAGCCGGGACCGGACGCATCGAGTGCGCGGGGCAGGCGGTGCTCTCGCAGGACTTCCTCGCGCCGCCCGTCGCGGCGCTGCTGTTCCCGGACCTGATGCAGCGCTTCTTCCCGGTCGGCTTTCCCGACCGCGCGCAGGCGCTCGAGCAGAGCTGGGAGCTCGCCTGGCGCCGCGCCGGCTTCGGCGAGGACGTCTGGGCCGAGCGCGGGTTCCGCGCGCTGTGGCCGGAAGGCCGGTTCGTGCCGGCGCTCCTGCTGAACAGCACCCACGTCGAGACCGGCAAGCGCGTGATCGCGAGCAACCTCGACGTCGCCGGGGCGCCGAAGGTGTTCCGCGACGCCTACGATCTGTACCAGCTCCTCCCGGCGGGCGCGGAGATCCGCCCGAGCACGGCGGCGCACACCAGCGCGCGATTCACCTATCTCTCGCCCGCCGGCACGCTCGCGGACCGGACGCACCTCGTCGACGGCGGCTACTTCGAGAATTTCGGCGCGGTCACCGCGCGCGAGGTGCTCAAGGCCGCGACCGACACGCTGAGCCGCGGCAAGGTCCGGCCCGTCGCGGTGCTGATCAGCAACGATCCGGAGCTGGGCGAGGACGACCTTCCGGGCGCCGATCCTCAGCGGCCGCGCGCCGCCGCGCGCGAGACCTGGGCGGCCGAAGTCCTTAGCCCGCTGCGGGCGCTGCTGCACACGCGCGACGCGCGCGGGCTGCTGGCCGCGTCGGAGCTGCGCGCTTTTGCCGAGGAGAACGGGGGGGCATACTTCCAGTTCCGCCTGTGCCGGGAGGCGGGTCCCGCGCCCGCGCTCGGCTGGGTCCTGTCCGGGGAGTCCGAGGACGTGATGCGCAGGGCCCTGCGCTCGGGGGCCTGCGGTAACGTGCAGCAGCTCAGGGCCCTCCTTGATACCTTGCGCGGCTAGGTGCTCTCAGGCGGCCGTGCGCGCCGCCGACGGGCGCCAGGCGGCGACCCATTCGCGGAATTCGGCCTCGGGAAGCGGCTTGGCGAACACGTACCCCTGCACCAGGTCGCAGCCGAGCTTGCGCAGCACCTCGAGCGAGCTGCGGTCCTCGACGCCTTCCGCGACCACCGTCAGGTCCAGGTTGTGGGCGAGCTCGATGATCGAGAGCACGATCGCGCGGTCCTTGTCGTCCTGGACGAGGTTGCGCACGAAGGAGCGGTCGATCTTCAGCTCGGTGGCCTGGAGCTGCCTGACGTAGGCGAGCGAGGAGTGCCCGGTGCCGAAATCGTCGATGGCGAGATCGATGTCGAGTCCGCGCAGGCGCTTCAGCACCGCGATCGCGGCCGCCTGGTCCTGCATGACGCCGCTCTCGGTGATCTCCAGCCCGAGCGAGCGGGCCGGCACCTTGTTGCGCTCCAGGGCGGCGAGGACCGCGTCCGGCATCCCCGCGTCGAGCAGGTCCTGCACCGAGATGTTGACGACCAGCTGGAGCGACATGCCGAGCGCGCTCCAGCGGCTGCTCTGGCGCGCCGCGGCGTCGATCACCCAGCGCGTGATCGACTTGATGAACCCCGTCTGCTCGGCGAAGGGGATGAAGTCGTTTGGAGGCACCACGCCGCGCTCGGGATGCTGCCAGCGCACCAGCGCCTCGGCGCCCGCGATCTCGCCGCTCTTCAGGTCGATCTTCGGCTGGAATACCAGCCGCAGCTCCTCGTTGTCGATGGCGCGGCGCAGCTCGCTCAGGAGCGAGAGCTGCTCGCGGCGGTGCCGGCCGAGGGTCGCGTCGTACGCAGCGATGCCGAGGTTGCCGCGCTTGGCCGAGTACATCGCGAGGTCCGCGTGGCGCATCAGAGTCTCGGGGTCGCCGCTGTCGACCGGATAGCCGGCGATGCCGATGCTCGCGCGCACGTCGAGCGCGTGCTCGCCGATGACGATGGGCTCCTCCAGGTCCTGAAGTATCTTCTGGCCGATGTGCTTCGCGATCTCCACGCTGCAGTCGAGGAGCACGCAGAATTCGTCACCGCCCAGGCGCGCGACCGTGTCGGACTTGCGCAGCAGCGCCGCCAGGCGCTTCGCGGTCTGCTGTAGCACCTGGTCGCCGGTCTGGTGTCCCAGCGTGTCGTTGATCTGCTTGAAGCGGTCGAGGTCGAGGAGCAGCACCGAGAGCGGCTTGCGCTCGCGCTCGGCGAGCTCCATCGCGACACGCAGGCGGTCGTTGAACAGCGTCCGGTTGGGAAGGTCGGTGAGCACGTCGCGGAAGGCGAGCCTTCGGATCTGGTCCTCGCGCGCCGCCAGGCCCTCGCGCATCCGGTCCAGGCGCTGCGCCAGCTCGGCGATCTCGTCCTTGCCCTCGATCGCGACGGGGCGCGTGAAGTCGCCCTCCTCGATGCGGCGCGACATGTCGGCGAGCGCGTGGATCGGCCGCGTGATTCCGCGCGCGATCACGACGCCGCCGACCGCGGATATCGCGAGCGCGGCCGCGCCCAGGACGAGGAGGATGGTCTCGAGCCGGCGGTAGGGCGCGAGGACTTCGTCGACGGACTGCGCCAGCGTCGCGACGATCCGGATCGTCCCGCGCCCTGGGAGCGGCATCACCAGCGTGCGGTACTCTCCCTGCGGCGACTCGACCGTGAGCGAATGCCTGGCGCGGGCGTCGTCCCCACGGAGGATGCGCTGCTGTGCCTCGACCTGGTCCGCCGGAAGGGTGGAATCGAGCACTGTCCAGATGTCTGCGCCAGCCGCCCCGCCGAAGAAGGACACGCCCAGCCGTGTGAGGCTCAGGACCTCCTTGTCGAGGCGGTCGCGGACGAGGAAGCCGAAGGCCGCCCACGCGATCGGCTCGGGCGCGCGCACCGGCACGACGGCGAGCTGGTACAGCTGCCCGTCGTCGAAGACCTCCATCCCCGCCGCCCGGCCCTCGGCCTCGGCGGCGTCGATCAGCCAGGAGAACCGGAAGGGACGCGCCACGAACCGGCTGCCCAGGTTGTCGGCGATCACCCGCCGGTCTAGCGACACCAGGACGATGAGGTCGGCGCCGATGCGGGCACCGTGGTTCGCGAGCACCGACTCGGTGGTCCGCAGGTCGCGCATCGCGACCGCCTGGCGGAAAGCAAAATCGAGCGACAGGACCTGGGCCGCCTGGATGAGCTGGCGGTTGTTCTGTTCGAGCAGGCGCTCGAACACACGCGCGCCCTTCGCAAGGCCGTCGTCGATCGCGGCTCGCGCGTTGCGCTGGTTGACCTCGTTGACCACCAGCAGCACGCTGCCTAGCACGGGGACGAGCAGGCCGGCGACGAAGAGCACGATGCGCCGCTCAAGCCCGGCGAAGCGGAATTTCCCGCCGGGCAGCGAGGCGGAGTGCGGTGGCATCAGTAGTGTCCCCGCATGCCGGGAACCGGAGCGCGCCGGATGCGGATCTCGGGCTTCAGGACGAGCTTCCAGGACAGCTCGGCACGACCGCTGCCGACGAGGTCGGCGGTCTGCTGGGTGGCGCTCTCGGGCCCCTGCAGGCGCGGATGCCACGCGCGCACGCGGTAGGCCTGGGCGGGAAGATCGCCGAGCACGATCTTCCCATCGGCGCCCGTCTTGGCGAAATAGGGCGACTCGGAGACATAGATGTAGCCGATCATCCAGTCGTGGATGTTGCAGCCGAGCACGACCACGCCGGGCTTGTCGAACAGCACCGGCTTGGCCGGGGTTCCGGCATACAGCGGCAGCTCGAAGACCTTGGCCGGGGAGAAGGAATACACCTGGTGCCGGATGTTGTCCTTGTTGGGAAAGAACACCGACGATCCCGCCAGGATGGGTTTCACCCGCGGCACGAATTCCGCGTTGATCTGGTCGATCACCTCGTTGGCCTTGGGCGGAATGGCGGCCTGTGCTTCGGCC
>DATJYC010000018.1:0-44426 GCA_035499735.1 Burkholderiales bacterium
GCCGCTCAGCCCGGCTCCTGCCCCTTCGCCTTGAAAACATCGCGCGCGGCCCGGACCGTCAGGAACTTGCCGAGCGCCCAGGCGGCTGCGGCGTTCTTCGAGGACGTGCTGGCGGCGCCGTGGAACGCGGTGTAGTTCTGCAGCTCGGCCGGCAGCGGCCCCAGCACCTCGACGCCGGGCGCAGCCATCAGCTCGTTCACGAGGATCACGCCGTACTGCACCTCGCCACCCGCGACGAGCTTGCCGACCTCGGCGCCCGAAGCGGCGAGCCTGACCTTGGGCTGCATCTGCCCGGCGATGCCCATGCGCTCGAGCAGCTTCGCGAAGTACACGCCGCTCGCGCCTTCCTTCGCCCACGAGATCGATTTCGAGTCGAGCAGCGCGCGCTTCAGCGCGTCGGGCGTGCCGATGTCGGCGCGCGGCGCGCCCTTCTTGATGCCGATGCCCACGCCCGAGCGCGCGATCGCCACGCGCGAGGCGACATCGACCTTGCCCTGCTTCGCGAGATCTTCGATCCCGGCGTCGGTGAGGATGGCGAAGTCGAAGGGCTCGCCGGACTCGATCTGGCGCTTGAGCACCGCGGCGAGCCCGAAGGTGATCGACAGCTTGTTGCCGGTCTGGCGCTCGTAAACGGGCGCGAGCTCCTCGAGCGCGGCCTTGACGCCGTTCGAGGCGAGCACCTTGATCTCGGAGGCCTGGACGGACGACATCGAAAGAAGCAGCGCCGCGGCTGCGGGGAGTAGCCTGGTCATCATGTTGGTCTCCCTTGAGAAGAGCGCATCGTACTCCTGTAATGCTAGACTCGCCGGATTCCAGTCCCGGCCCTCCCCACGTGACGAGCAGCGCGCCCGGCGAACTTTTTGCGCTCGACGACCGCCTCGCCGTCGTCACCGGGGCGAGCGAGGGCATCGGCCGGGCCTTCGCCGAGTGCTTTGCCGCGGCCGGCGCGCACGTCGTCCTTGCGAGCCGGCGGCGGGACAGGCTCGAGGAAGTGCGCCGCGGGATCGCGGCCGGCGGCGGCAGGGCCGAGGTGGTGCCGGCCGACGTGACGCGCCTCGAGGATATCGGGAAGCTGGCGCAGGCCGTCGGACGCCTCGCGCAGAACCGCAAGCTCGTGCTGGTGAACAACGCCGGGTTCGGCCACACCAAGGCGGCCCTGGATGTCTCGGAGGAGGAGTGGGACCGGCTGCACGACACCCACGTCAAGGGCACGTTCTTCTGCTGCCAGCGGATCGCTCCGCTGATGCTCGAGCGCGGCTACGGCAAGATCATCAACCTGTCCTCGTCCTGGTCCGCGGCGACCGACCCGGGCAAGAGCGCCTACGGCGCGGCGAAGGCGGCGGTGCGGCACCTCACCGCGGCGCTGTCGACCGAATGGGCGCCGCGCGGGGTGCGCGTCAACGCGATCGCGCCCACCGCGACGCTGACCGATTTCGTCCAGCGCAGCTTCGCCGCGGCACCCGAGCGCGCCGAGCGACTGAAAAGCCGCATCAAGCTCGGGCGGTTCGCGCAGCCCCGGGACCTGCTCGGCGCCGCGGTGTTCCTCGCGAGCGGCGCCTCCGACTTCGTCACCGGGCAGACGCTCTTCGTCGACGGAGGGTTCACCACGTGACCCTGAGGCTCGGGATCCTGCACGGCGACGACATCGGCCTCGAGGTGGTCCCGGAATGCGTCAAGGTGATGAAGGCCGCGGCCGCGCGCGCGGGGCTCGATATCCAGTGGCGCGAGCTGCCGATCGGCAAGCGCGGGCACGAGGAGCACGGCGATACGCTCCCGCGCGTGACCGAGGAGGCGCTCAGGACCCTCGACGGCTGGATCATGGGGCCGATCGGCCACGCCGCGTATCCGCGCGGCGACCCGACCTGGGTGATGCCGCCGGTGAGGAAGAAATTCGAGCTCTTCGCCGCGGTGCGCCCCGCCCTGTCCCACGCCGGGATCGCCTCGGTGCACAAGGACGTCGACATCGTCTTCGTGCGCGAGCTGACCGAGGGCATGCTCTACTCCGAGACCGTCGTCGCGGGAGCGCCGGAATTCCGGCCGAACGACGACATCACCGTGTCGATGCGCGTGATCACGCGCAAGGGCGCGAGCCGCGTCGCGCGCGAGGCCTTCGAGATCGCGAGGACGCGCAAGCGCAGGAAGGTGACCGCCGCGCACAAGGAGCCGGTGTACCGGCTCGCCTGCGGCATGTTCGCCGAGGAATGCCGCAAGGTCGCGCGCGAGTTTCCGGAGGTCGCCTTCGAGGAGATGATGATCGACTCGATCTCGATGAAGCTCGTCATGGACCCGCGGCGCTTCGACGTCGTCGTCACCACGAACCAGTTCGGCGACATCCTCACCGACATCGGCGCGGGCCTCGTAGGCGGGCTCGGCCTCGCCCCGGGCCTGTGCGTGGGCGAGCGCCAGGCGATGGCGCAGGCGACGCACGGGTCGGCGCCCGACATCGCCGGGCGCGGCATCGCCAATCCCTATGCGATGATCATGTCCGGGCAGATGCTGCTCGCGTGGCTCGGGCGCAAGCACGGGGAGCCCGGGGCGGCCGCGGCGGCCGAGGCGATCCTCGGCGCGGTGAAGAAGGTGATCGCGGAGGCGAAGCATCTCACGCGCGATCTCGGCGGAGCGGCCGGAACAAGGGAAATGGGCGACGCGATCGCGCGCGCCATACAGTGAGGGAGGAGACCATGAGAAAGCTCGCAATCGCAGTCCTGTGTCTTTTTTTTCCGGCGCTCGCGGCCGCCCAGGCCTGGCCCTCGAAGCCGATCAAGGTGATCGTCCCCTTCCCCGCGGGGGGCGGAACCGACTTCATCGGGCGGCTCGCGGCGAAGCAGCTCGGCGACCGACTCGGCCAGACGGTCTACGTCGAGAACCGCGGCGGCGCGAACGGCGGCATCGGCGTGCAGGCGGTCGCGCAGGCCGAGCCCGACGGCTATACGCTCGGGGCCATCTCCGACACGCCGATCACGGTCAACCCGGCCCTGTACCCGAAGCTCGCGTACGAGCCGCTGCGGGATCTCGCCCCGGTGGCCTTGATCAACCGCTTCCCGTCGATGCTCGTCGCGCACCCCTCGGTGCCGGTGAAGAGCGTCGCCGAGCTGATCGCGCTCGCCCGCGCGAAGCCCGGGACCCTGAACTATTCCTCCGGCGGGATCGGCAACTTCAGCCATCTCGGGCTGGAGCTGCTCGGAATGAAGGCCGGCATCAAGCTCGTGCACGTTCCGTACCGGGGCGTGGGGCCCGCCACCGCCGCGGTCGTCGCGGGCGACGTGCAGCTCATGTACAACAACGTCGCCACCGCGCTCGAGTACGTGCGCGCGGGCAAGCTGACCGCCATCGCCGTCGGCGAGCCCCGGCGCCTGCCCGCCCTGCCTGACATCCCCGCGATCGCCGAGACGGTTCCGGGCTTCGAGCAATCCGCCTGGGTCGGCGTATTCGCGCCGGTGAAGACCCCCAGGGACATCGTCGCCCGGGTGAGCCGGGAGGTCGCCGCGCTGCTGAAGGACCCGGAAGTGACCAGGATCTTCGCGGACCAGCAGATCGTCGCGGCCTACGAGGATTCGGACGAGTTCGCCCGCCACATCCGCCGGGAAACGGACAACTGGGCGGGCGTCATCAAGACGCTCGGGATCAAGGCGGAGTAGCGCGTGTTCGACCTGCGGCTTTCGCCCGAGCAGCTCGAGATC
The DNA here is from genome assembly GCA_035499735.1 of Burkholderiales bacterium. GTDB lineage: Bacteria > Pseudomonadota > Gammaproteobacteria > Burkholderiales > SG8-39 > VBDM01. Next base: position 3,681 of record DATJYC010000018.1, read on the forward strand.
CGGGACACGGTGCGCGATTTCGTCGCGCGCGAGATCAGGCCGCAGGCGCTCGCTCCGGCGCGCCTCGAGGCGTTCGAGCGGCCGCTGCTCGCCGGTCTGCTCGAGGCGGCGTCGAAGCTGGGGCTGCGCACGCTCGCGCTGCCGGAAGACGCGGGCGGCGCGGGCGCCGACGCGCTCACCTGCTGCATCGTCACCGAGGAGCTCGCCGCGGGCGACCCGGACATCGCCGCGGTGCTCGCGCACACCGCGGCGCTCGGGCCCTTGCTCGAGCGCGGGCCCTTTCTCGCGCGCTTCCTCGAAGACGACCGCTTCCACCTCGCGCTCGCCGCCGGCGTCGGGACCGCGCAGGACGGCGGCGAATGGCGGCTCGACGGCGTCGCGACCGCGGTCCCCAACGCGACGGTCGCCAGGCTCTTTGTCGTGCGGAACGGCTCCGGAGCGCTGCTCGTTCCGCGCGAGAGCCCCGGGATTTCGGTGCGCGAGCAGGCAGGCGACTGGTACCACGGCAGCTGCGGCGAGGTGACGTTCTCGAATTGCCGCGTGCCGGCGGCGAATTCGACCGGCGCGGTCGGGTCGATCGCTCCTGTTCTCCCGGCGATCAGCCTCGGCATCGGCCGCGCCGCCTACGAGGCGGCGCTCGAGTACGCGAAGGTCCGGGTGCAGGGCGGCAAGCCCATCATCGAGCACCAGGCGATCGCCGCGAAGCTCGGGGGGATCGCGATGCGGCTCGAGGTCGCGAGGAGCGCGGTGTGGCGAGCGGCCTGGGCCTCGGACCATCCCGAGGCGGTCGCCGATCGCAGCCTCCCCGACCTGTCGCTCCAGGCCGTTGCCGAGGCCTTTGCGCCGGAGGCGATGCTCAGGGCGGCGAAGGACGCCGCCGAGTGCTTCGGCGCGATGGGCGTGATGCGCGACATGCCGCTGCACAAGTTCGTGCGCGACGCACGCATCTGCCTGCACTCGTAGCGGGGTAGCCATGGACTTCGAGCTCAGCGACGAGCAGCGGGCGTGGCAGGCGAAGGCGCGCAAGTTCGCCAAGGAGGAGATCCGCCCGGTCTCGCTCAAGCGCGACGCGATCGAGGATCCGGCGAAGACCTGGGACTGGGACCTCTTCATAAAAGGATCGAAGCTCGGCTTCCGTACCCTCGCCGTGCCGAAGGAATGGGGCGGCGAGGGAACCGACTTCGTCACCCAGGCGCTGGTGATGGCCGAGCTCGCGCGCGCCGACAGCGCGATCTCGAAGAGCTTCAGCCAGTGCTGGAAATGGAGCCACCTGATCGCCCAGAGCTGCACCGACGAGCAGAAGGAGAGGTTCCTGAAGCCTTTCCTCGCCGACGACACCTTCGTCCTCGGCAAGGGCATCAGCGAGTACGACGCGGGCTCCGACAACCGCCTGCCCCTCGACGACCCGCGCGCGGGCCTGAAGCTCCGGGCCGAGCGCCGCGGCGACGAATGGATCCTCAACGGCGTCAAGGCCTACATCGCGAACGGCAACATCGGCAAGCTCTTCTTCATCGACGCGCGCACCGATCCGACCGTTCCGCTCAGGCAGGGCATCACCCTGTTCCTCGTGCCGCGCGACACGCCGGGATTCCGCTCGGGCAAGGTGTTCAACAAGAGCGGCTGGCGCTTCTACCAGAACGGCGAGATGATCTTCGAGAACGCGCGCGTGCCGCACGCGAACGTCGTCGGCGAGGTGAACGGCGCGACGCGGAAGAGCGGAGGCGGGGGCGGCGATACCACGGGCGGGGACCTCTTCGGCGACCTCGAGCTCGCGGCGAACGCGCTCGGCATCTGCGACGACGCCTGCGGGTCGGCGCTGAAGCAGATGCGCGAGACGCGGCGGTTCGAGCAGCAGCTCGTGCAGCTCAAGCTCAACCGCATGCACGCGCTCACCGAGGCGCTGCGCTCCTTCGTCATGCGCGTCGCCTGCGAGCACGACCGCCGCATCCACTCGCCGAACGCAGGCCTGGCGATGAATTTCTCGACTGACGCCGTGCAGGAGGTGACCGAGCTCTACATGGACCTTTGCGGGGGCACGCCGCACGCCGACAAGCTCGCGCGCGACTCCTTTATCTGGAGTCACCTCGCCGGCGACACGGTGCAGCGCCTGAAGGTCGCGAGGCGGCTCGCGCGCTAGGCCGGCTCCTGCCCTTTCGCGGCGAAAACCGCGCGCGCGGACGGGGTCCGCAGGAACTCGGTCAGCGCCTTTGCAGCCGCCGCGCGCTTCGACCCCGCCGCCGCGGCGGCGTGAAACGCGGTCATCTTCTGCAGCTCGGGCGGCAGCGGCCCGAGCAGCTCCATCCCGGGCGCGGCGAGGATCTCGTTCACCAGGATCACGCCGTACTGGACCTCGCTGGAGGCGACGAGCCGGCCCACCTCCTCGCCCGAGGCGGCGAGCACGATCCTCGGCTTCAGCCGCTCCGCGAGGCCCATGCGCTCGAGCACGGCGGCGAAGTACACCCCGCCCGCGCCTTCCCTCGCCCAGGTGATCGATTCCGCCGCGAGCAGCGCGCGCTCGAGGGCGTCGCGCGTGCCGATGTCGGCGCGCGCGGCGCCGGGCCGGATGCCGATGCCCACGCCCGAGCTGGCGATGGCCGCGCGCGAGGCGCCGTCGACCCTGCCCCGCTTCGCGAGCTCGTCGACGGCGGCGGCGGTCAGGATGGCGAGGTCGAAGGGCTCGCCGGCCTCGATGCGGCGCTTGAGCGCCGCGCCCAGCCCGAACGCGACCGCGAGCCTGTGGCCGGTCGCGCGCTCGAACGCGGGCGCGAGCTCCTCGAGCGCCGCCTTGACGCCGTTGGAGGCGAGGATCTCGACCGCCACGCGACCCCTCCCGCTCTTGGTAAAAGGCGAATCCTACACGGTAGAATCGTCCCGGCCATGCCCCGCCAGCAGATCCGCTTCTGCACCGCGCCCGACGGCGTGCGCATCGCCTACGCCGTCTCCGGCGAGGGGCCGCCGCTGCTCAAGGCGGCGAACTGGCTCAACCACCTCGAGTACGACTGGGAGAGCCCGGTGTGGCGCCGCTGGCTCGAGGAGGTGTCGCGGCATCACACGCTCATCCGCTACGACGAGCGCGGCTGCGGCCTGTCCGACTGGGACGTGGAGGACCTGTCCTTCGAGGCCTGGATACAGGACCTCGAGACAGTCGCGCGCGCGGCGGGCCTCGAGCGTTTCCCGCTGCTCGGGAGCTCGCAGGGCGCGCCGATCGCGATCGCCTACGCGGTGCGCCATCCGGAGCGCGTGAGCCACCTCGTGCTGCACGGCGCGTACGCGCGCGGCTTTCTCAGGCGCAACCCGACGCCCGCGCACCGCGAGGAGGCCGAGACCATGATCAAGCTCGCCGAACTCGGCTGGGGGAAGGAAAATCCGGCGTGGCGGCAATTCTTCACCACGCAGTTCATCCCCGGCGGCACGCCCGAGCAGCACGACTGGTTCAACGAGCTGGAGCGCGTGTCCACCTCGCCCGCCGTCGCAGCGCGCTTCCTGCGCGTGCTCAACGAGATCGACGTCTCCGAGGTCGCGCCCAAGGTGGCCTGCCCGACGCTCGTGTCGCACTCGCGCGAGGACGCGCGCGTGCCGTTCTCGGAAGGGCGCCTGGTCGCCGGCCTCATCCCCGGCGCGCGCTTCGTGCCGCTCGACAGCCGCAACCACATCGTGCTCGAGCACGAGAGGGAATGGCGGCGCTGGCTGGACGAGATGCACGCCTTCCTGCCCACCGGCCCAGCCGGGGGAGCGGCGTTCACGGGCCTCACGCCCCGCGAGCGCGCGCTGGTCGAGCTCGTGGCCCAGGGGCTGGACAACGCCCAGTGCGCCGCGCGGCTCGGCCTCTCGGAGAAGACCGTGCGCAACCACGTCGCTTCGGTCTACGCCAAGCTCGAGGTGGAGAACCGCGCGCGCCTGATCGTGCTCGCGCGCGAGGCGGGCTTCGGCCGCGCCCCCTAGGCCGGGGACATTTGTCCCGGCCTCCGGGCCCCGAAGGCGCCGGACTGGCGCGCTTCGCGGGCTTTCCCGGGACTTCCGCCCATGGCCGCAGCGGCCGCGCCGCGCGATCCTGAGGGCGCATCGATCCGATGCGTCTCGAAGGAGAGCGAGCCATGAGCACGACCGCCGCGGCGCCCGCCGCCGTATTCGACCCGGACAAGTACAAGCGCACCACCCGCGAGCAATGGGACTCCGCGGCCGGCGCGTGGCACCGCTGGGGACCGACGCTGGCCGACTGGCTGGGCGAGTCCACGCGAACGATGCTCGAGCTGGCGCGGATCGGCGCCGGCTGCCACGTGCTCGACGTCGCCGCGGGCGCCGGCGAGCAGACGGTGACGGCGGCGAGGCGCGTCGGCCCCGGTGGCCGCGTGCTCGCGACCGACATCTCGCCGCGCATCCTCGAGTTCGCGCGCGAGGCCGCGCGCGAAGCGGGTGTGGCGAACGTCGAAACGCGCGCCATGGACGGCGAGGCGCTCGACGTCCCCGAAGGCTCGTTCGACGCCGTGATTTCGCGGGTCGGGCTCATCTATTTCCCGGACCAGCACAAGGCGCTGGCCGGAATGCGCCGCGCCCTCAAGGCCGGCGGGCGCGTCGCCGCCGTTACCTACTCCACTCCCGAGAAGAACAAGTTCTTCTCCATTCCCGTATCGATCATCCGCCGGCGGGCGCAGCTGCCGCCGCCGCTTCCCGGCCAGCCCGGCCCCTTCAGCCTGGGCGCGCCCGGCGTGATCGAGTCCGCGTTCGCGCGCGCGGGGTTCCGCGAGGTTCAGGTGCGGAGCGTCGACTCACCCCTGCGCCTTGCCTCGGCGAAAGAATGCGTGCGCTTCGAGCGCGAATCGTTCGGCGCGCTGCACCAGATGCTCGCCGGCATGCCCGAGTCCGAGCGGCCCTCGGTGTGGCAGGAGATTGAGCGCGAGCTGTCGCAATTCGAGGGGCCCGGGGGCTTCGTCGGTCCGTGCGAGATGCTCGTCGCCGTCGGCGTCAAGTAGGACCGCCCCGTCCGGCCCGGCGGCTCGGGGCTTCCCCATGCAGCCGGGGAGCCCGTCTCAGTTCTGGTACAGGTATCCCAGATAGACTGCGCCGACCTGGGAGTTGTCGGGCTTGGTCGCCCCCGACCCGCCGTACGACTGCCAGGTCTGCTCCGCGGTGAGCGTCAGGTGATGGGCGCCGGAGAGCCGCAGCGCGTAGCCCAGCCCGACCATGACGCCGAGGCCGCTCGCGTGATCGGTGGTCTGCGACCCGTTGACGTTCGTGACCTGGACGAAGGTCCCGAGCCCGGCGCCGCCCCTGAGGTACAGGCCCGTCTCCCACGGAAACCAGGTGACCGCCGCGAGGTAGTTCGTGACCTGGACGGAGGTCGAATTTCCCGCGACCTTGCCCGACTGCCCCATCCCGCTGAGGTCGAGCCCCACGTAGAAGCCCGGCTTGAGCGCGATGCCGAAGGTCGCGACGTTGACCGCGACGAGCGGCGTCTTGTCGCCCGCCCCATTGAACACATCGTCGAACGTCACGGTCTGGCCGTTCTTCTTGAACTTGGCGCCGAACCCGCCACCGAGGCCGCCGCCGATGATCACGCGGGTCGTCCCCTCGGCGGTCGAGGTCGAGCCCTCGCCGCCGGTCTGCGCCTCGGCCGCGACCGCGTGCGCGGCGAATCCCGCCGCGGCGAACAGCACTGCGATTCTCATGGTCTCTTCTCCCCTTTCGCCGCCTAGTCGAGCGGCTCGAGCTTGACGATCGACGCGCCGTGGTTGCTGCCGACCCAGAAGGTCACGGGCGTCGTGGAATTGTCGACGTACACGCGCCGGATGTTGGTCTCGCGCGGCAGCAGGTAGTTCACCGACTGCCCGGACTTCGTGTCGACACGGGTGACGAAGTCGGTGAGCATCGAGCCGGTCCAGGCCTCGTCGTTCCTGTCGATCATCACGTCGTAGGGCGAGGACCAGCGCGGCCCGACGGCCCAGTCGCGGAACTCGCCGGTCCGGGTGTCGAGAACTCCGATCCTGTCGTCGCGATACTGGGCGAACCACAGGCGGTCCTTTGCGTCCATCATGCCGCGCCGCGGCGCGACCACTTTCGCCGTGGCCGGTATCTCGTAGAGCTTCACCTCGCCCGTCCTCGCGTCGATGCGCCCGATATGCCGCCAGCGGAAATCGGTGAACCAGGCGTTGTTCCGCGAGTCCGGAATGACGTCGTAGATGTTGTGCGGCTCGCCCTTGGGCGCGTTCTCGAACGGCTGCCAGGTCTCGATCCTGCCCGAGGCGAGGTCCAGGCGGTGCACGCCGGCGAAGCCGTTGTTCTGGGTCCACACCTTGCCGTCGACGTGCGCGTACTGCGGGCTCACCATGTTCACCTGCGCGGCGTCGATGTTCTGCTCCGGCGGCAGCTGCCAGGTGGTGAGCTTGCCGCTGGCGCGGTCGAACTTCACGATCTGCGCCTGGTACATGTTGCCCAGCCACAGGTTGCCGTCGCGGTCCGGGCGCAGCCCGAGGAGCCCGGTCGGGAAGCCCGGCTTGTGCATGGCGATCGGAAACTCCGTGACCTTGCCCGTCCTCGGATCGAGCCGGCCCAGGTTCTGCTCGCCGAAGCTCGAGTACCAGGCGATGCCGTCGCGATCGACGATGACGTCGTGCGGCTCGATGGTGTCGCGCGGCAGGTCGTACTCGGTGTAGATCACGCGCGTCGCGCGTCCCGCCGGCCGGGCGAGCGTCTTCAGCTCGTACTTCCACGCGGGCGAGGCGCTGCGGTTGATCGTGGCGAGGTATTCGGCGTTGTTGCGATACACCTGCACGCGCTGGTCGCCGCGCTCCTCCATGAGGCGCTCGGCGCGGCGCAGCTGCGGATGCTGCGGGATGCTCTGGTTGACGTAGCCCTGCATGCGCGGCAGCACCACCTTCATGAAGGTGTCGGCGTCGTAGGTGGACCGCGCGATGCGCTCGAGCGTGTGGCAGCCGACGCAGTTGCGCATCTGGTCCTTCTGCTGATCGGTTCCGGGAAAGCTCGCCAGCCATTCGCCGTTGGAGAGCTGGGCGGCGAGGTCCGACGTCTTCTTCAGCTTCAGGTCGGCCGCGGCGGTCCTGCCCGCGGCGACCTCGGCCGAGTCCGGCCCGTCGAGGTCGTAGCCGACGGCGCGCACGCGCAGCGCATAGCGGCCGGGCGCAAGCTTCGCCGCGGGAAAGGCGTAGCGGCCCTTTGCGTCGCTCACCACCGTGACGGTAATGGTCGAGGCGGCCTTCTTCGCGCTGACGAGCACGCCCTCCATCGCGCCCTCCTCCGCGGAGGACACCGTGCCGCTGAGCGCAACCTGGGCGGCGGCCTGGGTGGAGAAGGCGACGAAAATGAGCGGGAGTGCGGCGCGACGCATCGAAGCTCCTCCTTTCCGGTTCTTCAGGACCGTGAGGCGCATCCTACCGCATTTGCGGTCTCATTTAAGGTATAACGCGGCTTGCGCACTCAACCAAGGAGGGACGCATGGAAACGCTCAAGTCGCTGCGCGCCGGACGCGCGCTGTCGCTGCTCGAGGAATTCAAGAACTTCGCCCTGAAGGGCAACGTCATCGACCTCGCCGTGGGCGTGATCATCGGCGCCGCCTTCGGCAAGATCGTCGACTCGCTGGTGAAGCACATCATCATGCCGCTCATCGGCCTGCTGCTCCCGGGCGAGCAGGGCTACCTCGGCTGGAAGATCGTGGTCGGCGCGAAAGAGGTGCCCTACGGCCTGTTCATCGGCGAGGTGGTGAACTTCATCGTCGTCGCCCTGGCGCTCTACATCTTCATCGTCAAGTTCCTCGGCTTCGTGATGAAGCAGAAGGAGGCGCCAGCCGCCCCGCCCGCGCCGTCGAAGGAGGAGACGCTGCTCGCCGAGATCCGCGACCTGCTGAAGAAGCAGAGGGCATGAGCCGCCGGGCTCAATGATCCGAGCGCTTGTACTCTGCGCCGCGGTCCTGCCTTCGCTCGCCGCGGCGCAGGTCACGCGCATCGTGGTGCCGTTCGCCGCCGGCGGGGCGCGCGAGGTGCTCGCGCGCGCGTTCTACGCCGAGCTCGGCGCCGCGCTGGGGCAGACGGTGATCATCGACAACCGCCCGGGCGCGGGCGGAGCGATCGGCACGGCGTTCGTCGCCAGGGCCGTCCCCGACGGCAGGACGCTCATCTTCGCCGCGTCGAGCCACAACCTCACCGCGCTCCTCGGCGCGACGCCGGCCTACGATCCGATCGCGGACTTCGCCGCCGTGGCGAACATCGGGATGCAGAGCTACGTCCTCATGGCGAGCGCGTCGATCCCGGCGCGGACGACCGCGGAGCTCATCGCCTACGCGAAGGCGAATCCCGGAAAGCTCAACTACGCCTCGGCGGGGCACGGCAGCTCGACGCACGTCGCCATGGCCTACTTCGCGAAGCTCGCCGGCGTCTCGATGGTGCACATCCCCTTCAAGTCCTCCCAGGACGCGGTCAACGACGTGCTCGCGGCGCGCTCGCACGCGGTGATCGTGCCGAACGTCGGCGCGATCCCCTACGCGAAGGACGCGCGCCTCCGCCTGCTCGGCGTGACCTCGCTCGAGCGCTCGCCGTTCCTTCCCGGCGCGCCGCCCGTGGCCGGGAGCGTTCCGGGCTACGAATTCGATTCCTGGTTCGGCCTGCTCGCGCCGGCGCGCACGCCCGGGCCCGTGATCGGGCGCATCAACGCCGAGGTGGCAAAGCTGCTGCGCGACCCGGTGATCCTGAAGCGGCTCGCGGGCCAGGGCGTCGTGCCGCGTCCCCTGTCGCCCGAGGCGTTCGCGCGCCTGATCCGCGACGACTACGAAAAGACCGCGAAGATGGTGAGAGCCGTGGGGAGCATCGAGTGAGCGCGGTGATCGACGTCCATCCGCACGTGATCTCGACCGACACCGCGCGCTACCCGCGCGATCCGCTGGGCGGCTCGCAGTCGGACTGGTCGCGGGAGCGGCCGGTGAGCGCGGAAGCGATGGTCGCCGCGATGGACGAAGCGGGCGTGTCGCGCTCGGCGCTGGTGCAGGCCGCGACCTGCTACGGCTGGGACAACAGCTGCCTCGCCGATGCGGTGGCGGCCTTCCCCGGGCGCTTTGCCGGCGTGTTCTCGGTGGACGTGTTCCGGCAGGATGCGCAAGAGCGGATCCAATATTGGAGGGCGAAGGGGCTCGAGGGCCTGCGCGTCTTCATCGCCGGCCACACCATGGCCTCCAGGGACGCCCGCCTCGACGACCCGCGCTCCTTCCCCGCGTGGGAGCTCGCGAGCGAGCTGGGCATGACGGTGAGCGTGCAGCTCCGCGCCGCGGGCATTCCGCAGCTGGAAACGGTGCTCGCGCGCTTTCCGCGCGCGCGCGTCATCCTCGACCACATGGCGCGGCCGGCGACCGAGGACGGCCCGCCCTACGCGCAGGCGCGCAGCCTGCTCGCGCTGTCGCGCCATCCGAATCTGTTCCTCAAGCTCACGACCCACAACGTGCGCGAGGCGCGCAAGGGCAAGGCCACGCCCGAGACCTTCTTCGCGCGCGTGGTCGCGGAGTTCGGCGCGTCGCGCATTGCGTGGGGATCGAATTTTCCCGCCTCCGAGGGCACGCTCGCGGGATTGCTCGCCGAGGCGCGCGCCGCGCTCGCCGGCCTCGCGCAGGCGGACCGCGACTGGATCTTCGCCGGCACCGCCCGGTCGCTCTACGCCGGCCTCGCTGAGAGGTAATCTGTCAGCCTGGCGCCAAGATCGGGACCCACGCCGCGCGACGCCCGGGCCTATAATCCGGTCTTCGAACCCGCGGCAGGAGGGCAAGTGAAGAACCTAGCGGTCTTGTTGGCATTGATCGGCTTCGCGGCGAGCGCCGCGGCTCAGACGCCCGCGCAGCAGCCCGTGCAGATCGCGCAGGCCGGCGGCGAGGCGCAGGGCGCGGCGCTTCCCCCGGCCTCGGGCGGCACCACGTCGGCGGTGATCGCCGTGGTCGCGGTCGGCGTTGCGGCCGTCGCGGCCGTGGTCAGCTACAACAGCACGACCTCGAACCACTAGCAGCCGGGGTTCGCCCGGCCGTCCCGGCCGGGCAACCTCTACACAAGGCCGTCCCTTCGGCACACAATAGGGGCGGACTTCTCCGGGACTTCCCATGGCAACCCTGATCGTCAACGGCAAGAGAATGCCGGTCGACGCCGACCCCGACACCCCGCTGCTCTGGGTGCTGCGCGACCACCTCAATCTGACCGGAACCAAGTACGGCTGCGGCTTGGCTCTGTGCGGCGCCTGCACCGTGCACGTCAACGGCCAGGCGGAGCGCTCCTGCCAGCTTCCCCTGAGCGCGGCCGAGGGCAAGCGCATCACCACCATCGAGGCCGTGGGCCGGACCAAGGAAGGCAAGGCGGTGCAGGACGCCTGGGCCGAGAACGACGTGCCGCAATGCGGCTACTGCCAGTCGGGACAGGTCATGAGCGCGGCGGCGCTGCTCGCCAAGGCGAAGCGTCCGACCGACGCGGAGATCGACGAGGCCATGGCGGGCAACGTGTGCCGCTGCGGCACCTACAACCGCATCCGCCTCGCCGTGAAGCAGGCGTCGCGGAATCTCAAGTGACAGCCGCGATGGACACCATCGTCAATCTCAGCCGGCGCGATTTCCTCAAGGCGGGCGCCGGGCTCACGCTGGGTGTCGCGCTGCCCGATGCGCTCGCGCAGATGGCCGGGCCGGGACAGGGCGGCTCGGGCGCCGCCGCGGCCGCGCCGTTCGAGCCCAACGCCTTCGTGCGCATCGGCACCGACAGCAAGGTGACGGTGATCGTCAAGCACCTCGAGATGGGCCAGGGCAGCTACACCGGGCTGCCGACGCTCGTCGCCGAGGAGCTCGACGCCGACTGGAGCCAGATCCGCGTCGAGGGCGCGCCCGCGGACGCGAGCCGCTACAACAATCTCTTCATGGGCCCGATGCAGGGCACGGGCGGGAGCACGGCGCTCGCGAACTCCTACGAGCAGATGCGCAGGGCCGGCGCCGCGGCGCGCGCCATGCTCGTCGCGGCCGCCGCCGAGCGCTGGAAGGTCGCGCCCGGGTCGATCACGGTGTCGAAGGGCGCGGTGCTGCACCAGGAGTCGGGGCGCAGGGCGAGCTTCGGCTCGCTCGCCGCGGCGGCGGCGAAGCAGCCGGTCCCCAAGGACGTGAAGCTCAAGGACGCGAAGGACTTCGCCCTCATCGGCCGGCGCGTGCAGCGGACCGACGCCCGCGCCAAGTCGAACGGCAGCGCGATGTACACCCAGGACGTAAAGCTCCCGGGCATGCTGACCGCGCTGGTCGCGCACCCGCCGCGCTTCGGCGGGAAGGTGAAGTCCTTCGACGCGGCGAAGGCCAGGGAAGTCAGGGGCGTGGTCGACGTCGTCGCGATCCCGCAGGGCGTCGCCGTGCTCGCGGGCGATTTCTGGTCGGCGAAGAAGGGGCGCGACGCGCTTTCGGTCGACTGGGACGAGAGCGCCGCGTTCAAGCTCGGCACCGGGGAGATCATGGCCGAGTACCGGCGCCTCGCGGCGACGCCCGGGCTCCCCGCGAGGAAGGAAGGCGACGCGGCCGCGGCGCTCGCCTCCGCGGCGAAGACCTTCGAGGCCACCTACGAGTTTCCCTACCTCGCGCACGCCGCCATGGAGCCGATGAACTGCGTGGTGAAGCTCTCCGCGGACGCCTGCGAGATCTGGAACGGCGAGCAGTTCCAGTCGATCGACCAGCCCGCGGTCGCGCAGCTGCTCGGCATGAAGCCCGAGCAGGTGAAGCTCAACATGCTCTACGCGGGCGGCAGCTTCGGCCGCCGCGCCAATCCGCACGCCGACTACGTGCTCGAGGCGGTGCAGGTCGCGAGAGCGATCGGAGGCCGGGCGCCGGTGAAGCTCGTGTGGACGCGCGAGGACGACATGCGCGCCGGCTACTACCGCCCGATGTACTGCCACGCGCTGAAGGCCGGCCTCGACGCCTCGGGCAACCTCGTCGCCTGGCGGCACCGCATCGTCGGGCAGTCGATCCTCGGCGGGACCGCGTTCGAGGGCATGATGGTGAAGGACGGCATCGACGCGACCTCGGTCGAGGGCGCGGCCAACCTTCCCTACGCGATTCCCAACCTCGGCGTCGAGCTGCACTCGCCGACGACGGGCGTGCCGGTGCAGTGGTGGCGCTCGGTCGGCTCGACGCACACCGCGTACTCGACCGAGACCTTCATCGACGAGCTCGCGGCCGCGGCCGGCAGGGATCCCTTCCAGCTGAGGCGCGCGCTGCTCGCGAAATCGCCGCGCCACAAGGCCGTGCTCGAGATGGCGGCGACCGAATCCGACTGGGGGACGCCGCTCGTGTCGGCGCGCGTCGGCGACCGGCGCGGGCGCGGCATCGCGGTTCACGAGTCCTTCAACACCGTCGTGGCGCAGGTCGCGGAGGTCACGGTGAAGCGCGACGGCTCCTGGCGCGTCGACCGCGTGATGTGCGCGGTCGACTGCGGCGTCGCGGTCAACCCGGACGTGATCCGCGCGCAGATGGAGAGCGGCATCGCCTTCGGCCTCACCGCGGCGATGTACGGCGCGATCACGCTCAAGGACGGCGTGGTCGAGCAGTCGAACTTCCACGACTACGTGCCGCTGCGCCTCACCGAGATGCCGCGCATCGGCGTCTACATCGCGCGTTCCGACGCCAGGCCCACCGGCGTGGGCGAGCCCGCGACGCCGGTCATCGCGCCGGCGGTAGCGAACGCGCTCGCCGCCGCGACGGGCAAGCGCATCCGCTCTCTGCCGATCCGGGTCTAGTAGCCCCCGCCGGGGGTGATGTTCTCCTTGACGGCGGGCGCGACCGAGACGCCGCGCAGCTTCGCCTCGTCGATCGCGCGCTGCACCGTGCCCGACCGCTTGGCGTCCTCGACGAACCCGGTCACGTAGGCGAGCGCCGCGGCGCGGCCTTTCGGCACGACGAGGCACATCTCGGCGGCGGAGAAGCGGTCCTCGAGCACGCGCGAGCCGGGGACTCCGCCGGCGAGGCCGAGGAGCAGATAGCGGTTCTGGGCGTAGGCCTGCGCCTCGCCCTCCCTGAGAAGGGCGAACGCCGCCGGCTCGTTCTCGGCCTGCACCACCCTGGCCGATTTCAACGTCCGCTCGAGGAACAGCGTCGTCGCGGCGCCGCGCGCGGCGGCGATGCTGACGCCGGGACGGTCGGCGTCGGGGACGCTGCGTATCGTCGAGCCCGGCGCGACGAGGTAGGTGAGGTCGACGACGATGTGCGGCGGAGCGTACTCGAGCACGTTGCGGCGCGACGGATCGAAGGCGACCACCGCGACGTCCCATTCGCCGGCCTTCGCGTCCTCGACCAGCTTCGCGATCGCGGAGTAGCCGACGATCTTCGCCGGAACTCCGGCGCGCTGCGCGAGCGCGCGGCCCAGGGTGGCGGTGGTTCCGCTTACCTCGCCGGTCTCCTTGTCGCGCGACCCGAGCACGGGGTTGCCCGTGAACACCGCGACGCGCAGCGTGCCGGTGGGGGCGAGCTCGGATTTCTGCTGCGGAGTCGGCGCCGGCGGCGCGCTCGCGCAGCCGGCCAGGAATACGGCCAGAGCGGTGAACTTTCTCATGCGGGCCTCCTCCTATGTTTTGCTATATTGTATCGGGCCAGGGGAGGCATCGCTTCAGAAGGAGAATGACATGAACCGAGTCATCCCCGCCGCCGGCGCCGTTCTCGTCGCGACTCTCGCGGCCGGCTGCGTCAGCAAGGGCGACTACGAGAAGCTCGAGGCGGACAAGAACGCCGAAATCGCCGCGCTCAGGAAGGACAAGTCCGGGCTCGAGCAGCAGCAGGCGGATTCGAAGAAGCGGATCGACGCGCTCGAGCAGGAGAAAGCGCAGCTTCAGAGCGCGGGCCAGCAGAAGCAGACACAGTACGACGCGCTCGTGGCCAATCTCACCGACGAGGTCAAGAAGGGCGAGCTCCAGGTGCGGCAGTACCGGGACATGCTCACGGTCGACGTCGCCGAGCAGCTGTTCTTCGATTCCGGGCGCGCCGACCTCAAGGACACGGGCAAGGCGGTGCTGAAGAAGGTCGGCGAGGCGGTGAAGGGCTACGAGGACAAGGTCATACGCGTCGTCGGCCACACCGACAACGTGCCGATCAAGACCAAGGCCTTCCCTTCCAACTGGGAGCTGTCGGTCGCGCGCGCGACGACCGTGGTGCGCTACCTTCAGGAAGTCGGCGTGCCGCCCGACCGGATGATCGCCTCGGGCCGCGCGGAGTACCAGCCCGTCGCCGGGAACGACACGGCCGACGGCAGGAAGAAGAACCGGCGCATCGAGATCACGCTCATCGACAGGAAGCTGGTCGAGGAGGCCGAGCCCGGAAAGAAGTAGCGCCTAGCCCCCGAGCGGCCGCCGGCGCGCGACCGCGGCGTAGTACTCCCAGGCGCGAGCGACGACGCGCGGGCTCATCTGGTCGCCCACGCTCTCCGCCTCCTCGCGCGTGTAGGCGCGGATGCGCGAGGGGTCCCCGGCCGCTGCTGCGAGCATGTCGAGCTGCAGCCGCGCGCTTTCCTCGAGCAGGCACGCCGCCACCGTGGCGGTGCGCACGTCGGCCAGCGCCGTGGTGATGCCATGGCCGCGCATCATCACGGCAATGCCGGAGCCCAGCCGGTGCGCGAGCAGGTCGCCGAGCTCGCGCGAGCGTATCAGCCCGATGCGCTCGTACTCGGGCACGCCGGCGCGGAACGCCCCGCCCTGGTTGTGGACGACGCGGTGCGGCTGCCCGATCTGCGTGAGGCAGACGCAGGCCGGCGGATGCGCGTGCACCACGCCGCCGACATCCGGGCGCGAGGCGTAGATGCGCGCGTGTATCCACAGCTCGCTGTTCGGCGTCCCCTTCCCCGACAGGATCGCGCCATCGAAGTCCACCACGAGGAGCTTGGCCGCCGTCGCGAGGCCGGGGCTGCGCCGCGTCGGCATGAGAAAGGCGTCGCTGCCCGGAATTCGCGCGCTCGCGTGGCCGAAGGCGTTCGACAGGCCGAAGCGCTCGACGACGAGGTTCGCAGTAGCGACGTCGCGCCTGAGCGCGGGCGTTCCCTTGCGCGCCTTCACGTCTCGCTCTTCAGCGCGAGCAGGGCCTCGGCGACGAGCCCGCCGTCGGGCTCGTTGCCGAGGAGCGCGTACACCGGCGCGCCAGGCGCAAGCGCGCGCTCGAGCCACCTCGCGGCGCGGACCTTGCCGAAGAGCGACGCGCCCGAATAGGCGTTCGCGGTGGCGACGATGGCCCACGGCAGCGCCCGGTAGAGCGTGTCGTCGGGATACGCGCGCTTGCCGACCCACACTTTCCTGCCCGAGGCCTCGTCGGCGAGCAGCGCCGGCGCCTCCTCGGGCAGCGCGTCGATCCACTCCCGGTCGAGCGAGGCGAGTCCCGCCGCGCCGGTGCGGTGGAGCGCAAACAGCACGAAGCCCGAAAGACCGAGATACTCCTTTCCTTCCCCCGCCAAGTCGGGGTAGTCCGCCCAGCGCGCCCGGCCCGCGGCGGCACGGCTCTTCAGCCATTCGGCGCCGCGGCCCACCGCGGCGTCGATGCGCTTGCGCCGCGCGGGGCTCTTCTCCCGCGCCGAGTGCTGGTGAAGCGCGAGGATCACCGCCGCCGTCGCGTAGCTCGAGGCGAAGCGCTTCGGGTCGGCGCCGGCGAACAGCGGCCAGCCGCCCTCCGGACCCTGGGCGGAGAGCAGGAACTCGATCTCGTTGCGGTGAGCCGGAATGCCGAAGCAGGCGAACCCCCACAGCGCCCACGCGGTCACGCCGAGATGGCTCGGGAAATTGCCCGCAGGGACCCGTCGCCAGCAGGTGCACTCCGGCCCGGCGATCGCGCGGAAATACCGCTCGATCGCCCTGGGGCCGCCGCGCGGGCGGTAGCCTGCGTCGTTCTCCCTGAGCGCTACCAGCATCTGCGCGCTCGTCCAGGCGTCGCCTTCGATCCGGCCCTTGACGAAGAGCCGCGCCTCGAGCGCCCGCGCGAGCTCCTTCGCCTTTTCGCGGGCCGCCCCGCGCGTGTCCTCCCGCAGGGGCGGCTGCGTGGAGAACGCCGCCTTCCAGTAGTCGTGCAGGAAGGCGAGCGCCATGACGATGACCAGGATCGCGGTGAGCGCGGCCGCTCCGCCCCTGCGGCCCTTGGCGGTCCGCGCCCAGGCCGCGGCGCGGGCGCGCAGCTTCTTCAGCTCGGCGGCGCCGGCCCTGGGCATGGCGCTCAGAGACGCACCAGCAGCTTGCCGACGGTGGCGCCGCTCTCCTGCGCCTCGTGGGCCGCCGGCGTCTCGCCCAGCGCGAACACGCGCGCGACGTGCGGCCGGTAGCGCCCGGCCTCGAGCGCCGCGTTCAGATCGCGCGCCGCCGTCTGGTGCGCCTCGCGCGGCATGACGTAGACGAGAATGAAGTGGACCGTGATGCCCTGGCGCATGACCGCGGTGAACGGGATCCGCGGCGCGCTGTCGGGCGGCCCGGACGAATACGTGGAGATCACCCCGTTGGCCTTGAGCACCGCTCGGTTGAGCTCGAGGTTCGCCTCGAACGCCACCTCGACCACGCGGTCGATTCCCGCGCCGCGCGCGAACGCGCGGATCCTCCCGGCGGGATCCCCGCTCTTCCTGTCGACGACGAGGTCCGCCCCGGCCTCGCGCGCTACCTTCTCCTGCTCCGCACGGCTCACGGTCGCGACGACGCGCGCCCCGCCCCACTTCGCGAGCTGGATCGCCGCCTGGCCGACCGCACCCGCGCCGCCGGCGACGAGCACGGTCTGTCCCTGGACGCCGCCGTCCTGGAACAGGCAGCGGTGCGCGGTCATGCCGGCGATGCCGAGGCAGGCGCCGGTCTCGAAGCTCGCGGACTCGGGCAGCGCGACCGCGTTGTCCGCGGGAACCGCGACGTACTCGGCGCAGGTGCCGAAGGCACGCCCGCGCTGCGCCTCCCAGATCCAGACGCGCTCGCCCAGGCGCGATTGCGGCACGCCGGCTCCGACCCGGTCGATCACGCCCGCTCCGTCCTGGTGCGGAATGATCCGCGGGAACGGCATCTCCATCGCGCCATCCCAGCCGCCGCGCAGCTTGGTGTCCGTCGGGTTGATCCCCGAGACCTGCACCTTGACGCGCACCTCGCCGGCCGCGGGCTGCGGCTCGGGCTGATCGCCGATCATGAGCACCTTCGCGGCGGGCCCCTTCTTCTCGTAGTACGCCGCCCTCATTTCCCTTCCTTCTCCGCGTCGGGGCGCTTGTGGCGGAACCCGCGCTCGAAGTGGCCGCGCCCGGCGAGGTCCCCCTTCTCGAAGATCCAGGTGTAGCCGCCCTTGGGATTCGAGAGGATCTCCCAGGCGTTGTCGTCCGCGTCCCAGAAGAGGAAGCTGTAGGTGCCGTGTCGCGCCGAAGGCTTGCTGATCTCGTGAAGGCCCCATTTCTCCGCTTGCTCGCGGCAAAGCCTCCACGCCTCGTCGACCTCGGCGTCGGTGTCGACGTCCAGCCCGTTGTGGTAGAGACGGTCCATGCGCGCCTTCTTCTTGCTGAAGACCACCGCGTACACGTGGTTGCCGCCCAGGCGCACCATCAGCGACACGGGGCTGGTGCGCACCACCTGAAGGCCGAGGAATTCCTCGTAGAAGCGGCGCGACGCCTCGAGGTCCTTCGACCCGAGCGTGCCGTGCGAGATGAACCTGCTCTTGATCGCGGCCCCGGCCATCGCTACTCCACCTTGATTCCCGATTCTCGCACCACTTGACCCCACAAGCGGTAGTCGGCGCGCACGCGCTCGGCGAACGCCGGCGCGGGGCCGCCGAGCGGCTCCGCCCCGAGCTCGAGCAGCCGCTGCCGGGCCTTGGGCTCGTCGATCACCGCCTGGAGCTTCTCGTTCAGCAGGCGCACGATCTCGGGGCTCGTGTCCCGCGGCGCGAATATGCCGAACCACGCGCTCATCTGCCAAGCGGGCAGGCCCGCCTCCGCGGCGGTCGGCACGTCGGGCAGCCCGGCGAGGCGCTGCTTTGCGCCCGCCGCGAGCGCGCGCAGCGCGCCGCTCTTTAGGTAGGGACGCGCCGAGCCGTAGCTCATCGACATCATCTGCACCCGCCCCGCGACGAGATCCGGCAGGGCCTGGCCCACGCCCTTGTAGGGCACGTGCACCATCGACACGCCCGCGAGGCGCGCGAAGCGGTCCATCGCGAGGTGCGGCGGGCTGCCGTTCCCCGCCGAGCCGTAGTAGAGCTTGCCGGGGTTCGCCTTCGCGTAGTCGATGAATTCGGCGAGAGTCTTGGCCGGAAACGCGGCGGGAACCACCAGGATATGCGGCGCCTCGGCGACGTTGAACACCGGCACCAGGTCGGTGAGCGGGTCGAAGGCGAGCGAGCGGTCGAGGAACGGCTTGATCACGACGTTTCCGCCGGCGCAGATCATCAGCGTATAGCCGTCCGCCGGCGACTTCATGACGTACTCGATCGCCATGTTGCCGGCCGCGCCCGCGCGGTTCTCCACCACCACCTGGCGCCCGAGCTCGCGCGCGAGGCCCTCCGCCGCCATGCGCCCGAGAATGTCCGTGAGGCCGCCCGGCGAGGTGTCCACCACCATGCGGATCGCGCGGTTCGGATAGTCGCCCTGCGCGCCCGCCTGCCCGGCCGCGAGGAGGGAGAAGATGGCAGCGGCCGCCGCGTAGGCGGCCCGCGTCAATCCCACTCGAACAACGCGGCCGAGATGAGCTTGTTCTCCACCTTCCTGTCGCCGCCCTCGGACCGGGCGATCGCCTCCGCGCGATCGATGATCTCCGCCGTCTTCACCATGCCACGCAGCCACACCACCCCCTCGCGCGTCGCGACGCGTATTCCCAGTCCGCCGACCAGGGCCGCGTCGTCCTGCATCTCGATCTTGGAGCCCGGCGGCGCCAGCTGCGCGAGCAGCGCTTCGGCGACGCGGGTCGTAGCGGTCCTGTCGTCGAATGCCGCCGCGGGCGCCGCGGCGACCGTCTCGGCCGGCAGAAGCGGCGCCGCGGCGGGCTCGGGGCGCAGCCCGGGCTTGAGCCCCGCCTGCGCGACCATGTAGTCCACCGCCGCCATCACCTCGTCGCTCGAGAGGTCGCGGAACCCTCCGCGCGCCATCATAGCGGTGTTCGGCTTGCCGTGGAGCGCGACCTCATACAGGGCGATTTTGCCCCGCGCGGCGCGGGGCGCCCAGTCCTCGCGGTTGCCGAATTTCGGCGCGCCGCCCGCGCCGCCGGCGTGGCACAGGCTGCAGCGGTTGTTGTAGACCCGCTCGCCCGGGTCGGCGGCCGCGTGCCCCGCGGCGAGGGCGGTGACGGCGATCAGGAGAGCGGCGAGAGACTTCATGTGCGTCCGAATCCGGTGCTTCGAATATACGCGATAGTCCCGGCGCGCCTTGTGCGGTAGTCACAATCCGCCTGTGCACTATGGACGTTCCGCTTGCACCTCCACCTCCATCTCGCCTATGCGCTCGATGCTGCCCTTCAGCCGGTCGCCCGGCGCGAGCTTCGCCACCCCCGCGGGAGTGCCGGTGGAGATCAGGGCGCCCGGGGCGAGCGTCGTCACGGCCGAGAGGAAGCGGATGTGCTCGCGCAGGCTGCAGATCATGTCGCTCGTGTGCGCGCTCATCACGGGAGCGCCGTTCTGCTCGACGCGGATCGCGAGATTCTGGGGATCGTCGACCTCGTCGCGCGTCACGATCCAGGGGCCCAGCCCGGTGAAGGTGTCGAAGCCCTTGCGGATGTTCCTGGTGTTCTGCCGGCCCCTGCCCCAGGGATCGCGCTGGCTGAAGTCCCACAGGATCGTGTAGCCGAAGACGTGTTCGAGCGCCCTGTCCTCGGGCACGCGCCTCGCCGTCTTTCCAATGACGGCGCAAAGCTCGCACTCGAAATCCACGTCCCTGGAGACCGCGGGCAGCACGACGGGGCCGCCGGGCCCGACGAGGGAGGCGGCGGGCTTCAGGAAGAACTCCGCCATGAGGTCGTCCTTCGAGAACGCGGTGCGGTCGTACGACTCCATCTTGTCGCGCATCTCGGCCTCGTGCGCCCGGTAGTTCGACGCGGCGGCCCAGATCGCGGGCGGATTGGTGAGCGGAGCGAGCAGCCTGACCGAGGCGAGCGCAAGCGTCGGCCCCGACTGCACCGTGAAGCGCGCGAGCTTCATCGCCGCCGGCTCGTTCGCCAGCTTCTCGATCACGTCGAGCATCGTATAGCCGGGGCGGAGGTGTCCCGCCTTGACGAGGATGTCGCCGAGCGGGTGCACGCGGTCGCCGACGAGGGCGCCCGCCTGGTTGTGGTTGTAGTGGCAGATCTTCATCGTGGCATCGCGCTATTGTTTCATGATTCCGCGTTGAACTCAGCGGTGGCCGGGAGTAGCATGGGCCGCACAAGCTCCAGCCGTAACAAGGGAGGGTTGTCCGTCACCTGATGCGAAAGGAGTCTCTTATGTGCTACGAGTTCGACGAGCTGTACAGGAGGGCCCGCGAGGAGGAGTTGCAGAGGAAGAAGGCGCAGGAGAGCAAGGACAGGACGCCCGCGCCCGCGAAGCCCGCTCCCGAGACGAAGCCCAGGGAGCCCGTCCCGGCCTGAGCTCCCGCCCGGAGCGACGCGACCCCGGCGCCGCCGGGGTCTTTGTTTCCGCTCGGTTTCGACTCACCCGGTCTGGGGGCGCGCCGCGTTCTCCCGGATGAACCGGATGAGATCCTCCTCGACGAGGGGCGGCCGGCACAGGAAGCCCTGAAACTCGTCGCAGCCTTCATCGCGCAGCACGTCGAACTGCTCCTTCAGCTCGACGCCCTCCGCGATCACGTTCATCTGCAGGCTGTGCGCCATGGCGATCACCGCCCGCGTGATGGCGATGTCGTCGGCGGAGTGCGGAAGATCGCGCACGAAGCTGCGGTCCACCTTGAGGCTGTTGATCGGAAAGCGCTTGAGGTAGCCGAGCGAGGAGTAGCCGGTGCCGAAATCGTCGATGGTGAGGCGCACGCCCATGCCGCGCAGGTTCTCCATCAGCTTGACCGCCTCCTCCGGGTCCCGCATCACCATGCTCTCGGTGATCTCGAGCTCGAGGATTCCCGGCTCGATTCCGGTCGACCGGATGATCTCGGCGAGCTGCGGGACGAGCTGCTCCTGGCCGAACTGGGCCGCCGAGAGGTTGACCGCGACCGGCATGCGCGGCAGCCCGGCCTCCTTCCACGCGCGCGTGCGCGAGCACACCTCGCGCAGCGTCCACAGCCCGATCGGGACGATGAGGCCCGTCTCCTCGGCGAGAGGGATGAACTTGTCCGGCGCGAGCAGGCCGAGCTCGGGGTGCTGCCAGCGGAGAAGGGCCTCCACCCCGGTGATCTCCCCGCTCGTCATGTCGATCTTGGGCTGGTAGTGGACGCGGAATTCGGCGCGCTCCAGGCCGTGGCGCAGGCCCGCCTCCAGCGTGAGCTTCTCCGGCGTGTGGGACCGCAGTTCGGCGGAAAAGAAGCAGAAGCGGTTGCGGCCCTGCTCCTTCGCCCGGTACATGGCGATGTCGGCGCCGGCGAGGAGGGTCTTCGCGTCGCGGCCGTCGGCGGGAAAGGAGCAGATGCCGATGGAGAGCGAGACGTTGAGGTCCTGACCGTCTATCGTCCCCAGGTCGGTGACCGCGGCGAGCAGCTTGCGGGCGATCTCGGTCAGCGCCGACATGTCGCCGATCTCTTCGACGAGCAGCACGAACTCGTCCCCGCCCAGCCTCGCGATGACGTCGCCCTCGCGCACGCAGCCCGCGAGGCGCCCGGCCGCTTCCTGGAGCACGCGGTCGCCGAACTGGTGGCCGAGCGTGTCGTTGATGTTCTTGAAGCGGTCGAGGTCCATGAAGAACAGCGTCACGGGCCGCGCGTGGCGGTCGGCGCGCGCGAGCGCCCGCTGCAGCTCCTCGTTGAACAGCACGCGGTTGGGCAGGCCGGTGAGGTGGTCGTGGGTCGCCATCTGCCGCACGGCGCCGAGCGCCGAGCGCAGCTCCTCGTTGCTCCTGCGCAGGCGCTCGCGCAGGCGGCTGATCCTTCCGCCTATCATCGCGAAAAGCGGCAGCAGTCCGGCGAGCCCGGCCCACTGGAACCACTCGTGATACACGTTCACCGTGTCGGGCTTGAACTGCATCAGCAGGTTGATCACCAGCGCGTAGCTCGCGAGGATCCACATCGCCGTCCTGACGAACTCGCGCGTGGTGAAGCGGAACACGCCGAAGGTGAGCACCACGAGCGAGAGGTTCAGTACCATGGCGCGCCCCTGGTCGAAGCTGTACACCGCGAACATCAGCACGGCGACGGCGCCGAGCACCTGCGCACGCGTCAGGCTCGGATCGGCGAACCTGAGGTTCAAACCGGTACGTATGAGGAGGTAGAACCCGAGGTTGACCGAGATCATGGCCGCGGCGACGAGTGCCGCAGGCTCGCGCTGGATCAGCCCGAAGGCGCTCGCGAGCGCGAGCAGCGGAAGGCAGATCGCGTAGGTCGCCGAAGCGAGCAGGAAACGCCGCAGCCGCACCGACTGGCGCGAATCGCCCGCATAGGTGATCAGGAACTTGAGCACGGGCGATTCTAGCGTACCGCGGGAGGCCGCCGGGTTTGACTGGCACCCTTCGATGCGGCACATTCCGCGAATGCGCGACCGGCCGGGACTTCACGACGCCCTGCCGGCGGGCATCTCGCCGAATCCAAGCGGATCGGCCTGTCGGGAAATCGATACAAGGTGACGGCGCGGAGGACATTTCCGCCCGGGACCGGGGGGGGCGGGACCAGCCGGAGGGCCGAGCCCGCGTGGCCCCGCGCTGCTGAAAACCCTTGGTTTCAGGAACATTTCTTGCGTCTGAGAGGCATCCCCTGAGCTCGGAAGGTCCGAACTCGCGATGCCCGTGGTGATGGAAGACGAAGGCACGATCCAGAAAAACATCGCCGACAAGCTGATTGCGGCGCTGAAAACGGGCGGCTTCGTGCTTTATGCACAGAAGATCCTCGCCTTGACCCCTCCAGGCGAGCAGCGGCCCTTCCAGGAGGTCCTCGTCCGCTTCAAGGAGGAGGAGGAAAAGCTCCTGCCGCCCGGGACGTTTTTCCCCATGCTGCAGGAGTACCGGCTGCTTCCCTACGTCGACCGCTGGGTCGTGGGCCGCCTCGCGACTTGGCTCCAGGAATTCCGGGCCCAGCGCCCGAGCCTGCCCCCGCCGGCGTTCGGCGTGAACCTCGCCGAGGACACGCTGCGCGAGGCCAAGTTCACCGACTTCGTGGCCAAGAACATCCAGGCCTCCAAGATCCCCGAGGGCACCTTCACGTTCGAGGTCGGCTGGGACACGGCGCTGGTCCACAGCGAGGACATCAAGCTCATCGTGAGCCAGCTCCGGCCCATCGGCTGCCGCTTCACCTTCGCGGGCTTCGACGGCAGCGACGCCTCGTTCAATTTCCTCCAGACCCTGAAGCCCGACTTTGTGAAGCTCACCTACAGCACCGTCAAGGACATCGGGCGGTCGCTGACCGCCTCGGAGCGCGCCGAGAAGATCTGCTCCCGCTGCCACGCCATGGGTATCAAGACCGTCGCGGAATTCGTCGAGAGCGCGGAGGTGCTCGAGCACCTCAAGCTCGTGGAGGTGGACTTCGCCCAGGGGCTCGTCATAGGCGGACCGCAGAAGATGGCATGAGCCCGCCGCATGGCTGCCATGCGGCGGCGTAAGGGGCCCGGCATGCGCTATCATGCCGCTTCTCCGTGAACCCGAACACGAAAAACTGGCGCACGCCCGGCGTCGTCCTGCTCTGCGGCGGAATCATCCTCACGCTGGCGATGGGCACGCGGCAGGGGTTCGGGCTGTTCCTGCAGCCCATGACCCTCGACCACGGCTGGAGCCGCGAGACCTTCGCGTTCGCGATGGCCCTGCAGAACCTGATCTGGGGCGCGTCCCAGCCCTTCTTCGGGATGATCGCGGACCGCAAGGGCGCGGGACGCGTGCTCGCGACCGGGGCGGCGCTCTACTGCACCGGGCTCGTGCTGATGGCGATGTCGGGCACCGGCTGGCAGTTCTCGCTCGCCACGGGGCTGTTCATCGGCCTCGCGCAGGGCTGCACCACCTTCAGCATCGTGTTCGGAGTGGTGAGCCGGATCTTCCCGCCCGAGCGGCGCTCGATCGCGCTGGGCCTGTGCAGCGCGGCGGGCTCGTTCGGCCAGTTCGCGATGCTGCCCTACACGGGCAGCCTGATCGCGCACCTCGGCTGGTTCAACGCGCTGCTCATCCTCTCGGTGAGCGCCGCGCTGATCGCGCCGCTCGCGTCCGCCCTCGTCGAGGAGCGCAAGGACGCGGCTGCCGCCGCGACGCAGAGCGTCGGCGAGGCGGTGCGCGAGGCCTTCGGCCACAGGAGCTTCCTGCTGCTTACCGCGGGCTATTTCGTGTGCGGCTTCCAGCTCGCCTTCATCACCGTCCACTTCCCGGCCTACCTGGTCGACCGCGGCCTGTCCGCGAACATCGGCATGATGGCGCTCGCGCTCGTCGGCCTGTTCAATATCTTCGGCTCGTTCGCCTCGGGCGCGCTGGGCGCGAAGTACACCAAGAAATACCTTCTGTCCTCGATCTACTTCACGCGCTCCATCGTGATCGCGCTGTTCGTCTTCTCGCCGGTCAGCGAGGGCTCGGTGTACCTGTTCTCCGCGGCGATCGGCCTGCTGTGGCTGTCGACCGTGCCGCTCACCAACGGCGTGATCGGCGGAATCTTCGGCGTCACCTACATGTCGACCCTGTCGGGGTTCGTGTTCATGAGCCACCAGCTGGGCAGCTTCACCGGCGTGTGGCTCGGCGGGTACCTGTTCGACCATACCGGCTCGTACCGCGTCGTGTGGCTCATTTCGATCGCGCTCGGCCTCTTCGCCGCGCTCGTCAACCTGCCGATCCAGGAGCGCCCGGTCGCGCGCGCTCCGGCGCCGCGCCCCGCGGGATAGCGCGGCTAGTCGAGGATCTCGTACAGGCGCTCGTCGTACAGCGCGCCCGCCATGCCGGAGAGCTTGTCGCGGAACTCGCGCTGGTGAGCGGACGCCGCGTTCGCGTCGAAGGCCTCGCGCGAGCGCCACACTTCGAACACGGTGAAATGGTTCGGGCGGTTGGTCTGCTGCACGATCTCGAAGCGCGCGTTGCCCGACGCGGCGCGGTTCGCCTCCCCGAGGGCCTTGAGCGCGACCAGCGCGTTGTCCTTCTGCGGCGGGATCACGTCCACGTGGGTGACGCCGTAGACCGCGCCCGAAGCGTCCTCGATCGGACCGACCGAGAGCGCGTTGTGGAAACGGTCGTCGGCGGGCGCGTTGCGCAGGCTCGCGAGCTTGTCGCGGAATTCCTTGGTCGCCGGGGCGGCCATGTGCGCGTCCCACGCGGCCTTGTCCTTCCATGCCGCGACGACGACGAACTGGCCGGGTCGGCGCTGGCGCTGCACCACGATCGAGCGCAGGTTGCCGGCGGTCTTCCGGCTCGCCTCCCGGTAGGACTTCAGCAGCGCCGCGGTCTCGTCCCGCGCGCTCGCCCTCGACTCGACGTAGGTCACGACGTAGAGCGGGCTGACGTCGGCGGGAACGGCGGGCGGAGCGGGCGCCTGGGCGATGGCGTTCATCGCGGAAAAGGATAGCAGGGCCGATGCGAGAACCTGCGCGGTTCCGTGCGTCATGCTTTTCTCCCTATGTTGGGCGAGGCGGCGTGGCTAGCGCGCCGGCTCGAACTCGAATATGCCGCCGTCCGCGACCAGCGACAGGAACAGGTGCCCGTCCCTGATCGCGTAGGAGCGGATGTTCTGCAGCTGCCTGGGGACGTGATCCTGGAGCCAGCCCGGAGGGCACATCGCGCGGGTCGTCGCCATGGGCCCGAATTCGATCCGGTTGGGCCCCGGCGATTTCCAGGTGCCGTTCCCGCGATTGCAGTCGAGACGCGCGAAAACGGAGCCGTTCGCGTTGAACACGAGCTGGAACTGCGACTTGTCGATCGGCACCTCGACGCGGCCGTCGCCGCCCTTGAAGCTCACCAGCTGCCACGTCGGCCCGACCAGGCCGACCGCCTCGCCCTGCGGCGGAGTCTGGGCGCAGGCGGCGAGCAGGGCAGCGAGGGGGATGGTCAGCAGCCGCATCAGCGCATCACGCAGTTGGGCACGGCTTTACCTTGGGCGTCGACGTAACGCGCGAGCTTCGGTCCGCCCTGCGTGAAGCGCTCGCGGTCTTTTTCCCAGCGCAGCGCCGGCCACGTCCGGCAGCCGGCCTTGGTCTGCTGGGCGAGGTAGCGCAGATCGTCCAGGCCGTCGCCGTCCAGATCGGCGATCTCCCAGCTCCCCGAAGCCAGCAGGTCGGCGTCGAGCGTCTGGATGCGCTGCGAGAATCGCTGCGTGCCGTGCTTCCTGGTTCGCGCGACGATGGTGACCTGGTACGTGCGCTCGACGTACTGCGCCGGCGCGGGCTTCTCTTCCTTCTTGAGGGCGTAGACCTCGAAGAAATTCCCCTTGGCGACCACGGTGCCCGCGGGAGGCGGAGATTCCTTCTTCGCGCCGGCGGCGCCCGCGCTCAACAGCAGGCAGGCGACGGCGAGGGCGATCCGGCGGCTCAAGGCTACTCCGCAACCCCTTTCGCCTTCAGCACCTGCCACACCTTCTCGGGCGTGATCGGGATGTCAAGGTGCGTCACGCCGAGGTGGCGCAGCGCGTCGACCACGGCGTTGGCGATCGCGGGCGGCGCGCCGACGGTCGCCGACTCGCCCACGCCCTTCGCGCCGAACGGGTGGTGCGGCGAGGGCGTCACGGTCTTGTCGGTCTCCCAGTTCGGCGTCTCGAGCGCGGTCGGCACGAGGTAGTCCAGGAAGCTGCCGCCCGAGATGTTGCCGTCCTCGTCGTAGCTGATCTCCTCGTACAGCGCCGGCCCGATGCCCTGCGTGAGCCCGCCGTGGATCTGGCCGTCGACGATCATCGGGTTGATGATGTTGCCGCAGTCGTCCACCGCGACGAAGCGCCGCACCTTGACCTCGCCCGTGCCGCGGTCGATGTCGACCACGCAGATGTAGCTGCCGAAGGGAAAGGTGAGGTTGGGCGGATCGTAGTAGTGCGTCGCTTCCAGCCCCGCCTCCATCCCCTGCGGGTGGTTGGTGTACGCGGCGAACGCGCACTCCTGGATGGTCTTCGATTTCTGCGGCGCGCCTTTCACGAAGAACTTGCCCGGCTCCCATTCGAGGTCGTTCTCGCTCACCTCCAGCAGGTGCGCAGCCAATTTACGCGCCTTGTCGCGGATCTTGCGCGCGGCGAGCGCGGCGGCCGCCCCCGAGGTCGGCGTCGAGCGGCTCGCGTACGTGCCCAGGCCGTAGGGCGCGGTGTCCGTGTCGCCCTCTTCCACCTGCACGTGCGCGGCGGGAATGCCCAGCTCCTCGGCGACGATCTGCGCATAGGTGGTCTCGTGGCCCTGCCCCTGGCTCTTGGTGCCGAAGCGCGCGATCGCCTTGCCCGTCGGGTGCACGCGGATCTCGGCCGAGTCGAACATCTTGATGCCGAGGATGTCGAAGTTCTTCGACGGGCCGGCGCCGACGATCTCGGTGAAGCTGCAGATGCCGATGCCCATCAGCTCGCCCTTCTTCCTCTTCTCCGCCTGCTCCTTCCGGAGCGCGTCGTAGCCGATGATGCCCATCGCCTTCTTCAGCGCGCCTGCGTAGTTGCCGCTGTCGTACTCCCAGCCGAGCACCGACTTGTACGGGAACTGCTCGGGCCGGATGAAGTTCTTCAGGCGCAGCTCGGCCGGATCCATGTTGAGCTTCGCCGCGAGCGCGTCGGTCGCGCGCTCGATCGCGTGCACGGCCTCGGTCACGCGGAACGAGCAGCGGTAGGCCACGCCGCCGGGCGGCTTGTGCGTGTACGCGGCGTCGACCTCGCAGAAGGCGTGCTTCAGGTCGTACGAGCCGGTGCAGATCGAGAACAGGCCCGCCGGGAATTTCGACGGGTTCGCCGAGGCGTTCGAGTAGCCGTGGTCGGCGACCGTCTTCACCGTGAGCGAGGTCATGGTGCCGTCCTTCTTCGCGCCCAGCTCCACCTTCATGTGGTAGTCGCGCGCGAAGGAATCGGCCTGGAGGTTCTCCATGCGGTCCTCGATCCACTTCACCGGCTTGCCGATCACGACGGAGGCCGCGATCGCGCAGACATAGCCGGGATACACCGGCACCTTGCCGCCGAAGCCGCCGCCGATGTCAGGCGAGATGACGCGGATCTTCTCCTCGGACAGGCCGACGTGGCCGGCGACCAGCGCGAGCACCGTGCGCACCGCGTGCGGCGCCTGCGTGGTCAGGTAGACGGTGAGCTTGCCCTGGGCCGTGTCGAAGTCGGCGATGCAGCCGCAGGTCTCCATCGAGGCGACGTGGATGCGCGGGAGATACACGTTCTCGCTCGCGACCACGTCGGAGGACTTGAGCGCGCGCTCGGCGTCGGCCTTGTCGCCCGCCTCCCAGTGGAAGGCGAGGTTGTCCTTCTTGTCTTTCTTGTCCTTGCGAAGTACGGGGGCGCCCGGCGCGAGCGATTTGAACGGATCGACCATCACCGGCAGCGGCTCGTACTCGACCTCGACCGCGTCGACGCCGTCGGCGGCGATGTAGCGCTCGGTCGCGATCACCGCGCACACCTCCTGCGCCTGGTACATGACCTCGTCGATCGGGAGCACCATCTGCGTGTCCGAGGATATCGTCGGCATCCAGTGCAGGTTGTACTTGGCGAGGGTCGGGCCGTCGATCACCGCGAGCACGCCGGGAATCTTCAGCGCTTTCGAGGTGTCGATCTTCTTGATCTTCGCGTGCGCGTGCGGGCTCCTGACGATGTCCATGTAGAGCATGCCGGGCAGCTTGAAGTCGTCGACGTAGCGGCCCTGGCCGCGGATGAAGCGCGGGTCCTCCTTGCGCTTCATCGAATGCCCCATGCCGCAGATCTTGGCGTCGGTCCTCGGGGTGTTCATGTCGCCCATGGCTTTCTCCTAGCTCTTCTGCTCATATTGGGGGATCTGAAGGGGGCGGTAGCCCCTTTCTCGAAAATCTCTCAGCGCATTTTCTCGGCGGCGTACTGCACCGCCTTGACGATGTTCACGTAGCCGGTGCAGCGGCACAGGTTCCCCGCGATCGCCTCGCGGATCTCCTGCTCGCTGGGGTTCTTGTTGCGCGCGAGCAGCGCGCTCGTCGTCATGAGCATGCCCGGCGTGCAGAAGCCGCACTGCAGGCCGTGCTTCTCGGTGAACCCTTCCTGCACCGGGTGGAGCTTGCCGCCCTGCTCCAGCCCCTCGACCGTGGTGACCTGCGCGCCGTCGGCCTGCACCGCGAGCACCGTGCACGACTTCACCGGGCTGCCGTCGAGGTGCACGGTGCACGCTCCGCAGTGCGAGGTGTCGCAGCCGACGTGCGTGCCGGTCATGCCGAAGTTCTCGCGCAGCAGGTGCACCAGGAGCAGGCGCGATTCGACCTCCGCCTCGCGCGCCGCGCCGTTCACCGTGACTTTGATCTTGTGCATCGCCATGTCAGCTCCTCCCCGCTCTTTCGACCGCCTTCTTGAGCGCCCGCGCGGTCAGCACGCGCGCCATCTCGCGCTTGTACTCGACCGAGCCGCGGCGGTCGGCCGAAGGCTGGCTCTTCGCCGCGGCCATCTTCGCGGCCTCGGCGATGGTCTTGTCGTCGGGCGTCTTGCCCACTAGATATTTCGCCGCGTCGGCGGCCTCGACCGGGACGAGCGCCGCGTTCGTGAGCGCGATGCGCGCGCTCTCGACCGCGCCGTTCTTGCCCAGCGTGAGCTGCACCGCCGCCGCGGCGACTGCGAAGTCGCCGGTCTTGCGCTTGAGCTTCACGTAGGCCCCGCCGCTCTTGGGCGGAGGCGCCGGGATGCGGATCTCGGTGAGGATCTCGTCGCGGGCGAGCGCGGTGTCGTACAGCCCCTTGTAGAACTGGCTCGCCGGTATCGTGCGCTCCTTTCCGCCCCTGGCGACGTAGGTCGCGCCGAGCGCGATCATGATCGCCGGGTGGTCGTTCCCGGGATCGCCGTTGGCGACGTTGCCACCCACGGTGCCGCGGTTGCGCACCAGCGGATCGGCGATCAGCGGAGCCGCGTCGGCAAGGATGGGATACCTGCTCCTGATCAGGTCGGAGCGCTCCAGCGTCGCCTGGCGCGTCATCGCGCCGACGCAAAGAGTCCCTTTCTCCTCCTTGATGTAGTCCAGCCCCGGGACCCGGTTGATGTCGACAAGGTGCGCGAACGACGCGAGGCGCAGCTTGAGCATCGGCAGCAGGCTCATTCCGCCCGAGAGCACCTTGGCCTGGTCGCCGTACTGCTTCAGGAGCTTCAGGGCGTCGTCGAGGGTATCGGGCCGGTGATAGTCGAATGCAGCGGGAATCATCGCTCCTCCCTTGGGGACTTCCGGGTTAACGCCTGCCGACGGGAATCTATTGCCGCTGTTTCAAACCGCGCGACCGACGATACCCTAGGCCAAGACGCGGAGCAAGCCCTGCAGCGAGGCCAGATTGTGCGCCGGCCCGAAATGGTCGACGAAGGGAAGCGCGGCGCGCATCCCGGCGCACTCCGGCCGGTAGCGCGCGTCGCCAAGTAGCGGATTCAGCCAGATAATCTTCCCGGCCCGCTCGCGCAGCTCGCGCATCGAGCGCTCGAGCAGCCCGGTGTCGCCCTGGTCGAGGCCGTCGCTGACGCAAACGACGGTGGCGTTCCGGTCCACCAGCGCGTCCTTGTGCGCGAGGAACTCGGCGAGGCAGGCGCCGATGCGCGTGCCGCCCGACCAGTCCGGAACGCCCGCCGAGAGCGAATTCAGGCTCTGCAGCGTCTTTCCCGGAGCGATCATGCGCGTGACGCGGACCAGGGTCGTGTTGAAAGCGAAGATCTCGACGCGCCGGACGACCCGGCGCAGCGCGAAGGCGAAGGCGAGCAGGACGCGGGTATGCGCGTCCATCGACCCGCTGGTGTCGTACAGGATCACCAGGCTCGCCTCGTCGAGCGGCCTGCCGCGCCGCGCGAGCTTGAGGAAGTCGCCGTCGCTCGCGAGCGCGCGCCTGAAGCTGCGCCGCAGGTCGACGACCCCGCGCGGCGACCCGGGCACCAGGCGCCGGCTCCTGCGCGTGGCGAGCCGACGCGCGAGCCGCGCGACCAGCCGCTCCATCGCAGCGAGGTCGCCCTCCGAGAACTCCTCGAAGGGCTTCTTCAGCAGCAGCGCCTGCGGGCTGTACCCGGGCGTGTCCCCTACCGGCCGCTCGCGCTCCTCGGGGATCTCCAGGCGCACGCGCTGCCCGTCCCAGCGCCACTGCGCGGGAGCCTTGCGGTCCTGTTCCGCCCGGTCTAGGGCGGGATGGTGCGGCGCGCGGCGTCCGTCCCAGTATTCCTCGAACAGCCGGTCGAACGCGTCCCACGCGTCGCGCGGCAGCCTGAACGCGATGCGCAGGGTGCGATGGACTTCGGCGCGGTCGAGCAGGTCGACCAGCGCGAGGGCGGCCGCGGCGTCGATCTCCTCCGACAGGCCCACGCGGAAGCCCAGGCCGCGCAGCGCCCCGGCGAAGCGCGCGAGCTGCGCGACCACGCCGTGCGCCCCGCTCACGGCTCAGTCCCTGGAGGACGCGTAGGCGAGGAGCTCGGCGAGCTGCGCCTCGCCCGTCCCCCGGATGTCCTGCTCGTCCTTCAGCAGGCAGCCGAGCGTCGCGCGCGTGGTCTCGGCATCCAGGGCTTCTCGATGCAGCCGCAGGAGCGCCTGCGCCCAGTCGAGCGTCTCCGCCACGCCCGGAAGCTTGCGCAGCTGCTGTCCGCGCAGCTTCTGCACGAAACGGGTGATCGTCGTCGCGAACTGCTCGCTGACCGCGGGCACCTTGCCGCGCAGGATGCGAAGCTCCTTGTCGAAGCCCGGGTGCTCGACATAGAGGTACAGGCAGCGCCTGCGCAGCGCGTCGCCGATCTCGCGCGAGCGATTGGAGGTAAGCACCACGACGGGTACGTGCTCGGCGCGTATCGTTCCCAGCTCCGGGATCGTGATCTGGAAGTCCGACAGCAGCTCGAGCAGGAAGGCCTCGAAGCCCTCGTCGGCGCGGTCGATCTCGTCGATGAGCAGCACCGCCGGGCCCTCGCGCCGCGTGATCGCGCGCAGCAGCGGCCGCTCGAGCAGGTACTCGCGGCCGAAGATCAGGTCCTCGAGCCGGTCCGGGTCGGAGCGCTCGCGCTCGGCGATCTTGAGCCGGAGCAGCTGGCGCTGGTAGTTCCACTCGTACAGCGCCGTGTTGCTGTCCAGGCCCTCGTAGCACTGCAGCCGCACCAGCTCGGTCGACAGCATGCGCGCGAGCACTTTGGCGATCTCGGTCTTGCCGACACCGGCCTCGCCCTCGACCAGCAGAGGTTTCTCCATCTCGCGGGCCAGATACACCGCGGTCGCGATCTCGGGCTCGGCGACGTAGCCCCAGCGCTCCATCGCGGCCTGCATGGAGCGTATCTGCTCGTTCACGATCCGACCGCCTTGGGGAGGTAACGCTTCGGATCCGAGCGAAAAGTGCTGCGGCAGCCGGCGCAGCAGAAGTAGTACATGACGCCGAGCATCTCCTGGGTATGGCGCGCGCCGGCGACGGCGACGCTCATGCCGCACACCGGGTCCACCGCCTCGCGCGGCGCCTCCTTCGCCTGGGGGCTTCGCGCATTGGACGCGTTCCGGCGCTCGACGATCTGCGCCATGATGCTCACGGCGATCTCCTCGGGAGCGCGCGCGCCGATGTCCAGCCCCGCGGGCGCCGCGATGCGGTCTACCGCCTCGCGCGACAGGCCCTTTGCGAGGAGCGCCTCGCGCAGGAGCGCGAAGCGCTTGCTGCTTGCGATCACGCCCAGATACGCGGGCGAGCGCGACAGCGCCTGCTCGATCGCCTCGACGTCCTTGTCGCCCATGGTCGCCACGAGCACGTGCGCGCCGCGCGGAAGGTCCTCCGTCGCGATCGACCCGTGCAGCTTCGCGTCGGGAAAGGCGGACTCGTCCGCGTCCGGGTCGACGACGTCGACGCGGTAGCCCATGGCGTGGGCGACGCGCGCGAGCACGCGAACGGCGGGAGAGCCGCCGAAAAGGACCAGCCGCGCGGCCGGCAGCACCGGCTCGACGTAGATTTCCACGGTACCTCCGCTTTCGCAGGTCATGGGAAGGAAGACCACGCCCGGCCGCTCGCCGCCCTCGCGCTCGGGCGAGAGGCTGAGCAGCCGCGGCCTGCCGTCGGCGATCGCGCGCAGGGCCTCGAGCAGTACGCTCGAGCGCGTGCAGCCCCCGCCCGTCCAGCCGTGGTACTCGCCCCGCTCGGTCACCAGCGCGACGTCGCCGACCTGCGCCGAGCTGGGCGGCTCGCGGCGCACCACCGTCACGATCGCGAAGCGCTCTTCGCGCTCGGCGAACGTCGCGGCGAGCCTCAGGAGTTCCAGACGCATGGAGCCATTGTAAGCCTCCCGCGCGAGTGCTGGTAGGATAGCGGCCCGGTGCACAAACAATTACTTGGAGGGGTCATGGGCTTTTCCGGTCGGTCACTGATATCGCTCGCGGCGCTGTGCTCGCTCGCGGGCGGCGCTTTCGCGCAGAGCGAGCCCCTGCGCATCGGATTTCTCACCGTGCGCACCGGGCCGCTCGCCGCGGGCGGCAAGCAGATGGAAGACGGCATCAATCTCTTCCTCAAGGAGCGCAACTCCACGCTCTCCGGGCGCAAGGTCGAGATCATCTTCGCCGATACGGCGGGCCAGCCGGCGCAGGCGAAGACCAAGGCGCAGGAGCTGGTCGAGCGCGACAAGGTCCACGTCCTCGTCGGCCCGCTCGCCACCTTCGAGGCGCTCGCGCTAGACGACTACGTGCTGCAGGCGAAGGTGCCGCTCCTTCCGCCGATGTCCGCCGCTCAGAACGACCTCGCGCAGCACGGAAAGAGCGACTACGTGATCCACACCTACGGCACCGCGGCTCAGGCGATGTACGCGATGGGCGATTACGCGGCGAAGAAGCTCGGCCTGAAGCGCGTCGCGATGATCGCCGACGATTTCACCTACGGACACGAGGGGGCGGCGGGGTTCCACCGCACGTTCGAGGACGCCGGCGGTCGCATCGTGCAGAAGCTCTGGCCGCCGCTCAACGCGCCCGACTACGGCTCGTTCATCGGCCAGCTGAAGACCAACGTCGACGGCGTCTACGCCGGCTTCGCCGGCTCGAACCCCTTGCGCTTCCTGCGCGCCTACCGCGAGTACGGGATGAAGCCGATCGTGATGGGCAACCCGACGCTCACCGACGAGGGCATCCTCAAGAACATGGGCGACGAGGCGCTCGGCGTGTACACCGCGAGCTGGTATACGGTCGACCGCGACACGCCCGACAACAAGCGCTTCGTCGAGGCGGTCCGCAAGGAATACAAGGTGACGCCCGGGTTCTACACCGCGGCGACCTACACCTCCGGGCTCTGGATCGAGGGCGCGATGAAGCTGGTGAAGGGCAGGTTCGAGGACAAGGCGGCGTTCGTGAAGGCGCTCCACAACGTCAAGCTCGACCACGGCCCGATGGGGCCGCTGCGCCTCGACGAGTACGGCAAGCCGGTCCTCAACGTCTACGTGCGCAAGGTCGAGCGCAGGAACGGCGAGCTGGTGAACACCACGGTCGCGACCTATCCGAACGTGAGTCAGTTCTGGACCTACGATCCCAAGGCGTTCATCGCCGGGCCGCAGTATTCGCGCGATTACCCGGCGATGAAATACGCCGAGTAGCGGCGCTTCAGGCGCGGGCGAGAACGACCACGCCCGCGACGGTGAGCGCGACGCCCGCGAGCACGCGCGCGCCGAAGCGCTCCTCCCGGAGGAACAGCGCCGAGAGCGCGAGCGTGAACAGCGGATAGGTCGCGACCAGCGGCGACACCACGCTCACCTGTCCGCGGGCGAGCGCCGAGTACATGGCGAGGATGCCGGCGCCGTTGCACGCCCCGACCGACATGAACCACAGCACGCCGCGCCTGTTCAACGGGGCGGCGTTCGCCGGCACCAGGGCCCGGCTCGTCGCGAAAATCGTCGCGCACGACACCGTGTAGCCGACCAGCACCGCGACGAAGGGCTCCGGCCACAGAGCGAGGCCTCCTTTCACGGCCGCCTGCGCCGCGCCGCGGATCGCGGCGCCGGCGAGGGGCAGCAGGATCGCCCATGCCGCCCAGTGGCGGGCGGCGTTCCCGCCTCGCCCGGTGAACGCGATCACCCCGAGCACGATCGCCGCGGTGCCGGCCGCGGCGGCGAGCGTGAGCGGCTCCCCGAGAACGAGGACCGCGACGAGGACGGCGAAGAGCGGCGTCGTACTCGACACCGTGCCGGCGATCGTCGGGCCCGCTATGCGGTTCGAGGCGAAGTTGAGCAGCGTGACCACCGCCGGAAAAACCACGCCGACCGCGGCGAAGATCGCGAGCGCCGGAGCGCTCCACCCGTCGCCGTGCAGCAGGAATGGCGAGAGCAACCAGTACGCGGCGGTCGTCGCGGGGATGCTGACGAGCGCGCCGCGCGCCGGGTGGAGGTAGCGCAGGCCCACGTTCGCGAGCACGACCGCGGTGCCGAGAAAGGCGGAGGAAAGCAGAGCCAGCGCTGTGCCGATCTCCATTGCCCGGCGAAGGATACACCTCCGCGCCGCCGCTGGAATTCGCTGAACGGACCCGCCCGGGTCCGGAGCTGCGCTACGCCGCGCGCGAGGCGGCGATGCGCGCGCCGTCGCCGAGCGCCTTGAACGCCGGCGGGTGCGGCCACGTCTGCGAGCCGCTCAGCGCCAGGTTCCGAAGCCGATCGGGCGCCACGACGGCTCCGGCGGCGTCATGAGCTGGCAGATGGCGTCGAATACCACCTTGAATTGGGCGTCGTATTTCTTCTCGAGCGCCGCGAGCTTGCGTGCGAGGTCGTCGTGCGAGGCCAGCATCGCGCGCAGGCGCACGAACGCGCGCATGATCTCGATGTTTGCGCGCACCGCTCGCGGGCTGCGCAACACGCTGGAGAGCATCGCCACGCCCTGCTCGGTGAAGGCGTAAGGGCGGTACCTGCGGCCGCCCCACCTTGAGGTGCCAAATTGGTACCTCAAGTTTTCGAACTCCCGGTCGACCTCGCGCCGGTGAGCCAGATCTCGCGCTATGACTACGGCGTGGTCGCGGCGAACGACGTCCCGGCGCGCGACTGGGAAGCGTTCGTCGCCTACGCCCGGGCGAATCCCGGCAAGCTCAACTACGGCACCATCGGCCAAGGGCTCTGCGCAGCACATCCTCGCGCTCGAGCTCGGCAAGCTCACCGGCACCGAGATAGTCGGCGTGCCCTACAAGGGCGGCGCCGACGCGCTCAACGACGTCCTCGCCGGCCGGGTGCAGATGTACGTCTCGCCGACCCTGGCCGTCCTGCCGCCCCGGAAGGCCGGGCGCGTGCGCCTGCTCGCCGTGTCGAGCCCCGAGCGCCTCGCCGCCGCGCCGGAAATCCCGACCCTGGTCGAAAAGGGCCTGCCGTTCGTGCGCTTCGGCTGGCTCGGCATCTGCGCCGGCTCGGGGACTCCGCAGCCGATCGTCTCGCTGCTGAATCGCCACATCGTCGCGGTGGTGCAGTCGGCGCAATATCGCGAGATGATCGAGAAAGCGGGCTCGATCGCGCTCTCGAGCACGCCGGAGGAGCTGGCGAAGATCTTGGCGGAGACCTACGAGCAGACGGTGCGGATCAGCCGGGAGTTCGGGCTGCAGCTTTAGGCCGTTACGGCCTCGTTGACACGATCCGGCATCGGCTGCCGCAGGACAAGCGCTCTCGGCTCATATTGACCAAGTAGCACCAGGCCA
This sequence comes from Burkholderiales bacterium, assembly GCA_035499735.1. GTDB lineage: Bacteria > Pseudomonadota > Gammaproteobacteria > Burkholderiales > SG8-39 > VBDM01. The sequence goes on from DATJYC010000018.1 coordinate 40,423, forward strand.
CCGGGACCCCGCACTGCTCCTCCTTGACAATTCTCGCGTTATGATAAATACTCATACCACTTAAATACATAACGCTTCCGACCGTGCCAAGAGCGACTATCAAATCGAAATCAGGAGCCGTCATTACGATCGAGGGCTCCGAACGCGAAATTGCCAACATTGTTTCCGCGTTTGAGCAAGCGGAGCGGGCCGGGAAGGTCAGGCAAAGAGTCTCAAAGATGAAGATGGAACGGAAGGAAAACAAGAAGCGGCAATCTGCTTCCGAGTTGTTGATCGGTCTTAAGGAGGAAGGATTTTTCGAGAAGCCAAAGGCGCTTGGGGACATAACGCAAGCGCTTGAGGAGAAGGGGTATCTCTATCCTGTGACGTCGCTTTCGGGTGTCGTCCTCTCGCTCGTGAAGAACCACCATTTGCGGCGCAAGAAAGTGGAAGGGAGATGGGTCTATGGCAAGTAGAGGCATGCGAGTCGCCACGTCCGGAACGATGGCACTGCTCCACCTTTGGGAAGAAGGCTTTTTCAAGACGTGGGGGAAGAAGGCTGCAATTGACGCGCATCTCGCGAAGCGGGGGAACCACTTTTCTGCACCCGAACTCGGCATGGCGTTGATGCGTGCTCGATTTCTTACCCGTCGGGGTGGTCATGGCACTTACGAATACATACAGCGGCATCCCTTCGTTCAACGCGAAAGCTCGCCCATCACCAAGAAGAAGGCTTAAGTCATGATCAACGACCCGTTGCGTGGTGTATTACAGCAAATCAAGGCGCTTGCTGATGCGGCTCTTCAACGCAAGCCCGCTTCTCGCAGACAACCCGCAGTGCCCTCATCTGCCAAGCCGCCTAAGTCACGCGGTGCGAACACTCTGACGGATCATATATCGCGACTCAGGGAGGCAGGCTTCTTCAAGCAAGCAAGAACCGCGAAGGAAGTCCACGCCAAATTACAAGCGCAGTATTTTTGCGAACTCAACCGCGTCATGATGGCCCTCTTGCGCCTTCAGCGGCGAAAGCGCCTGAGAAAAGCAACCAAAGTTGAAGGGAAAAAGAAGCAAACCGCGTACGTTTGGTAGGTCCACTATTTTCTCGGGCTACTCATGCTGACCCTTGAACAGCTAAAGCAAGCGGTTCACAAGAAGAAAATCTCCAAAACGGATGCCGCGCTTCTCTGCGTCGCCGCTGCAGGGGCGAAGGCGGCACCCACGCTCACTGTTCGACAACTTGCCCTTGAATCAGGTGTCAAGGGAGCAAAGACGATTAACTTTCACGCTCACCTCGACTCTGCTGAAGATAAGGTGTTCAAGGCACCTAACGGTTGGGAACTTACTGACGCAGGACGCAAGTATGTGGCGAAACTTGCCGCTGAGGAAATTGCAGTGTCCCCCGCAGCGGCTGAGGCGCAAACGCTTCGCGCGCTCTTGCCAAAGCTCAAAAATGAAGATGCGCGGGCCTTTGTGACTGAAGCCATAGTCTGCGCGGAGCAATCCCTTTTCCGGGCTTCCGTCGTGCTGTCCTGGGTCGGAGCAATCGCCTTACTGCACGACCGCGTAGTGGCCAAGCATCTTGCGGCTTTTAATGTGGAGGCGACGAAACGGATTCCCGCGTGGAAGCCTGCGAAGAACGCAGACGACCTGGGAAACATGCGAGAGGCCACATTCCTCGAAATCGGTCCCGTGATCGGGTTGTTCGGCAAGAACGTCAAGCAGGAACTGGAAGCGTGCCTGAAGACGCGAAATTCCTGTGGTCACCCGACTTCCCTAAAGATCGGCTCGAACAAGGTTGCGGCGCACTTGGAAATTCTCGCCCTCAACGTCTATGCAGTATTTGGAAAGTAGGCGGCCAGACGGTGTAGTTCTCGCGCTCCGTCGTCCTTAAGGCCTCTCAGAGCAAACTTTGGCTCATGGTTCGCGGTTCGTGTTCCACTCGCGCCAACCACGCAGCAGCGGGAAATAAAGCCCCAACCGAGCCTGGTCGAACATAGCAGCGTAGGCATTAAGTTGTGGCTCGTACCGTTTCTGCTGTTCATCGAGAAAGGCTTCCACTCCGCCGCCTTCGTGACTACTGGTCTTGAAGTCGACGATCCATCGGTCGCCAGCAGTGTCTCGGAATAGGCGGTCGATCATATAGCTCCGCACGCCGTCCCTATCGCGCACGCGTAAGCGATACTCGCTGCGTGCCTCGGGATGCGGGCCGAGAACCCAGCGACCGCGCTCGTCAGAGACAGCGTTCTTCAGAGCGACCCCAACCGACTCGGTAGAACTCTTCAGATCGCGTGACGGAACGCCACGCCGCTCAAGTTCTTTCGAGAATTTCTTGTTCAATGCGTCGACGCGTTTGGCATCCCAGCCGCGCAGCTCATCCTCCGCAATCCGCTGCAACCACCGATGCACCACCGTCCCGACATGCCGCGCGGTCTCGCCGGCCCACGAAAACTCGATCTGCTCTTCGTCGCGCCCCTCCTCCGGCGCTTTCCACTTTACTGAAGCAGGCGCGCTCGGCAACTCGAACCCGGCCGGAAGCCGATGCAGCACGTCGTGGATCGGCATGCGCTCGGGCTCGGCGATGGCATCGGCGGGCGCCTGGCCGAAGTGCTCGCGCGCCTGCCACCAGATCTTGCTGAGGAGGGAGCGCTTCGCCGGTTCCTTGGGCCGCAGTTCCTCGTCGGCCTTGGCGCACGCAAGGAGGTGCAGGCGCTGCCGGGCGCGGGTGGCGGCGACGTAGAACAGGCGCCCCGACTCGATGTCGTCGGCCTCCTTGTCGAGCTCGCGCACGTATTGGTAGGTCGGGTCTGCGCCGGCGCCGGTCTCGTCGATCGGGGCGAGGAGGAGCCCCGAGGGAAGGAGCGACTTCCACACCATCAGCGGCTTCGGCCCCGAGCGCGGCAGGCGGTCGAGGCCGGGGACGATGACGGTGTCCCACTCCAGGCCCTTGGCGCGGTGGATGGTCATGATCTCGACGTCGTCCTTCTTCGCCTGGACGTCGGGCTGGGCGTAGAGGCGGAATTCGATCTTCTGCTCGAGCGCGGCGAGATCCACCTCGCCCGCCTCTTCCAGGCGCTCGAGCTCGTCCAAGAAGATCTCGGCGTCCTCGAGGTCGGTCTCGCTCGCGACGCACGCCGGGCCGCCGAGCGCGAGCCACGCGCCCTCGACGCGCTCGCGCAGCGAACCCCGCAGCCGGTTCTTCGCGAGCGGCGCGAGCACCGAGCGCACGCGCTCGACGCGCTGCCGGCCGTCGGGCGACAGGTGGGCGACGTCGGCGAGGAGGTCGAAGACGAGGAACCCCCCGCTCGTGAACTCGCTGCCCCCCTTCGCAGGGGGGCCGGAGGACAGCAGCAGCAAGTCCGAAAGCGTGAGGCCGCACCAGGGCGCGCGCAGCACGGCGAGCCAGGCGACGCGGTCGGCGAGGTGCAGGAGCGCGCGCGTCAGCGCGTAGAGGTCCTGCACCACCTGGCGCTCGCCGAGCTGCTCGATGTCGACGGCGCGGAAGCGCACCCCCGCCTCCTTCAGCGCCGGCACGATCTCGTCGAGGTGCGCGCGGTTGCGGATGAGGATGGCTTTCGTGCCGGTCGCGTCCTTGACGATGGAGACGAGCTTCCTCGCTTCCTCGAGCCGGTCGTAGCCGCAGTGCCAGGTCACCGCGCCCTCGGGAAGCGCGGGCTCGAACGAAGAGGCCGGGAGATACGGGACCGCGCCGGAGGCCTCGTCTTCCTCGGCGGGCAGGACGCGGGGAAAGGCGGCGTTGAACCAGTCGACCAGGCCTGCCTGCGAGCGGCGGTTGGTGCTCAACTCGATGTGGTCGAGCGCGACCGGACCGATTCCCGCATGCCTCGCCTGGAGGAAGAGCGACACCTCGGCCTCGCGGAAGCGGTAGATCGACTGCATCGGGTCGCCGACGAGGAAGAGCGTGCGGCCGTCGCCCTCCTGCCAGCCGGACACCAGCCGCTCGAGCAGCGAGAACTGCGACTGCGAAGTGTCCTGGAACTCGTCCATCAGGATGTGCGAGATCCTCT
>DATJYC010000019.1:0-85354 GCA_035499735.1 Burkholderiales bacterium
CGAAGCTGCGCTGCTCGTACTGCCGGTCGAGATCGGCTTGCGTGTAGTCGCGGAAGATCTTCAAAAGAGGATCGCCACGCCGTCGATCTCGCCCTCGGAGTTGACGAGCTCGACGCGCTTGTGCGCGATGCGGAAGGTCTCGCCGTCGCGCCGGAGGCGGTGCTCGACCAGCGCGCCCCAGACACGCTGGCGCTCGGCGCGGAACTCGACGAGCGTCAGCGTCGAGGCGACCCTGATCTCTCCGTATTGCTCGGAGAGCACCATGATGTTGCCGACCTGGTGCACGGTCCGCGCGAGCGGCAGTCTCGCGTGCGCCCGCGGATGGCGCGCCTGCTTCACGCGCAGCTCGAGCAGCGTGCGGTCGTCGTGGATGATCGAGCTCGTCTCGAGCGCGTCCTGCTGCCCCTGCTCCAGCGGCACCCAGTAGGTGGCGTCGTCCGTGTAGAGATCCAGCCATGCCTCGAGCCGGTGCGTGTCGAGCAGCCGCGCCTCGTGGTACAGGAACTCCTCGATGTTCATTCGGTCATGTAGTCCAGCCAGGCGCGCATCTGCGCCCGGATGTAGACCTCGCTCGTGCCGGTGGCGCCGCGCAGGCTTCCGCCCTCGGCCGTGTCGCGGCCGAGGCCACGCCCGATCTGCGCCCATTCGACCGCGCCGCTCGCGAAGCCGCGCTGGATGCGCTCGTAGACCTCGAGATCGTCGGTCAGCACCCACGAGCCGGTGCCGTTCACCACGTTGGAGAAGGCGACGGTGTCGCGGAACGTGCTCGGGGGCGCCTGAGGCATGCGGAAGGAATAGGTGTGGACCGCGGTGCGGTCCACCGCGAGCGGCTGCAGGATGCGCAGCTGGCGGAACTGGCTCATGAACGAGCAGCTCGGGTAGATCACGGTGTTCCACAGCGTCACGCGCAGGATGCGGTCGGCTTCCTTCTGACCCACCTTCCCCGCGAGCGCCCTGCGGTACTCGTCGAATGCCGGATTGCCCATTCCCGCGACGAGGCGGCTGTCGTCATGGTAATCGCCCATGATCCCGTGGCCGCGCGGCGTCGCGCGCATGCCCGTGCCTTCCCACACCGAGTCGGGTGCGCCGTTCTGGCGCATCTGCCGCACGGCGATGTCGAAGTAATGCTCCTTCCCGGGCGCGCCCGGCTCGGGCGCCGCGCGCGCGGCCGCCACCGAGGAGGCGTGCACCCAGGCCGGGTGCGCGCCGTCGAGGTGGTTCTCGAGCATCAGCTTCCAGTTGCCGTTGTAGGCGTGCTTGAACACGCCCCCGGCGACCTCGAGCTCGCCGCCCGGCGCGCGGTCGACGAGGTCGTCGAACGAGGCCTTCGCCGGCCCGAGAAAGCTCTCGAGGCTCTCCCCGGAAGCGGCGAGCGAGGCGAAGATGAAGCCGCGGTACGCGGCGACGCGAGGAGCGACCTTAAGGCCGCGGGGAAGCTTCGCCTTGTCGTAGCCGTCGGCGAACGGCACGGCCCGCAACACACCGGCGCGGTCGTAGCTCCAGCCGTGATAGGGACAGACGAAGCGCTCGGCGTTGCCGCGGCCCTCGGGGCAGACCATCGTGCCGCGGTGCATGCAGCGGTTGACGAGCACCGCGATCTCGCCCGGGCGCTTGCTCACGACGATCACCGGCGCGCGCCCCATGCGCGCGGTGAAGTAGTCGCCGGGCGCCTTGAGCTGGCTCTCGTGGCCGAGGACGAGCCAGGCGCGCCCGAAGAGGCGCTCCATCTCCAGATCGAACAGCGCGGGATCGGCGTACAGCGAGCGGTGGACGCGGTCGGGCTGCACCAGCGCCGCCAGGCTCTGCCGTTCGAAGGCTCCCATGATTTTCAAATAATATCTCCCTTATGCGCATCCCGGCACTGATCGTGGGCGGCGGCATCGGCGGGCTCTCGCTCGCGCGGGAGCTGACGCTGCGCGGTCTTCCCGCGACGGTGCTGGAGCGCGCGCCGCGGCTCAACCCGGTCGGCGCGGGGATCATCATGAACCCCAACGCCATGGCGGTGCTCGAGAGAAACGGCCTCGCCGCCGAGGTGCGCCGCGAATCCTGGCCCTACCTCACCCGCGAGACGCGCGATGCGGACGGCCGGCTCCTCGCGACCCGCGATTACCGGCCGCTCTACGAGAGCGGCCGGCTCGCGCAGGGGGCGCTCGTCCACCGCGCGCACCTGCTCGACGTGCTCTACCGCAGCCTGCCGGAAGGAACGGTGCGCTTCGGCCACGAAATGAAGCGCGTCGAGATTCCCGAAGGCGGCGTCGTGGTCGGCGCCGACGGGATCCATTCGCAGGTGCGGCGCGAGCTGTTCGGGGAGATCGCGCCCCGCTACATGGGCTACCGCTCCCATCGCCTCGTCGTGGACAACGTGGCCGGCGTGCGCTGCTTCACGGAATTTCTGGGGCGCGGCGCGCGCATCGGCCTGGTGCCCATATCCGAAACGCGGCTCTACGTGTGGACCACCTTCAATTCTCCCCGCGAAGCGCCGCTGCCCGAGCCGCGCGGCGTGCTCGAGCAGTTCGGCGCTGAGGCCGTGCGGCGCGTGCGGGCCGCCCTGCCTCCGGCGGAGGAGATCATCGTCACGGAGATCGAGGAGCTGGCTCCGGAGCGCTGGACGCAGGGCCGCGCGGCGCTCCTCGGCGACGCCGTCCACGCCATGACGCCGAACATCGGCCAGGGCGCGGGCATGGCGATGGAGGACGCCGCCGTGCTCGCCGAGGAGCTGGCGGGCGCGTCCGGAATCGATCAGGCTCTGGCAAACTATGTCCGGCGGCGCAAGGCACGCGTGGAAACCGTGATGCGCGTCTCGCGCGAAGTGGGCGAGGACGGCCAGCGATCCGGGGCGCTCGCGTGCTGGCTGAGGAACCGGCGCGTGCGCCGCGAGGGGCGCAACGTGGAGAAGGCGCACGCCGACCTCGAGCGGCTGCTGGCTTTTACGGGATGAGGATCATGTCCAGGATACGGCACATCGCGATCACCGCGGAGGACCCTTTCGTCACCGCGGAGGCGTTCAAGAAGGCGCTCGGGCTCGAGGAGATCGCGCGCGGCGACAGCGAGCTCGCGCGCGAGGTCTATCTCACCGACGGCTACATCAACCTCGCCATCGTCTGCTGGAAGCGCACCAGGGAAACGCCGAACCCGTATCCCGAAGGCTACGGGCTCGACCACTTCGGCGTGCAGGTGGACGATCTCGACCGCGCCGAGGCGCGCGCGCGAGACGCGGGCGCAACGCCGCAGCCGCCGCCCCCCGTCGATCTCTCCAGGCTCGGCGGGCGCCTCTTCTTCGAGAAGAAGCTCCAGCTCGCCGGGGTGAAATTCGACCTCTCGGGGCACGGATGGCCGGTGACGCCGGAAAAATAGCGCTCGAGGCCTCCGGAGTCCGCAAGGCGTACGCCAAGAACGGGGTGTCGCTGCAGGTGCTCGACATCGAGGGCTTCGCGGCGCGCGAAGGCGAGTTCATAACCGTCATCGGGCCGAGCGGCTGCGGCAAGAGCACCTTGCTGCACATCATGGGCGGCTTCATTCCCGCAGACCACGGATCGATCCGCGTCTACGGGAATCCGGTGACCGGCCCCGGCCCCGATCGCGGCATGATGTTCCAGGAGTTCGCGCTGTTCCCGTGGAAAACGGTGGCGGGCAACGTCGCGTGGGGACTCGAGGTGCAGGGCGCGGCGCGGCCGGAGATCGAGGCCGCGGTGACGAGGCAGCTCGGGATCATGGGCCTTTCGGAATTCCGCAGCCACTATCCCGCCGAGCTCTCGGGAGGCATGAAGCAGCGCGTCGCGCTCGCGCGCGTCCTCGCGTTCGACCCCAAGGTGCTGCTGATGGACGAGCCTTTCGGCGCGCTCGACGCGCAGACGCGCGAGACCATGCAGGAGGAGCTGACGCGGCTGTGGGAGCGCACCGGCAAGACCATCGTCTTCGTCACCCACGACATCGAGGAAGCGGTCTACCTCGGCGACCGCGTGGTCGTGCTGAGCGCGCGCCCCGGGCGCATCCGCGAGGAAGTGATGATCGACCTCCCCCGGCCGCGCGGCCTCGAGGCCAAGAAATCCTTGCAGTGCCACGAGTACCGCAACCGGATCTGGGACCTGATCAGGGCCGAGGCAGATAGCTCTGATCGACCATCGAGTCCACGTTGACCGGCTTCTCCAGCCACTGCAGCTTGTCGAGCATGAACGCCGACAGCTTTCTCAGGCTCTCGACGTCGACTCGGCCGTCGGGCGAGCGCCTCCAGTCGGCGTTCCTGATGTAGATCTCGAGCGGAGTGCGGACGAAGCCGGCCTTGTGCAGGTCGCGCTTCGCCTGCTCGGTGTTGGCAAGGTAGAACTTCGTGACCGCGACGTAGTCGGCGAGGAAGGCGCGCACCGCGTCCGGGTGCGCCTTCAGGAATTTCTCGCCGAACCAGATATCGAGCAGCTCGTGGTCGTAGCCCACCGCCTCGGTCGCGGTGAAGAGCTTGCGCAAGCCTCCTTTCGCGACCTCGGCGGAGTAGAACGGCTCGACGAAGGTCCCGGCGCTGACCTTCCCCGTGCGCACCGCCTCGCCGATCGCCGGGAAGCTCATCGGCACGACTTTCGTGTCGCGGTCCGGAACCAGGCCGGCGTTGATCAGGCCGGCGCGCGCCCACAGGTCGGTGGCGGTCTTGATGCCGACGATCGCGATCGTTCCGCCCTTGAGGTCCTTGACCGACTTGATCGGGCCGTCGTCCTTGACCATGTAGGTGGTGCTGAACCACTGCCTGCCGGCGGCCTCCTGCGACACGCTGGCGACGATCTTCATGTCGAGCCCCTGGGCGCGCGCGAAGATCACCGCCAGTCCCGGCGCGGTGCCGGCGTCGATCTCGCCCGCGAGGAAGGCCTGGAAGCGCTCGGGATTGGCCTGGAAGAGGATCTGCTTGAGCTCGTAGCGCCTGCCCTGGTTGGGAGCGAGATCGGGGCGGGCGCTCATCAGCCACAGGTTCTCTTCTGCGGCGAAGCCGCGGCCCAGGCGGATCAGCGGCGCGCCCTGCGCGACGGCGTGGGCGCTGAAAGCGAATGCGAGAATCGCGAGAAGGGATTTCACGGGCGTCCTCTCAGACGTAGTAGGTATCGAGCTTTTCCCAGTATATCAACCTGTCGCGCAGCAGCACGACCGCCCGGTCGAGCGCCCAGCCGAGCGCCGCGATCACGACCACCACGGCCAGCATCTGGTCGGTCTTGAGCGAGGAGAGCGAGTAGACCACCCGGTAGCCCAGGCCGTCGGCCGAGCTCACCATCTCGGTGATCACCACCACGATCATCGCCACGGGGACCGCGACGCGGAAGCCGGCGAAAATGAAGGGCGCCGTGGCGGGGACCACGACGCGCCGCAGGACGGCGGCGTGCGAGGCGCCCATGCTCTGCGCCGCCCAGAGGAGCGCGCGGTTCACGTCGCGCGCGCCGTGGTAGGTCATGATGGCAACCGGGTAGAGGCACTCGAGGAACACCAGCGCGATCTTCGACAGGCTGCCGATGCCGAACACGAAGACGAAGATCGGGAAGAGCGCCAGCTTGGGCACCGCGTAGGTGCCGGACAACAGCGGGTCGAGCATCCCCGCGACGAAGGCCGAGCGGCCCATCAGCATGCCGAGCAGCACGCCGCAGGCCGCGGCGAGCGCGAAGCCGCCGAGCGCGCGCTCGAGCGTCACCCACGCTTCGAGCAGGAAGTCCCCGCTCGCGAGAAGCCGCCCGAGCTCCGAGGCGATGCTGGCGAGCGACGGGAACAGGAGCGGGCTCCACACGCCGCTGCGCGCCGCCGCCTCCCAGGCGATCAGCGCGGCGGCGACGAGGGCGAACCTCATGGCGTCTCGCCCTGCCAGCCCAGCATCCGCGCGCGCGCCGCGCGCACCAGCCGGTCGCCGGCGTATCCGAGAATCGCGATCGAGAGCAGCGAGACCCACATCAGATCGAAGCGCAGCGAATTCTCCGAAACGCGGATCAGGTACCCGAGGCCCGAGCGCGCGTTGATCATCTCGGCGGCGAACATCACGACGAACGACAGCGCGAGCGACACGCGCATGCCCGCGAAGATCAGCGGCGCGGCGCTCGGCAGGACCACCGAGCGGAAGATGCGCGCGCGCCCGGCCCCCATGCTGAGCGCCGACCACACGAGGATGGTCCGCGTCTGCCGCGCGCCGGTGTAGGCGTTGATGAACACCGGGTAGAAGCATGCGAGCGCGATGATCAGGATCTTCGACAGATCGCCGATGCCGAACCACAGCATGAAGATCGGCAGCATGACGATCTTCGGCACCGGGTAGGACAGGAACACCGCCGGGCTCACCATGCGGTCGAACCACCGCGCGACGCCGGCGGCGACGCCCAGCGCCGCGCCAGCGGCGGTACCCAGCGCGAAGCCCGGCAGGGAGCGCGCGAGGCTCGCGCCGATATGCCGGTAGAGCTCGGAGGAGCCGAGCGCGGTCGCGAAGTCCCGGAGGATCTCCGCGGGCCCCAGGATGTAGCTCGGCAGCCCGTGCAGCGACGCGATCTGCCACGCCGCGAGCGCGAGAAGCAGCAGTCCGGCCCTTGCTGTGCGCACCTGAGATCTCCTCCGGGGAGCGGGCATCATAGCGCATGCCCCCTCCGGGCAGGCGTGGGACAATGCGCCCGGATGAAACGCCTCCTGCGCGCGATCGATGCGGTGCTGTTCCCGGCGCGTCTCGCGATCCTCCGCGATCTGCTCGTGGCGTTCCTCGCGTTCAACGCGCTCACCAGGCTCGCGCTCACGGCCTGGAACGGCGAGCCCTCGCTGTTCCTGCCCTGGCGCATCCTGCCCGCGATGGCGATCGGCGCCGTCTTCGACCTCGGGGCCGCGGTCTTCGTCGCGCCCTTCGTCGCGGCGCTGCTCGCCTGGTGGCCCGAGCGCCGGCCCGGGTCGCTGCGGGCGCTGCTCGCTCCGGCTACGCTCGTTCTTTGCGGAGTGTTGGTGTTCGTAGGCGCCTCGGAGCTGGTGTTCTGGAACGAGTTCGCCTCGCGCTTCAACTTCATCGCGGTCGATTACCTCGTCTACACCAACGAGGTGATCGGCAACATCCGCGAGTCGTACAACATGCCCTTGCTGCTCTCGCTCGTCGGCGTCACCGCGCTTCTGCTCTGGTGGCCGGTGTTCCGCCGGGTGTCCACGCGGGTCGAGGCGCCCGCGGTGCCCCTGAGGTCCCGCTCGCTCGCCGTGGCGCTCTGGGCGCTCGCGCCCTTCGCCGCCTACGCGGCCCTCGACGCCCGCTACAAGGAGTTCTCCTCCGACGCCCAGCTGAACGAGCTCGCGGGGGACGGCTACTACGACTTCTTCCACGCGTTCCGCGCGAACGAGATCGACTACGAGCGCTTCTACCGGACGCTGCCGCCCGACCAGGCCTCGCGCGTGCTCGCGCGCGAGCTCGACGTCCCGGGCGGCGCAACGCCGGAGCCGCCGTTCGAGCGCGACATCAAGGCCCGCGGGCCCGAGAAGCGCCTCAACGTCGTGCTCGTCTCGGTCGAGGCGCTCAGCGCCGACTTCATGGCCGCGTTCGGCAACCGCGAGGGCCTGACTCCGCGGCTCGACGCGCTCGCCCGGGACGGATTGCTGTTCACCCGCCTCTACGCCACCGGCACCCGCACTGTCCGGGGGCTGGAGGCGCTGACGCTGTCGTTCCCCCCCACGCCGGGCTACTCCATCGTCAAGCGGCCGGACAACGAGGGCTTGTTCTCCCTCGGCGAGGTCTTCAGGGAAAAGGGTTACGAGCGGCTGTACCTCTACGGCGGCTACGCCTACTTCGACAACATGGAGGCGTTCTTCGCGGGGAACGGCTACACCGTCGTCGACCGCACCGCGATCCGGGCCGAGGACATCTCGTACGAGAACATCTGGGGCGTGGCCGACGAGGACCTGTTCAAGCTCTCGATCTCCGAGCTCGACAAGCGCTGGGCCGCGCACAAGCCCTTCTTCGCGCACATCATGACCGTCTCCAACCACCGTCCCTTCGCCTACCCCGCCGGGCGCATCGACATCCCCCCGGGGACGCGCGAGGGCGCGGTGAAGTACACCGACTTCGCGATCGGGCAGTTCATCGACCGCGCGCGCGGCCGCCCCTGGTTCTCGCACACGCTCTTCGCGATCGTCGCCGACCACACGCACAAGGGGCGGGGCCGCACCGAGCTGCCGCCGGAGAACTATCACATCCCGCTGATCGTGTACGCGCCCGGCAAGGTCGCACCGGGCCGCGTCGACGCGATCGCTTCCCAGATCGACGTGGGGCCGACCCTGCTCGGCCTGCTCGGCTTCAGCTACCGGTCGCGCTTCTTCGGGCACGACGTGCTGCAGGAGGGCGCGAAGGACCAGCGCGCTCTCTTCGCCAACTACCAGACGGTGGGCTACTACCGCGACGGCCTGATCGTGGAGCTGAAGCCGAAGAGGCGCTACCGCATCGTCGACGCGAGCACCGGCGAGGCGCGCAAGGAGGACGCGCGCTCGGCCGCGCTGCTGGACCAGGCGATCAGCTACTACCAGGTGGCGAGCCGGGCCTACCGGTCAGGCGAGCTCCGGGTCGCGCGCTAGGCGGCGAATTTCCGGAACAGCACGGGCGCGGACACCGACGCCGTGAGCAGGATCAGGGCGACCAGCGGCACGCGCTCGGCCATGACGAGGAGCGGCAGCGCGACGCACACGGCGACCAGGATCCACGGGACCAGCGCGCGGCTGTACTTGAGGTAGGCGAGTAACCCCGAGGGCATCCTGACGTGCTGGCCGCGCTCGTCGCGGTCGGCCTGCACCGCCCTGCCCTCGAGCCAGATCGCGAACACGTAGATCTGCCCGACCACGCCGCCCGTCCAGGCGACGGCGCCCACCAGCAGCGCGATGAATCCCACCATGTAGCGGCTCGCCTTCATGATCACGTCGATCGACAGCACCGAGCTCACCAGGACGAACACCAGCACCACCGCGAGCACCGCCCAGGCGCGCGGCGCGACATAGGCCTGCAGCACCTGGTCGCGGGTGAACTTGAGCGCGAGATCGCCCGCGTCGCGCACGATGTTGCGCGGATTGAGCTGGCTCAGCACGTCCCCGCCGGCGGCGCGCAGGTCGCGCTCGCCGTGCCTCACCGCCCGACGGATGTCCCGTTTGCTCAGCATGAGCGGCGCCATGGTAGGAGCCTTCCCCTCATTCATGCAAATGTCATGGGTCCCGGGGCGTGAAATCCGCCCGCTCACGCCTGAGACCGTGGAAGAGGCGTATCCAGAGCGTGGCGAGGATCACGGCGCTCGCCGCGCAGGCGGCGAGCCGGTGCGCCAGGGTGACCATGGGAAGGAGGATACGCTCCGGTTCCATCACTGCTCCTGGTTTCGTTGTTCATTCGTGTAAGCTTCGGCCAAATCCCGGGTTTGAGCAAACATGAAAACCATCGCCATCGAGGAGCACTTCATCACGCCGATGTACCGCGAGAAGGTCGCGGCGAACGAGTTCCGCAATTTCTACCTCACGAGCCGCAGCGAGCAGCTCGGCCACGACATCGTCGAGCAGAATTCCGACCTCGGCGCGAAGCGCCTCGCGCACATGGACGCGGCGGGCGTCGACGTGCAGGTGCTCTCGTTCGGCTCGCCGGGGCCGCAGGCGTTCGGCGCCGACGTCGCGATCCCGATGGCGAAGGACGCGAACGACCGCGCGCACGCGACGGTCAGGGCGCGCCCGGACCGCTTCGCCGCCTTCGCCGCGCTGCCGACCGCCGATCCGAAGGCGTCGGCCGCCGAGCTCGAGCGCTGCGTGTCGAAGCTCGGCTTCAAGGGCGCGATGATCCACGGCCATACGCGCGGCGAGTTCCTCGACGATCGCAAGTACTGGCCGATCTTCGAGGCGGCGCAGGCGCTCGACGTGCCGATCTACCTGCACCCCACGCTCGCGCATCCCGACGCGATGAATTCCTACTTCCGCGGCTACGAGGAGCTGGCGCGCGCCGGCTGGGGATTCGCGATCGACACGAGCTGCCATTTCCTGCGGATCGTGTTCGCCGGCGTTTTCGACGCCTACCCGCGGCTCAAGATCATCCTCGGGCACCTAGGCGAGGGGCTGCCCTTCGCGATGCACCGGCTGAACGACCACACCGCGCGCGCGGCGGCGCGGCGGGGCCTCAAGCGGCAGCCGATCGAGTACCTGCGCGACAACCTCCTCGTCACGACCAGCGGCAACTGGTACGAGCCCGCGTTCCTGTGCACGCTGCTCGCCCTCGGCGCGGACAGCATCCTTTTCGCCGTCGACTGGCCCTACGAGGCCAACACGACCGGGATCGGGTTCCTGAAGAGGCTCTCGATCAGCGACGCCGACCGCGAGAAGATCGCGCACGGCAACGCCGAGCGCGTGCTGCGGATGTAGGCTACGCCGGCCGCGGCGTCACGTGGCCGCACTTGCCGCAGGCGCGGTGCTTCTCCTCGGAGTAGAACTCCTCGTAGACGCGCGACACCGGGTCCTCGCGGTAGTCGGCGACGTGCCGCACCGCCTCGTACAGCGGCGAGCGGCATTTCGCGCAGTACCAGAAGAAGCGGTCCTTCTCCTCGGGCCTGCGCTTTCGCTCCAGCACGAGCAGGAAGGCCTGGGGGGAGAAGCGCGGCGAGTGGCGCACGCCGGCGGGGCAGTAGATGATCTCGCCCTCGCGCACGACCGCCACCTTCTCCTCTCCCGCGCCGGTGAGGTAGTGCAGGTTCATCTCCCCCTTGATCATGTACATGACCTCGTCGCTCGGGTCGGAATGGAACTCGCTGCGCCCCGCCCGCCCGCGCGCGACGAAGGCGATGGTGTCCGGGGCCTGCCACAGGATGCTCACCGGCTTGACGCTCTTCGCGATGCCCTCGGAAACCTCCTTGAGGCTAACCGCTCTCAGTTCCGTTGCGGACTCGGTCATCGGATCCTCCGTGTCCGGAGATTGTAAGCGCACGGATCGAACAAGCGGTAAGATCGCGGAACTTTTCGCTCGATCCCGATGAATTCTCCGAACGCCGCTGCGAACCTCGCGAGCGTCGTCTTCCTGAAGGTCCAGGAGTTCGCGCGCAGGCCGGCCCAGGAGCAGGCGCGCATGCGCGCGCAGCTCGAGGCCGTGGTCGCGGTCACCACGGCCGACCTCCCCCACGCCGGCTGGATCGCGCTCGACGCCGCCGACGGCGTCGCGATCGCCGTGCTCGCCGACCCCGAAGGCGCCCTGCGCCTCGCCCAGCGCTCGCTCACCGCCGCGGCGGCCGGGCTGCCCCTGTCGATCGGCATCAACCACGGCGCGGTGCAGGTGACCTCGGGAAAGAGCGGGCCCGACGGCATGACCGGCGACGGCATCGCCGTGGCCGCGAGCGTCGCGGAGTTCGCCGCGTCGACGCGCGTGCTGATCTCGCGCTCCTTCCGCGAGGCGCTCGCCGACGCGTCGCCGGCGCTCGAAGCGGGGCTCGCGCCCGCGGGCGTGTTCACCGACGCGGGGCTCCGCACGCACGAGCTGTTCTACCCCGACAAGGCCGCCGCCGGCCGCAGGCGCAGGCGCCTCTTCGCCTTCGGCCTCGTGGCGGCGATCGCGCTCGTCGGCGCCGGGATCGGCGCGCGTGCCGCCACCGGCGGACACCAGAAGGTGCTCGACGGGACCATGGGAAAGGTCGGGATGTCGGCGAAGCAGCGCGAGACCTGGCTGCGCGGGCTGCGCGAGAGAATCGGGTTCTAGCCGTGGCGAAGAAGAAGCTGGAGCTCACCAAGCTCGGCCGCTACAAGATCCTGAGCGAGCTCGGGCGCGGAGCGATGGGGGTCGTCTACAAGGGCGAGGACCCCGCGCTCGACCGAACCGTCGCGCTGAAGACCGTGATCCTCTCCGCCGACGCGGAGGGCAAGACCGAGTACCAGAAGCGCTTCTTCCTCGAGGCCAAGGCCGCCGGGCGGCTGTCCCACCCGCAGATCATCACCGTCTACGACTTCGGCCAGGAAGGCGACACCGCGTACATGGCGATGGAGTTCCTCAAGGGAAAGGAGCTGCGCACCCGCATGAAGGAGGGCTCGATCAGCGTCCCCGAGGCGGTGCACATCGCCGAGCAGGTCGCCGAAGGCCTGGGGTACGCCCACGAGCACGGCGTGGTCCACCGCGACATTAAGCCGAGCAACATCATGCTGCTGCCGCACGAGCAGGTGAAGATCATGGACTTCGGCATCGCGCGCATGCGCGCCTCCGACCACAAGACGAGCACTGGCCTCGTGCTCGGCACGCCCAAGTACATGTCGCCCGAGCAGGTCTCGGGCTCGCCGGTCGACCACCGCTCCGACATCTTCTCGCTCGGCGTCGTGCTCTACGAGATGCTCACGCAGTCGAAGCTCTTCGAGGGGGAGGACACGCCGCAGATCTTCCACGCGGTGGCGAGCTTCCAGCCGCCGCCGCCCAGCCGCCTGAACGCCGAGGTTCCGGCGATGCTCGATTTCGTGGTCGAGCGCGCGCTCAAGAAGGACCCGGCGGTGCGCTACCAGGACGCGTTCGAGCTCGCGCAGGACCTGCGGTCGGCGCTCGCCGAGCTGGTCGACCGGGAGGCCGCCGCGACCGCCGAGGTCCAGCGGGAAACCACCAGGACGATGCGGATCGACACCGAGACGCTCAAGGCCGTCCTGCCCCCGCCGACCACCGCCGGAATCGGATCCGAAACGCGGCTGCCGATGTCGTTCAGGTTCGACTGCGCCGATGCGATCGCGCGGCTGACCGACCCCACGCGCTCCGACCGCAGGCTGCTGACGAAGGCGCCGCGGCCAGTCGGGTTCTGGCGGCGGCTGCTGCGCCACCGCGCCATGCTGGCGGCGCTCGCCGCCGCGGCGCTCGTCGGCGGCGCCATTGCGGTGGTGTAAAAGCGGCGGTCGTGTAGCTACTCGATCTTGATTCCCGCGGCCTTGACGAGCGCCGCGTTGGCCGCGATCTCCTCGCGGATGTAGGCGTTGAAGGCTTCCGGCGTGTATTCCATGGGCTCGGCGCCCAGCCGCGCGAGCTTCTCGCGCACGTCCGGCGAGTGCAGCGCCTTGACCGTCTCCTGGTAGATCCGGCTCACCGTCTCGCGCGGCGTCTTCGCCGGCGCGAACATGCCGACCCAGAAGTTGTAGTCCGAGTTGGGCACCCCCGCCTCGAGCGTCGTGGGAAGGTCGGGCAGCGCGAGCGAGCGCCTGGTGCTGCCGACGGCGAGCGCGACGAGCTTGCCGTCCTTGAGCAGCGGCAGCACAGCGTTTACCGGGCAGAAATAGAAATCCACGCGCCCGGTCATGATCTCGGTCAGCGCCTCGGGCGAGCCCTTGAACGGGATGTTCACCGTGTCGATGCCCGCGCCCAGGCGGAAGCGCTCGGCGTTCAGGTGCGTGGCGCTGCCCACGCCGACGGAGGCCGAGTTCATCGCGCCCGGCTTCGCCTTCGCCGCCGCGACCAGCTCCTTCACCGAGCGTATGCCCTTGGAGGGCGCCATCACGAGCACGTTGGGCAGGAGCCCGAGCGGCGTGATCCCGGTGAGGTCGCGCAGCGTGTCGTAGGGCAGGTCCTTGTAGGTCGACGGCGTGACCGTGTACGACGAGGAGTGAACGAAGAGCGTGTGGCCGTCGGGCTCCGACTTCGCGACGATCGCCCCGCCTATGGTGCCGCCCGCGCCCGGCCGGTTCTCGATCACGATAGGGTGCCCGACCTGGGGCGCGAGCTTCTCGCTCACCGTGCGCGCGATGATGTCGGTGCCGCTGCCCGCGGTGAACGGGACGATGATCTTGACGGCCTTCGTGGGCCATTGAGCCTGCGCAGCGGCGTGCAGCGCGAAAAGCGCCACCGCGGCGATCGATCTCCCCTTCATTTTTCCCTCCGGGTATCCTTCGAGTCGTTGCGTATGATACTCGAAGAAAAACCCGCCGCGACGCGCTGGCCGGCCGTGTTCGCCGCGCTCTTCGCGGGCGTCGTCGGCGCCTGCGCGTTCGGCAAAGCGTCGCCGGCCCTGCCTCTGCTCAAGTCCGAGTTCGGCCTGTCCCTCATCGAGGCCGGCTGGCTGGTGTCGGCCTTCAACGCGCTCGCCGCCGGGGGCGCGATCGTCTTCGGCGTGTTCGCCGACCGCGTCGGCGCGCTGCGCTTCTGCGTGTCGGGGACGGTGGCGATCGGCGCGGGCAGCGTGCTCGGCGCCGCCGCCTCGGGAGCCGGCGGGCTGATCGCGTCGCGGCTCCTCGAGGGCCTGGGGTTTCTCGCGGTCGTCGTGTCCGCTCCGGGGCTGATCGCCGCGGCCACGGCGCCCGCGCGCATGGGCATCGCCTTCGGGCTGTGGTCGGCCTACATGCCTCTCGGAGTGAGCCTCATCGTCGCCGCCAGCCCGCCGCTGCTCGAGCGCTTCGGCTGGCGCGGGGCGTGGCTGCTGGTGGCGCTCGCCGCGGGCGCGTGCGCACTGCTCCTCGTATCGGAGCGCCGCCACTACTCGGGCGCGACGCGGGGCGCGCGCCGCTCGCTCGCGAGCCTCGGGGCCTCGCTGTCGCAGCCGGTGCCCTGGCTGCTCGGGGTCGCCTTCGCGATGTACGCGATCCAGCACACGACGCTGATGGTGTGGCTGCCGACGTATCTGCTGGAGACGCGCGGCATCGGCGGCGCCGCGGCGGCCCTTCTCACCGCGGCCGCCGTGTTCGTGAACTGCTTCGGCAACGTCCTCGGCGGCTGGCTCATCCAACGCGACATCCCGCGCGGCCGGATCATCGCGGCGACGTTCGTCGTCACCAGCCTCGCCTTCGTCGGCATATTCGCCGCGGGCCTCCCCGATCCGGCGCGCTACGCGCTCGCGGTGTTCTACAGCCTGATCGCCGGGACGGTGCCGGCCGCGGCGCTCTCGGCCGGAATCCGCTACGCGCGCTCGCCCGCCGAGGTCGGCGCGATCCAGGGCCTCATCGTCAACGTCACCCATCTCGGCATATTCGTGGCGCCGCCGCTGGTCGCGGCGAGCGTCACCTGGGGCGGCTCGTGGGACGCGGTGCTGTGGGTGATGCTCGCCTGCGCCGCGGTAGGGCTCGCCGCCGCGGGCGGCGTCGCGCGCTACGAGCGCCCCGGGCCGGCTAGGATTCCCTGAAGGGAAACCGCGTTCCGCGGGGAAAGCGCAGGGAGAACATCTCCGCGAGGACTTCGAGGAGCTCGTCGTCTCCCGCGATCGTCCTGTGGGTCACCGACCGCCCGTCGTCGACGGTGAGCTCGCGGTTGCGCAGAAACCTGCGCGACTCGGGGCTGAGCGCCTGGACGATCAGCGTGCGGACGAAGGGCGAGTCGGGATGGGTCGAGGTGTACCAGTTGGCCATCTCGAAGTCGGCCGGCACCTGCGGCTCGAGGGAGAAGGTGTAGAGATCGGTCCAGGCCCCGGAGGCCAGCATCTGCAGCGTCCAGTACAGCTTCCCCTCCGGCACGATCCGGTACGTCCGTCCGTGCTGCCGTACTTTCTGCACCGAGCCGAAGGGCAGCGGCTGGAGCAGGCCTTCCAGCCCGAAGCCGACGTCGGCGATCCACACGCTTCCTCCGCAGCCCACGAGCAGGAGCATGTGCGTGCGCGGGTTGACCCGGCGGGCGCGGTAGCGCACCCGGGCGGCGAGCGGAGTGACGGAGAAGCCCACGCGCTCGAGCACTGCGGCGAACAGGAGGTTCTGCTCGAAGCAGTAGCCGCCGCGCTCCGCGCCCACCATCTTGGCCTGCAGGCTCTCCAGGTCGAGGCGGACCGGCCGCCCAAGGAGGATGTCGAGGTTCTCGAACGGGATGCGGGTCGCGTGCGCGAGGTGCAGCGCCGCGAGCGCCGAAGGGTCGGCGCGCGGCTCGCGGGGGTATCGGATCCTTCGCAGATAGGTGTCGAGGTCGAGCGCGGAAGGGTTCGGGATCATGCGGGGGCGGCTGGCACATTGTAAGGTCGAGCCGCCCACTTCAGTACGCATACCCCATCTTCAGATACACGCCGTAATTCTCGTCCTTGCCCAGCGCGCATTCCAGGTTGAGGACGATGCCTTCCTTCGGCTTGAGGATGTACTGGACCCCGACGCCTCCGGCCGGGTAGAGGTTCTTGCTGTCCGAGCACGACTGGCTCCCTCCGTAGGTGCACGCGATTCCGGCGAAGATCGTGCTCGTCCATCGCTCCGCGAAGCGCCACCGCTCCTCGGCTTCGATCGAAGACATGTACAGCCCGTTGTACTGGCCGATCTTGTAGCCGCGAAGCTGGACCGGCGCGCGTATCTGCACCGGCGTGTCGTGCGTGAGGTGATTCAGCTGCCGCACGGCGAGCACGTTGCCCTGGCCGTGCCCCCAGTAGTAGCGGAAATCGCCCCGGTACATCTCGAAGTCGTCCTGGCCGCCCAGCGCCTCGCGGTAGGCGACGTTATTGAGGTTGAGGAACCAGCCCTGCGTCGGCATGTTCTCGTTGTCGCGCGAGTCGTACTGGCCGACGAGCCCCGCGCCGCCCGACTTGTACGGCTGCACCCCGACGACATCGAGAAACATGTCGTCGAGCGGCGTCTCGCCGCCGATGTCGAAGTTCTGGTAGATGCCCTGCGCGCCGACGAACCAGTTTCCCCCGACGCGGTAGGTATAGCGGCTGATGAACGATCGCAGCTCGGAGTTGGATTGCAGCGGGACTCCGGTGCCGAGATAGTCGCTGTAGTCGTTCTTGATGTTGCCGTACATGATCCCCGCGAGCAGCCGCTGGCGGTCCTCGTCGAAGGAGGCCCTGGCCATCAGCCCGGCGATGATCGACTCGGTGCTCGTGTACTGGCCGGTCAGCGCGAAAATCGAGGGCCGCGACTTCTCGTCGAAGTAATGGATGTAGCCGGCCAGCGCGCCGAGCGCGAAGCCGACCTTCGGATTGGCGTTGGCGACGGGGGCGAGGATCCAGGGGGATTCCTTCTTGTCGCCCGCGCTTCCCTGCTCCTGCGTCTGCGCGAGCGCAAGGGAGCAGCTCATCGCGAGAGCCGCAGAGGCGAGCAACCCTCTAGTTATGTTCATCTCATACTCCCCGATCACGTACTTGTGGTAGCGAGTCTATCCGCAAGGACGGCACGCCATCATTGGACCTTGGTCCTATGTCCCGAGGAAAGCGGCAAGGGGCACCTACACCATCAGGTCGACGAGGCTCTTCATGTCGGGCGCGACGAGGTCCGGCTGGTGCGGCCCGCCGCCGAAGGGGCGCTTGCGACGGTCGATGAACGCCGTGCGCATGCCCGCGGACTTCGCGCCGACGCAGTCGAAGGCGTGGTTGGCGACGAACAGCACCTCGTCCATCCTCACGCCCAGGATCTCGGCCGCCTTCGTGTAAGTCGCGACGTGAGGCTTGAACGAGCCCGCGGCCGCGACCGAGATCAGCGCGTCGAAGGCGATGCCGTGGAAGGGCTTCGCGGCCTCCAGCATGTCCGGGTCGCCGTTCGAGAGCACCGCGATCCTGTAGCGCGACTTCAGGCGCGCGAGCGCGTCGGGCACGTCCGGGAAGGGCTTCAGCCGCTCGATCTGCGCCACCAGAGCGCGCACCTCGTCCACCGAGTGCGCGACCCCGGCGCGCTCCAGCGTGTAGGCGAGCGCGCGGTGGCCGATCTCGCGATACGGCGTGTGCTCGCGGTGCAAGAGCGCGTCGATCATCGAATTCTCGAAATGCGTGCGCCGCCACCACGTCACCAGCGAATCCGGGTTGCCGCTCCAGCCCTTGCGCCTCAAGAACGGCGTCACCGCCTCCGTCAAGCCCTTCTGCATGTCGACCACCGTGCCGTACTGGTCGAACATGCAGACCTTGATCTGCGACTTGAGCGCTTCGCTAGCCTGCGTCATCGCAATGATTGTGGACCTGCACGATTCCGACTACCAAACAAATAACCCCGGGCCAGAACGTCAGCGCGGCCAGCATCCTGAGCGGGTTCTGCCCGCTCGGCGCAGGGGAAGTCATCTTCAGGGAGAACTTCCCGGCAAAACTGGCACTCGTATGCGCTTTCACGAGCGTGCCGCCTCGCTAACGAACGAACGTGCCTTGAACGCCAGTATTACGAGGAGAACGCCAAAGACGATGGCGTACGTGGCGATCAGCCAAAGCACGGCGAGCGCGCCCACTCCCGGCTGCGCCATGAGGATGACGCCGAACACGACCGAGACCAGCCCGGAGAGGATAAGCAGCCACTCGCCCTCGATCTCCTTCCGCAGACGGATTGCGGCCACGATCTCGAGAACTCCCGTGGCGACCGCCCAGATTGCGATGTAGAACACGAGCGCGAGCGCGGTGATACCGGGGACTAAGAAAGTCAGGATCCCGATACCGATGCCTAGCAATCCCTCGAGAAGCAGCAGCGCCCAGTGCTCACGTTCCTTGCGTTCCGCAATGGCAGTCCAGACGCCAAGGATGCCGTCCGCCATTGAGTAGGCGCCGAAGAGCAACACCAGCGCGGCGAGCGAGATCCCCGGTTGAAACCAGACCAAGACACCGAACGCGATCGCGACGAGACCACGCACCAGCAGCACCCACCAGTTACGAAACAGAATGGCGGCCAGTTTCTTCTCGACGAAGTTCATGCTTGTACTCCTTTCAGTTGATGGTTCAGAGCCAGCTAACTAGTAATGAACGTCATTCGTCCCATCCTAATTCCATATGCAAACATCCACAGGTACATAGCGCCATATGCCGCTATATGTTCGCGTTCGGCCCGGGCTTGGAATTTTCATCGACGACCCTACCGTACAGGCCTAGCGCTCGAACCTACAGCCTTTGAACGCCTAAGACCCGGACTCGTGCACGGGCGCGCAACGGACGGGACGGCTTCTTGCCTTATCATACGGCCTCTCTCCGAGACCGCCCTTGAAGTCCGCTCCCTTCGATTACGCCCGCGCCGCCTCGCTCGCCGAGGCCTGCGAGCTGCTCGCGCGGCACGGCGACGCGAAGCTGATCGCCGGCGGTCAGAGCCTGGTGCCGATGATGGCGATGCGCCTCGTCCGGCCGGCAATCCTCGTCGACATCAACGAGATCGCCGCACTGAAGTTCGTGAAGCCGGAGAAGGACGCAATCCGCACCGGCGCGTGCACCCGCCAGTGCGCGGTCGAGCGCGACGACGCGCTCGCGGCGCGCGTGCCGCTCCTTCGCCAGGCGCTCGCCTGGGTCGGGCACACGCAGACGCGCAACCGCGGCACGGTTGGCGGCAGCCTCGCGCACGCCGACCCCTCCGCCGAGCTGCCGCTCGCGGCGCAGGTTCTCGGCGCGACGATTGTCCTGCGCTCCGCGAAGGGCTCGCGCACGCTGGACGCCGGGAAATTCTTCGCCGGGCCGATGAGCACCTCGATCCGGCCCGACGAATGCCTCGAGGAAATCCACTGGCCGGTCTGGAGCGAGAAGCGCACGGGCTCGGCGTTTACCGAGATCGCCATCCGCCACGGCGACTTCGCCATGGTCGCCGCCTGCGCGCAGGTGGCGCTCGACTCCCGCGGCCGCTGCACGCGCGCCGCCTTCGGCCTCGGCGGCGCCGCCGGCACGCCGCTCGCCTTCCCGAAGATCGCCTCCCGCCTGGTCGGCACTGCGCTCGACGACGAGGCGATCGACGACGCGTCCGCCGACGCCGCGAAGGAGACCGATCCCGGCAGCGACCTGCACGCGACCAAGGAATACCGCCGCCACCTCGCGCGCGTGCTCGCCGCTCGCGCGCTGCGCGAGGCGCGCGAGAGGGCGAAAGAGTCGTGAGCGAGAAACTCCATCCCGTGTCCGTCGAGGTGAACGGCGTCCGCCGCGAGGCGCAGGTGCCCGCGCGGCTGTCGCTCGTGGATTTCCTCCGCGACGAGCTGCGCCTCACCGGAACCCACGTCGGCTGCGAGCACGGCATCTGCGGCGCCTGCTCGGTCATGCTCGACGGCGAGCCGGTGAGATCCTGCCTCATGTATACAGTGCAGGCGGACGGGCACAAGGTGACCACCGTCGAGGGCCTGGCGAAGCCGGACGGGACCTTGAGCATCCTCCAGGACAGCTTCTGCGAGACCCACGGACTGCAGTGCGGCTACTGCACCCCCGGCATGCTCATCGCGGCGCAGGCCCTGCTCGACGCCAACCCCGATCCCACCGAGGACCAAATCCGCGACGCCATCGGCGGGAACCTGTGCCGCTGCACCGGCTACCAGCAGATCGTCGAGGCGGTGAAGCTCGCGGCGGAGCGCACGAAATGAGCGAGTTCCGCTACATCGGCAAGAAGCGCCGCGCGAAGGAGGACCCGCGCTTCGTCTCGGGGCGCGGGCGATATGTCGCCGACGTCGCGCTCCCCGGGATGAAGCACGTGGCGCTCGTCGCCTCGGCGCACGCCTCGGCGCGCATCGCGGCGATCGACGCGAAGGCGGCGCTCGCGATGCCAGGCGTGCTCGCGGTCGTGACCGGCGAGGAGTTCTGCGCCGGAACCGATTCGCTCGTCACCGGGGTCGACGCGCCCAAGCTCACGCGCTTCGCGCTCGCACGCGACGTCGTGCGCTACGCGGGTGAATGGGTCGCGGCGGTCGTCGCCGACACGCGCGCGCTCGCCGAGGACGCGGCCGAGCGGGTCGAGGTCGACTACGAGCCGCTGCCGCACGTGATCGACGCCGAGCGCGCGATGCAGCCGGGCGCGCCGCTCGTGCACCCCGCGCACGGCTCGAACGTGATCCTCCACAGGAAATTCGTCTGGGGCCCGGTCGAGGAGGCCTTTGCGAAGGCCGGGCACCGGCTCGCCTTCCGCGCGAGCTGGAGTCGCTCCGCGACGGTGCCGATCGAGACCTTCGGCGTCGCCGCGCAGTGGAACGCGGGCACGGAGATCCTCGATGTCTGGGCCTCGATACAGATGCCGAAGTACCCCGACCAGGTCGCCAAGGCACTGCGCCTGCCGGGCAACGCCGTGCGCGTGCACTACGACGTCGACGTCGGCGGCAGCTACGGCGTGAAGCGCGGCCTGAAGCACACCGTGCTCGTCGGCTATCTCGCGAGGAAGCTGGGCGTCCCGGTGCGCTTCATCGAGGATCGCCTCGAGAACATGCGCGGCGGCGACATGCAGGGTCCGGACCGCTTCTTCGACATGCAGGTGGCGTTCGACGCAGACGGCACGCTGCGCTCGTGGAAGATCCGCGCGGTCGACGACGTCGGCGCGTACGCGGGCCGGGCGCCCTTCCAGCTCGGGAAGCCGATCACCGCGATCTGCGGCCCCTACCGCATCCCCGCGGTCGAGTACGACGCGACCTCGGTCCTCACCAACAAGACGCCGCAGGAAGCGGTGCGCGGGTTCGGGCAGTCGCCGACGAATTTCGCGATGGAGCGGACGCTGGACCGCGTCGCCGCTTATCTGAAGATGGACCGCATCGAGCTGCGCAGGAAGAACCTCATCCGCAAGGAGCAGTTCCCCTACACGATCCCGAGCGGCTCGACCTACGACTCGGGCGACTACCACGCGGTCCTCGACAAGGCGCTCGCCGCGATCGATTATCCCGCGCTCGTGCGCGCCCGCGACGAGGCACGCAAGTCCGGAAAGCTCGCCGGCATCGGAATCTCCACCTGCCTCGAGCCCTCGGGCGGCAACTCGGCGTTCGAGGTGCTGCTCAACCCCAAGAACGAGACCACCACCTGGATGGACTCGTGCCTCGTGCGGGTCGACCTCGCCGGCAGCGTCACCGGCGTGATGAACACCTCGAGCTCCGGCCAGGGGCACGAGTCGCTGGTCTCGACCGTGATCGGCGAGGTGCTCGAGCGCGATCCGTCCACGGTGCGCGTGGTGCGCGCCGATTCGCTCCAAGCGCTGCCCTCGAACAGCCCGGTCGGCAGCCGCATGGCGATCATGCTCGGCGGAGCGGCCGCCGGCGCGGCGAGGAAAATCAGAGAAACCCTCGTCGCCATCGCCGCGCACAATCTCGAATGCGCGCCCGCGGATCTCGAGTACCGCGGCGGAGACGTCGCGCTGAAGGGCGTGCCCGGCAGGAAGCTCACCTGGGATCAGCTCGTCGAGATCGCGCACCGCAAGTTCCACAGGATGCCCCCGGATGTCGACCCCGGGCTGCAGGCGACGTTTGTCTGGGAAGTGCCCACCGGCGGCGCGCTCCCGGACGCGCAGGGGCGGGTGCAGATCTATCCCTGCTACTCCTTCGAGGCGCACCTCGTCTACGTCGAGATCGACCCGGACACGGGCAAGCCCCGGCTGGGGAAATACGTCTGCGGCCACGATTGCGGCGTCATGATCAACCCGGACATCGTCCACGGCATGACCTTCGGGGGCATCGCCCACGGCATCGGCGCGGCGCTGTACGAGAAGTTCTCGTATACGGAGGACGGCCAGCTCGCCGCCGGCACCTTCATGGACTACCTGCTGCCGAGCGCGATGGAGGTCCCGCCGCTCGCGATCGTCGATCACTGCACCCCTTCTCCGCTCACCAGCTTCGGCCAGAAGGGCTCGGGCGAGGCGGGCTACCTCGGCGCGCCGGCGGCGATCGCGAGCGCCGTCAACGACGCGCTCGCGCCGCTCGGCGCCTCGCTCGACGCGCTGCCGATGTCGCACCTCGCGATCTGGAACGCGATCCACAACGGGAAACGGGCATGAAAGACCTCGTCATCGACGTCCACGCGCACTTCATCCCGAAGCTCCTCTACGAGCGCTTCGACGCGAAGTCGGCCAATTTCCCGGAGGTGAAGCTGCTGCGAGACGACAAGGGCGTGCGCATGCAGTTTCCGGGGAGCCAGCCGACGCGGCCGATCGCGGCCAAGCTCTCCGACCTCGCCGACCGCCGCGCCTGGATGGACCGGAACGGCATCGACCACCAGCTCGTCGGCGGCTGGCTCGACAGCTTCGGCTACGAGCTTCCGGCTGGCGAGGGGCTCGCGTGGAGCCGCTTCTACAACGACTGCCTCGAGGAAGCTCTCGGCGACGAGACCCGCTTCACGCCTCTCGCCACGGTGCCGCTGCAGCACGGCGGCCTCGCCGCGGAGGTGCTCGCCGAGGTGCTCGAGCGCGGGTTCGGCGGTGTGATGATCGGAACGCTGCCCAAGGGCAACGCCGGCAACCTCGACGATCCCTCGCTCGACCCGTTCTGGCAGGCGGCTTCCGACCTGGAGGCCGCGGTGTTCCTGCACCCGATGTTCCTGTGCGGCGAGCCGCGCGTCGCCGACTACGACCTCGTGAACGCGATCGGACGCCTCGCCGACACCTCGATCGCGGTGTCGCGGCTGCTGTTCTCGGGACACCTGCTCAATTTCCCGGGGATGAAGCTGGTGGTCTCGCACGGCGGCGGCGCCCTGCCCTACGCGCTGGGGCGGCTCGCGCGCAATCACAAGATCGCCGGGGGCAAGTACGCCGACCCGCGCAAGGGCTTCGAGGCGATGTTCTTCGACTCCTGCGTGTTCGACGCCGACTCGCTCGAATACCTCGCGAAAAAGGCCGGCCCCGGGCGCGTCATGCTCGGGTCGGACCAGCCCTTCCCGATCGGCGATCCGGAGCCGAAAAAGGCACTCGAGGGCCCGTACTTCAACGAAGCGCTGAAGAAGGGCATACTCGGCGTAACGGCGCAGGGCGTGTTCCGCATCCGGGCGGACTGCTGGAGCCCGCGCTGAAACCAATCGAGGAGGAGACTCGCGTGACAAGGAGAATGTTCCTGCGGTGGATCGCGGCGGGGGTGCTGTCGATCACGAGCGTCGCAACGTTCGCCCAGTATCCGTCCCAGCCCGTCAAGATCATCCTGCCCTACGGCACGGGCGGCGTCGCCGATATCACCGCGCGCGTGCTCGCGCAGAAGCTCTCCGAGCAGATGGGGCAGCAGGTCATCGTCGACAACCGGCCGAGCGCGGGCCAGATCGTCGCTTCCGAAGCCGTGAAGAAGGCCGAGCCCGACGGCTACACGCTCCTGTGGCTGAACGGCGGGCACGCGGTGAGCAAGTCGCTGTTCAATTCTCTGCCGTACGACGCTGAGAAGGACTTCGCCCCGGTGTCGACGGTGGCTTTCTTCGGCATGGCGCTGCTCGTCGATTCGAGCTCGCCGTACAGGACGGTGAAGGAGTTCATCGACGCGGCGAAGGCGAACCCCGGCAAGTTCAATGTCGGCACGACCAGCCTCGGCAGCACGCAGTCGATCGCCGGATTGCTGTTCAAGTCGATGGCCGGCGTGGACTTGCAGGTGGTGCCGTACAAGGCGACGCCGATGATCGTCACCTCGGTGAAAGGCGGCGACCTGCAGGCGATGTTCGAGTTCCTCACGCCCACGCTGTCGCACGTCAAGAGCGGCAACCTGCGCGCGCTCGGCGTGAGCTACAGCCACCGCTTCGAGGGACTGCCCGACATCCCCACGATCGCCGAGACCGTGCCGGGCTACGAGGCGACCTCGTGGAACGCGGCCGCCGCCCCCGCGAAGACGCCGAAGGCGATCATCGACCGGCTCAACCGCGAGATCAACACGGCAATGGCGGTGCCGGAAGTGAGGCAGCGCCTGATCGGCCTCGGCGTCGAGCCGCGCGCGGGCACGCCGCAGGAGCTTCATGACCTGCTTGTCTCCGAGACGGCGAAGTGGGCGAAGGTGATCGAGGCAGCGCACATCCCGAAACAATGAACGCGCCCGAGAAACCGGTCGCCGCGCGCGGCTACCCCGACCTTCACGAGCACCTCGAGGAGCTGAAGAAGCGCGGGCTGCTGCTCGAGATCGACCGCGCGATCGACAAGGACTCGGAGCTGCACCCGCTGGTGCGCTGGCAGTTCGTCGGCGGCATGGACGAGGCCGATCGCAAGGCTTTCCTGTTCACGAACATCGTCGACGGCCGCGGCAGAAAGTACGGCATCCCGGTGGTCGTCGGCGCGATCGCCGCCAACCGCGCGATCTACTCGGCCGGCATGGGTGCTCCGCTCTCCGAGATCCAGGGCAAGTGGGATCAAGCCATCGCGCATCCGGTTCCGCCGCGCGAGGTTAAGGACGCCCCGTGCCACGAGGTCGTGCATGAAGGCAAGGAGCTCCAGGGCGAGGGCAAAGGGCTCGACCGCCTGCCCATCCCGATCTCGACGCCGGGTTTCGACTCCGCGCCCACGCTCACCGCGACCAACGTCATCACGCGCGACCCGGAGACCGGCGTGCAGAATATGGGCACCTACCGCGCCGCGCTCAAGGCGAGCGACCGCCTCGTTGTGCGCATGGCGACGCGCGTCGGCGGCGCCGGCGGCTACCTGCACTACGTGAAATACCAGAAGCTCGGGAAGAAGACGATGCCCTGCGCCATCGTGCTGGGCTGCCCGCCCTACGTCGCCTTCATGGGGCCGCAGAAGCTGCCGGTCGGCGTCGACGAGTTCACCGTCGCGGGCGGCCTCGCCGGCTCGCCGATCAACGTCGTCAGGGCGAAGACGGTCGACCTGCTAGTCCCCGCCGAGAGCGAGATCGTGATCGAGGGCCTGATCGATACCGAGTACTGCGAGCCCGAGGCGCCGTTCGGCGAGTCGCACGGCCACGTCGCGCTCGAGGAGTACAACATGCCGATGCGCGTCACCGCGATCACGATGCGCAGAAACCCCGTCATCCCCTCCTACATCAGCCAGGTCGCGCCCTCGGAGTCGAGCGTGATCAAGCGCGTCGCCTACGAGCCGCTGTTCCTCTCTCACCTGCGCGAGGCGCTCGGCATACGCGGCGTGAAGCGCGTGTCGCTGCACGAGCCGCTCACCGGCCTCCTGCGCGTCACAGTGCTGTGCTGCGAGAGGGGCATGCCCCGCACCGAGGTGTGGCGCGCGCTGCGCGGCGCGGCGTTCTTCAAGAGCGACATGGGCAAGATCACGATCGCGGTCAGCGACGACATCGACCCGGACTCGGGCGATGCGCTGCTGTGGTCGATGGCCTACCGCATGAACCCGGTCGAGGACGTGCAGGCATTGCCGCACCGCGGCCAGGGCCACGGCCCGAAGCGCGAGCACGGCAACGAGGAGGATTCGACGCTGCTCATCGACGCGACCATGAAGGGCGACATGCCGCCGCTCGCGCTGCCGAAGAAGGAGTACATGGAGCGCGCCAAGAGGATCTGGGAGGAGCTGGGCCTGCCTAAGCTCCGCCCGCAGTCGCCCTGGTTCGGGTATTCGCTCGGCGACTGGCTGCCCGCCTGGGACGAGGCCGCGAAGCGCGCGGTCGAGGGGCGCTGGCTCGAGAACGGCGAGATCAGCGAGAAGTGGAGGAAGAAAGGCGTGAAGCCCGAGACCAAGTTCCGTCCGGAGTGAAGGCTCTCGTCACCGGCGCCGCGGGGTTCCTCGGCCGAGAATGCCTCGGCCAGCTCCGCGCCGAGGGCATCGACGCCGCATCGACCGATCGGGTCGGAGCCGTCGACTTCCGCGGCGACCTCTCCGATCCGCAATTCTGCGCGACCCTGCCCGAGGTCGATGCGGTCGTTCACAACGCCGGGGTGCAGTATCTCTCCCCGGACCTGCCGCTCTTCTCCAGGCGCGACTGGTTCGAGCGCAACAACGTGATCGCGACCGCAAACCTCGCGAAGCGCTACGCGGGCGCGCAGGCTCACTTCATCTACGTCGGCACGAGCATGATGTACGAGGCGGGCGACGCGGCCTGCACTACCCGCAGCCCGATGCGCGGACAGGGCGCTTATTCCGCCTCCAAGATCGCCGCCTGGGAAAAGGCGCGCGCCATCCCGAACCCGGTTGCGCTCATGGTTCCCTGCATCATCGCCGGGCCGGGGCGCGGAGGGCTGTTCGGACCGTTCGCGAGATCGATCGCGCGCTTCGGCGCCGTCGTCTTTCCCGGCGAGGGGGCACGCCCCACGCACATGGTGCACGTCGAGGACGCCGCGGGCCTGCTCGTGCGCATCGTCCTGCAAAAGGCGACCGGAATCTTCAACGCCGCGGGCCCCGAGCCGCTGTCGATCTCGCAGTGGGCCGACGCGATCGGCGAGGAGCTGGGCGTGCGGCGCGTGCGGCGCGTCCGCGTGCCGCTCGCGCCGGTCGAGTGGATGTCGAGAGCGACCGGCTACCGGCTGCTCGCCGCCGAGCAGCTGCTGCTCCTGCGCCGCGGGCAGGTGCTCGACGTAAAGGAGAGCCTGGCGCTGGGCTGGAAGCCGCGCTGGAACAACGCGCAGATCGTGCGCGAGACCGCCCGCGCGCTCATCGAGGAATCGAAGTAGCGGAGCCTAGCTCGACGCCGGCCCGACGCCTATCGGAGGCGGAGCGAGGCCGACGATGCGCGAGAACAGCTTGCGGAAGTCCTTCTCGCTGCGCTCGCTCGCGAGCGGGTCGGCGTGCGCCTTGAAGGCGCCGTCGATCGCCTCCCAATCGGCGGCGGTGAAGACCTTCTCGGCGAGCGGGAACACGTGCTCCTCCTCCTTGCGCATGTGCTCCCAGTATCCCTCGATGAAGCGCTCGATCTCGCGCGAGAATTCCGGGAATTCCTTGTCGCCCCCCTCCTCGTAGCGGATCAGGCACTGCTCCACGCGCCTCAGGGCGTTTCCGCCCTCCGCGTGCTCGCGCTCGAGGTCGGCGATGAGCGCGTCCGATCCCGCGCCGTGCCGGCGCAGGGGATCGAACAGGAACCGGTCCTCCTTGGGGTGGTGCATGCGCTCGGTGAACGTGTCGAGGTAATAGAGCATCGCGCGCAGAACCTTCGGGTCGATCTTCGTGCCGCGCTCGCGCGCGTGGCGCACCAGGTATTGCATGCCGTGCAGGATCGCCGCGATGGAGCGGTGCTCGTCGCGGATGATGTTGAGAGCGATCGACATGGCTGGATGCTCGCACACGCCGCCCGATGCGCGGCTTGACCCAGATCAACTTCCCGGCGCGGTCCAGCAGAAGTACGGGTTCCGGGAGAGGCGCTCCAGGTCACCGGCGTACGCGAGGCCGACCAGTCCGAACGCCACGACGATGCCCCCCGCGACGCGGCGCGCCGCCTGCCCGCCGCGCGTGCGCGCGAGCGCCGGGAACACCGTGCCCGCCGCGAGCAGGCTGGGGAGGGTTCCGGCGCCGAAGGCGAGCATCACCAGAGCGCCGCCGGCCGCGCTGCCCGAGACGAGCGCGGTGACGAGCACGCTGTAGACGAGGCCGCAGGGCAGGAGGCCCCACAGCATGCCGACCGCGTAGCCGCGCGCTGGCGTGCGGATCGGGAACAGCGCCGAGGCCGCGGGCTGGATGCGCCCCCACAGGATCCTCCCGGCGCGCTCGAACCCGTCGAGGTAGCGCGGCACGCCCAGGAGATAGAGCCCCAGCGCTACGAGCATCAGCTGCGCCACGACGTAGAGCGCGACCTGAACCGGCAGAAGTCCCCCGAGCCGCAGCGCCGCCGACCCCAGCCCGCCGGCGAGCGCGCCCGCCAGCGCATAGGTCGTGATCCGCCCGGCGTGGTAGGCGAGGTGCAGCGACCAGCGCGGCCGGTCGCGCGGCATGCGCACCGTGAGCGCGGTGACGATGCCGCCGCACATGCCCAGGCAATGCGTTCCGCCGAGCAGGCCGACGAGGAACACCGCCGTCAGCGCCGCGGCGCTCATATGATCTTCGAGTAGCGCGCGCGGTCGCGGTCGGCCCGGAGGTAGCGGTCGAACACGGCGCACACCGCGCGCACCATCAGCCTGCCGCGCGGCGTCACCGTGATCCACTCCTCGTCGAGCGCGACCAGCGATTCGTTTTCCATGTCCGACAGCTCTTTCAGCTCGGCCGCAAAATACCGGTCGAAATCGATGAGGTGGGCGATCGAGATCGCCTCCTTCGACACCGAGAAATGGCAGGCGAGCGCCCCGATCACCGCGCGCCGCACGAGGTCGTCGGGGGTGAGCTCGATGCCGCGCATCACCGGGATCTCGTCGTTCTCGAGGCGCGCATAGTACTCGTCGAGGGTCTTCACGTTCTGGGCGTACACCGGCCCGATCTTGCTGATGGCCGAGACGCCGAGGGCCACGATGTCGCAGTCCCCCGCGCTCGAGTAGCCCTGGAAGTTGCGCGTCAGCCTCCCCTGGCGCTGCGCCACCGCGAGATCGTCGCCGGGCTTGGCGAAATGATCCATACCGATGTAGACGTAGCCCTGGGCCCGGAGACGCCCGATCGAGCGGACGAGTATCTCGAGCTTCGCCTCGGGGCTCGGCAGGTCCGCGTCGGCGATGCGCCGCTGGGGCTTGAACACCGCGGGCAGGTGCGCGTAGGAGTACAGCGCGATGCGGTCCGGGTCGCACGCGATCACTGCGTCCAGCGTGCGCGCGAAGCTCTCGGGCGTCTGCTTCGGCAGGCCGTAGATGAGATCCAGGTTCACCGACTTGAACCCGGTCCGCCTGGCGGCGAGAACCACCCGCAGCGTCTCGTCGAGCGGCTGGATGCGGTGCACCGCCCTCTGGACCGCGGGATCGACGTCCTGCACGCCGAGGCTCAGCCGGTTGAACCCGAGCCCCGCGAGCAGGGCGATCTTGTCGGCGCCGACCTTGCGCGGATCGACCTCGATCGCGTACTCGCCGGCCGGGTCGAGCCTGAACTGGGCGCGGATCATGTTCATCAGCTCGCCGAGCTCCGCTTCCGAGAGGAAGGTCGGCGTGCCGCCGCCCCAGTGCATCTGCGAGACCGCGCGGTCCTCGCCGAGCCGCTCCGCGACCAGCGCGATCTCGCGCCCGAGGTGCTTCAGGTACTTGGCCGAGCGCCCATGGTCCTTGGTGATGATCTTGTTGCAGGCGCAGTAGTAGCAGATCGTGTCGCAGAAGGGCAGGTGTACGTATAATGCGAGCGGTCTAACCACCCCTCCGACATTGCGGTTTTCCAGCCAGTGTCCGTACGCCTCCGCGTTGAAGGCTTCGACGAACCGGTCCGCCGTGGGATAGGACGTATAGCGCGGCCCGCTCCCGCCGTACTTGCGGATCAGCCCCGGATCGACCACGAGATCGGACGGCCCGGACTGCTCCGCGCCCGGCCGGATGGAAATGTCGACCATGCGCCACTATGGAACCGGCGCGGCGGGACGGTTTGACATGGGTCAAACTCAGACTAGAACGCAGGAGGAAGCGCAGCAGGACGGCAGGATCCTGATCATCTTCGGGCCGGTCCTGGCGCTCGGGGTGTTCACCGTCCTGCTCGCGCTCGTCGCGGGCCTGTTCGGCTTCTACCGCTACGAGATGTACGCCGTGGCGGTGGTCCTCGGCGCCGCGGTGATGGTGCTCGCGACCGTGCTCTTCTACTACCAGACCGGCGAGCGCCGGGCGGCCGACGCTGCCCTGCAGAGCGCCCGCGCCCGGGTCGGCGACATCGTGGAGACGGCGATGGACGCCATCGTCTCCGCCGACGAGTCGCAGCGCATCGTCCTCTTCAACCCCGCCGCCGAGAAGATGTTCGGCTGGCCGCAGGCCGCCGTCCTCGGCCAGCCGCTCGACGTGCTCGTTCCCGAGCAATTCCGGGGCGCGCACCGGGCGCACGTGGCGGAGTTCGCCCGCACCGGCGCCACCTCGCGGCGCATGGGCGGCGCGGGCGTGCTGCGCGGGCTGCGGGCGAGCGGCGAGGAATTTCCCATCGAGGCCTCGATCTCGCAGCACCGCGAGAACGGCCGGCGGCTCCTCACCGTCATCCTGCGCGACGTGACCGAGCGGGTGCGCGCGGAGGAGGAGCTCAGGCAATCGCGGGAGGACCTGCGCGAGCTGTCCACGGCCGCGCACACGATCAGGGAGCAGGAGCAGCGCCGCGTCGCGCGCGAGATCCACGACGAGCTGGGGCAGTCGCTCACCGCGCTCAAGATGGACGTGGCCTGGATGCTGGGCAACCTGTCGCAGGGCTCGCCCACGCTGACCGACAAGCTGTCCGCGATGCAGGCCCAGCTCGACGCCACGGTCGCGGCGACGCGCCGCATCTCGGCCGACCTGCGGCCGCTGATGCTCGACGACCTGGGGTTGATCCCCGCTGCCGAGTGGCTCGCGCAGAACTTCAGCGAGCGCACCGGCATCCCCTGCCGGCTCCAGATCAAGCCGGCGGACATCGAGCTCGCGGAGCCCTACGCGAGCGCCCTGTACCGCATCCTCCAGGAATCGCTCACTAACGTCGCGCGCCACGCCCGGGCCACCCGTGTCGAGGTCGTCCTCGAGAAGGCCGACGGCGTTCTGACGCTCTCGGTGCGCGACGACGGGCGCGGATTCAGCCCGGCCGAGACGCGCGCGCAGAAGACCTACGGCCTGCTCGGGCTGCGCGAGCGGACCGTGCTGCTCGGGGGCGAGGCGAGCATCGCGAGCGAGCCGGGGCGCGGGACGACCGTCAACGTGCGCCTGCCCCTCCAGGCGGAGGCCGCGAGCCCGTGATCCGCATCGTCATCGCCGACGACCACACCATCGTCAGGGAGGGGCTCAAGCAGCTCCTCTCGGGGACGCCGGACCTCTCGGTGGTCGGCGAGGCGCAGGACGGCCGCGAGGTGATGGAGCGCGTGCGCAGCCTCGACTTCGACGTGCTGCTGCTCGACATATCCATGCCCGGGAAGAGCGGCATCGACCTCATCAAGCAGGTGCACGCCGAGAAGCCGAAGCTGCGCGTGCTCGTGCTCAGCATGCACGAGGAGCAGCAGTACGCGGTGCGCGCGATCCGGGCCGGCGCCGCGGGCTACCTCACCAAGGACAGCGCCTCGGAGCAGCTCGTCTCGGCGATCCGCAAGGTGGCCGGCGGCGGCGCCTTCATCACCGAGCGCGTCGCGCAGCAGCTCGCGCTCGACGCCATGCCCAGGGCCGAGGGCCTGCCGCACACCGCGCTGTCGGACCGCGAGTTCCAGGTGTTCCGCGAGCTCGCCTCCGGCAAGGCGGTGTCGGACATCGCGGCCGAGCTCCACTTGTCGGCGAAGACAGTCAGCACCCACAAGGCACGCATCATGGAGAAGATGAGCCTCTCCAACCCCGCCGAGCTCATCCGCTACGCCATCCAGCACCGGCTGGTGGACGACGCGGACGCCGGGAGCCCCTGATGGCCGTCATGATCCCGTCATAAGCCGCCCTGTAGGACGATTCCGACCCCGCCTTTCAGCGGTTTCCGACCCGAAGAATAAGCCCCCGCCGATAGGCTCACGGGGGCCCGCCTTCGCATACTGGCGGCATGCAAGTCGCCGCTCTCGACCCCCCCACGAACGTTTTCATCGTCGAGGACTCCGAGGTCGTCCGCCGGCGTATCGCCGGAATGCTCGGGGACATGGAGGGCGTCACGGTGGTCGGCGAAGCCGAGACCCCGCGCGAGGCGCTCGAGGGGATCCTGCGCACGCGACCCGATTCCGTCGTGCTCGACCTGCACCTCATGGGAGGCAGCGGCCTGGATGTGCTGCGCCAGGCGCACCCGCAGACGCCGGGCACGGTGTTCATCGTCCTCACCAATCACCCGAACGCCCAATATCGCCGCGTGTGCATGGAGGCGGGCGCGGCGTATTTCTTCGACAAGAGCCACGATTTCGACAAGGTCCGGGAAGTCATCGCCGGACTCGGAACAACGCGTCACTAACCCAAACCAGACCACAAACGAGGGCATCATGACATCCGCCGCAACCGCAGCCATCTCGATTGCCAAGCCCGCAGTTCCGCTGCACGAGCCGACGCACGGCAAGGTCGCGAAAATGCCGACACGCTGCTCGACCTGCGGCCTGCGCGAGCTCTGCCTGCCCTGCGGCCTCGCAGGGCACGCCGCCGACCGCATCGACGACATGGTCTACACCCGCCGCCGCGTCAAGCGCGGGGAGCACCTCTACCGGGCCGGCGACAAGTTCGGCTCGATCTACGCGGTGCGCAGCGGATTCTTCAAGACCGTGCAGACGCTGGAGGACGGGCGCGAGCAGGTCACCGGATTCCACATGTCGGGCGAGATCATCGGCATGGACGGGATCGGGCCGGACCTGCACGTCCTCAACGCGATCGCGCTGGAGGACAGCGAGGTCTGCGTCATCCCGTATTCCCGGCTGGAGAGCCTGGGCGAGGAGATGCACGAGCTGCGCCACCAGTTCCACAAGGTCATGAGCCGGGAGATCGTGCGCGAGCACGGCGTGATGCTCCTGCTCGGCACGATGCGCGCCGAGGAGCGGCTCGCCACCTTCCTGCTCAACCTGTCGCAGCGCTTCGCGGCGCGCGGCTACTCGCCGTCGCAATTCAGCCTGCGCATGACGCGCGAGGAAATCGGCAGCCACCTCGGCCTGAAGCTCGAGACCGTCAGCCGCGCCTTCTCCCGCTTCCAGGAGGAAGGCCTGATCAGCGTCCAGCTCAAGGAAATTCAGATCCTCGACCCGGACGGGCTGCGCAGGGTGATGGGCCAGGGCTCGCGCTAGAGGCGCGGCCTACATTCCGAGTATCCGCCCGATCTCGGCGATGTACTGGCCGGCCTTCAGGCCGTCCGCGAGCGCCGTCTCCAGGCCGTTCTCGGCCGCCGTGCGCACGGCGTGCAGCCCTTCCCTGACCCAGTGATGCCGGCGGACCGGCGACTTCAGCACGTTCTTCAGCGTCTCGACCTCGTCGCGCAGCAGCTGCACGTCGCTCGAGCCCTTGCGGACCCGGGCGAGGTCGCGCTCGAGGGCGTGGACGAGCTTGCTCACTTCCTCCAGATCGATTTCCTGCTGCGCCGCCTGCCTAGAATCCCTGGCCATGAGTCCCTCCAAGACGTATCCGTCACGAAATCCGTCGCGCGCTCTCCGAGAACACCGCTCCGCTGCGCCGGACCACGTTCGCGTTGGGTCGGTCGGAGACGATCCGGCCGTCGACCAGCTCGATGATGCGGTCGCAGCGCTGGGCGAGCCTCGGGTCGTGCGTAACGATGAGAAAAGTGGTGCCGCTCGCCTCGTTGACCGCGCGCAGGACGTCGAATACGCCGTCGGCCGAGTTCGTGTCGAGATTCCCCGTGGGCTCGTCGGCCAGAACCAGCGCGGGATTCATCGCGAGCGCGCGGGCCACCGCGACGCGCTGCTGCTGCCCGCCGGAGATGTCGTTCGCCTTGTGATCCTTCCAGGGCGTGAGCCCGACCTCGTCCAGCAGGGCCGCGGCCCTTTCCTCCATTCCGCCGCCCGGGCGTCCCCGCGATGCAAGCATCGGCATCATCACGTTCTCCAGCGCGGTAAACGCCGGCAGAAGGTAATGATACTGAAACACGAACCCTATGGTCCTCCCGCGCAGCACGGTGCGCTCGGCGTCGCCGAGCTTGTCCGTCTCGACGCCCCGTATCCGTACCTTGCCATGCGTCGGCTGGTCGAGCAGGCCGATGAGGTTGAGCAGCGTGCTCTTGCCGCCTCCCGAGGGCCCGACGAGCGCCGCGAATTCTCCCGGCGCCACGCGAAGATCGATCCCGTGGAGCACCTCGGTCTCGACGGGCGTGCCCACGCCGTAGGACTTGCGCACGCCGTCGAGGCGCAGGGTGTCGGGGCGGATCGGCGCTTCCATCCTCACCCCCGGATCGCGACTGCGGGATCCAGGCGCGCCGCGAGGCGCGCCGGCAGCGCCGCGGCGAGCAGCCCCACGAGGGTGGCCCCGACCGCGGTCACCGCGAGCAGCGGCGGATCGATTTCGATGGCGAACATGATCGTGCCGTCGGGGTTCTTCGCGATGCTGCGGAACAGCGACAGGAACACGAAGGAAAGGCCCGATCCCAGGACGGAGCCGGCCAGCGCCATGATGGCCCCCTGCAGCAGGAACAGGCGCAGCACCTGCCCGCGCGAGGTGCCCATGGCGCGCAGGATGCCGATCTCCTTCGACTTCTGCACCACGGAGACCACCAGCACGCTCGCGATCCCGAGCGCGGCCGTCAGCCCGACGAAGAAGCGGATCAGCCTGTTGGTGAGCGTCTGGGCGAGCATCGCGGTGAAGAACTGGGCGTTGGTCTTGATCCAGCTGTCGGCCTCCTGCCCGGTCTCGTCCTGGATGATCTGCGCGATCGTCTCGGCCTCGAAGGGATCCCGCACCCTGATCTCGATGCTCGATACGCCGCCGACGATGTCGAGCAGGCTCTGGGCGACGTGAAGGCTGATGTAGACGTTCGTCTCGTTCACCCGCTTGTTGCCGAAGTCGAAGATGCCGGTGACGTTCAGGGTCTGGGACGCGCCTCCGGCCGTGGTCAGCCGCAGCTTGTCGCCGACGCCGGCGCCCAGGTCCTGCGCGAGCTCGGTTCCGATGACGATGTCGGAGCTCGCGACGCTCAGCTTTCCGTCCACGATCTTGTCTCCGAGGGCGATGACCCTGAGGTAGGTCTCCGGCTCGATCCCGATGACGTTGACCGCCTTGTTGGCGTCGCCCCTCAGCGCGAATCCGGGTCCGGAGACGACCGGAGTCACGTCCGTCACGTCGGGCAGGCGCTCGATCAGCGCGCGGACCTTCTGCCACTGGTCGATCGACCTGAGCTGCTGGGACCGGGGCTGCACGAGGACCGCCGCTCCCTTCCCCCCCTCGCGCAGGGACCGCGCGACCTGCTGGGGAGGAATGACGACGATGGGCGCCATGTAGTTGAGGGTGCGGCGGATGATGTTGGTCTGCAGTCCCGCGAGCGCCGCCGACATGAAGACGATCACAGCCACGCCGAGCCCGACCCCGACGACGATGAGGAGCGTCTGCACCAGGCCTTCGCGCATGAAGCGCACCGCCGCGATCCATTCGAAGGGCAAGAGGCGGTTCATTTGGCCGCTACCGCGCGCACACGCTGGCCGGGCTTGACGACGGCATTCGTTGCCGGAATCAGGTCGTCCCCGGGCTCGACTCCGTCGAGGATCTCGGTGCGCGCGTCCCCGCGCAGCCCGAGCTTCACCGGCTGCGCGACCGCGCGATAGTGCCGAACCGCCAGCACCCAGGGGCTCGTCCCGTTGGCATCGCGCACCGTCTCGGTCGGGACGACGACGGTGTCGCTCTTGCGCGCGACCTCGATGTCGACCGATACCGTCATGTCTTGCCGCAGGTAGGCCGGCGGGTTCGGCACACGGAGCTTGACCTCTACCGTTCCGCGCAGCGGATCGATGCCCGGGTTGATGTAGAAGAGCTCCGCCGCAAAGCGTTCCGAGGGAAATGCGTCCGCGGAGCCGAGCGCTTTCTGCCCGACCGCGAGGCGCGAAAGCTGCCGCTCGTCGATCATGACATCCACCTGGGTCTCCCCGGCGGGAGCAAGGACCATCAGCTCCTTGCCGGGCTGCACCACGTCGCCGGCCTCGACCTGGCGCGCGATGAGCACGCCGTCCACCGGCGCCGTGATGGTAGTTTGCTCGAGCTTGACCTGCGCCGCTGCCAGATTGGCCCGCGCCTGGTCGAGCGCCCTCAACGCCATCGCGTAGTCGCTTCCGGAGGGGCCGTTGGTCTCGACCTGCAGGCGCGCGGCGCGGAGCTGGCTCTCCGCGATATCGAGAGCGCGCTGGGCGTCGTCGAGCTGCGACTGGACGACAAATCCCTTCTCGCGCAGCGTCTTGGTGCGGTCGAACTGCTGGCGGGCGTTGAGCGCGGTCGCCTGCGCTTGCACCAGCGCCTGCTCCGCCGCGGGCAGCGCGACCTCGCGCAGCTGGCGCAGCTTCGCCTCGGCCTGGGCGACGCTCGCCTTGGCTTGCTCGAGCGCCGCGCGCTCGTCCCTTGCGTCGAGAACGATGAGCACGTCACCGCGCTTCACGGTCTGTCCCTCGTCCACGGGGATCCGCACGACCCGCTCGGTGATCACGGCGCCGACGGATATGCGCTGGGGAGTGATGATGCGGCCGCTTGCCACGACCGTCTGGACGAGATCGCCGCGCACCGCCTCGAGCGTGGCGACCGGCTCGCCCAGCACCAGATTGCGCGACGCGAAGGCGAGCCCCGCCGCGGCCGCCAGGCCGAGCGCGAGCCATCCGGGTTTCTTCAGAAGCGAGATCGAAGCCACGCTTCAATGGTGACCGCCACCGGGCCGCCGTGGTTGATCTGGATCAACCGGGCCGTCCCGAAAGCATGAGCGTCGCCTTCCTCACCGTCGAATCCTCCGGGTGCTCCGACAGGCGGAAGCCCAGCCTGACGCAGAGGCCGAGCATCGGCTCGTTCTGCGCAAGAATGTGGCCGATCATCACCTCGAGCCCGCGCGAGCGCGCCACGGTGATGAGGGTCTCGAGCAGGCGCCGGCCCACCCCCTTGCGCTGCCACGCGTCGGCGACGACGACCGCGAACTCGCAGGTGCGTCCGTCCGGATTGGTGACGTAGCGAGCGACCGCGATCTCCTCTTCCCGGTCCTGCTCGCCGCGCACGCACACGAAGGCCATCTCCCGGTCGTAGTCGATCTGCGTGAAGCGCATGAGCATCGACGGCGTGAGCTCGCGGACCGAGTTCATGAAGCGGAAGTAGCGGCTGCGGTCGGAGAGGCTGCGGACGAACTGCTGCTCCATCTCCGCGTCCTCGGGGCGGATCGGCCGCGCGACGACGACGCTGCCGTCGGCGAGCTCCCACCTGGCGACGAGATCGGTCGGATAGGGGTGGATGGCCATGTGCGAGTAGCGGCCGCGCATCGGTTGCGGCTCGCGCACCGCCGCGCGGGCGTCCACCGCGACGGCGCCGTTCTCGTCGACGATGAGGGGGTTGATCTCGAACTCCTCGATCTGAGGCAGCTCGCAGACCATCTCCGAGACCCGCAGCAGCACCGACTCGAGCGCCTGCATGTCGGCCGCGGGCATCCTGCGGAACGCGCCGAGCAGCCGCGAGACGCGGGTGCGCCCTATCATCGCCTTCACGAGGAAGGCGTTGAGCGGCGGCAGCGCCACCGCGCGGTCGCGAAGCACCTCGACCGCCCTGCCGCCCATGCCTACGGTGATCGCCGGACCGAAGACCGAATCGCGGATCACCCCGACCACGAGCTCGCGGCCGTGCGGCCGCGCGATCATCGGCTCGACGGTGACGCCCTTGAGGCGCGCGTCCGGGCGCTTGCCGGCCACCTCGTCGAGCATCTCGCGGTAGCCCGAGCGCACGCTCTCGGCGTCCGCGAGGTTGAGCCGGACACCCCCGACGTCGCTCTTGTGGTCTATGTCGGGCGAGTCGATCTTCATGGCGACGGGAAAGCCCATCTCCTGCGCCATCAGCATCGCGTCCTGGGCCGAGCGCGCGAGCACGGTGCGCGCGATCGGGATGTGGAATGCCGCGAGCAGCGCCTTGGACTCGGTCTCGGACAGCAGCTTGCGCCGCTCGGCGACGGCGCCGTCGATCACGAGGCGCGCGCCCCGGAGGTCGGGCGCGGCATGGTGCGCCAGCGGACCCGGCGCCTGGAGCAGCGTGCGCTGATTGCGGTAGTAGGCGGCAACGTGAGCGAACATCTCGACCGCGGGCTCGGGCGTGCGGAACACCGGGATCGACGCGTCGTGGATCACCTTGCGCGCCGACGCCGTGCTCGCCTGACCCATCCAGCACGCGATGAGCGGCTTGGAGGCGCCGCGCGCGGCCTCGGCCACCGCGCGCGCCGTCGCCTCCGCTTCGGTCATCGCCTGCGGCGTGAGGATCACCAGGATGCCGTCGATGCCGGCGTCGGCGAGGCAGGCCGAGACCGCGACCCTGTAGCGCTCGCTGCCGGCGTCGCCGATCAGGTCGATCGGATTGCCGTGCGACCAGTTCGGGGGCAGCGCGCCGTGCAGGGCCTCGACGGTGGCCGGGGCGAGATCGGCGAGCGCCAGCCCCAGGTCCGTTATGCGGTCGGCCGCCATCACGCCGGGCCCGCCGCCGTTGGTGATCACCGCGAGCCGGTCTCCCTTCGGGCGCACGTGCGAGGCGAGCGCCTGCGCGGCGGCGACCAGCTGGCCGACGCTCGCCACGCGGACCACGCCGGCGCGCTCGACCGCGGCGTCGAACACGTCGTCGTTGCCCACGATCGCGCCGGTATGCGAGACCGCGGCCCGCGACCCGGCTGGATGGCGGCCGACCTTCATGACGATGACCGGCTTCGCACGCGCCGCCGCGCGCAGGCTGGACATGAATCGGCGCGCATCGCGTATGCCCTCGATGTAGAGCAGGATGTGCTCGGTCGCCGGGTCGTTCGCGAGGTAGTCGATGATCTCGCCGAAGTCGATGTCGCTCGAGCCGCCGAGCGAGACGATGCTCGAGAAGCCGACCCGGTTCGGCGTCGCCCAGTCGAGCATGGCGGCGCACGCGGCTCCCGACTGCGACACCAGGCCGAGCGACCCCGGCAGGGCCGTCCCGCGAGCGAAAGTGGCGTTGAGGCCGATCGCGGGGCGGGCGATGCCGAGGCAGTTGGGCCCGACGAGGCGCACGCCGCCGCGGCGCGCGTTCTCGAGCAGCGCCCGCTCCAGGCCCGCGCCCTCGGCGCCGATCTCGGAGAAGCCGGCCGTGATGACGACCGCGGAGCGCACGCCGGCCCTGCCGCACTCGGCGATCACCTCGGGCACGGTTCGCGCGGGCGTGGCGACCACCGCCAGATCCACGTGCGCGGGGATCTTGCCGACCGAGGGATAGCACGGCGCCCCCCGCACGGTCGCGTACTTGGGGTTGACCGCGAACAGCGCGCCGCGGTATCCGGCCGCGAGCATGTTCGACATCAGCACGGTCCCGACCTTGCCCGGGGTCTCGCTCGCTCCGACGATGGCGACCGAGCCCGGCTCGAACAACGGCGTGAGATAGTGCCGGCCCGAGACCTCGATCACAGATTTCCGATCACGATCGCCGCGCAGGTCAGCGCCCGCATTTCGTCCTCGCCCAGGCCGGCCCAAGAGTACCCAGCCGTAGACTAGCACCACTGGCGACGACGACGGTCATGATGAGACTCCTGGCTGAGCGCCCGGTGCCTCGAGACCCCAAGCCAGGGACTGCCTCGTGCGGACGCTTGATGTAGATCAACAGCCCGCATGCAGCTAGGATTTAGCTTGAAGCCTATAGGATCAAGGAGAGCACATCATGGTCTACAAGAGAATCCTGGTTCCGGTGGACGGAAGCCCGACCTCCATGGCCGGGCTGAACGAGGCGCTGCGCCTCGCCAGGAACCAGAAGGCGCGGGTGCGGCTGGTGCACATCGTCGACGAGGTCGCGATCTTCGCCTCGAGCGAGGGCGGGCTCAATATCGAGCCGGTGATCGAGGCGCTGAAGAGCGGCGGCAAGCGCATCCTGGCCCGCGCCGCGAAGCTCGCGGCGGCGCGGGGAGTGCGCGCGGAAACCGAGCTGTTCGAGAACGCGACCAACCGCGTGGCCGACGTCCTCATCGGGCGCGCCAGGCGCTGGCGCGCCGACCTGATCGTGATGGGCACCCATGGGCGGCGCGGGGTCAACCGCCTGGTGCTCGGGAGCGACGCCGAGCTCGTGGTGCGCAACTCGCCGGTGCCGGTGCTGCTGGTGCGCTCGGCGAGGCGCGGATAGCGAGGCGATCATGATCCCGCTGCAGATCACCGTCCTCAACGTGCCGCGCTCGGCCGCCCTCGAGGCCCGCGTGGTGAAGATGGCGGAGAAGCTCGAGCAATTCCATTCCCGCATCGTGAGCTGCCGGGTCGGCATCGAGGAGCTGCGCCGGCACCGCAGCCGCGGGCGGCTCTACCACGTGCGCATCGACCTGCGCGTCCCGGGCAGGGAGATCGTGTCGAACCACCGCCACGACAAGGACCCCTACCTCGCGCTGCGCGACGCGTTCATGTCGCTGCGGCGCCAGCTCGAAGACGTCGCGCGGGTCAAGCGCGGCGATGTCAAGCGCCAGGCGCGGGCCGGCCGCGCGGCGCGGGGAGCGCGGCCATGAAGGGCACCCGCAAAAGATCCCCGACGCACCACCGCGAGCAGCTGCTCGACAACCCGCGGCACGACAGCTACAAGGCCAAGGGCAAGCTTCCCGACCCGACGCGCTGCCCGGAGTGCGGCGCCGTGTTCCAGAAGGGACGCTGGACCTGGAACGGCGCGGTGCGCGGCGCGGTGCACGAGCAGCTCTGCCCCGCCTGCCAGCGGAT
The DNA here is from genome assembly GCA_035499735.1 of Burkholderiales bacterium. Lineage (GTDB taxonomy): Bacteria > Pseudomonadota > Gammaproteobacteria > Burkholderiales > SG8-39 > VBDM01. The sequence continues at coordinate 40,748 of DATJYC010000019.1, forward strand.
CCGCGACGGCTATCCCGCGGGCTTCGTCACCCTGGGCGGCGACTACCTGGCCGGGCACCGCGAGGAGATCCTCAACATCGTGCGCAAATGCGAGGCGGTGGAGAAGGCCGGGCACCCGCTGCAGCGGATCATCGCCATCAAGGACGTCGAAGGAGGCATCCTGGTCACGACCACCGACGCGCACCTCGCGCGGCGCATCGCCGAAAGCGTCCATGACGCCTGCAAGGGCAACCTTGCGCTGCAGTACAACAAGGAAGAGAACCTGGTGCGCGCAACCTGGACGCGTTGAAGAGCCCGAAGGGACTGGATCTTCCCGCTCTCGAGGACGCGGCGCGGCTCGAGGCCGGCGCGCTCATTTCCCGTCTTGCTTCCTCGCCGGAGGGGCTGACCCGGCGCGAAGCGTCGGCACGCGCCGCGCGCTTCGGCCCGAACGCGGCCGCGCGGGAGCGGCGGCTCGCGCCGTTCGCGCGCCTAATCCGCCTGTTCCTGAGTCCCCTGTCCCTGCTCCTGCTCGTCCTCGCCGCCCTGGTATGGCTCACCGGCGAGGCCGGCGGAGCCGCGGTGATCGCCGTCATAGTCGCCCTCTCCGTCCTGCTGTCGTGGTTCCAGGAAGTGCGTTCCGGCAAGGCGGCCGAGCGTCTGCGTGCGATGGTGCACACGACCGCGACGGTACTGCGTCGCGAGCGCGCCTCGGGCGAGGCCCGCGCGCTGGAGCTCCCCATCGCGAGGCTCGTTCCCGGCGACGTCGTGCGGCTCGCAGCCGGCGACCTGGTCCCGGCGGACGTGCGCCTGCTCGAGTCCAAGGACCTGTTCGTCGACCAGTCCGCGCTGACCGGGGAATCTATGCCCGCGGAGAAACACGCTGCCTTGCCGCCGGGCACGGCATCGGCTTTCGAATTGCCCAACATCGCCTTCCTGGGCACGCACGTGGTGAGCGGCACCGCGACCGCGCTGGTGGTCGCAACGGGCGCGCACACCCGCTTCGGCTCGATCGCGGCATCGATCGGGGCGGAGGGCCAGCCGACGAGCTTCGATCTGGGCGTGAGGCGCTTCATCAGGCTGATGCTGCGCTTCATGCTGGTGATGGTGCCGCTGGTCTTCCTCATCAACGGCCTCTCGAAAGGCAACTGGGTCGAGGCCTTCCTGTTCGCGGTGGCGGTGGCGGTAGGCCTGACGCCCGAGATGCTGCCGATGGTGGTGACCATCAATCTCGCCAAGGGCGCGCTCGCCATGTCACGCAAGAAGGTGATCGTCAAGCGCCTGAGCGCGATTCAGAACCTGGGCGCGATGAACGTGTTGTGCACCGACAAGACCGGGACGCTGACCCAAAACAAGGTGATTCTCGAGAAGCACGTGGATATCGTCGGCGCCGAGAGCGCGCATGTGCTCGAGCTCGCCTACCTCAACAGCCATTTCCAGTCGGGCCTGAAGAACCTCCTCGATGTCGCTGTCCTCGAGCGTGCCGAGATGCGCGAGCATGTGCATATTCCGCGCAGCTATCGCAAGATCGACGAAGTGCCTTTCGACTTCCGGCGCCGGCGCATGTCGGTCATGGTCGCACGCGACCCTACGCACCACGTCCTGATCTGCAAGGGCGCGGTGGAGGAAACCATCGCCGCGTGCGCTCACGTCGAGGAAAGAGGCAAGGTCGTTCCTCTCACCGCGGCGCACCGCCTGGACCTCCTTCCGGTCATCCGCGGCCTGAACGAGGAAGGCTTCCGCGTGATCGCCGTGGCGTACAAGCACATTCCCGCCGCGAAAACGGTCTGCAGCCGCGCCGACGAATCGGGGCTGGTGCTGGCCGGCTACATCGCGTTTCTCGATCCGCCCAAGGAGAGCGCTGCCGGCGCCGTCCGCGCGCTGCGCGATCAGGGCATCGAGGTGAAGGTCCTCACCGGCGACAACGAAGTCGTCACGAAAAAAGTCTGCGGGATGGTGGGGATCGAGACCGGCACGGTGGTGCTCGGTGGCGAGCTCGACCGCATGGACGATGCGGCGCTGGCGCAGGCCGCGGAGCGAACCGCGGTGTTCGCGAAGCTCGCGCCCGAGCACAAGGCACGCATCATCACCGCGCTGCGCGGCGGCGGCCATGTCGTCGGCTACCTGGGCGACGGCATCAACGACGGGCCCGCGCTGCGGGCCGCCGACGCCGGTGTATCGGTCAGCGGCGCGGCGGACATCGCCAAGGAATCCGCCGACATCATCCTTCTCGAGAAAAGCCTGCTCGTGCTCAGGGACGGGGTGATCGAAGGCAGGCGCGTGTTCGCGAACGTCGTGAAGTACATCCGCATGGGCGCGAGCTCCGCCTTCGGCAACATGTTCTCCGTGGTGGGGGCGAGCGCCTTCCTGCCCTTCCTGCCGATGGCGCCGGTTCAGGTGCTGCTGAACAACCTGCTGTACGACTTCTCCCAGACCGCGCTCGCGACCGACAGCGTCGACGCCGCCTACCTCGCGCGGCCGCGCAAGTGGAACATCGGCAACATCGGCCGTTACATGCTCGCGTTCGGGCCGATCAGCTCGCTGTTCGACTACGCCACCTACTTCACGCTGCTCTACGCCTTCCACGCGCGCGACAACCCGAGCCTGTTCCAGACCGGCTGGTTCGTCGAGTCGGTGCTTTCGCAGACGCTGATCGTGCACGTGATCCGCACCGCCGGCGTTCCATTTCTCGAAAGCAGAGCGGCGGCGCCTCTGCTCATCACAACGATCGCGGTCTGCGCCGTCGCCCTGTGGCTGCCGTTCTCGGATTTCGCAGGCCTGCTGGGATTGACGCCGCTGCCCGCGCGCTACTTCCTCGCGCTGGCCGCCATTCTGTTTTGCTACCTGGTGTTCACGCAGTGGGTGAAAACCGCGCTGATCCGGCGCTTCGGATTCGATTGAGAAGAGTTTGAGCCAGATCAAGAACGCGCCGATTCGCCGAGGGAAAATTCAATCAGTAGCCAACCAGAGAACGAGAATTGATCATGCTCTTCTACGGCGTGTTGGACTTGCCCTGGTGGGGGTACGCGATCGCCGCCGCGGTTCTCACCCATATCACCATCGTCGCCGTCACGGTGTTCCTGCACCGGCACCAGGCGCACCGCGCCCTCGATCTCCATCCGGCGCTCAGCCATTTCTTCCGGCTCTGGTTGTGGATGACGACGGGCATGGTGACCCGGGAATGGGCCGCCGTGCATCGCAAACACCACGCCAAGTGCGACTCGCCCGAAGACCCGCACAGCCCACAGATCTACGGCATCTCCCGCGTGCTCTGGGGCGGGGTGTTCCTCTACGTCAAGGCCGCGCGCGATCCCGAAACCCTCGCACGCTACGGCGCCGGCACGCCGAACGACTGGCTGGAACGCAACGTCTACTCGAAGTTTCTGATACTGGGGATCACCTTGATGGGCGTGATCGACCTCGTCCTGTTCGGCGTCGTGCCCGGCGTCCTGATCCTGCTGGTGCAGCTCGTGTGGATCCCGTTCTGGGCTGCCGGCGTGATCAACGGAGTCGGCCACTACTGGGGCTACCGCAACTGGTCCACGCCGGACTGGAGCACGAACATCGTGCCCTGGGGCGTCCTCATCGGCGGAGAGGAGCTGCACAACAACCATCACGCTTATCCGACTTCCGCCAAGCTCTCGAACAAGTGGTACGAGATCGATATCGGCTGGCTATACGTGCGCATATTCCAGGCTCTGGGACTTGCGAAGGTGAAGCACGTCGCGCCCAGGCCTCACTTCTCCTCGCCCAAACCGACGGCGGACGTCCAGATGCTCCAGTCGGTGATCGCAAACCGGTACGACGTGCTGGCGCAGTACGCCAAGTCCCTCAAGGTCATCTACGCGAAGGAGCTGGGCCGGCTGCGGCGCTTCGCGCCCGCGGAGGCGCTCTTGTTGCGGGAAATCGAAAGTTCATTGACGCGCAACGAACGGACACTCCGCGAGGCAGAGCTCGCGAAATTGAACGAGACGCTCCCGAAGTCGCGGGCGCTGCAGACGATGGTTTCGATGCGCCGGGAGCTTGCGGCGCTATGGGAGCGCTCCGCGGCTCCGAGAGACCAGCTCGTCAGGCAGTTCCAGGATTGGTGCAAGCGCGCAGAATCGAGCGGCATCCGGGCTCTGGCCGACTTTTCGCAGCGCCTGCGCAGTTATGCGTGAGCGGGCGGCAGCGGCCCCGACCATCGGAAAGCGTATCACCCTGTTGATCGGGCACCCCGACCCCGCTCCCGGCCGATTCTGTCGCGCGCTCTCGCAGGCGTACGCCGAAGGCGCGAGACGCGCCGGCCACGAGGTGCGTACGGTCGACGTCGCCAAGATCGATTTCCCCGTGCTGCGAGGAAAAGACGACTGGGAGACGGGCCCGCTGCCCGAGAACCTGCGCGAGTCGCAGGACGCGATCGGCTGGGCGGAGCACATCGTGCTGGTATTTCCGTTATGGCTGGGAACGATGCCCGCGCTCGTGAAGGCGTTCCTCGAGCAGGTGCTGCGGCCGGGCTTCGCCGTCGGCGGCGGCGGATCGCCGTGGGAGAAGCGCCTCTCGGGACGCTCGGCGCGCATCGTCGTGACCATGGGGATGCCGGCCTTCGTGTACCGCTGGGTGTTCGGGGCGCACGGACTGAAAGGCCTCGAGCGCAATGTTCTTTCCTTCGTCGGCATCCGCCCGGTCCGCGAGACGCTGATCGGCGGAGTCGAGGGCAAGCCCGAAGCGCGCACGAAGTGGCTGTCGAAGATGCGCGCGCTCGGCGAGGAAGGTCTGTGAGACCAACGCCGGATCCTGACCTGCCGGTCGCCGGCCATCAGTTCCGCGCGGTGGCCGAGCCGTGACGACCTACGTCGCGATCAAGTACGTTCACGCCGTCGCCGTCGCGGTGAGCTTGGGCCTGTTCTTCCTTCGCGGCGTCTGGATGATGCTCGATTCGGAGCGTCTGGGTCGCCGCTGGGTGCGGGTCGTGCCGCACGTCAACGACACCGTCCTCCTCGCCGCCGGCGTCTGGCTTGCGTTCGTGTTGAGACTGTCGCCTGCCACACCCTGGCTCGCGGCGAAGCTCATCGCGCTTCCGGTCCATATCGGCCTCGGCGCGCTGGCGCTCCGGCCCGGCCGGCCGAAACGCTTGCGCGTCGCGGCCTGGATGGCGGCACTGACCGTGTTCGGCTACATTGTCGCGGTCGCGGTCACGCGGAGCGCGTCGCTGTGACGCTGTTCGCCTACGGCTTCCGGCCGTTCTTCCTCGCGGCCGGCTTGAGCGCCGCGCTCGTGGTTCCGGCGTGGTTGCTGATGCTGGGCCAGGGGTCGATGCCGCTCGGCGCGCTGCCTCCGCAGCTGTGGCACGCGCACGAGCTCTTCTACGGCTTCGTCGGCGCCGCGCTCGCCGGGTTCCTGCTGACCGCGGTGCCGAGCTGGACCGGCGCGAAGGGCTTCGGCGGCGGGCCCCTCGCGGCGGTCGCATTGGCCTGGCTGATCGGGCGCCTCGCCTTCGCGTTCGCGGACTGGCTGCCTTTCTGGGCGCTCGCCGCAGCCGAGCTCGCCTTCCTGCCCGGGGTCGCGCTGCTTCTCGCGCCTCCGCTGGTGCGCTCGCGCAACCGCAACACCCCGCTCCTCCTCGTCCTCGCCCTGCTGTGGGTCGCCGACGCCGTGTTTCTCGCGGGACTCGCGCGCCAGGACCCGCTCCTCGCGAGCGGCAGCCTGCGCATCGCGATCGACCTGATGCTGGTCGTCCTCACCCTGATCGGCGGGCGCATCGTGCCCTCGTTCACCGCCAACGCCCTGCGGCGGCGGGGCGAGGCGCCCGAGATCCGCAGCTTCGCGCGGCTCGAGCGCGCGGTGATGGCGCTGATGATCGCCGTCGTCGTCGTCGATCTTTGGCGGCCCGACGGCGCTGTCGCGGGATGGCTCGCCGCGCTGGTCGCGATCGCTCAGGGCGCGCGGCTCTCCGGCTGGCGCAGCCTGCGCACTCGCGGCGAAGCGATCCTGTGGGTGCTACACGTCGGGTACGCCTGGCTGCCGATCGGATTCGCGCTCAAGGCGCTGTCGCTGCTGGCCGGCGCCGGCTGGGCGGCGCACTGGGTGCACGCGCTCACCATGGGCGCCTTCGGCACCATGATCCTCGCCGTGATGACGCGCGCGGCGCTGGGCCACACCGGGCGCGAGCTGACGGTCGGCCGCGCCATCGCGGCGGCGTACGTCCTTCTCACCCTTGGGGTCGCGGTGCGGGTCTTTGCGCCCGCATTGTGGCCTTCGCATTACCTGTGGACCCTGGTCGCGTCCGGAGTGCTGTGGACGGCGGCGTTTGCGATTTATCTCGTCGTCTACTCGCCCATCCTCGTGCTCCCGCGGGCGGACGGCAAGCCGGGGTAGCCGCGGTTGACCTGGGTCAAATCGCGGGCCGCCGCGTAGGTCATCATGGATGCCATGACGAATCGAATAGCCGCCTGCCTGCTCTCCTGCGCCGTAGCGCTCGCTGCGGGCTGCGCTTCGCCGCCGGAGCAAGCCCCGCCACCGATGGTCAGCGCGGACCGCGGCGGCGATCTCTACCGCGACAACTGCAACGCCTGCCACACCGCGCAGGTGCATTGGCGCGAGAAGCGCCTGGTGCGAACGTGGGACGATCTGGTTTTCCAGATTGCGCGCTGGCAGGGGATCGCGGATCTCCGATGGAGCCAGGAGGAGATCGCGGACGTGGCCGCCTACCTGAACGCCGTCTTCTACGATCTGCCGTGCCCGGCGGCCGGCTGCCGCGGCATGGGCGTCAGTGAAACGAAAGGCAGTCCGGTCGCCAGGCGTCCCTGAAGGCCGATGCGCTATTTCGCTGGCGCCTCGGAGGTCCCGTAGCGCTCCTCGTAGAACTTCCTGATCTTCTCGAGCTGCTCCTTGCTCATGCCCTTCAGGAACCACTCGTGCCTCACGTCGCTGCCGATGTATTTCCTGGTCAGCTCGTCGTAGAGCTCCGGTCCCGCGACGCGCTTCACTTCCGGCAGGAACTCCGTGTAGAAGTTCTTGGCGACTTCGTAGATCCCGTGCCACCAGGCGTAATCGGGCCCCGACATCGCCGCCCCGTGGCGCGCGCGCCGGCCCTCGTGGTGCCATAGCTCGTAGTAGATCCAGTCGAGCTTGTCGTCGAAGTCCGCGGGCGTGAGCTTGCCCCGCTTCATGAGCTCGTCGCGGATGGCGGTCGCGGGCTTCGCGAACTTGTCGTTATAGAGGTTCACCAGGCCGTCGAACTGCCGGTAGAAGCCCTCGACGAAGGGCTGCGCGTGGCAGTTGCCGCACACGTCCTGCATGTCGGCGCGCCTCTTGTCCGCGTTCTCGAGCTTCTTGGAGATCGGCGGCCTCAGCGTCCAGGAGATGCGCGTGCCGACGTCGTGCGTCGCCGGCTGGTTCGGGGTCGCGCCCATGTGGCAGGTCGCGCAGGTCGGCGCCGCGCTGTAGTCCCGGCCGACGACCCACGAGCTCTTGTCCATGTTGAGGCGGCTCTTGTTGGCGGCGTACAGGATGCCGTGCTTGGACTCCTGGTAGACCTCGATCTGCGGATGGTCCGGCCCGAGATGGCACTTGCCGCAGGCCTCGGGCTCGCGCGCCTGGGCCTTCGAGAAGCTGTGCCGCGCGTGGCAGGCGCTGCACGAGCCGAGCGAGCCGTCTGGATTGATCCTGCCGATGCCGGTGTTCGGCCAGGTGGTCGTGTCGAGCTTGCCGCCGGCGAGCACTTTCACCTTCGACCCGTGGCACTGCACGCAGCCGACCGCCACCGCCTCGGGACCGCCGACGACCTCGCCCAGGAAGTTGTCGAGCGAGTCGAGGATGTTCCCCGCCTTCGCGTGGTGGCTCGCGGTCATCTCGTTGACTTCCCGCGCGTGGCAGCGGGCGCAGTCCTTGGGCGTGACGAGGATCGCGATGGTGAAGCCGTTGTGGTCCATCGCATCGGCGTCGCCCTTGTCCGCCTTGTGGCAGCCGTAGCAGTCCACGCCCCTGGCCGCGTGCTTCGAAAGCCTCCATTCCCTCACGAACGCGGGCGACTGCGCCTGGTGGCAGGCGACGCAGGCCTGGCCTTCCTTGGAGATCTTCGCCTTGGGCTCGGCGGCCAGCGCCGTCGAAGCACATGCGGCGATGCACGCGCTCGCGAGGAAGGCGCGTGCCGCGAAGCTCAGCACACCTTCACCCTGATCAGCTCCTCGCCCGTCTCGCCGACGACGTGCACCGCGCAGGCGAGGCAGGGGTCGAAGCTGTGGATGGTGCGCAGTATCTCGATCGGCTGCTTGGGATCGGCGAGACGATGGCCCTTCAGCGCGGCCTCGTACGCGCCGTCCTGCCCCTGCGCGTCGCGCGGACCCGCGTTCCAGGTGGAAGGCACCACCGCCTGGTAGTTCGCGATCTTGCCGTCGCGGATCACGATCCAGTGCCCGAGTGCGCCGCGCGGCGCCTCCATGGTGCCCGCGCCCTTCGCTTCCCTCGGCCAGGACGACGGGTCCCATTGCGCCTCGTTGAAGGTGCGCACGTCGCCCGACTTGATGTTGGCGATGAGGTTGTCGTACCAGACCTGCATGGTGTCGGCGATGACCTTGGTCTCGAGCGTGCGCGCCGCGGTGCGCCCCAGGGTCGAATACAGGGCCTGCACCGGCACGTTCAGCGTCTTGAGCGTGCCGTTCACCAGATCCTTGGTCTGCGGGTGGCCCTTGGCGTAGAGCATGAGAACGCGCGCGAGCGGCCCCACCTCGACCGGCTTGCCCCGCCAGCGCGGCGACTTGAGCCAGGAGTACGCCTGGCCGACGTCGAGATTCTTGTACGGCGGCTTGGGTCCGGTGTAGTTGAACTTCGTCTCGCCGTCGTAGGGATGCAGCCCGCGCTCCTTGCCCCCGCTGTAGTCGTACCAGGAGTGGGCGACGAACTCCTGGATCTGGTCCTCGGCGTGCAGGTCGAGCGGGTGGATCTTCGAGAGGTCGCGGTCGAGGATCACGCCCGGCGGAATCAGGTACGTCGAGGGATCGGACATTCCCTTCTCGGGAAAGTCGCCGTACGTCAGGAAATTCCCCAGGCCCTCGCCCTGGGCGCCCCAATCCTTGTAGAACGAGGCGATCGCGAGCGTGTCGGGCACGTAGGCCTGGTCGACGAAGCTCCGCATCTGCCGGATGATGTCCTGGACCTGCCCCAGCCCCACCATGTTCACCGCGGTCGCGCTCTCGGTGCCCGCCAGGCGCGTGCCGCCGCCCGGGTCGATGCTGATCGCGCAGGGCACGCCGCCCACGAGGAAGTTCGGGTGCGGATTCTTGCCGCCGAATATGGAATGGAGCTTCGCGACGTCGCGCTGCCACGAGAGCGCGTCGAGGTAGTGCGCCACCGCCATGAGATTTGCCTCGGGCGGCAGCTTGTACGCCGGGTGCCCCCAGTAGCCGTTCGCGAAGATGCCGAGCTGCCCCGACTCGACGAAGGTCTTCACGCGCCTCTGTATGTCGGAGAAGTATCCGGGCGAAGAGTTGGGATAGCTCGAGATGCTCTGCGCGAGCGCCGAGGTCTTCTTCGGGTCGGCCTTCAGCGCCGACACCACGTCGACCCAGTCGAGCGCGTGCAGGTGGTAGAAGTGCATCACGTGGTCGTGCACGTACTGCGCCGCGATCATCAGGTTGCGGATGAGCTGGGCGTTCGGCGGGATCGGGTACTTCAGCGCGTCCTCCACCGCGCGCACCGACGCGATGCCGTGCACCAGCGTGCACACTCCGCAGATGCGCTGGGCGAATGCCCAGGCGTCGCGCGGGTCGCGCCCGCGCAGGATGATCTCGATTCCGCGCACCATGGTGCCCGAGCTCGACGCGCGCGTGATGCGGCCGCTGTCGTCGGTCTCGGCCTCGATGCGCAGGTGCCCTTCGATGCGGGTAATGGGATCCAGGACCAGCGTTTGTGCTGCCATGTCAGGCCTCTATGAGGTTGTCAGCCACCAGCTCGAGCAGGCTGTTCATGCTCTTGTCCCACTTGAAATGCGCCTGGCCGTCGTCGAAGGTCTGGCGGCAATTGGCGCAGCTCGTCACCGGCAGCTCGGCGCCGGTGTCGTCGATCTGGTCCATCTTCAGCTTGAACACCTTGTAGCGCAGGGCGTCGGCGCGATGGATCGCCACCACGCCGCCTCCCCCGCCGCAGCACCAGTTCGTGCCCTTCGTGGGGAACATCTCCTTCAGCTCCACGCCCAACGCCGCGAGCACCTCGCGCGGCGCCTCGACCGCGCCGCCGCGGCGCGATATCTGGCAGGGATCGTGGAAGGTGGCGCTCTTGGCGAGCTTCTTCAGCCTGAGCTTGCCGCTCCGGGCGCTCTCGGCGAGGAACTCCGAGATGTGCAGCACCCTGAACGGGAGCGGCTTGCCGTACAGGTTCGCGCCTTGCCAGCGCAGCGCGCCGTAGGCGTGGCCGCATTCCGGCAGGACGAGCGTCTTCGCCCCGCACGCGACGGCCGCGTTGATGAGCTTCATGCTCATGTCCTTCTGCCATTGCGCGTTGCCCGACAACAGCCCGAAGTTGGTCGCCTCGTAGCCGTCGCTGCGGAAGGTCCAGTCGGCGCCGACGTGCTTCATGATCTTCGCCGTCGCGACGATCGACTGCGGGTACTTCATGATCTCGATCGAGGACATCGAACAAAGGATGTCCGCCTTGCCCTTGTCGAGCGGGATCGAGACCTCGTGCTCGTCGGCGAGCCAGTCGATGCGCTCCTTGAAGACCTTGGGGGTCGCGCCGAGCGGGCTGCCTTCGCGCTCGCCGCGCTCGGCCGCCTCCCGCAGCTCCTTGGGCACGAGGCCCGCTTGCGCCATGCCGTGCCGCGCGTCGCTGATCAGGCCGGCGATGTCGATCCCCATCGGGCACATGAGCGAACAGCGCCCACACACCGTGCACGAGTCGTAGAGCAGGTGCTGCCACTCCTCGAGCTGCGGCTCGGTCACCTCGCGCTTGAGGCCGAGCAGGCGGTAGAAGGGCGCGAACGGACCGTACTCGCGCTTGTACGCCTGCTTGAACGGCTCGAGCTTCCAGATCGGCGTGTACTTCGGGTCGCCCGTCACCTCGTAGAAGTGGCAGGACTCGGCGCACATGCCGCAGTGGATGCACGACTCCAGGTAGATCGCGGCCGTGCGGCCGAAGTCCTTCACGAACCCCTGCATCGCCTTGGCGACGCGCTCCTCGCCCGGCATCTCGCCTTGCCTGTCGACCGCGATTGCGCTCATAGCGAAGCCCCCCTGCGCTCGAACTCGACGCCCTGGACGCCGCGCGCCAGGAACATCGTGAAGGCGTGCATCAGCTTCCCGAACGGGAACCAGATCATGAGCAGCTCCACCGAGAGGAGGTGCAGCCCGAGCAGCGTCGGATACGGCGCGCCGTAGTGGCTGTAGGCGAGCATGCCGGTCGCGATCGGCGCGATGGTGACGAACCAGCTGAAGTAGTCGTCGAAGTTCGAGAGCATGCGCTTCACGGGACTGGCGATGCGGTGGACCAGCACCGCGACCAGCGCCGCCAGGGACACCGCGCTGAAGAAGTAGATCGCCCCGCCCGGCAGGTAGGGCCAGGCGAACCCGAAGACGCGCTTGAAGTTCACGCCGATCACGCCTTTCGCGATGTCCTCGAAGAACAGGATGTGCGGCAGATAGAAGAACAACGCGACGAGAAAGCCGATGTGAAACGTGTACCCCATGATCTCCCCGAACGCCGTGCCGCCGAGGAACTCCTTGCGCGGCCAGGAGCGGAGCCCGATCAGCCGCAGGCCCTTCCACGCCGCGGTCCTGCGCGGCTCGGACAGGTCCTTCCTGCCTCGAAGCAGCAGGATGCCGAGCAGCCGCCAGAGAACGCCGATCACGAAAACCGTCGTGGCCCAGTGCATCCCCGGGCCTCGTGCGAACGTCAGCAGGTCCATGTCAGTTCTCCTTCTCGATCCGTTCCTGGCGCCTGCGCCCGAGGTACGCGGCCGCCGCGCCGGCTGCAACGCCCACCGCGGCCGCCGCGCCGAGCGTCTTCGCATCGCCCCATTCCGCGGTCGACAGCGCCTTGTAGAAGCTGCTCTTGTCCCAGAAGTCCGGCTCCGAGCAGCCGAGGCAGCCGTGGCCCGACTGGATCGGGAAGCTCGTTCCGGCGTTCCACTTCACCGTCGCGCAGGCGTTGTGGGTGATCGGGCCCTTGCAGCCGAGCTCGTACAGGCACCAGCCGCTGCGTGCGCCTTCGTCGTCGAAGGTCTTGGCGAACTTGCCCTGGTCGTAGAAGGGCCGCCGGTAGCAGCGGTCGTGGATGGTCTCGCCGTAGAACGCGAGCGGCCGCCCCTGCGCGTCGAGCTCCGGGATCTTGCCGAAGGTGAGGTAATGGGCGAGGACGCCGGTCATCACCACCGCGATCGGCGGGCAGCCGGGAACGTTGATTACGGGCTTGTTCTTCACGAGATCGGATACCGGCCTCGCGCCCGTCGGGTTCGGATTCGCCTTCGGCAGCCCGCCGAAGGAGGCGCACGAGCCGATCGCGACGACGGCCGCCGCGCCTTTCGCCGATTGCTCGAGAATGTCGACGAAGCTCTCGCCGCCCCAGGCGCCGTAGATCCCGCCGTCGCTCGTCGGGATCGAGCCGTCGACGAGCAGCAGGTACTTGCCGTCGAACTCCTTCATCGCGTGCTCGCGCGCCGCCTCCGCGGCGAAGCCCGAGGCCGCCTGCAGCGTGTGGTGGTAATCGAGCGACACGAGGTCGAGGATGAGGTTCTCGAGCGTCGGCGAGTTCGAGCGCGTGAGCGACTCGGTACAGCCGGTGCACTCCTGGAAGGAGAGCCAGATCACCGAGGGACGCTTCGCCTTGGCGAGCGCCTGCGCGACCGCCGGCGCCATGCCCGGCGGCAGCGCCATGAGCGAGGTCAGGGCGGTGCAGAACTTGAGAAACGCGCGGCGGCTCACGCCGCTCGCGAGCAGGGAATCGCCCAGCGTAGTCATGGCTGCAATGCCTCCTTGAGACGAATCAGTCCATCTGCGGCGTCCTCCGCCGGAGCGCGCAGGATCTCCGGCAGCCCGCATACCTCGAGCAGGTCGGCGGCGACCTCGCCGGCCTCGTTCCTGTGCGTGACGCGCCACACGCCGGGGTAGCGCGTCTCGCGCACCTCGCTCGCGCCGATCGCCTCGACGCTCGCGCTCACGGCGCCCGAGCCGAGCGCCGCCTCCAGCTCCGCGTAGTCGCCGCGCGTAAGCGGCAGGCTGCGCAGGTCGATGCTCGCCGACTCGCCCTTCGAGAGCCAGGCCTCGAGCAGCCCGGCGAGCTCGAAGAGCAGCGGCTTCACGTTGCCGGTCGGGATATCCGCGGCCGCGATCACCTTGACGCCTATCCTGTCGATTGCGTTCATGCCTGCCACCTCTCGATGAGTTCGCGCGCGCGCTCGCACGCCTCGGGGATCGCCTGGGCCACCGCTCCGCTCGGCGAGTCCGACCAGTCGATCGACTGCGGCTGGATGCCGATGAGGGCGCGCCGCGCGGGCAGCCGCCCGCCGAGCGCGGCGAGCGCCATCAAGTCGAGCAGGCCCACCTCGTGGACGCTGCGCTTGCGCTCGCTGCCCAGGAACTCGTCCATGTCCTCTCCTACGAACACCGCGACGCTTCCGGGCGCGGCTTTCATCTCGGCGGCGTCGAGCACGATCAGCGCGGGGCTCTCCTCGATCAGCCCCGCCAGCGTGAAGCTCAGCGTCCCGCCGTCGGCGAACCGGATCGCCGGATCGCGGCAGCCCTGCTCGAGCCGCCGCATGGCGTGCACGCCGGCGCCCTCGTCGCCGAGCAGCGTGTTGCCGATCCCGAGCACCAGGATCGCGGGATCAGCAGATGCGCGGGAGGGGATCATCTTCCAGCTCCTCCAGGCAGCGCTCGCCGCCCAGCTCCGTTTCCAGGACCACCTGCGGGCGCCCGTTCTGCACCACGCCGATGCGCGCGGCGTCGCTGCCGGCGGGCAGCGCGCGCCATGCATCGAGCGCGCGGTCGGCGTCCCCGGGCGCGAGCACCGCGACCACGCGGCCCTCGCACGCGAGGTACAGCGGATCGAATCCCAGCATCTCGCAGACCGACGCCACGGGCGGCCTTACCGGGATCGCCGGGCCGTCCAGGCGCACGCACAGCCCGGTCTCATGCGCGATCTCGTGCGCCACCGTCGCCAGGCCGCCGCGGGTCGGATCGCGCATGAAGCGCAGCCCGGGCAGGTCGAGCAGCGCGGTAGTGAGCGGCAACACGCTCGCCGCGTCGGAAGCGAGGTCGCCGCGCAGGCCGAACTGCTCGCGCGCGAGCAGCACCGCCGTGCCGTGGTCGCCCACGGGGCCGCTCGCCAGAATCACGTCGCCCTCGCGGATGCGGTCCAGTCCCAGGCGGAGCCCGGGCCGGCGGATGCCCACTCCGGTGGTCGCGAAATACACGCCGCCGCCCTCGCCGCGGCGCACGACCTTGGTGTCGCCGGCGGCGACGCGCACCTCGCACTCGCGCGCGGCGAGCGCCATGCTTGCGACCAGGCGGTCGAGCCGCGCGAACTCCAGGCCCTCCTCGATGAAGGCGCTGAGGCTCAAGTACGCGGGAACCGCGCCGGCCACGGCGAGATCGTTCACGGTGCCGTGAACGGCGAGCGAGCCGATGTCGCCGCCCGGGAACTCGAGGGGCTGCACGGTGAATCCGTCGGTGGTGACGAGCACGTCTCCCTCGGGCAGCGGAAGATGCGCCGCGTCGCAGCGCGTGTCGAGCTCGGGGTTCGCGAGGTGCCGCACGAACACCTCCTCGATCAGCTCGCGCATGAAGCGGCCGCCGTTGCCGTGCGCGAGGGTGACGTGCTGGCCGTCGATCATGAAAGCGCTCCCGTCTCGATCAGTTGCCCGAACGCGAGGCCCGCGTCGTTGCACGGGATGCGCTCCGGGACGAGCACCTCGAAGCCGTCCGCCTGCGCGTCGCGCGCGACGCGCTCGCACAGCACGCGGTTCTGGAAGACCCCGCCTGTGAGCCCGATGCGCGACACGCCGTGCGCCTCGCGCACGGCGCGCGCCTGGTCGAGCAGCGTGCCCGCGAGCGAAGCGTGGAAAATCGAAGCCCGTTCCTTCACCCGGGTATCGGGATCGAGAAGACGCTCGATCAGCGGCTCCCAGTCGCTGACCCACAGGCCGCCGCGCCGCTCGAGCGGCAGCGGGACAGCGGGGCCGTCCCCGGCCGCCTCCGCCTCGAGCGCCATCGGCGCCTGCGCCTCGAAGCTCGCGTTCGAGACGAGCCCGAGGAGCGCGGCAGCGGCGTCGAACAGGCGCCCCGCCGACGACGTGCGCGGGCAGTTCACGCCGCGCTCCCGGGCGTCGCGCAGGAGATCCGAGCCTTTCGGGCAATTTTCCCAGCTTCTCCCGGTCTCCCAGCACAGCGCGAGGGCGCTGCGCCAGGGCTCGCGCGCCGCGCGCTCGCCGCCGAGCAGCGAAAACGGGCGCAGGCTCGCGACGCGGCGCCAGGCGCCGGGGCGCCCGAGCAGGGCCTCCCCGCCCCACAGCGTGCCGTCTTCGCCCAGGCCCGCGCCGTCCCAGGTGAAGATCAGCCCGTCGCCGTCGCGCGGGAATTCCCCGGCCAGAGCCGAAGCATGGGCCCGGTGATGAAAGACCCGCCTCACCGGCAGACCCCACCTTTCGGCGAGACGCGTAGTGCCGTAGCCGGAATGCGCGTCGCAAACGAGGCCTGCCGCGCTCACGCCGTAGAGTCGCTGCAGGTCTTCCGCCACCTGCTCGAGCAGGGCGAGGCTGCGCGGCGCGTCCATGTCGCCCAGGTGCGGCGACACGATCGCGCGCCGCTCCCAGCCGAGCGCCACCGTGTTCTTGAGGTGCCCGCCCAGAGCGAGCAGCGGCCGCGGCAGCCGGAACGGCAGGTCGATCTCGAGCGGCGCGTTGCCGCGCCCGAGGCGGATCGGCCGCGGCTTGCCGAGGATGACGCGGAAGACCGGATCGTCGGCGGGGCGCGCGATCGGCCGGTCGTGATGCAGGAACGCATCGGCGACGTGCGCGAGCCGCGCCTCGGCCTCCGCGTTGCCGGTCAGCACCGGCTCGCCGCTCAGGTTGCCCGAGGTGGCGACGAGCGGCGCGCCGAAATCCTCGAGCAGCAGGTGATGCAGCGGGCTGTACGGCAGCATCGCGCCTATTTCGCCGCAGCCCGGCGCGATCTCGGGCGCGAGCGTCGGGACTTCGCTCTTCGGCAGCAGCACGATCGGGCGCGCCGGGTCGAGCAGCTCGGCGCCGGCGAACCCAGAGTCCATGGGAAACATCACTGCCAGGGGCTTGTGCGGGCGCCGCTTGCGCGTTCGCAGCGCCGTGACCGCGGCGGAGCTCCGCGCGTCGCACATCAGGTGGTAGCCGCCGATGCCTTTGACCGCGACCACCTTGCCTTCGCGCAGCGCGACGACGCAGGCCGCGAGCGCCGCCTCGCCCGAGAGCGGGCCGAAGGCGAGCCGCGGCCCGCAGTCGGGGCAGGCGACGGGCTCGGCGTGGAAGCGCCGGTCGAGCGGATCGGAATACTCGACCGCGCAGCGCGCGCACATCGGAAAGCCCGCCATGGTGGTCCTCGCACGGTCGTACGGGAGGCCGCGTATCAGCGTGTAGCGCGGGCCGCATTGAGTGCAGTTGATGAAGGGGTAGCGGTAGCGGCGGTCGCGCGGGTCGCGCAGCTCGGCGAGGCAGGCGTCGCAGGCGAAGTAGTCGGGCGGGACTCCGACGTGCGCGGGCGAGTCCGCGCGGCTCTCGAGTATCGAGAAGCCCTGCACCGGCTCGCGCGGCACCGGCGAGTCGGCGAGCTTCCGCGGGCGCGCGAGCGGCGGCGCTTCCGCGATCAGCGTGTCCCCGAAGGAGGAGAGCGCCTCGGGGCGGCCCTGCGCCAGGACCTCGACCGTTCCGGCCCGGTTGCGCACCCAGCCCTCGACCCGGTAGCGGTGCGCGGTCCTGTATACGAAGGGGCGAAAGCCCACGCCCTGCACCCGGCCGCCGAACAGCCATCTCCTCGCCTGGTCGTCGGACAATGTCGTCTCCTCAGGCGGCCTTCTCGGCTCTCGACGTGCGCACGCCGGCCGACCACCAGATGCGGCACGCGCCCTCGTCCGACACCATGCACGGACCGATCGGCGTGCGCGGCGTGCACGCGCGGCCGTAGAGGTAGCACTGGTCGGGATAGATCTTGCCGAGCACCACGCGCGCGCAGTCGCATCCGGGCGGCATCTGCCCCGCGCGCTTGCGCTGCGCGTCGGCGTAGTCGGGGAAGCGCTCGGCGGCGTCGTAGGCGCGGTACGCGTCGCGCAGCGCGAACCCCGAGCGGGGGATCGTGCCGATGCCGCGCCAGTTCGCGTCGACCACGCGCATCACCTCGGCGAGGTGGCGGCGCGCCGTGGGGTTGCCCCCCGGGCGCACGAGCTCCGGATAGCAGTTGTCCAGAAAACATCTCCCCTCGATCAGCTGGCGCAGCACCGAGTAGGTCCCGGCAAGCAGGCTCTCCGCGGTGAAGCCCGAGACGGCAGCGGGAATGCCGTGCTTCTGCGGCACGAAGGCCCATTCCTCCGGGCCCATCACGGTCGACACGTGCCCCGGCGCGATCAGCGCGTCGAAGCCGGGCTGCCCGGAATCGAGCAGCATCGCAACGGCGGGCCAGGTGAGGCGGCCTGCGAGCAGCACCGACAGATTGCCCGGCACGCCCTGGGCGAGCATTCCTGCCACGGGCGCGGTGGTCGTCTCGAAGCCCGCGGCGAAGAACACCACGGGCCGGTCCGGATTCTCGCGCGCGATGCGCACGGCCTCGAGCGGCGAGGCGATCGGCCGTATGTCGGCGCCCGCGGCCTTGGCCTGCTCGAGCGACCGCGCCTCGCCCTTGTGGACGTTCACCGGCACGCGCAGCATGTCGCCGAAGGCGAGGAGCGTCACCGCCTCGCGGCGCGCGATCTGGATCGCCTGGTAGACGGCCTCCTCGGGACACACGCATACCGGGCACCCCGGGCCGGGAACCAGCTCGACGCGCTCGGGGAGCGCGCGCCGCAATCCGGCCATGGAGATGGAGCGCTCGTGCCCGCCGCAGACGTTCATGATCTTGAACGTCCGCGGGAGATCGAGCGCGCGAATCCTATCCAGCCACTCTTTCGCGGTGATCATGGGGATGTGCCTCCCTCACTGACGCCAGTCCCGCGCGCACCCACTCCAGCCAGGGCCGCAGGTTCGTGCCTTTGCGCGCCGACAGCGCGTGCATCGGCGCCGGGCTCGCGAGCTCGCGCACGCAGCGCTCGGCGCGCGCCGGGTCGAAGTCCTCCATGTGCGGAGCGAGGTCGCACTTCGTGAGCAGCACCAGGTCCGCGCCGCGGAAGAGCACCGGATACTTGGCCGGCTTGTCGTCGCCCTCGGTGTACGAAAGCAGCGCGACGCTGCGGTGCTGCCCCAGGTCGAAGCTCGCCGGGCAGACGAGGTTGCCGACGTTCTCGATGAAGAGCACGTCCAGCCCGTCCAGGTCCATCTCGTGCAGCGCGTCGTGCACCATGTGCGCGTCGAGATGGCAGGCGCCGCCCGTCGTGATCTGGACGGCGGGCACGCCGCGGGCGCGGATGCGCTTCGCGTCGTTCTCGGTCTCCAGGTCGCCGACCAGCGCCGCGACGCGCAGCTCGCCGCGGAACGCGTCGGCGGTCGCCTCGAGCAGCGCGGTCTTGCCCGAGCCCGGCGCCGACATCAGGTTCACCGCGAGAACGCGGTGCTCGTCGAAATGCTCCCGGTTGTGGCGCGCGGTCCTGTCGTTCGCGGCGAGCAGGCGATCGAGCACGTCGACGGCGGTCGTCCCGTGCGCCACGGGCGCTCGCGCGAGCTCCGCGTTGCCCGGGGTGACGTTGCAGCCGCAGGTCTCACACATCGCCGTCGAGCTCCACTCCGAGGAGCAGCAGCTCGTCGCCGCTCGCGAGGTCGGTCCGCCAGTCGCCGCACTCGCCGCACAGCAGGCGGTTCGCGCTCGCCGCGGATTCGGCGCCGCAGCTACGGCAGCGCACGCGCACCGGCGCCTCGTCGATGTCTAGCTCCGAGCCCTCGGCCGCGGTTCCGGCGCAGGCGAGGGGATAGGCGTGCGCGAGCAATCCCGGCTCGACGCCGGACAGCGGGCCGACGGCGAGGCGCACGCGGCTCACCCGGCCCGCGCGCTCGCGCGCAATGCCCTCGACCCGCTCGAGCAGGGCCTGGCAGATCGCCAGCTCATGCACCGGATTCGCCCGCCTCGGCGGCGAGCACCTCGTCGTAGAGCTCCCAGGCCGAGCGCGCCTCCTGCGGGGTCATCTTCTGGATCGCGTAGCCGACGTGGACCATGACGAACTCGCCGATCGCCGGGCGCTCGTCCTGGAGCAGGAACAGGCTCACGTCCCGCTCCACGCCCTTGGCGCTGCAGCGCGCGACATAGCCCTCGATGGCGACGACCTCCATGGGAATGCCAAGGCACATGGCCGGACCTCCTCCTCGCACGGCAGGGTTCCAGGCCACCCTACCGGTTTGCGGGAGGGACTACTTGATCTGGATCAAAGAGCGCGCCGGCCGCGCCAACGGCCCATTCCAGGCACCGTCGGGGCGAGGCGCGCTACTGCACCAGCGGCGACGCGCCTTCGGCGAGAATCTGCAGGTATTGCGCGACTGCGCGCTCGGTGGAGCGCTCGCGCAGGAAGGCTTCGATCCCGGCGCGCGCCTCCTCGAACGGCACGGTGCGGCCGGCGATGCGGCGCGCAACGTGCACCACGTGAAACCCGTGGCGCGTGGTGACGAGGTCGGGCAGCACGCCGAGCCGAGCGTCCCCGAACAGCGCGGCCTCGAACTCCGGAACGGTATCGGCGCGGCCGATCTGCCCGAGCGAGCCGCCCTGCGCCGCGGACGGGCAGTTCGAGTACTGCGCGGCGAGGTCGGCGAAGCGCGCGGGGTCCTTCGTCGCGATGGCATGCACTTCGGCTGCCTTGGCGCGCAATGCTCCCGGCGGGACGCGCGGCGTGATGGCGAACAGGATATGGCTCACCTCGGCCAGATCGCCCGAGCTGAACCGGGCGGTATTGCGGTCGTAGTAGCGGCGGCACTCCTCGCCGGTCGGGTCGGGTGTCTTCACTTCGAGATCGAGCAGCCGCTCGAGCACCTCGTCCTCGGACCCGGCCTCGAGCCCGAGCTCGGCCGCCCGCTTAAGCAGAAGCGCCCGCACGTCGCCGAGACTTTGCGGCTTGGATTCCACGGCTTCAGCCTCTCGGGCGCACGATCTGGTACGCGCGGGTGAGGTAAGCCACGGCGGCGAAGCCGCTCCAGACGTGCACCAGACGCGAGAACGGAAACAGGAGGAACATCGTCAGTCCGAAGAACAGATGCACCCTGTAGATCCACGGGACCTCCCGGATGAAATCGGCCGCGCCGCCGCGGAACGTCGCGATGTGCTGCGCCCACTGGCCGAGCAGCAGCATGACCCCGCCCTCGCGGTGCTGCAGCGAGAAGAAGATGGAGACGAGGCCCAGGAGCAGCGTCGCCAGGATCCACAGCAGGATGAAGATGTCCATGGACGTCGAGGTAGCGCGGATGCGCGACTCGGCGAGCCGCCGGTGCACGAGCAGTATCAGGCCGACGAGGCAGATCGCGCCGAAGGTGGCGCCCGCCCCTATGGCGAGCATCTGCTTGGCTTCGGTCGATAGGCCCAGCGCGTGATAGAGGTCGGCGGGCGTGAGCAGGCCGAACAGGTGCCCGAAGAAAAGCATCAGGATGCCGATGTGGAAGAGGTTGGAGCCCCAGCGCAATTGCCCGCGGCGCAGGAGCTGGCTCGAGTCGCTCTTCCACGTGTACTGCTCGCGCTCGAAGCGCACCAGCGACCCGAGCAGGAACACGGCGAGACAGACGTACGGATAGATGCCGAACAACAATTGATGCGCGAAGTCGCTCATGCCGGCGTCCTCTTGGGGTAGAACTGAACGGTCTGCGGCCCGACCTGCGGTCCGCCGAAAGTGACCTCAGGGTCCCTCCATTCGCGATCCAGCACCGCCAAATCCTCCGCCGGGGAGGATCCCTCGACGGGCTTCTTCGCGAGCCCCGGCTCCCCGGCGATGGCGAGCAGCGCGCCGAACAGGGCCGAATAGCGGCTGCCGCGCTCGGCGAGCCGATCGCCCACACCGCGAAGGATGTCCGCGGTCTCCCCGAGCAGGCCCTTCGCCTCGTCGGGCGAGACGAGCGAGAGAAACTCCAGAAACGCCGGAAGATAGTCCGGAAGCTCGCTGCTGACCACGCGCACGCCGCGCTTGGCGTATGTGGCGAGCAGGTCGACCATCGCTTGGCCGCGGTCGCGCGACTCGCCGTGCACGTGCTCGAAGAGGTGCAGCGACAGCGAGCGGCTGCGGTCGAACAGCGACACGTAGCGCTCCTGCAGCTCGTACAGGTCACCGCCCGCGAGCTCGGCGATCAGCGCCTCGACCTCGCGCCGCGCCGCGCGCGGCAGCAACCCTTCCGCGTCGAGCACCGCGCCGATCTCGGCGAGCGCCTCGAGGAGCGCGGGCTCCGGATGCGACAGCAGGGCCGACAGCGCGAGGTAGGTCTTCACGCGGTTTCCTTGAGGCTCAGCGCTTTCAGGGGAATGACGCGCTTCTTGCCGCCGAACAGGCTCGCCTCCGACTCCCCGCCGGAACAGCCGTTGCCGAAGGAAAAACCGCACGCGCCGCGCAGGTCGTAGGCGTCCTCCGCCTGCTCGCGGTGCGAGGTCGGGATGACGAAGCGGTCTTCGTAGTTCGCGATCGCCATATAGCGGTACATGTCCTCGACTTGCGCCGTCGAGAGGCCGACCTGGGCGAGCACCTTGACGTCCTCGCGCTTCTCCACGTTGCGCGCACGCATGAAGGCGCGCATCGCGAGCATGCGCTCCAGCGCGAGCTTCACCGGCGCCTCGTCGCCGGCGGTGAGAAGGTTGGCGAGATACTTGAGCGGAATGCGCAGCTGCGATACGTCTGGAATTTCGCCGTTGGTGCCGAGTTGGCCGCTGTTGGCGGCGGCGCTGATCGGCGAGAGCGGCGGGACGTACCAGACCATGGGCAGCGTGCGGTACTCGGGGTGCAGCGGAAAGGCGACCTTCCAGTCCACCGCCATCCTGTAGACGGGCGACGCCTTCGCCGCCTCGAGCCAGTTGTCGGGCACGCCGTCCTTGCGCGCCTGCTCCACAACCGCCGGGTCGTTCGGGTCGAGGAACAGCCCGAGCTGCGCGTCGTACAGTTCCTTGGGGTCTTCGACGCTCGCCGCGCGCTCGATGCCGTCGGCGTCGTACAGGAGCACGCCCAGGTAGCGGATGCGCCCGACGCAGGTCTCCGAGCACACCGTCGGCTGCCCCGCCTCGATGCGCGGGTAGCAGAAGATGCATTTCTCGGCCTTGCCGCTCTGCCAGTTGAAATAGATCTTCTTGTAGGGACAGCCCGAGACGCACATGCGCCAGCCGCGGCACTTGTCCTGGTCGATGAGGACGATGCCGTCCTCCTCGCGCTTGTATATGGAGCCCGAGGGGCAGGAGGCGACGCAGGTGGGGTTGAGGCAGTGCTCGCACAGCCTCGGCAGGTACATCATGAACGTGTTCTCGAACTCGCCGTAGATTTCCTTCTGCACGTCGTCGAAGTTCTTGTCCTGGGAGCGCTTGGAGAACTCCCCGCCGAGGATCTCCTCCCAGTTCGGGCCCCATTCGATCTTCTCCATTCTCTGCCCGGTGATCAGCGAACGCGGCCGCGCGACCGGCGCCGCCAGCGAGGCGGGCGCGTCGTGCAGGTGCTCGTAGTCGAAGGTAAACGGTTCGTAGTAGTCATCGATCTCGGGCAGGTGCGGGTTTGCGAAGATTTTGGAGAGGATCGCGAGCTTTCCGCCCTGCTTCGGCCGGATCTTGCCGTTGCCGTTCCTCGTCCAGCCGCCCTTCCAGCGCTCCTGGTTCTCCCAGTCCTTCGGGTAGCCCACGCCGGGCTTGGTCTCGACGTTGTTGAACCAGGCGTACTCCATGCCGGGGCGCGACGTCCAGACGTTCTTGCAGGTCACCGAGCAGGTGTGGCAGCCGATGCACTTGTCGAGGTTCAGCACCATCCCGATCTGCGCGCGGACCTTCATACGGCCTCCTTCGCGGGCGCGTCCATCCAGTCGACGCTCGCCATCTTGCGCACGATGACGAACTCGTCGCGGTTGGAGCCGACCGTGCCGTAGTAGTTGAAACCGTAGCTCTGCTGCGCGTAGCCGCCGATCATGTGGGTGGGCTTGGGGCAGGTGCGCGTCACCGAGTTGTGGATCCCGCCGCGGGTCTTCATGATCTCGGAACCGGGCGTGTTCACTATTTTCTCCTGCGCGTGGTACATGAGGACCATGCCCTCGGGGACACGCTGGCTCACCACCGCGCGCGCGGTGAGCGCGCCGTTCAGGTTGTAGGCCTCGATCCAGTCGTTGTCCGCGATTCCCGCCTTCCTCGCGTCCACCTCTGAGATCCACACGATCGGCCCGCCGCGCGACAGCGTCAGCATCAGCAAGTTGTCGGTGTAGGTCGAGTGGATGCCCCACTTCTGGTGCGGCGTGATGAAGTTGAGCACCACCTCGGGGTTGCCGTTCGGCCGCTTGCCCAGGATCGGACGCACGCTCTTCGTGTCGACGGGCGGACGGTAGACGCACAGCGTCTCGCCGAAGGCGCGCATCCACGGATGGTCCTGGTAGAGCTGCTGGCGGCCGGTGAGCGTGCGCCAGGGGATCAGCTCGTGCACGTTGGTGTAGCCGGCGTTGTACGACACGTGCTCCGACTCCACCCCCGACCAGGTGGGAGAGGAAATGATCTTCCTCGGCTGGGCCTGCACGTCGCGGTAGCGGATCTTGTCGTCCTGGCGCGGAAGCGCGAGGTGCGCGTGCTCGCGCCCAGTCGCCTCGGACAGCGCCTTCCATGCCTTCACCGCGACTTCGCCGTTCGTCTCCGGAGCGAGCGCTAGGATCACCTCGCAGGCGTCGACGTCGGTCTCTATCCTCGGCAGCCCCTTGGCGGGGCCTTCCTCGGTCACCTTGTAGTTCAGCGAGCCGAGCAGCTCGACCTCGTGCTGCGCGTTCCAGGCGATGCCCTTGCCGCCGTTGCCGACCTTGGACATCAAAGGCCCGAGCGCCGTGAAGCGCCTGTAGGTGTTCGGGTAGTCGCGCTCGATGACGGTGATCGCCGGCATCGTCTTTCCGGGGACCGGCTCGCACTCGCCCTTCTTCCAGTCCTTCACGTCGAAGGGCTGGCCGAGCTCGGCCGGCGTGTCGTGCATGAGCGGCGTAAGGACGATGTCCTTCTCCACGCCGAGATGGTCTTTCGCGATCTCCGAGAACCGCTTCGCGATGCCCTTGTAGATCTCCCAGTCGCTCCTCGACTGCCATACGGGGTCCACCGCCGCCGAGAGCGGGTGGATGAAGGGATGCATGTCGGAGGTGTTCAGGTCGTTCTTCTCGTACCAGCTCGCGGTCGGCAGCACGATGTCCGAGTAGAGGCAGGTCGTGCTCATGCGGAAGTCGAGCGTGACGAGGAGGTCGAGCTTGCCTTCGCCGGTCGCCTCGCGCCAGGCCACCTCCTCGGGCTTCTGTCCGCCGGTCTCCCCGAGGTCCTTGCCCTGCACGCCGTGCGTCGTTCCGAGCAGGTGCTTCAGGAAATACTCGTGTCCCTTCCCGGACGAGCCGAGCAGGTTGGAGCGCCACACGAAGAGGTTCCGCGGGAAGTTGTCCGGATGGTCCGGGTCCTCGCAGCTCATCTTCAGCCTGCCGCTCTTCAGCTCGCGGACGACGTAGTCCCTCGGGTCGACGCCGGCGCGCGCGGCCTCCTTCGCGATCTCGAGAGGATTCCTCTGCAGTTGCGGCGCCGAAGGCAGCCAGCCCATGCGCTCGGCGCGCACGTTGAAGTCGATGAGGCTGCCGCTGTAGCGCTTAACGTCGGCGAGCGGCGACAGGATCTCGGCGACCGAGACCTTCTCGTAGCGCCACTGGTCGGTGTGCGCGTAGAAGAAGGAGGTGGAGTTCATCTGCCGCGGCGGGCGCGCCCAGTCGAGCGCGAACGCGAGCGCGGTCCAGCCGGTCTGCGGCCGCAGCTTCTCCTGGCCCACGTAGTGCGCCCAGCCGCCTCCCGGCTGGCCGACGCAGCCGCACATCGCGAGCAAGTTGATGATCGCGCGGTAGTTCATGTCCATGTGGTACCAGTGGTTCATCGCCGCGCCGATGATCACCATGGACTTGCCGTGCGTCTTGTCGGCGTTGTCGGCGAACTGGCGCGCGACCGTGATCACCTGCTCGCGCGGCACGCCGGTGATCCTCTCCTGCCACGCCGGCGTATACGGCACGTCGTCGTCGAAGGACTTCGCCACGCCCACGCCGTAGTTCGCGAGCAGCAGGTCGTAGACGGTGGCGACGAGGTGCTCGCCCACCTTCTTCACGGGCACGCTTCGCACGAGGACGTCGGCCTGCTCGTTCGACCTGAAATGCTCGTGCGCGATGCCGCCGAAGTAGGGGAACCCGACCGGAACGGTCTCATCCTTCGTTTCGCGCAACGACAGGCGCGGCTTGATGTCCTTCAGCTCGAGGTTCCACTTCCCCTTCTCGCCCCAGCGGAAGCCGATCGACCCCAGCGGGACCGAGAGCTTGCCCGACGCTTCGTCGAAGCACACCGTCTTCCACTCCGGGTTGTTCGCTTCGCCCAGCTTGTCCGGGAAGTCGGAGCAGCGGAGGAAGCGATCCGGGACCCAGCGCTCGCCGTCCTTCACCAGGCGCACCAGCATCGGCATGTCGGTGTACTGGCGGCAGTAGTCCGTGAAATACGCGCTCTTCCCCGCCGCGTGGAACTCCTTCAGCACCACGTGCCCCATCGCCATCGCGAGAGCCGCGTCCGTGCCCTGCTTCGGGTGCAGCCACAGGTCGCCGAATTTGCTCCCTTCCGCGTAGTCGGGAAAGATCGACACGATCTTCGTCCCCTTGTAGCGCGCCTCGGTCATGAAGTGCGCGTCGGGCGTGCGCGTCTGCGGCACGTTCGAGCCCCACATCACGATGAATGTCGAGTTGTACCAGTCGGCCGATTCCGGCACGTCGGTCTGCTCGCCCCAGGTCATGGGCGAGGCGGGCGGCAGGTCGCAGTACCAGTCGTAGAAGCTCATGCACACGCCGCCGATGAGCGAAAGGTAGCGGCTGCCCGCGGCGTAGGACACCATCGACATCGCGGGAATCGGCGAGAACCCGATGACGCGGTCGGGACCGTAGCGCTGGATGGTATAGACATTCGCCGCGGCGACGATCTCGTTCACCTCGTCCCAGGTGGACCGGAGGAAACCGCCCAGGCCGCGCTGCCGCTTGTAAGTCGCGGCGGCCTTCGGGTTCTCGACGATCGAGCGCCAGGCGCCGACCGGGTCGCTCGACTTCCTCGCCTCGCGCCACAGCTTCAGCAGCGGGCTCCTCACCATCGGATACTTCAGCCGGTTGCCCGAGTACAGGTACCAGGAGTAGGACGCGCCGCGGGAGCAGCCGCGCGGCTCGTGGTTGGGCATGTCGGGGCGCGTCCGCGGGTAGTCGGTCTGCTGCGTTTCCCAGGTGACGATGCCGCCCTTCACGTAGATCTTCCAGGAGCACGAGCCCGTGCAGTTGGCGCCGTGCGTCGAGCGGACGATCTTGTCGTGCTGCCAGCGCTTGCGGTATCCGTCCTCCCAGCCGCGGTCCTCGGTGCGCGTCTCGCCGTGCCCTCCGGAGAACTTCTCCGTCGATGCGGTGAGGAACTTCAGCCGGTCGAGAAAATGGCTCATGGGCAGCGCCTTTTCAGCACGGCATCGGCGCGTTCCTGCGGGCGTAGTACCACCAGGTCAGCGCGATGCAGGTGAGGTAGAAGAAGATGAACACGTACAGCGCCCCCTGCGGGCCGCCCGTCAGCTCGATCGAGGTGCCGTAGCTCTTGGGGATGAAGAAGCCGCCGTAGGCGCCCATCGCCGCGGTGAAGCCGAGCACGGGCGAGGCTTCCTTGGGCGGAAAGATGATCGGGATCATGCGGAAGGTCGAGCCGTTGCCGATCCCCGTGGTGAGGAAGAGCAGCATGAAGCAGGCGAAGAACCCGGCGAAGCTGTGGGCCTGGAGGAACCACAGCACGCCGCCGACGGCTGCCGCCATGACGACGAAGTTCCAGAAGGTCACCAGCGCGCCGCCCAGCTTGTCGGCGAGCCAGCCGCCGAAGGGCCGGATCACCGCGCCCACCAGCGGTCCTACCCAGGCGTAGGCGAGCGCGCTCACCTCGGGGAACTGGTTCCTGATGAGCAGGGGGAAGCCGGCCGAGTAGCCGATGAAGGAGCCGAAGGTTCCCAGGTAGAGCCAGCACATGATCCAGTTGTGCTTGCGCTTGAAGATCACCATCTGCTCGAAGACCGAGGCCCTCGCGCTCGCGAGGTCGTTCATGCCGATCCAGGCGGCTATGCTCGCGATCACGATGAAGGGCACCCACACGAAGGCCGCGTTCTGTGCCCAGATGTGCACTGTCTCTCCCGCACGGTTGACGATGACCTGGGGACCGCCCGCGAGCGGGCCGTAGACGCCCGCAGCGATCACCAGCGGCGCCATGAACTGCACGGCGGACACGCCGAGATTGCCGAGGCCGGCGTTTACCCCGAGCGCCGAGCCCTTCCGCTCTTTCGGAAAGAAGAAGTTGATGTTGGCCATCGACGAGGAAAAATTGCCTCCGCCGAAGCCGCACAGCAGCGCGAGGACGAGGAAGCTCGTGTAGCTCGTGCCCGGGCTCTGAATGGCCATCCCGATCCCCACCGCGGGGATCAGCAGCGAGGCGGTCGAGATAGCCGTCCAGCGCCGGCCGCCGAACACCGGGACCATGAAGGAATAGAAGATGCGCAGCGTCGCGCCCGACAGAGCCGGCGCGGCGGCGAGCCAGAACAGCTGGTTGGGCGTGAACTTGTAGCCGAGCGAGTTCAGGTTCACCGCGACCACGCTCCACAGCTGCCACACGGCGAAAGCGAGGAACAGCGCCGGCACCGAGATCCACAGGTTGATGTTCGCGATCGCCTGTCCCTGCTGCGCCCAGAACTGCTTGTCCTCGGGGGTCCATACGGCAAGGGTTCTCGCCATGTCAGGCTCCCTGCGCCGCGCGTGCGCGCTGCGGAACGATCTCGGTCCAGTACATCCACACCAGCGACACCAGCGTCACGCCCCACATCAGCATGAAGATCGAGCTGTTGACGCCGGTCAGGTCGACCAGGGCGCCGAACATGATCGGCAGCAGGAAGCCGCCGAGCGCGCCGATCAGCCCGACGATGCCCGAGATGACGCCGATGTTGTGCGTGTACTCGTCGGAGATGTACTTGAACACCGATGCCTTGCCGAACGCCCAGGCGACGCCCATCACGAACATCAGCGCGGTGAACGTCCAGGGGTTGAGGCCGACGTGGAGCCTGAGCTCGCCGCTCGCGGTCCGGATCACGAGGTCGGTCTGCGGATACGACAGGAAGAACAGGCACACCCACGACAGCAGCATCACCCACCAGGTCACCGGGTGCGCGCCCCAGCGGTCGGACATCCAGCCGCCGACGGCCCGCAGCACTCCGCCCGGAAGCGAGAAGCAGGCGGCGAGCAGCGCGGCGACCTCGATCCCGAAGCCGTACTCGCTGATGTAATACTTCGTCATCCACAGCGACAGCGCCACGTAGCCCCCGAACACGATCGAGTAGTACTGGCACAGCTTCCACACATTCGGATCCTTCAGCGCCTTCAGCTGCTCGGCGAGCTTCACCTCCCCGCCGCCGACGTGCCGGGGATCGGTATAGGTGAGCAGCCAGAAGGCGATCGCGGTCACCAGCATCGCGATCGCGTAGACCTTGGGCACCATCGCCCAGCCGAACGCGACCAGGATCGCCGGGGCGACGAACTTGTTGACCGCGGCGCCGGAGTTCCCCGCGCCGAAGATCCCCATGGCGAAGCCCTGGTGCTTCTTGTCGAACCAGCGGGCGCAATAGGCGATGCCCACCGAGAACGAGCCGCCGGCGAGGCCGACGAAGAGACCGAGCACGAGGAAGTGCCAGTAGGTGGTCGCCTCTCCGATCAGCCAGATCGGGATCACGGTCGACAGCATGAGCAGGAAGAACACGATGCGGCCGCCGAACTTGTCGGTCCACATGCCGAGAGGCAGGCGGATGAGCGAGCCGGTCAGCACGGGCGTCGCGGCGAGCAGGCCGAACTGGGTCTCGTTCAGGCCGAGCATCTTCTTGATCGGTATGCCGATCACCGCGAACATCATCCACACGGCGAAGCACACCGTGAAGGAGAGCGTGCTCATGGTCACCACGGAGATCTGCTTGGTACGTGTCGTCGCCATTTCCCGCCCTTTGTCGTTTGCGCACCAAGACTGTGCCAGCCGGCGTCGCATGGCACTTGATCCAGGTCAAAAGGGCCTCGCTAGCCCCTTAGCCCGGCAGGGTCATGCCTCGCTCAGCGTCCCATCTCCAGCCACAGCCTGGGCTCGATCGCGGCGGCGGCCATCAAGCCGCCCATGAACGCGCCCTGCACGCCCATGCTCGCCGCGTCCTGTCCTGCGAGGTAGAGGCCCGGCACCGGCGTGCGCGTGCGCAGCGCACCGCTCCTGAGCCGGGCGGCCGACATCTCGATGCCGTACATCGCTCCGCGATCCGCGCCGACGTAGGACGCCTGCGACAGCGGCGTCGACAGCTCGTGGAAGTCGACAAGCGCAGCAAGCCCAGGAAAATGCCGCTTGAACTGCGCGAGCAGGCGCTCGGCGATCCACGCCTTGGTCGCCTCGTATTCCTCGGGGCGGCGGCCGGGGGAGCTGCCGCTCCAGGCCGCAAACGGATCCCAGCGGCACGCGGCGACGATCTCCGCCGTGTGGCGCAGGGGATCTTCGTGGGCCGCGTCCTTGAGCGACGGGAAGGAAACGAAGATCGACGGCGCGTCCTCGTCGGCGGGCCGCTCCCATACGCGGCCGATGTCCTCGCTCTCGTGCACCCAGACGTTCGCAGCCGTGGCGCCGCGCGCGCGGATGTCGCCGCGGAACCCGACGTACAGCGCGATGTACGACAGCCCGGTATCGAAGCGCGACAGCGATTCGCGCCACTCGGGCGCGACGCCGTCCGGCAGCGCGGACACGGTGTTGTACGCGCCCATCGCGGAGACCACGGTCGCGGCGTCGATCGACTCGCCGTTCTCCAGGCGCACGCCGGCCGCCCGCCCGCGCTCGACGCGGATTTCGGCGACGCGCGAATCGGTGCGCAGCTCGCCCCCGTCCGCGCGTATCGAGCGCGCGAAGGCCTGGGCGAATTTCCCCGGCCCGCCGACCGGGTAGTACGCCCCGGCATAATAGCTGCCCGTCACCAGCGCGTGCACCGCGAACGGCGCGCGCTCCGGCGGCAGGCCGTAGTCCGCCCACCGCGAGGTCAGCACGGCGGCGAGACGCGGATCGCGCGCGCAGCAGACCATTTCCGCGGTCGTGGGCTCGAGTACGCGGCGCATCCGTCCCGCGTTGAGCCAGCGCACCGCGGCGGCAAGCGGCGCGGGCAGGGCCGCGGCTCCGAACAGGGCTGCGCCCGCGCGCTCGGCCTCGGCGCATGCCGCGAAGTAGCGGCGGATCACCGCGCCGTCCTCCGGAAACTCCGCTTCGAGCCGCGCGCGATACGCGGCGAGAGGCGCCTCGATGGGGAATTCGTATCCCGGGATGCGAACGATGTCGTAGGGCGAGCCGACCGAAGCGAAGCGCAGCTCCTCTCCGGCGAAGCGGCGGAGCAGGCGGCCGAACTGGCCGTCGGGGCCGGGCGCGTCGCCGACGCCCCCGATGTAGTGCACGCCGGGCGCGAACGTGTAGTCGCCGCGGCGGAAGGTCTGCGTGAGGCCGCCCAGCTGCGAATGCCGCTCGAGCACCAGCACGCGGCGGCCCCTGTGGGCGAGCGCCGCCGCCGCGGCCAGACCGCCCATTCCGGACCCGACGACGACGGCGTCCAGGCCGGGTTTCATCGTGGAGCGCCCGGCTCCGGCCGCTGCTCAGCTCAGGCCGCGGGCGCCTTGTCTTCGCCCTTGCCCGATGGCTGCTCGCGCAGGCATTCGAGGAACTTGCTGTTCGCGTCCGCGGCTGCCTGGAACATCTGGTTCCAGTAAGCCATCGAGCGCTCCAGGTTTCCCGTCATCCACTCGAGCTGTATGGCCAGCAGGTCTGAGAGGGATCTGGCTCCGGTCACCAGCTTCTCCGCGTCGAGGTCGCGCGAGTGGGTCTCCATCGCGGCAGCGAGCTGCGAACTGCGCATCTCCAGGGTTCCCTGCACCGCGGCGTCGATCAGCTTCAGTCCGGTGTCGAGCTGCTGCTTCCAGCTCTGGAGCATCTGCCGGGACGTGTCTTCCCATTCCTTGTTGCCGGGAAGCATTGCCGCGAACGGCATTGCGAATCCTTTTGCCGGTGTCTTGGTCGTCGTTTCTGTCGTAGTCGTCATGATCGTCTCCTTGCTATTTCTGGTGCACGTACTGTCCGGGAGCGTCGTCGAGCGGCGGGATGCCCGCCGCGGCGCTCCCAAGGTCCGGCGGGGCGACGCGCGCGCCCGAATGCCGTTCGAGCCAGCGCTGCCACTCGGGCCACCAGGAGCCCGGCGAGCGCGGGGCCTGCCGCGCCCACGTGTCCGGGTCGAGGTACGGCTCGTCGCGTCCCCGGGTCGCGACTTGGTAGCTGCTTCCGGCATACGCGGGGTCGCTCACGATGCCGACGTTGTGGCCTCCCGAGGCGAGCAGGAACGTCACCTCCGCGTCCGTGTACAAGTTGATCTTGTAGACGGAGCGCCAGGGCGCGACGTGGTCCCGCTCCGTGCCGACCGCGAAGATCGGAACGCGGATGTCGCGCAGCGCGACAGGCCTGCCGTCCACGTGGTAGCGGCCCGCCGAGAGATCGTTGTGCAGATACAGCCGCCGCAGGTACTCGCTGTGCATGCGGTACGGCATGCGCGTGCCGTCGGCGTTCCACGCCATCAGGTCGGTCATCGGCGGCCGCTCTCCGAGCAGGTACTCGGTAATGCGCTGCGACCAGATGAGGTCGCTCGAGCGCAGAAGCTGGAAGGCGCCGCTCATCTGGCTGGGGTCGAGAAAGCCCTGCTCGGCCATCATGTCCTCGAGCAGAGCGACCTCGCTTTCGTCGATGAAGAGGCCGAGCTCGCCGGCGTCCGCGAAGTCGACCTGCGAGGCAAGGAGGGTCATGCTCGCGAGACGCGCGTCTCCGTTGCGCGCCATCGCTGCCGCGGCGATCGCGAGCAGCGTGCCCCCGAGGCAATACCCCACGGCGTGAACGCGCCGCTCGGGGGCGATGCGGCCGATCGTCGCGAGCGCGTCCTCGATGCCGAGGCGCCGGTAGTCCGCGAGAGACAGGTCGCGGTCGGCCGGGCCCGGGTTCTTCCACGAGATCATGAACACCGTGTGGCCGCGGTCGACGAGGTATTTCACGAGCGAGTCGTGCGGCGAGAGATCGAGGATGTAGTACTTCATGATCCACGCGGGCACGATCAGCACCGGCTCGGCGAACGCGGTGTCGGTCGCCGGCGCGTACTGGATCAGCTCGATCAGCCGATTGCGGAACACGACCTTGCCCGGCGTGCACGCCACCTGACGGCCGGGCACGAAGGCCTCGGCGCCGACGGGCGGCCGGCCGAGCGCGACCCGCCTCCAGTCCTCGATGAAGTTCAGGAAGCCCTGCACGAGGTTCCCCCCGCCCTGCTCGCGGGTCACGCGCAGCACGTCCGGGTTGGTCCACGCCAGATTGGACGGCGCCCACATGTCGAGCATCTGCCGCGTCGCAAAGTTCACGAGCGCCGCGTGGTGCGGCGCGACGCCCTTTACGTCGGTCGTCGCGTTGTGCCACCACTGCTGCGTGAGGAGAAACGCCTGGTATATCGCGTTGAACGGCCAGCCGCGCCAGGCCTTTGCGGTGAATCTCGGGTCGCCGGGGAGCGGCTCGATGCACGGCGCGCACTCCTCTCCGCGCGCCGCGCGCGCCAGGAAATCCGAATACCGCAGCCACTTGCGGAACGCCTTGCGGCCGAGCTCGAGCTGCTTGCCGGGCGAGGTCGCTAGGTGCTGCCACCAGTCGAAGAACGCGATCGCAACCGCGGCGGGCGAGACCCCGAAAGTCGCGCGGGAAGCGTAGGCCCGCAGCACCCGGTCGATGCCCGACGCCATCACGGCCCCCGCGTCGATATCTTCCGAGGCCGGCGGTTGAAGGAGGAGCGGCTCGCGCAGTTTTTCGACGGCACCCATACGCTTACGCTAGCCCTCCGGGCGGCACCCGGTTTGATCCAGGTCAAGCGCCGGAGCCGGCGCGAGTCTGCGAGTCCTGCTTCCCGGCGTAGTGCGCCCGGCACTCCTCCTCGCGCCCGCGCACGACCCGCCTCCCGGCAAGCGTCCCCCGAATCTCGGTCACCACGGTGCGCTGGCGCTCGACGTGGTCGCCGTCGTAGAAGTAGACGACGACCCAGTCGCGCACGCGCTTGAGCTTGTGCGCGAGCGCGGTGTTGGAATAGAGAGCCGTGAAGTGCCAGGCGCCGCGCACCGCGTGCAGGACCGGCAGCCACGCTTCCTTGCCCGGGTTGAAGCGCCGCGGCACGATCGCCTTCAGCTCTCCCGCCTCGCCCCTTTCGCGGTATTCGCGGTCGACGTCGAGCAGCAAGTCAACGCCGGGCTCGAGCACCGCCCCGCCGGGGACGCTCGACCTGCGCGCCCTCACGCGGCCGAGCATGCGATCGAGCGCGGCGCGCCAGGCGGCGGCCCGCCGCGGCCCGACCCCGGGAACGGCTTCCAGCGTGCCGTCGTTGGCGGCGACCTCCAGCCCCTCGAGCGTGTCGACGTGCAGCGTGTCGTGAATGCGCTTCGCCAGCTCGGGCCCCATCCCCGGAACCGACTGGAAGAGGCGCGCCGGCTCGATCGCCCCGCGCAGCCGCTCCAGCTGGCTCCAGCGCGTCGTGATCAGGATCTCGGCGATGGCCGAAGCGATGCCCTGGCCGACGCCGGGAATCGCATCCAGGCCCTTCAGTCCCTCGGAATCGAAGATGTCGCGCACGCCGCGCTGCAGGCGGGCCAGCGTGTCGGCGGCGCGGCGGTACGCCGCCACGCGGTAGGGATTGGCGCCCTGCGCGTCGAGCAGCTCGGCGGCCTCGCGCAGCTTGTCGGCGATCCGCAGATTCTCGGCAGGAGATTCAACGACCGCGCTCATCTCTTGCGCCCGATGACCGCTCAGTGCTCCTCTATCCGCGGCACGCCGCCCTCGGCGGGCTCCCCCGTCTCCGGATCGACCCAGTCGGCGATGCCGATCTCGTCCTCGGCCTCCTGCTTGGTCTCGCCGGGCTCGATCGCGGCGCCGTCCTTGGCCTGCATGTCCTGCACCGCCTCGAGGAGCGTGGCGAAGGGCCCGAATTCCTCCTTGCCGTCCTTCGACTGCCAGTAGAACCCGTTCGGGCGCTCGATCAGGCGCGTGCTGTCGAACTCGGGCGAGGTCTCGGGGATCACCTGTTTTTTCATGGTCGCACCCTACATGTCCATGTCGCCCATCGGCGGACCGCCCGCGGCGGGCTTCTCCGGCGTCTGCGCAATCATGCAGTCGGTGGTGAGGATCAGGCCCGCGATCGAGGCCGCGTTCTGCAGCGCCGTGCGCGTTACCTTGCACGGGTCGAGAATGCCCATCTGCACCATGTCGCCGTACGCGTCCGTTAGGGCGTTGTAGCCGAAATTGCCCTCGCCCTCCTGCACGCGGTTCACGACCACCGAGGGCTCTTCCCCGGCGTTGGCGGCGATCTGTCGCAGCGGTTCCTCGAGCGAGCGCAGCACGATCCTGATGCCGGCGTCCTGATCCAGATTGTCGCCGCGCAGCTTTTCCAGCCGCGAGCGCGCGCGCAGCAAGGCGA
The DNA here is from genome assembly GCA_035499735.1 of Burkholderiales bacterium. Taxonomy (GTDB): domain Bacteria; phylum Pseudomonadota; class Gammaproteobacteria; order Burkholderiales; family SG8-39; genus VBDM01. The sequence goes on from DATJYC010000019.1 coordinate 75,590, forward strand.
CGCCGCCTCCAGGTAGCACGCCCTCCTCCACCGCCGCGCGTGTGGCATGCAGAGCGTCCTCGACGCGCGCCTTCCTCTCCTTCATCTCGGTCTCCGTCGCCGCGCCGACCTTGACCACCGCCACGCCGCCGGCGAGCTTCGCCACGCGTTCCTGCAGTTTTTCCTTGTCGTAGTCGCTGGTCGTCTTCTTGATCTGCTCCCGCAGGTCGGTGACCCGGGCGGAGATCTTCTTCGGGTCTCCCGCGCCGCCGATCAGGATGCTGTCGTCCTTGTCGATCTCGACGCGCTTCGCGTGTCCGAGCTGCGCGAGCGTCGCCTTGTCGAGCTTGAGCCCTACCTCCTCGGCGATCACCTGGCCGCCGGTCAGCACGGCGATGTCTTCGAGCATCGCCTTGCGGCGGTCGCCGAAGCCGGGCGCCTTCACCGCGCAGCACTTGAGCACGCCGCGCAGCATGTTGACGACGAGGGTCGCGAGCGCCTCGCCTTCGACGTCTTCGGCGATCACGAGCAGCGGCTTGGAAGTCTTCGCCACCTGCTCCAGAATCGGCAGCAGGTTCTGAATCGAGGAGATCTTCTGGTCGTGGATCAGGATGTAGGCGTCCTCGAGCACGCAGCGCTGCTTCTCGTTGTTGATGAAATAGGGAGACTGGAACCCGCGGTCGAATTTCATGCCTTCGACGACCTCCAGCTCGCTCTTGAGCCCCGAGCCGTCCTCGACCGTGATCACGCCTTCCTTGCCGACCTTTTCCATCGCGTTGGCGACGATTTCGCCGATCACCGGATCGGAGTTCGCCGAGATCGTGGCGACCTGAGCGATCTCGGTGCTCGTGCCGCAAGGCTTCGCGAGCTTCTTCAGCTCCTCGACGACGGCGATGACGCCCGTATCGATGCCGCGCTTCAGGTCCATGGGGTTCATTCCGGCGGCGACGGACTTCATCCCCTCGAACACGATTCCGGCAGCTAGCAGGGTCGCGGTGGTCGTGCCGTCGCCCGCGACGTCGGAAGTCTTCGAGGCGACCTCCTTCACCATCTGAGCGCCCATGTTCTCGAAGCGGTTCTCGAGCTCGATCTCCTTCGCGACGACGACGCCGGAGTTGATGACAACGGGAGCGCCGAACGATTTCTCCAGGACGACGGTGCGGGCCTTGGGCCCGAGCGTGCAGCGCACGGCGTCGGCGAGTATCCGTACGCCCGCCATGATCTTGGCGTGCGCACGCTCGCCGAATACGATTTGTTTCGCGGACATTCGAGAGGCTCCCCTAGTTTCTGGCCTGCGCTTCCTGCGTCTGCTCCCTGCCGATCGCCCTCACCACGTCGTCGACCTGCCCGGCAAAGAACTCGAGCAGGTCGTCGATCGCGACGACTCCGGCGAGCGCGCCGGAGCGCGCGATCACGGGCAGCCTGCGCACGCCGTAGGTCCGCATGATCCTGAGCGCGTCGACGACGTCGTCGTCCTCGCGCACCGTCGCGGGCTCGCGGCTCATGACCTCGCCGACGGTGACGGTGCGGTAATCGAGCCCGGCCGCGAGCACCTCGACGACGATGTCGCGGTCGGTGAGCACTCCGACGGGGGCGCGGCCGTTGTCGCGCGGGACGACGATGACGCTGCCCACGTGGCGCTCGCGCATGCGACGCGCAACTTCGTCGATGCACTCGTTCTCGTACGCCAGGGTGACTTCGCGGTTGCACAGCCGTTCGATCTTCATATCGTCCTCCGGGGTTCCTGAAGCCAGCTTACAAAGCACCCGCCCCCGCGACTTGAGGTAGGTCAAGGAAGGCGCCGGGCGGAGCGCTGCGATGCAAGAAAAAGCCCGCCACCGAAGATGGCGGGCTTTTTGGTGGAGACGCCGTGCAGCAGGTCATGCGGCAGGTGAGGGTTCATCTCCATCCATCGCGGCGCCCAGAGGCACTGCGAGCATCGGGCCTGCTTTCAGGCCCTGCGCAGCTCAAAGGTAGCCCGACTCGCGCCGCGCGACTTGATCCAGATCAAACGATAGTCGGACGGGCTACAGATCGCGCAACAGCCTGCCCAGCGCCTCCTCGTCCACGGCCGAACGGAGCCGGTAGACGTCTCCGGCGAGGGAGCGCGCCAGGCGCTCGAGCACCGTCTCGGCCTCCTGAGGCAGCTCGGGCGCGGACACCACGGCCACGGCGCGCCGCAGTCCCCGCCCCCCGAGGACGACGACCAGGTCGGCGTCGGCAAGCGCCCTGCGAAGCTGGGCCGGGCGCGAGCCGCGCTCGACGCGGAACGACCAGCGCACGGGCTTGCCCTCGGCGGCCGCGGCGAGGCCGCGGCGCGCCGCCTCCGCCTGGCGGCGAAAGCGGCGCTCCATGGTCGGGACATCGAGCCCGCGCGAACTGGCGGACGCGCCGATCTCGCGCGCGAAGGGCAGCCCGGCGAAATGGAGCAGCTCCACGTCCTCGAGGAAAAGGCCGTGCAGCTCCGCCTCCAGCGCGGCCGCGGCCTCCGCCACCGCTGCGAGGACCCGGCCCGCCTGAGCCGATTCCTGCACGACCGTGATGCGGCGGATGCTCACTTCTTCTCGCGCCGCGGGCGCCCCGCGGCCGGCGCCGTTCTTCCGAAGGAGCGGACGCGGTCGGCGAACTCGGCGAGCCTTCGCTCGACGCGCCCGTTGACGCTCGCTTCCGGAAATTTCCCGAGGGCATCGCGCTGCCCGGCCGCGACGCCGGTGAGTATCTCGATGCCCTGGTCGATGCTCGCCACCGGATAGACGTGGAATTTCCCCGCGGCCACCGCGTCGACCACTTCGCTCTTCAGCATGAGGTGCTTCACGTTGGCCTCGGGGATCAGCACGCCCTGCTCCCCGGTGAGGCCCCGCGCCGTGCACACGTCGAAGAAGCCCTCGATCTTCTCGTTCACGCCGCCGATCGCCTGCACGTCGCCGTGCTGGTTCACCGAGCCGGTGACCGCGAGCGACTGCCGCAGCGGCGCCTCGGCGAGCGCCGAGAGCAGCGCGTATAGCTCGGCCGAGGAGGCGCTGTCGCCCTCGACTCCGCCGTAGCTCTGCTCGAACACCAGGCTCGCTGCGAGCGAAAGCGGGGTCTTCGCCGCGTAGCGGCCCGCGAGGTAGCCGGAGAGGATGAGCACGCCCTTGGAATGGATCGGTCCGCCCAGCTCCGCCTCGCGCTCGATGTCGACGACCCTGCCGCTCCCCAGGCGCACGCGGGCGGTGATGCGGTGCGGCGCGCCGAACGAGAACCCGCCGAGCGTGGCGACCGAAAGGCCGTTCACCTGGCCGACGCGCTCGCCCGCGGTATCGATGAGCAGGGTGCCGCGGGCGATCTCCTCCTGCAGCCGCCGGCGGATTCGGCCGGCGCGCTCCTCGCGCGCGCGGACTGCGCGCTCCACGTCCCCGGCGGCGGTGACGGCGCGGCCGGCGATCGCGGCGAAATGATCGGACTCGCGCAGCAGATCGGCCAGGTCGAGCATGTGCATGGACAGCTTCTCGGTGTCCCCCGCGAGGCGCGCGCCGTGCTCGATCGCCCTGGCCACCGCGGCACGGTCGAGCGCCCTCAGCTTGTCCGCGCGCGCCATGGTCGCGATCAGGCGCGCGTACAGCAGGTCCGCGCCCGGGTCGCGCGGCATGTCGTCCTCGAAATCCGCGACGACCTTGAACAGCGACCCGAACTCCGGATCGTAGGCATGCAGGAGGTAGTAGAGCACGCGCTGGCCGACGAGCACCACTTTCAGATCCAGCGGAATCGGCTCGGGCTCGAGCGACACGGTGCTCACGAGGCTCAGCATCTGCCCCAGCGACTCGGCGCGGATCTCGCGCGATCCCAGCGCGCGCTTGAGCGCTTCCCAGGCGAAGGGCTGCGTCAGCACCTTGAGGGCGTCGAGCACGAGGTAGCCCCCGTTCGCGCGATGCAGAGCGCCGGCCTTGATCAGCGTGAAATCGGTCACCAGGGTCCCCATCCTGGCGACATGCTCGATCCGGCCGACCAGGTTGTCGTGGCTGGGATTGTCCTCGTAGACGATCGGGGCTCCCTTGTCGGCGGAGCCCGCGATCAGGACGTTCACCTCGTATCGCTGCAGCGGCGATTCCCCGGGTTCCGCGCGCACGAGCGGAATGCCGAACAGGGTCGGCTGCTCGCCCTCCTTGGGCTGCTGAAAGATTTCGACGTGATCGAGCACGTCGTTGCGGACCGCATCGAGGTAGGCCTGCACCTCGGGCAGCCCCTGGTACTCGGCCTTGATCTCCTCGAGCAGGCTTCCCACGGAGGCGCCCGTGACTTCGCGATTCAGCTCGCGCACCTTGCGCTGCGCCTCGCGCCGCCACTTCGGGATCTCGCGAAGCGCGCGCTCGAGCTCGACCTGGAACGAGCCGATTTCCTCCTGCACGCGCTCCTGATCGGGCTCGGCGAGCTTGCGGAAATCAGCGGGCTCCATCACCTCGTCCTTGTCGGGCTTCATGGGCGCGAAGCCGAACCCCGCGGGCGTGCGCAGCAGCGCGATGCGCTTCTCGCGCGCGCGGCCGCCGATATCGCCGATGGCCTTGGCCTGGCGCTCGTCGAACTCGGTCTCGATCTCCTGGATCCGCGTGCGGTACTCGTCGGTCTCGAACGCGGCGGGGATCGCGGCGCGCAGGTCCTGGACCACCCGGGCCATGTCCTGCTGGAGCTTCGCCGCCCGTCCCGCTGGAAGCCTGAGCGCCCTCGGCTTGTGCGGGGTCTGGAAGTTGAACACGTAGCACCAGTCGCTCGGCACCGCCTCGCCCGGCGCCTGCCGCTCCAGGAGCTTGCGCACCAGGGCATGGCGCCCCATCCCCTCCGGCCCCATGGCGAAGATGTTGAACCCGTCCCGGCGGATCCCCACGCCGAAGAGAATCGCGTCCGCAGCCCGCGTCTGACCGAGGGAACCGGCCAGATCGGCGAGCTCGTCGGTCGTCCTGAACTCGAATCGCGTCGGGTCGCAGCGGCGGCACAGGTCGGCCGGCGCAAGCGCCCTCGGCAAGGGCTGCAACTCTTCCATGAGGGGATTTAAGCCCCGGAGCGCGAAGGAGATTTGACTCAGATCAAAGGTTCGGCGCGCCCCAGGAGGATCATTTGAGTTGTCCCCCCTTTGCAGGGGAGCAACTCAGTGAACCGACAGGAGAACATCATGGCAAACATCACCCGTTTCGATCCGTTCGAGGAACTGGCGCGCTTTCAGCCGCTGGTGAACTTCGACGACCTGCTCAAGGGCTTCCGCGTGCGTCCGTGGGTCGGCGAGGGAGATTTCGAGCCGCGCATCAAGGTCGACGTCTCCGAAGCCGATGCGGCGTACAGCGTCAAGGCCGAGATCCCCGGCGTAAGGAAAGAGGACATCCACGTCGCGATCGAAGGCAACCAGGTCTCCATCGAGGCCGAGCTCAAGAAGGAGAAGGAAGAGAAGAAGGGCGAGAAGCTCGTCCGCTGCGAGCGCTACTACGGCAAGCAGTCGCGCAGCTTCACCCTCGGCCACGACATCGACGCCGGCAAGGCGGAAGCCAAGTACGCCGACGGCGTGCTCGAGCTGAAGCTCCCGAAGAAGTCCAACGGCTCGACCAAGGAGCTGAAGGTCCAGTAGAGCTTCAAGCATAGCTGTCTCCTCTCCCGGCGGACCGTCCGCCGGGGTTTTTCTCCGTGAGCGCGGACCGTGAACCCACTCTCCAGCCCGCTGCTCACGGACCTGTACCAGCTGACCATGCTGCAGGCGTACTACGCCCACGGCATGGTCGAGACGGCGGCGTTCGAGCTCTTCGTGCGCAAGCTTCCGCCCTGCCGGAACTTCCTGATGGCGGCGGGGCTGGAGCAGGCGCTGCAGTTTCTCGAGGGCCTGCGTTTCGAGGACGCCGAGCTCGCCTGGCTCGAGCAGAGCCGGCTGTTCCGCCGGGATTTCCTGGAGCGCCTGCGGACGCTGCGCTTCACGGGCGACGTGTACGCGATGCCCGAGGGCACGATCTTCTTTCCGAACGAGCCCGTCGTGCGCGTGGTCGCGCCCATGCCCGAGGCGCAGCTCGTCGAGTCGCGCCTCCTCAACCTCGTGCATTTCCAGACCGCGGTCGCATCGAAGGCCGCGCGCTCGGTGCTCGTCGCGACCGGCAAGCTGCTCGTCGATTTCGGCCTGCGGCGCGCGCACGGCGCCGAGGCGGGCCTGCTCGCCGCAAGGGCGAGCTACATCGCCGGATTCTCCGGCACCGCGACCGCGCTCGCCGCGCCTCTTTTCGGGATCCCGATATTCGGCACCATGGCGCACTCCTTCGTGCAGGCGCACGACGACGAATCCGCGGCCTTCGAGCGCTTCGCCTCCGCCTGCCCCTCCAGCGCGTTGTTCCTCATCGACACCTACGACACCGAGGCGGCCGCGCGCAAGGTCGTCGCGCTCGCGCCGCGCCTGAAGGAGGCGGGGATCGCGCTGCGCGGCGTGCGCCTGGACAGCGGCGACCTCGCCGCGCTCTCGCGCAGCGTGCGCAAGATCCTCGACGACGCGGGCCTCACGCAAGCGACCATCTTCGCCAGCGGCAACCTCGACGAGTACCGCCTGCGCGAGCTGCTCGCCGCGGGCTCGCCGATCGACGGCTTCGGCGTCGGCACGAGCCTCGTCACGTCATCGGACGCGCCGTTCCTGGACGCTGTGTACAAGCTGCAGGAATACGCCGGAGTGCCGCGCCGCAAGCGCTCGGCCGGCAAAGCGACCTGGCCCGGGCGCAAGCAGGTGCATCGCTTCCTTCTCGACGACGGCATGCTGGGACACGACGTGATCGCGCTCGAATCGGAGGAACAGCCGGGTGCGAAGCTTCTGCAACCGGTCATGCGCGGCGGGAAACGCTTGGCACCTGCGCCGGATACGCGGTCGCTTCGCGACCGCGCCGCCCGGAATCTGGCGGCGCTTCCCGTGCCTTTGCGCCGCCTGGACCAGCCCGCAGAGCCCTATCAGGTCGTGATCTCGCCCGCGCTTCGGGAGCTGGCCGCGCAAGTCGACGCGAGGACCAGGACGCCGGACTTAGCCCGAGAACCTTAGGCGACAAGCACGCGCGGCATGACACCCGATCAATACGACGCCTGGTCGCGCTGCCCCTCGGCGGTTTCCTCGCGGCAGTTGCCCGAGAGCCCAAGACTTCTTCATAGGAAAGCCAGCGCCTCACCCCCCAGAGCTGAGAATACGACGATCCACAGGGGCGGCGATTTCCAGAAGGCAAGCAGCCCGAAGGCGGCGAGCGCCAATGCGAAATCGGCGGGTGTCCGCACGGCGCTGCTGAAGATCGGGTCGTAGAGCGCCGCGAGCAGAATCCCGACGACCGTTGCATTGACGCCGTTCATCATCGAGCGTATCGAGGGCTTCGCGCGCAGGACGTTCCAGAACGGCAGTGCGCCGAAGGTCAGGAGGAACGCAGGGAGAAAGATCGCGCCGAGCGTGAGCAGCCCGCCGATCCAGCCCGTCGGGGCGCCTTTCGCAACCGTTCCCAGATACGCGGCGAACGTGAACAGCGGTCCTGGAACCGCCTGTGCAACGCCGTAGCCCGCGAGGAACGCGTCGTCGCCGAGCCAGCCCGCAGGCACCACCTCGGCGCGCAGCATCGGCAGCACCACGTGGCCGCCGCCGAACACGAGCGAGCCGGCCCGATAGAAGCTGTCGAACAATTGAACGGCGTGCTGGCCGGTCGTTCTCGCGAGCACGGGCAGGATTGCAAGAAGGCTGAAGAAGAGAATCCAGGCGGCCCAGCCGACGCGGCGGCTGACCTGGAAATGAAGATGACCCGAAGACGGCGTCGCGGCGCCCGGAAGCATGCGCCACCCCGCGATTGCGCCCAGCGCGATCGCGCCGATCTGCGCGAGCGCGTTCGACCACATCAGGACCATCAGGGCAGCGAGTATCGCGAACGAGGCGCGCACTCGGTCCGGGCACAGCTGGCGTCCCATGCTCCAGACGGCCTGCGTCACGACCGCGACCGCCGCGATCTTGAGGCCGTGCAGCCAGCCCGCCTCGGTTGCGCCGTGGAAAAACTGCAGACCGTAGCCGAAAGCGATCATGACCAGCGCGGAAGGCAGCGTAAAGCCGAGCCAGGCGGCGACGCCCCCGATGACGCCCGCGCGCGAGGCGCCCAGGGCAATGCCTATCTTGCTGCTCGCGGGACCGGGCGTGAACTGGCAGAGCGCGACCAGGTCGGCGTAGGCCTCGTCGTCGAGCCATTTGCGCCTTTCGACGAACTCGTGACGATAGTAGCCAAGGTGTGCGATCGGTCCGCCGAACGAGGTGCAGCCGAGCCGCAGGAAGATCAGGAAGATCCGCGGGAGCGAGGTATTGTCGTTCACGGCGTGGTTTGCGCGCTCGGTTCAGGAACAGTACGATGGTATCGTAATTCGATAACGTGAGGGAGCCGGAAATGGATGCACTCCGTATCGCTCTGGCCGCCGCGCTGCTTTGCGCCGCGGCCGCTTCCCACTCGGCTGGCGCCGATCCGGTCGAGGTCGTGCTTCGCGCCTACGAGGAGGCGTGGAGCCGACACGATGCGCACGCGATCGCGGGCTTCTACCAAGCGCCGGCCATGCGCGTGAGCCCGGGCGGCCCCATCGTCCGTCAGAACTCGGCCATCCAGGAGGCTTTCTTCCGCGGACTGCTGGCGGCCCTTGTCAAGCAGGGCTATGCACGCAGCGAATGGGAGCGGCTCCAGGTGCGCCTGCTCGACGAGAATACCGCCATTGCCAGCGGCGTGGTGTTGCGCCTCCGCGACGACGGCAGCGAGTTCCAGCGCCAGGGCGTGACTTATGCGCTGTGGCGCGGCGCCGAGGGCTGGAAGATCATTCTTTCCGCCACTCACGCGCCGTCCACCGCGCTTCGTTTTGAATGAGCCGCTTCGGCTACGACTCCTGGAAGATCTCCCCGAACAGCTCCCGCACCTTGTCCTTGGCGGCCGCGAGCGCGCGCCTGCCGGCCACCGTCGCTGTATACGTGCGCCGGACAGCGCGACCTCGCCGCTCGCTCGAGGACCGCAGCAGCCCGCGCCGCTCGAGCGAGTGCAGGATCGGGTAAAGGGTTCCCGGCCCGATCCGGTATCCGTGCCGCTGAAGCTCTTGCATCAGCCACAAGCCGAAGACGGGGGCTCGGGCCGCGTGATGCAATACGTGGAGGCGAATGAGGCCACCGTAGAACTCCTGGTACCCCCGCTTGCCGCTGCGTGATCGTTTGTCGTCCGACCGCGTCATGGAGACGCCAAGTCTGCCGCAAGAACGACTCCAGTGCAGCCCTTCGCTTTCCTGCTCTAAAAGACGATCACCTTGTCGGCCCAGCGAGTCCACTCTGTCAGTTGTTCCAGCGTGCTACGCCGCGTTCCGTCGATCAGCTCGCCTTCCGCGATGCCGCGCGCGTCCATGCAGGTCCCGCACACGCCCACCTCGGCCTTGTTGCGCACGGCCTTGTTGAGCATCAGCTGCAGGTTATAGAAACCAGCCGGCACCTTCTGGCCGGACTTGCCGCAAAGGGCTGCATCCCCGATCAGGAATATCTTGACCTCTTCACCGTCCCGCGACGAGAGACTGCCTGCGAGGCGCAGCGCGTTGTAGCTTCGCTCGGTGCCGTAGGGCGGATCGTTCAGGATGAAGAGCGTCTTCATGCGTCGGGCTCACATGAGGCTGCTCGACAGGATCGTCGCTTTCTTCTCCTCGTACTCCTGCTTCTGGATCTCGCCCTTGGCATAGCGTTCGTTGAGAATCTGCAGAGCCGAGTAGATCGGGTCGCCCCAAGGCGGGCGCCCCGTCCCCATGTGAAAAGGCATCCAATGGTGC